>NZ_JBFTSM010000027.1:0-60095 GCF_056400025.1 Rhizobium sp. 01L419
GTGGTTCTGGGATCCGGTGGAGAATGCCTCCTTCATGCCCTGGCTTGCCGGCACCGCGCTCCTGCACTCCGCCCTCGTCATGGAAAAGCGCGAGGCCTTGAAGATCTGGACGGTGCTGCTCGCCATCCTCACCTTCTCGCTGTCGCTGATGGGCACCTTCCTGGTGCGCTCCGGCGTCTTGACCTCGGTCCATGCCTTTGCGAGCGACCCGAGCCGCGGCGTCTTCATCCTCTGCATCCTCTTGATCTTCATCGGCGGCGCGCTGGCGCTCTTTGCCTTCCGCGCGCCGCTTCTGTCGGCGGGCGGGCTGTTTGCGCCGATCTCGCGCGAGGGCGCGCTCGTCGTCAACAACCTGATCCTGACGGTTGCCTGCGGCACGGTACTAACAGGCACGCTCTATCCGCTGGTCCTGGAAACACTGACCGGCGACAAGATCTCCGTCGGCCCGCCCTTCTTCAACCTGACCTTCGGCCTGCTGATGGCGCCGCTTCTGGTCGTCGTGCCCTTCGGGCCGCTGCTGGCCTGGAAGCGCGGCGATCTGCTTGGCGCAATGCAGCGGCTTTACGTCGTGGCCGCTCTCGCGCTCATCGCAGCCCTCGTCTTCTTCTATCTCCAGCATGGCGGCCCTGTCATGGCCGTGCTCGGCCTTGCCGCCGGCCTGTTCCTGATCCTGGGGGCTGGCGCCGATCTCTGGTATCGCGCCGGTATCGGCAAGGTGAAGGCCGATATCGCCTGGCGAAGGCTGTCGGGCCTGCCGCGCTCTGCCTTCGGTACGGCATTGGCCCATGCCGGGCTTGGTGTCACCGTGCTCGGCATCGTCGCAGTCACCACCTTCCAGACCGAGCATGTGGTCGAGATGAAGCAGAGCCAGTCGACGGATGCCGGCGGTTACAGCATTGTCTTCGACGGCATGCAGCCGGCTGTCGGCCCGAACTATACCGAGGACCGCGGCCACTTCTCGATCCGCCGCGGCGGTGCCGAGACTGCCGATGTCTGGTCGGCCAAGCGGCTTTATACCGCAAGGCAGATGCCGACGACGGAAGCCGGCATCCTGACCTTCGGCCTCAGCCAACTCTATGTCTCGCTCGGTGACGCCACCCATGACGGCGGCATCGTCGTGCGCATCTGGTGGAAGCCGTTCATTCTCTGCATCTGGGGCGGGACCTTGATCATGGCGCTCGGCGGCGTCGTCTCGCTGACCGACCGGCGCCTGCGTGTCGGGGCGCCAAGCCGCAAGGCGAAACCGGCCAAGCCGGCAGCCCCGGCCATGGAGCCGGCGGAATGATCAGGCGTTTCCTCCTCGTCCTGGCGCTCATGACGGCGGCCGCCCCGGCCTTCGCCGTCAATCCGGACGAAGTGCTCTCCGACCCCGCTCTCGAAGCCCGCGCCCGAACACTGTCTTCCGAACTGCGCTGCATGGTCTGCCAGAACCAGTCGATCGACGATTCCAATGCCGATCTTGCCAAGGACCTGCGTCTTCTCGTGCGCGAGCGCATCACCGATGGCGATAGCGACGAGCAGGTGCTGAACTACATCGTCTCGCGCTACGGCGAGTTCGTGCTGCTGAAGCCGCGCGTCAGTGTGCGCACGCTGCTGCTCTGGGGTGCGCCAGTCCTGCTGATCCTCGCCGGCGGCATCTCGCTTCTCGTCTTTGCCCGCAAGCGGGCCGGCAAGCCCACCGGCAGCAAGCTCACCGTCGAAGAGCAGGCAAGGCTCGCGGAGTTGCTGGATCCGACACCGCGACTTTGACGGAGGTCAAGGTCGGTTCGTCCAAGCCATCCTACTCTCATGGTACCAGATGTTTCCGGAAAGGGAGGTGCACGCATGCAGGCCAGGGATATTATGACGAGCAATGTGGTATCGATCAGCCCTGTGGCAGGGATCCGCCATGCCGTTGCGGTGATGATGCAAAACAATATCAGCGGGCTGCCTGTCGTTGACGACGAAGGGCGGGTCTGTGGGATTCTGACTGAAGGCGATCTATTGCTGCGTCGGGAGATCCGGCTTGCGCCGCGCATCGCGCGTAACACGGAAATTACCTCCGACGTCGATCTTGACCGCTACATTCGCGGCAATGGCTGGTCCGTCAGGGATATCATGTCACGCGACGTTATCGTCGCCACCCCGGACAGCGAGGTTTCCGATATTGCCGAAAGCCTTGAGGTCCATCGCATCAAGCGTATTCCGATCGTTGAGGCCGGCCGGCTCGCGGGGATCGTCAGCCGGCGCGATATCCTCGCTCTGATAACAGATGCGCCGACCCTCAGGTTGCCGCGCGAGGATGGCGCGATCCTGCTCGCGGTTCGCGCACGCCTGAAATACGATCTCGGCCTGACGTCGCAGAGGATCCGCGTCTCCGTCCATAACGGGCAGATCACACTCGAAGGAAATGTGGAAACCGACTTGCAGCGCCGTGCCGTACTGGCGCTCGTCGAGAATCTCGGATCGGGAGGCTGCCTTGATCGATTGCAGCTTGCGGCAGATTCAGATCCGGACAAGCGGTCGCAACAGGCTTGAGGTGAAGTCGCCGAGCCAGCTTTAGACGAGGGCTTCGGGTCAGTTGCCGGCAGCCAGTGCCCTGTCGAGAGCGGGACCGATGCCTGCCGACAGGGCCTTTTCGTCGAGCGGGCCGACCTGTTTGAACAGGATGCGGCCGTCGCGCCCGACGACGAAGGTCTCCGGCACGCCGTAGACCCCCCCAGTTGATCGCCTCCCTGCCGGTCGGATCGACGCCGACGGCTGCGTAGGGGTTCCCGTTGTCGCGCAAGAAGGCCAGAGCGTTGCTGCTGTTATCCTTGTAATTGATGCCTATCAGCTTGATGCGCGTGTCCTTCGATAGCTGCATGAGCGCGGCATGTTCCTGCCGGCAGGGGATGCACCAGGATGCGAACACGTTGACGATCGCGACCTGGCCGGAAAGCCCGCTATCCTGAAGTCCGGGAGACTGTAACCCGGCAAGCGGCGGCAGATCGATCGCAGGATGTGCCTGACCGATCAGTGCGGTAGGGAGGGCGGAGGGCGAATATCCTTCTACCGCCTGCCGATAAAGCATGCGCCCAGCGGCTCCGGCAATTGCCACAAAGACGAGCAGCGGCACGGCGGCCAGAAGATAGTGGCGCACCTAGCGGACCTCGCGCCGCGTGCGATGCCTGATTTTCGCCAGCGTCTCGACCTGCCGGCGATAGGTACGGCCGCGAAACCAGGTCATCGCGCTGATGGTGATCATGACGGTGAATGCGACCGTATAGGCTGCCAGCACGTAGTCCTGATGTGTCATTCAATTCTCCCTTTGCATTGCGGCCCGTGCGGCCAAGCGATGATGCGACATGAGTCTTCGCCGCCAGATCTCGTTCCTGATCGAGGCCATGTGGAGGGTGAAAAAGAGTGCTGTGAAGGCAAGGCCCATGGTCAGGAGCGGGCGAAGGAATTCGATGTCCAGAGCAGGGCCATCCAGCCTGAGCACGCTGGCCGGCTGATGCAATGTGTTCCACCAGTCGACCGAGAACTTGATGATCGGAATGTTGACGAAGCCCACGAGAACGAGGACCGCCGTAACACGAGCGGCGCGCGTCGGCTCGTCGATTGCACGGTTGATCGCCAATAGACCGAGATACATCAGGAAAAGCACAAACATCGAGGTCAGGCGTGCGTCCCACACCCACCAGGTTCCCCACATCGGCTTGCCCCAGATCGCGCCTGTGACGAGCGACACGAAGGTAAAGGCGGCGCCGATGGGTGCGGCGGCGCGCGCAGCGACATCGGCAAGTGGATGGCGCCATACCAGGGAGCCGATGGCGTTTGCGGTCATCACCGTATAGCAGAGCATCGCCATCCATGCTGCGGGCACATGGACATACATGATCCTGACGGTGTCACCCTGCTGGTAATCGCCATCGGAAACAAAACTCAGATAAAGTCCAACAGCGAAACAGAGAACAGTGATGATCGAAAGTCCAGCCAGGGCCCGATCGGCCAGTTCCAGGAATCTGGCGGGCTGCGCTAGCCCGGTGATGATATCTTTGATGCGTCTGACGTAGGTCATGGCCCGCTCTAGCGTCTAGCACCGTCGGTTTATTTGACCCGGATGAAACTGCGACCGGTGGGGCGGTCATGCGCCTGTCGTTTCGCCCGTCCGCTATCACGATCCAGGCCCGGCTGTGGGGTGCAGCAGGGCTTATCGCGACATACTGGTGGGACCTTCTGCCGCGGGAAGGCTTCGGCGGAACCGACCGGTAATTGATCGCGGTCAAAGACTGTCGCCGCGCCAGTGCCAAAAAGGAGGCATTCCAGTCCAGGAGACCCTCACCTTGATGATTGCCGCGCACGACCGATCTGCCGCTCCTCCCACCGACGTGACTGCAGGCTCCCGACCGCGGTCCGGAAAAAAGAGGCCTGATGTCTCCGGCCTCGTCCGGTTGCTGCCCCTGTTGCGGCCTCACCGGGGCTTGCTGCTATTGGTGCTCGTTTCGCTGGCGGCGGCGGCTATGATCTCGCTTGCACTGCCGATGGCCGTCCGCCGGATGATCGACCACGGTTTCGGACAGTCCGACGGTGGCTTCGTCAACAGCTATTTCCTGATGCTTCTTGCGCTTGCTGTCGCACTCGCCGTCACAAGCGCTTGCCGATATTATTTCGTTACGACGCTTGGCGAGCGCATCGTCAGCGACCTGCGTGTGAAAACCTTCCGCAACGTAACGCGTTTGCCGGCGAGCTTTTTTGACGCCAACAAATCCGGCGACATCGCATCGCGGCTGACGGCGGATGCCGCGCAAATCAAGTCCGCATTGAACCTCGCCGCATCGGTGGCCCTGCGCAATTCGTTGCTGTGTCTCGGTGCGCTGGTGATGATGTTCGTCACGAGCCCGGGACTTTCCGCCATCATTTTGGGTGCCATCCCGCTCGTCGTCGCGCCGCTTGTCCTATTCGGCCGCTCGGTTCGCAAAAAATCGCGTGCAGCCCAGGACGCTCTTGCGATCGCGTCCGCCTTTGCCAGCGAGATGATCGCCGGAAGTCGGACGGTGCAGGCCTTCAACGGGGAGGCGGCGGCCAGCGAGAGATATGCTGATGACGTCGAGGCGTCCTATCGCAGTGCCGTCTTTGCTGCCCGATCGCGTGCGCTCCTGACCGCTGTTGCCATTGCGCTGATTTTCGGAAGCGTCGTCGGGGTTCTCTGGATCGGCGCTCACAATCTGCTATCCGGAACGCTGTCGGCGGGCAGCCTGAGCCAATTCCTGCTCTATTCCGTCATTGCTGCCGGATCGCTCGGATCGCTATCTGAGGTCTGGGGTGAACTGGCGCAGGCGGCAGGTTCCGCCGAACGTCTTTTCGAACTGCTCGATGAAGATGCCGGCGAGCGCGACCCGGTGTCACGCGCTCCGCTCGGCCAACCCGCAAAAGGCGCGATCGAAATCCGGGATCTGCATTTTGCCTATCCGGGAGCTCCGGACAGGCAAGTCCTCGCGGGCCTGTCGATGAGCGTCCGGCCCGGCGAGACAGTCGCGCTTGTGGGTGCCTCCGGCTCGGGCAAGAGCACGGTCTTTTCGCTGCTGCTCGGTTTCTACAAGGTTTATTCCGGCGACATTTCGCTCGATGGCTGCGATGTGCGCACAGCCGCCACCGCTGCAGTTCGAGGGGAAATTGCTATCGTGCCGCAAGATGTGACCATCTTCGCGACGACCGTCGCAGAAAATATCAGTCTCGGAAGACCTGACGCGTCAGAGGACGAGATCGCGGCTGCAGCGACCACGGCAAGGGCGCACGGATTTATTTCCGAGTTGGCGGACGGCTATCGCACCGTGGTCGGCGAGCGCGGTCTCACCCTGTCGGGCGGTCAGCGGCAAAGGCTTGCGATCGCCCGTGCCGTTCTGAAGAACGCGCCGATCCTTTTGCTGGATGAGGCCACGGCATCTCTCGACGCCGAAAACGAAATGCTGGTGCAAAGGGGGCTCGACGAATTGATGTGCAACCGCACGACGATTGTCATCGCGCATCGGCTTGCCACGGTTCTCAAGGCGGATCGAATCCTGGTGATCGACGGCGGCCGGGTGATCGAGGAGGGGACGCACGCCACGTTGATCCGCAAGGGCGGAGCATATTCCAAGCTTGCCGAATTGCAGTTCGATCTCTCGGGGTCGGCAGCCTTGGAGCATGATGCGGCGTGAGCGTTGCCTAGTCGACCGCCCCATCAGGGACCGGCGTCGTGGGTGAGATCATTCATTCTCGGCCCGGTCGCCGCCCGCTACGGAAGCCGTCTATCCGAATGACTGGAGGGGTCTCGTGACGCCTCCGACAGATTCGAAATCGAACATCTTCTGCGTTACCAACGCTGCGGCGCCGCGTGCCCATGAATTGTCCTCCCAATCGGGAAGAATGGGGGGTGGCATCCTGAAGGTTCTAAGTGCCAAGGCCTCCTGCAGAGGCGCCAGAAAGTGTTCGCCGAGTGAAACAGCTTCTCCGCCCGCCACGTCCACTTCCGGATCCGTCACGTTGACGAGATTGGCGAGAGCCGTTCCGATACTGCGTCCTGAATCCTCGACGATCCGGACAGCCGTCGGATCCTCTGCAGCAAGCGCCTGGCGCAACTCGGGCGTGCCCAGATCCTGGCCCCCACCCGTCGCCTCATGCCAGCGCCGCAACATCGAGGCCTCGGAATGGTAGGCCATCAGGCAGCCGCGCTTGCCGCATTCGCAGAGGCGGCCGTTCTCCTCGTAGAGCGTATGTCCGAACTTGCCGGCTGCGCCATTGGCGCCGCGATAGAGCTTGCCCTCGATGACGAGGGCGCAGCTGATGCCGACGCCGACCGCCAGCACCGCCATGTTGCGATGCTGCCGGCCGAGGCCGAACAGCTGCTGTGCGATGGCGTAGCCAGACGGGAACATTCGCACGATTGGCGAGAAGGGATGCCAGCGGAACGTTGTCCCAAGCGAAGCGGTGGCTTCTGATGCACATCGTCTGCTCGTTGTTGATGACGCCCGGCATCGATATGCCGATGCCTGTAAGCTTGGCATGCGTGCGTCCCGCAAGCCTGATGAGCCTCGGCACCGTTGCGGCCAGCAGGTCTGCGACATCATCCGGCGCGCGGCTCGGCATCGGGATCCTGATGGCGGCGAGAGGGCTCGTCGCCAGGTCGGTCGCGACGCATTCCACTGTATCGGCCATGAGCTTGAAGCCGATCGCCAGCCCGTGCCCGTAATTGATCTCCACGGGGATGGGACGACGACCGGTGAAGCTGGAAACCGCCTCTCCCTCGGCGACGATGCCTTCCTCCACGAGATCACCGACGACGAAGGTGACGGCTGCCGGACTGAGCTGCGTGATTGTTGCCAACTCGGCACGGCTTTTGGGCCCTTCCTGCCGGAGCAGGTTCAGGAAGGAAGCCAGTTGACAAGTACGCTTTTCAATGAGAACAAAAAGCGAACCAATGGGAAGATGAGCATTCATGATCCGTTTCGCGCCGAAGATGCAGCAGGACGCTGCCCCAGCAATCAAAATTGCAAAGTCGAACGCCAACATACGATCCGACATCGAGCTATCGGACATTTCCACCGCAGCCGTTGAGAACGAACCCGACAAGATGAAAGGGCAGGCTGCCACGACGATGTCAGGACCTGCGGCACCTGCCGCAAAACTCCTTGAATTGTCAGGGGAGCTCCCTCCGAAAGGCAGGAAGAGGGGTTCCAGGAAGCGCAAAGAGGTAACAGGCCCCAAGCAGCTCGAAATCAGCAGTCAGGGTCACAATCAAAGCGCTGGCGATTTGGTGCTCGACCTCTGACGATGGGCTTCCAGTACCGGTGCCGAAGGCTTCGGCGTTTATGATCCTTCCCGGGTTTTCAGGGCTTACGCCGCTTTCGCGGCAGGCCCCGCACTCAATTCCATTTGGCAAAGCTCGTCGGTAGTCTGGCGCCGACGGATAAGCCGGGAGTTTACCCCGTCCAGGAGATATTCGGCAGCGTGAAGCCGGCTGTTGTAGTTCGACGACATGGAGGCGCCGTAGGCGCCAGCTCCATGGAAAACGAGCAGATCGCCGACCTGAGCAGGAGGGAGCGACCGCGTCTCCACCACACCATCTGGCCCTTGCGTGAATACGTCTCCCGATTCGCAGAGCGGGCCTGCTACGACAGTGGGACGTAGCTCGGATGGGCTGAGGCTTCGGCCATCGTGCGGGAGAACCGAGATTTCGTGATAGCTGCCATAGAGGGCGGGGCGCATCAGGTCATTGAAACCTGCGTCGACGAGGGTGAAGTGATTTCGGCCAACCTGTTTGGTGGCGCGGACCTCGGCCAGCAACAGACCGGCTTCTGCCACGAGGAAGCGTCCCGGCTCGATCTCCAGGCGTACGGCATGGCCGAGCTTGCTTTCTGCCTGCTTGCGCACCCTATCCCACAAGCTGAAATAATGCGCGGTATCGATCGCCTTGTCCCCGTGACGATAGGGAGCCGATAGGCCGCCACCGGCGGAGATCGCCTCGAAATCGTGATCCAGATCGATTAGCAAGCCGGTCATCGCATGGCAGACCCGCTCGAGATGGCGGTAGTCGACGCCGGAGCCGATATGCAGATGAAGCCCGACGAGATGCAGCCGATATCGCCGAACCAGCTCGACGGCTTGGGTAAGCTCTGCATGCCAGATGCCGTGCTTGCTGTTTTCGCCTCCCGTATTCGTTTTGTTGCTGTGACCGTGGCCGAAGCCTGGGTTCACGCGAAGCCAGACACGGTGACCTGGCGACAGTTCCCCCAGCTGGTGCAGCATGTCGATGGAGCCGATATTCACCTCGACCTTGTCGTTGACGACGCGGCGCAAAGTCGGGCGGTCGAAAATATCGGCGGTGTAGACGATGCCTGCGGCGCCAGCAGCGGTCGCGCTGGTGGAAAATCCGGCCCGCTGCGCGCGATCGATTTCGCCGAGGGACACAGAATCCACATGCACCCCCGCCTCACGCATGAGGGAGAGGATGTGGATGTTGGAACACGCCTTCTGTGCATAGCGGATCACATCGAATCCGCCGAGCTGCCTTATCCGATTGCGGATCGTCGGAGCGTCGTACACCCATAAGGGCGTCCCATGCTCATGAGCGAGAGGGATGAGATGATCGGCAGAGATGAAGGTCATGACACTGGTTGTCCAAAGATGGCGGGCCGCGCACGCAGCCAATGCGGTTTTCACTTGCTGGGTTGACCACAAAAGCGGGCATATGAAAAATATCAGTTTTTGGAAATCCTATTCAATTCTGATATGAGGTCGGCATGGCCGTCACCCTTCGGCATATCGAGGTTTTCAGGGCTATCATGACGACCGGCAGCGTCACCGGTGCGGCCGGCATGTTGGCCACCTCCCAACCCACGATCAGCCGGGAGCTGGCGCGGTTCGAGTATCTTATCCAGATCAAGCTTTTCGAGCGTGTGCGCGGCCGACTTCGCCCGACGGCGCACGCTCTGCAATTGTTCGAGGAAGTGCAGCGCGCCTATTTCGGGTTGGACCGGATCATCAGCACGGCGACGTCGCTGCGCCAGTTCGAACAGGGGCAGCTCTCCATCCTATGCCTGCCGGTTTTTTCTCAATCGCTCTTGCCGCAGACCTGCCGGCATTTTGTCGAGCGGTTCCCGAACGTGGGCATCAGTATCGTTCCGCAGGAGTCGCCGCTGCTGGAGGAATGGTTGTCGGCACAACGCTACGACTTCGGCCTGACGGAGGTCGGCCATCCACCTCAAGGTACGGCGGTAAGCCCGCTCATGACGCTCGACGAGATCTGCGTGCTGCCGGACGCTCACCCGCTTCTTGAAAAGGCTGTTCTCTCACCGGACGATTTCGAAGGACAATCCTTTGTCAGCCTGTCGGCGACGGATAGTTACCGACAACAGATCGATCGGATTTTTCGAAACGCCGGCATCATGCGGCACATGGTCATCGAGACCCATAGCGCGGTATCCGTCTGCTCCATGGTGCGGGAGGGAATTGGCCTGGCCATCGTCAACCCTCTGACGGCCCTGGATTATGCCGGCAACGGCATTCATCTTCGCCGGTTGTCGTTCTCGATCCCGTTTTCCGTCAACATCGTGAGGCCGATCCATCGGCCGCCGTCGCAACTGGCCGAGGTTTTCGGAGCCGAATTGGCCCGGCAAGCCAGACAGATCGAAGCCCGGCTTGCCACCCTCGCTGATCCTTGATGACTTCGCGGTGGCAGACGAAATCAGGGTTTGTTGTCTATGTTTTGTCGGACGCAATTAGTTCAGCACCGGTTCGCCTGCGGTGATGCGTTGCTCGCCTTCGTCAAACAGGTGGACGGCATCGTGGAGCGGAGCGATCCGCAGTATATCGCCGGGGGCTGCTCTGATCCGCTCCCGGAAGACGCAGCTGATCGTCTGCGTGCCGAGACGGGCAATCACCAATGTCTCGGACCCTGTGGGCTCGACGACGGCGGTTGTTACCTCGATGCCGTTGGGGTCGAGTGCGATGTGCTCGGGGCGAATGCCGTAGGTGACGGCGCCGGATGGGCGTCGCTCGCTCGGCAGGACGAGCCCGTCTTCGGTCCGGAAACCATCGTTCGTCATGCTCCCCCTAATGAAGTTCATGGCGGGAGAGCCGATGAAACCGGCGACGAAGAGGTTGTTCGGCCGGTCGTAGAGTTCGAGCGGCGAGCCCGACTGCTCGATCACGCCGTCCTTCATCACGACGATCTTGTCCGCCATCGTCATCGCCTCGATCTGATCGTGTGTCACATAGATCGTCGTCGTTTTCAGCCGCTGATGCAATTCCTTGATCTCGGATCGCATCTGGACGCGGAGCTTGGCATCGAGGTTCGACAGAGGTTCGTCGAAAAGGAAGACGGCAGGGTCTCGAACGATCGCGCGGCCCATGGCAACACGCTGGCGCTGGCCGCCCGATAACTGCTTCGGAAACCGTTCGAGAAGCGCTTCCAGGCCGAGGATCTTTGCGGCATTGCCGACACGCTGATCGATTTCCGTCTTTGGCATGCGCTTCAGCCGCAACGAGAAGCCCATATTCTTGGCGACCGTCATATGTGGATAAAGGGCATAGTTCTGGAACACCATTGCGATATCGCGATCCTTTGGCGCCAGCTCGTTGACAATATGTTTGCCGATCTGGATCTCGCCCGAACTGATGTCTTCCAAACCAGCGATCATTCTGAGCAGGGTGGATTTGCCGCAGCCCGAGGGGCCGACGAGAACGACGAACTCGCCGTCGCGGATATCGACCGATACGCCTTTGATGGCTTTGAACGCACCATAATCCTTGCGCGCATTGTTCACTCTAACATGGGCCATTTTTTCCCTCCCAGGTCGCTATCAAAGCTTGTCCAAGACGTTTCTGAGGTAGGCAAGGCCGAGGCGTTCGCCCTCTTTTCGTGCATCGAGATCCTTGCCCGGCCATCCGTAGGCGGCGTCCTCGTGCTCGATCGACAGGCTGCCGTCGAAGCCGTTGGTGCGAGCCTGGCGCAGGAAGCGTGGCCAGTCGAGCAGGCCTTTGCCCGGCAGTTTGTACTGCCACCAGCCTTTGCCGTGATAGCCGACTGCCTGCTGTGCGGCCGTATCGATTGCAGTATCCTTGGCGTGGAGGATGGCGATGCGATCCTTGACCGCGTCCATTGCGGCATAGGGGTCGACGCCGATGCGGATGAGGTGTGAAGGATCGAACTCGAGACCGAAGCGTCGGTCGGGTATCCGTTGGAAGAGCTCCTGCCAGCCCTTCGGCGTGGTTCCGATGAAGTTGTCCTTGGGGCCTGGCCAGTTTTCGATCGCGAAGACAAGACCGCTTGACGTCGTCCTGGCGATCAGCCGGTTGGCGAATTCGGCAAAATCATCGTAGTTGGCTTCGTCGTCGACATCCTCGTCGCGTCCGGGAAAGATTACGAAGATCGGCACGCCTGCTTCGCCGATCGCCTGGGCAAATTCCTCCGTACGGGCGCGAAGCTCGCCGCGCTTGCCGGTGTTGGCATCGAGTTGGTTGCCGAAATAGATGATCGAGGAGACGAAGAGATTATGGTCGCGAGCAAGTGCCACGGCGGCCCGCACCCTCTCCGGCGTCTTGATATGGCCGCCGACATCGATTTCGATCGCATCGAAACCGGCAGAAGCTGCGAAATCCACCACTTCCTCAAGCGGCCGGTCGTTGAATGTCGACGTGTAAAAACCAATCCTCATCAAAATCCTCCGAGCGGCCTTGCCGGCTGTTTCAATTGTTCAGGCGATCCATGAATTTGAGGGGCGAACGGGTGCGTTGCACTGCGTCGGCAGATGCCAGCATCAGGGCTGCCCCCATCGGCATCGCTGCCGCACCGAGCGCCGAAGCATCCTCGCCGATCGAGGCACGATGCAGTGAGGGCAACGTGGTGTCTCCGGCCGTCAGATGTTCGTGAACGTAACGCAGCAACTCGTCGATCATGCGGATCGGCAGTCGGCCGCCGATGATGATGGCGTCGGGATCGACGATCATGCCGATATGCTTGACCGCAACTGCAAGATGCGCGCTCATTTCCTTCAGCCACGTCGACACCAGAGCTTTGCCGCGTGCATCAAGTGCCAGGAGGTCTTGAGGCAGGCTTGCATGGACGCCGTGCTCGCCAAGAAACTTGTAGAGGAAAAACATCGTCACCATCTCGCCGAGAAGATCGACTTTCGGCGCTTCCTTGTCCCGATCATCGGCAATCGGCAGCCAGCCGATTTCGCCGCTCAGCGCCATGGCGCCACGATGGCCGTTGCCATCGAGCACAAGGCCTCCGCCCAGGCAGGCATTGATGGCGATATAAAAGAAGCTGCGGCTTTCCGCCCCGAGGCCGTAGTCGAGCTCTGCAAGCGCTGCGGCATTGGTCTCATTTTCGATGAAGACCGGATGCTGCGTCAGGCTTTCGAGTGCTGCGCGCACGTCGAATTCCATCCATTCCGAATAGTCGTCGGGCATGCCAAGGAAGGGGATCTCTCCGAGCCAGTCCGGCATGGCAAGACCGATGCCGGCCAGATGCGCGTCGTCGATCAGGCGGCTTCGCTGGAAATGCGATATCGCGTCAGCCGTTAGCTGCATGAATTCGGCCGGGCGCACATAGCGTTTTTCGTGGTGCACGCGGGCGCGTACGTTGCCGACGGCATCGACGGCGACAATCGTCAGGTGATCGCGATCGATGTTGATGCCGATCGCGAAGAAGGCGTCGGGATTGATCTCGAGCTCGATTGCCGGTTGGCCCCGTAGTCCATGCCGACGGCGGGCTTCGATGATCAGGCCCTCGTCGAGCAGGCGATCAACGATCCGGGCGATCGCCGGTTTCGTAAAACCGGTCTGTCGAGCGATCTCGGCGCGCGAAATTGGTGCCTGCCGATGGATGCAACGCAGCACGACGGCTCTGTTGTGCTCGCCCGCGTCCTCGACATTGGCCCCCGTCAGGTCGGGAGACAGCCTGGCGCCGGTCGTTTGGTTCATGGGTCGAAATCCTCTGTCAGCCACGGATACGCAAACCGGTCTTACCCCTTCACCGCGCCGCTGGTCATGGCGCCGAGGATCAGCCGCTGGAGCGACAGGAACGCCACGATCGCCGGCACGACGGAGATCAGGCAGGCGGCCGCGAGCAGCTGGATGGACGAGTCGGTCTGCATGCCACGGAAGTTAAAGATCCCGACGCCGATCGGCATCAGATTGTTTTGCGTGAGCAGAAGAAAAGGCACGAGGAATTGCGACCAGCCCGCAATTACGGTGATGATGAAGACGGAAGCGATGCCCGGCGCCGAAAGTGGCAAGATGATCCGCCAAAACACCGAAAACCGGTTGCATCCGTCGATCATTGCCGCCTCGTCGAGACTGCGCGGAATGCTGTCTACTGTGCTTTTCAACAGCCACGTCGCGAGCGGTACGCCGAGAGCGATGTAGACCATCGTGACCGCAAAATGCGTGTCGAGCAGGCCGAGACGGTTCATGTAGCGGTAGAGCGGCACCATGATGACCAACGGTGAGATCATCTGGAACAGAAGAAGCCCCATCATCGACAGGCCCTTGCCCCTGAATTGGAAGCGGGAAAATGCGTAAGCTGCGGGCAAGGCGACGATCAGGACGCCGAAACCGCTGAAGGCTGCGAGCTTCAGGCCGTTCCACAGATAGATCGGGAAGTAGCTGTTGTTGAGGACGGTAACGAAATTGTCGATGGTCGGATTGTGCGGGATGTAGCGCGCTACGCCGCGATAGATTTCGCGTCTGTCACGCAAGGCCATCGACAGGAGATAGGAGAGGGGACCGGCGAAGAAGACGAACATCGCCAGCATGAAGAGGTAGCTCAGGAAGTCGCCGAAGCGTGTGCCGGTGCGCCTGCTCATTGCTCTTCCTCCTTCGGCAGGAACGATGCGTAAACAAAGGCAAGTCCGAGGCTGATGATCAGCATCAGTACGGAGAGCACACTCCCGCCGGAAAGGTCGTAATTGCGGAAGACAATATTGAACACATAGAGCGAGATGACCTCGGTGGCGCGCCCGGGTCCGCCGCCCGTCAGCGTGATGATCGCGTCGAAGGTGTTGAGCGTCATGATGGTTATGAGGATCATGTTGACGAGCATGGCCGCGCGCAACTGGGGAAGGGTGATGAAGAGGAATTGTTGTGAGCCCGTTGCGCCGTCGACATCGGCCGCTTCATAGAGCGAGGGGTCGATCGCTTTGAGGGCGGCGTACATGACGACCATCGAGAAGGCCGTGCCGCGCCAGATATTTGAGATCAGCGCCGACCATGGGGCGATCGCGGGATCGGAAAGCCACGCGACAACAGGCAGGTGCATGAGCCGCAAGATGCTGTTCAGCGCGCCATAGGGGGCTTCGGAAAACAGCATCTGCCAGATGATGCCGCCCGCAATGCCTGGCACGACCCAGGCGATGAGTGCGGTGGTGCGCAGGATGGTCGTGCCGAACAGGCCGCGCTTTTCGCCTCTGATGACGACGACGGCAACGGCAAGACCCAGTATCTGCTGGCCGATGACGCTGCCGCCGACGAAGATCAGGGTTGCCCACATGATGTCGGGCAGCTGTGGCGAAGTCAGCGCGTTCGTAATCGTGCCAAGCGTATAGACCGGATTGTCACCGATCAGCGTTGCGTTGGTGAACGACAGACGGAACACGTCGATGACAGGGTAGAGATAGAAGATGCCGATGACGATGATCACGGGCATGATCCAGGGCAATGGTGCCCCGGCAAAACGGCGCATGAACGATCTGCTGTGAGGCGGGCTGGCAACCTCGATGGCAATGGGGCTCATTGGGCTTCTCTGTCCGGGTTTGACACGACCGGCGACGCCCGTCACGGGCGTCGCCGCGATCTCAATCGTTAGAGACGCTTGTAAGCCTCCATCGTCGCGTTGAACGCGGCGTCCAGAGCCTCATCCGGCTTCTTGGTCCCGGAGAGCACGTCGCCCATCATGATCTGGATCTGGTTGGAGATTTCCGGATAGATCGGGGCGCCTGGACGGGCCTGACCGTTGACGAGAGCCCCGGCAAAAGTCTTGTTGGCTTCGGTCGCGAAGACATCATATTTGTCGAAGAGCGACTTGCGCGTCGGCAGCTGCTGCTGCAGCGCGTTTGCCGGTCCCATATAGACTTCGCGGGCAAGGTTGGCGCACATCTCCACCTTGTCCTTGTCCTTGCTGAACGAGGCGATCGTCCATCCGCCGGTACCCGTGGAGCGCTGATCGGCGGTCGGGCCGGGGATCGGCGAGAAGGTCCAGTTCTTGAACTCTTCCTCGTCGAGCGTGACCTTCAGCTGGGCATATTGCCAGTTGCCGCCGATGAAGAGCGCGGTGGTTCCGGCCGCCGCGGCGGCGTTCAGGTCGTCATAGTTGCCGATGGTTGTCACGCGCTTCGGCGCTGCACCGGAATCGACGAGGTCCTTGTAGTAGTTCAAGGCTTTGAGGAATTTCTCCTTGTTTTCGCCCTCACCGAAGACCGGCTTGCCGGAATCGTCGACGAGCTTGCCGCCGAGCGCCCAGTAGTTCGCCAGCCAGTCGAAGGTGGACCCCTCGTAGCGGCCGGCGTTGAAGAGGATACCTTCCATGCCCTGCTCAACGGAGGAAAGCCCGGCCTTTTTCAGATCGTCCCAGGTCTGCGGTGCATCGGCAACGATGGACTTGTTGCGATAGAGGACGCGAAGGTCGGTATCCCACCACCACGCACGGATCGTCTGATCCTTGTCGGTGATGCCGCTGCGGATGAAGGGGAACAGGTCGGCGATCTCTTCCTTCGAGAAATAGGGTGTGAAATCGGCGAGCACATGGTTGACCATGAACTGCGAGAGCACGAAGGAGTCGACCGCCGCGCAATCCGGCGCATTGCCGGCCTTGGCCTGCTCCAGCATCTTTGCCTGTTCGGTGCCGATGTCTGCCGACATGAACTGCATTTGCAGCTTCCAGTCGGGATGCTTCTTGATGAAATCGACGAAGAGTTTCTGATAGCCTTCGGCAATTGCCGGATCGGCGTTATTGGGACTGTCGTTCGTGAGCCGGACGACGAGGGTTTTCGGCGCATCGGCAGCACCGATCCTGTCCTTTGTCGCGAGCTCCTGGGCAAATCCGGCAGGCACTGAAAATAACATTGTGCTCAGCGCTAATGCGCTGATGAACGCTCTCTTCATGATGGGTCTCCTCCCCATTTTAAACGGATACAGCCTGGTGGTCGGTTGACCTCTCCTCATTTCCATGCTGCATTAATTAGATTAAGTTACTTTGATTTGATGTCAAGCCGCAGCTTGGGAGGATTAAGATGCCGGCGACATTCAACACCAGTTAGCGGACCGCAGCCGCATTTCCAGATCACAGAACTCCGAGCCGTTGCGGCCGTCCGAGATGGCGCAGGCGAGGTTTTGTCTCGGCTACGTGAGGTGGCTGACCCCGATATCTATGGAGGAGAAGATGCGCTTACTCATTCTCGGCACTGGTGGAATGGCCAACCAGCACGCTGCAAATTTCAAGGCGATCGACGGCGTCAGCGTCGTGGGCGGCGTCGATGTCGTGCCCGAGCGGCTGGCGGCCTTTTGTTCGGAACACGGCATTTCCAACCATTTCAGCACGCTGGAGGAGGCCCTTGCCTGGGGCGAGTTCGATGCCGTTGCCAACGTCACGCCCGACCGCATCCACCACCCGACAACGCTTCAAGCGATTGCGGCGGGCAAGCATGTGTTTTGCGAAAAACCGCTGGCGACCGACGCCATCAAGGCGATGGAAATGACCGATGCCATCGAGAAAGCCGGCAAGGTCGGCATGGTCAACTTCACCTATCGCAATTCGCCCGCCTTGCAGACGGGCCGGCAGATGGTGCTTGCCGGTGAGATCGGCGAGGTCAGGCATGTCGAGGCATCGCATCTGCAGAGCTGGCTTGTCGGGCGCCATTGGGGCGACTGGAAGAGCGAGAGCAAATGGCTGTGGCGCCTCAGCAAGAAGCACGGGTCGAACGGCGCGCTCGGCGATATCGGCATCCATATTGTAGATTTCGCGTCCTACGGTTCGGGTCTCGACGTCGCCCACGTCTTCGCGCGGCTGAAAACTTTCAACAAGGCGCCGGACGACAGGATCGGCGAATATGATCTCGATGCGAATGACAGTTTTACCATGAACGTCGACTTCACGACCGGTGCAATCGGCACCATCCAGGCGACCCGAACCGCTGCTGGTCAGATGGATCAGTTGCGTCTCAGGGTCTATGGCGAGACCGGTTCGATCGAGATGATCTACGATACCGGAAAGTCGACGCTTCGCGCCTGCCTCGGCGAAGATGTTCACACCGCAACATGGCGCGACATTCCCTTCGATCCGGTGGAGACAAATTACCAGCGGTTCGTGCAGGCCGTCCGGTCGGGTAGAACCCAGGAACCTTCGTTCCGTAGAGCGGCGAATATCCAGAAGGTGCTCGACAAGGCGCTAGCTTCGGATATCAGCCACACGGACGAGGCACTTGCCTGATCCGACAAACCGGGCGTCAGGCGGAAATCGGAGGCAGCAAGGCGTGGAGGAAAGGCAATAATGCCGCCCCCAGCGCCACGCCGCCGCCGCTGAAGCTTGCCGGCTTCATCGGCGAAATCCACGGCGTCAGGAAGGGCCGTTTGGATGTGTCGCGGCGTTCGACGGAGAGCTGGTGGATCAGTGCCTCGATAACGCTTCGTGGCAGATCGCTGCCAATCATGATGACGCCGGGAGCAATGAAGCCGGCCATCGCTATAATCGGGTCGAGCAGGTGGCTTGCGGCATCGCGGATCCACTGCGTCAACTGAGGGGACGAGGGTTCCTCACCCGCAATAAGGCGCTCGAATTCGTCATCGCTGACCAGCGCACGCAGGGCAGCGAAGCCGACTACGGTGTTCAGGCGGACATTGTCGGGGCCGGTCAGCATCTCGCCGATACTGCCCGCGCGTCCATGCATGCCTGAATAAGGAATGCCGCGAACGAGGAAGCCGGCCTGGACATCATCGTCGATGATGATCATTGCCAGTCCGCCTTCGGGGGCAGGCGCGCCGATGGTGCGCTCGGCTAGCAGGCTTGCAGTGCACTCGTTCTCCACATGGCTACGGGCAAGCGTCGATGCTGCGTCGAGCTCATCGCTTTCCTCTGCGCTCCAGTCGTTTGCCCCGATCCCCAAGCCGATAATCGGCAGGCCCGCATGTCTGCCGATGATGGCTTGGGTGGCGGAAAGGATTGAGGGGACTCTCGTCGTTGAGGTGAGGGGAAAGTATTCGCGATCATGAACTTGGCCGCTGAGATCGATAAGGACGGCTTCGCCCCGGTTACGGCGAACCCTGACACCGATCGAAAACGCACCATCCGGCCGCAGGGCGAATTCGGTAGCGGTTGCGCTATTGCCGGCGCCATTGCGACGGTGCGACGTCACCAATCCTCCATCACTGAGGCGGCGCAGAATGTTGGTAATTCCTGGCCCGGTGAGGCCGGAATGCTGGCCGAGTTCCATACGAGTCAACGGACCGTGCCGGCGGATCGCCTCCAGAATGACGCGGATATTTCTGTCGGCGATTTCCCCTGATCGCAGACCAATTGTTTTTCCCCGCGCAACGGCCGTTTCTTCTGTCTGACGTCGCCGCGGCCCGGATCGAAGATACCGCATAACCGTCTTCCCTAAGCACCTGAATGCTTCTGTATCACAGCTAAAACTCTCGCAACTTATTTTCTTGTGCGCTTGACGTGAAAACAAAGTTACTTAATCTAAGGCTAGCCACGCGCCTCGGTTGGAGGAGACGGGATGCGGTGCTTGCGGCCTGTTTGGCGCGACATGTTTTCTCCCCGCTCGTCAGTTGCCGATATTTCCATAGGACCCGCCATGTCTCTCACCATTGCCCAACGCCTCGATCGTCTGAAGGTGCGTACAGCCGAGCTTGCTCACTGGCGCGACAGGCAAAGCGTCGTGATCGACGGCTGGACCTTTAACGGCGAGCCGATCGCCCATCATCAGGACTGGCCGAACAGCAAGGGAACGGTTCATTTTTCGGCTTCCGCTACAGCGCCGCGCGACTGGCCAATCGATGAGGTTCGCCTGCAGCTCGATCTCGGCGGTGAGAGCTTGATCACGTTGCGCTATCCGGGCGGCCAGACCGAGACGTTCGGACTTGACCCCTATCATCAGGAATTCTCGATCAAAGGCAGAGAGTTCTCGATCACCACTGACAGCGTTGCACGCTTTCCCTTTGGAGAGCCGAACAGGACGCCGAAGCTGAACAAAGCGCGGCTGATCTGGCTGGACGAGCCGGTCCACAAACTGCACCTCCTGTTACGGCAAATCGGCGAGGCTGCTGACGTACTCGAAAGCCATGAGGTCGTGCCGCACCTGCTCGATGTGGCCGAACAGGCGCTGCGCAGCCTCGACTGGCCTTCGGACACGTCAGCCTATATTTCGCGCACATCCGGTGCTGTGATGCAGCAGAAGATCTGGGAATTGCCAGAGCTTGAGGCAAACCCGGCCGGCCTTAATGAAGCGCAGAGTGCTTCGGTGGGCGCCGCCTATGGTCAGCTGATCGCACGACTGAAGGAGCTGCAGAAGCGTTTTCCGCCGAACGGCGAACTGCTGCTGACCGGTCATGCCCATATCGACCTCGCCTGGCTTTGGCCCTATGGCGAGACGCGTCGGAAGATGCGCCGCACCTTCAGCACCGCGCTCTCGCTGATGGAGCGGTCGGACGACTTCCGCTTCAATCAATCGACCGCTCATTATTATGCGCAGATGGAGGAGGATGATCCCGAACTTCTCGAGCGGATCAAGACGAAGGTCGCCGAGGGCAAGTGGGAAACTGTCGGCGGCATGTGGGTTGAACCCGACACCAACATGCCGACCGGTGAAAGCCTTGCACGGCAGGTGCTTTATGGGCAGCGCTATTTCGAGAAACACTTCGGCTTGCGCCACACGGTCTGCTGGCTGCCGGACTGCTTCGGCTTTTCAGGTGCCTTGCCGCAGATCCTGCAGCTTGCAGGCATCGACAGCTTCTTCACGATCAAGGTGAACTGGAGCGAGAGCAATCATATTCCGTCCGACCTTTTCTGGTGGAAGGGGCTGGATGGAAGCAAGGTCCTGACCCATACGTTCGACAATCCCATGCAGGGCTATAATGGTTTCGTGCGGCCGGATTGCTTCGTGCCGACCTGGAAGAATTTCCGCGGCAAGACGCAGCACGACACGTCGCTGCTGGCGGTCGGCTACGGGGATGGCGGCGGCGGTGTTACCCCGGAGATGGTGGAACGCGAAGTGCAACTGCGTGACTTTCCGGCAATCCCCAAAGCGCGCTGGGGTACGGTGAAGGGCTTTTACGAAGAGGCCCACCGGACTGCAGCGGAAAAGGAGCTTCCAGTCTGGGATGGCGAGATCTATCTCGAACTCCACCGCGCGACGCTGACGACGCAAAGCGGCGTCAAGCGCAAGCACCGCCAGGCCGAACGGGCGCTGATCACGGCGGAAACGCTCGCTTCGCTCGCCCATCTGCTGGGTGCTGCCAAACCGCAAAGCCTGGAAGCGGATTGGCGCGTCGTCCTCAAGAACGAATTTCACGATATTCTGCCGGGTTCGAGCATCCGCGAAGTCTATATCGATGCCGAACAGGAACTCGACGGCGCCATCGGCAATGCCAAGGCGGAGCAGGCCAAGGCTTTGAAGGCGCTATCAGCCCAGCTTCCGGCAGGCGGGGTGACGGATGCGGTGGTTGCCGTCAATCCTTCGCTCGCACCGCGGCCACTGACTGCTCGGCTGTCCGATGGAACGGTCGTGTCATCTGCCGATCCCGTCGCACCTCTTTCCGTCGCGATCTTTGACCGCAAGGCATTGAAGCCCGCCGGTACGCTGAAAGCCGGCGCGCACAGCCTCGAAAACGAGCATTTGTCTGTCGTGATCGGCAAGGACGGCGCCGTTTCGAGCCTTGTTCACAAGGCAACGGGCAGGGAGGCGATCGAGGGTGCCGCAAACCAACTCTGGGTCTATCCGGCCGACAAGCCGCGCAACTGGGATGCCTGGGACGTCGATGCCGACTATGCCGAAAAGGCCGTCCGCCTCGACAAGCCTGAAAGCATCACCCTTGTTGAGCAGGGGGCACATCGTGCGGCGATCCGTGTCGTTTACCGGTACCGGGATTCGACGGTCAGGCAGCTTTACGTGCTGACGGCCAACGCGCGCAGGCTCGATATCGAGACGACGATCGATTGGCATGACCGTCGCACACTGCTGAGGACGCTGAACCCGGTCGCCGTGCGCTCACGCACTGCCACCTTCGAATGCGCTTATGGCATCGTCGAGCGCCAGACGCACACGAACACTTCCTGGGAACAGGCAATGTTCGAGGCTGCCGCTCATCGGTTTGTCGATATCAGCGAACCGGGCTTTGGTGTCGCTTTGCTCAACGATGCCAAATACGGCCACAGTGCGCGCGGCAATGTCATCGGCATGAGCCTCGTGCGCTCGCCGATCTATCCCGATCCGCTTGCCGACGAAGGCGAGCAGAGCTTCACCTATGCGCTGCTGCCGCATGCAGGCGCCTGGCATGAAGGGGGTGTTCTGGAGGAAGCGATCGATCTCAATCAGCCGCTCGTCACCATCGAGGCAAGCGGTCTCGCGGCGGGCACGCTGTCGCCGCTGGGCGTAGAGGGCACACCGGTCGCCTTTTCGGGGCTGAAACCGGCGGAGGAGGGAGACGGCCTTATCCTGCGGCTCTACGAGCCGGCAGGCAGGCGCGGTCGCCTGAAACTCGCCTTGCCCGCAGGGTGGCAGGCTTCCGGGGCTCTGAACATCCTCGAAGAGCCGATCGAACGTGCCGGACCTGCCGACATCATGCCATTTGAAATCCGGACCTGGCGGCTGCAGCAAGGTTAGCCGCATCCGTATCCGGCATATTATCGCTGTGCATCTCGAACCCGTTGTCGATCGCTTGGAACTCGATCGCGCGTATAGCGGGACCGGGACGCATAGCGCCTGTCTCAACGGGAGCTCGGAAACGGCCGTGGCGGCGATGTAATCCTTGGATGAGACGTTTCGGTCAAAGTTTCAACATGTCGCAGTAGCCCGGTCCACGTCGGGCCCTATGTTTCGGCGTGTCCTTCACCAGTTCCCGAGGAAACGATCATGACGGAATCCCCTAAGTCAGTACCGGCGCCTCGCGACCGGCATCTGCGCGACATGGCCAATTGCATCCGGTTTCTCTCGATGGACGCCGTCGAGAAGGCCAAGAGCGGGCATCCCGGCATGCCGATGGGCATGGCCGACATTGCCACCGTGCTCTTTTCCGATTTTCTGCATTTCGATGCAGAAGACCCCTACTGGTTTGATCGGGATCGTTTCCTGATCTCCAACGGGCACGGCTCGATGCTGCTCTACAGCCTGCTTTACCTGACCGGCTACCGGGATATGACGATCGAGGAAATCAAGAACTTCCGGCAGGTCGGCAGCAGGACGGCGGGGCATCCGGAATATCATCATGCCACGGGCATTGAGACGACCACGGGTCCTCTCGGACAGGGCATTGCCAATTCCGTCGGTTTCGCACTTGCCGAGCGCATCATGAACGCCAGGTTCGGTGACGATCTTTCAAACCACCATACCTATGTCTTCCTCGGCGACGGATGCCTCATGGAGGGCATCAGCCAGGAGGCTATATCGCTCGCCGGCCATTTGAAGCTCGGCAAGCTGATTGCGTTCTGGGACAACAATTCGATATCGATCGACGGCGCGACAAGTCTTGCGGAATCCGACGATCAACCGGCGCGGTTCCGCGCGTCGAACTGGCATGTCCAGGAAATCGACGGACACGATACCGACGCCATCCGAAACGCGATCGTCGAAGCGCAGCGGGTCACCGATCGCCCGTCCCTGATCGCCTGCAAAACCATCATCGGCTTCGGCTTTCCCACCCGCGCCGGTACGCAGAAGGCCCATAGTGATGCTCCGGGCGAAGAGGAAATTGCCGGCGCCCGCAAGCTTCTCGGCTGGACTGCGCCACCCTTCGAGATCCCATCCGACCTTCTGGAAGCCTGGCGAAAGATCGGCGCGAAGGGACGCAACGCCCGAATGGCCTGGGCTGTTCGGGTCCAGACGGCGAAGGACGATGTTCGCCGGAACTTCGAGCGCCGTATGAAAGGGGAGCTGCCTGCCGACTGGACGAAAGCGATAGAGGCAGCAAAACAGGAGCTTCTGTCTGCTGACAAGGACCTTGCCACCAGACAAGCGAGCGGGATTGTTCTCAACCACCTTGCCGAAGCCCTCCCTGAGCTCATTGGCGGATCGGCGGACCTGACACCGTCGAACAACACGCGCGCCAAGTCCATGGTCGACATCGAACCCGGCAAGTATAGTGGATCCTACGTCCACTACGGCGTGCGTGAACACGGCATGGCTGCGGCCATCAACGGTATCGCCCTTCATGGTGGGCTGATCCCCTATGGCGGCACCTTCCTGACCTTCTCTGATTATGCCCGACCGTCCATCCGGTTGGCGGCGATGATGGAGGTGCGTTCGATCTTCGTGATGACGCATGACTCGATCGGTCTCGGTGAGGACGGCCCAACCCATCAGCCGGTCGAACATCTGACCGCCCTGCGTGCTATCCCGGGTCTTGCCGTGTTCCGCCCGGGTGATCCGATCGAGACGGCCGAATGCTGGCAGGCCATTCTCGACGCCCCGCGGCAGGCAGCCCTGATCGCGCTGTCCCGCCAGCCCATGCCGCTTCTGAGAAAGGAACCGGGATCTCTCAACCTGTCGGCAAAGGGCGGATACGTTCTACTTGAAGCCGTGGGCGGCGCTCGAGAGCTGACGATCATGTCGACCGGATCGGAATTGCATCTCGCCGTCGAGGCGAGGACGAGGCTCCAGGCGGAAGGCATTCCAACCGCGGTCGTCTCCATGCCGTGCCGCCTGTTGTTCGAGGCGCAGACGTCAGACTATAGGCGTGAGGTTCTTGGAGAAGGAACCGCACGGGTGGCTGTCGAAGCGGCCGTCCAGGATAGCTGGGACAGATATCTCGGGCTCGACGGACGGTTCGTGGGCATGCACAGCTTCGGTGCGTCGGGAAAGATCGACGACGTTTACAAGAAGTTCGGCATCACGACCGACGCAGTTGTGAAAGCCGCCCAAGGGGCACTGGGTCTTCGCCGTCGGTGAGTGGTTGGCGGACGCAGCCGGCTTGTCGTCCCCGACGGCTCGTGGCGGATGCGCCTGAAAATGTCGATTCCCTGGGCTGATCGGCTAGCCCAAACATTATGCGCGAGCAGGCATGTGGTGCGATTTCGCCAAGGACTCGAGGAGCACGATCCGACGGAAGACATGGCGAGAGATGCTTCGACAGCTTCTGGTTAGGGTCGCTCGTCGCTGGCGGTTCGGCATCGACTTCAAGATCGGATCGATGTCGTCTGGAACGACGAAGATCCGATCGCCCATGCGATGACATCATTGATATTGCGCGTTCTCTTATACGGTCGGGCAGCTGATGGGCCGGCCGTGTCGGACGTTGCCTGCCCATCGTGAGCACCGCGTGAAAGCGGAGCACCGGGCAGTCAGCACCATTTCTCACACGTTGACACTAAACCTACTAGAAGGTAGATAATTGTGCGCTTCTCTGACGCATCATCCGAAGCACTGGCGCGTCGTTCATTTGCGCCAACCAACTGAGCCTATCCAACACTATCTCATGCCGAAGACACTTTTTCAGCCTACCTACTAATAGGTAATTATCGCCAACTGGAAGGGGCCGTTTTAAGCCTTAACCCCAAACAACCGAGATCGACTATGACGACAAATCCTCTCACAGGCGTCGGCTCCTCTCTGGCGGGTAGCACGGCTACCGCCCAGCAGAAAGCGATGGTGAACTATGACGACTTTTTGCAGCTTCTGATCGCGCAACTGAAGAACCAGGATCCGACCGACCCCGTGGACGCCAGTCAACAACTGGCGCAGCTCGCCAGTTTCTCGCAGGTCGAGCAGACGATCCAGACGAATCAGAAGCTGGATGCCCTGCTGGCGGGCTCCAACCTTGCCCAGGCCGGCAGCTATATCGGCAGCTACATCGAAAGCGCAGACGGTACGGTCAAAGGTACGATTGCTTCCGTCAAAATCTACAGCGACGGAATCATAGCCACGACGACGGAGGGCGGGAAGATTCTCGTCCAGCCGGGTGTCAGCCTCTCGCAGCCAAGCGGCAGTAGCGCTGCAGCCATCGAATGATCCTGACTATCATCGACGTTTTTTGCACCCCGAGAAAGAATATGTCGGGCAAGCCCTTGAGGGAGTGCCCGATAGATCTGCGAAATTAATCGTTGAACGGTCGCTTCCGGTAAAAACATAGAAGCCTTTCTCATCGGGCGCCTCCTCCCCGAGCAGATAGCCAAGGTCGCGGGAGATCACCAGCCCGCCATGCTTGTTACCGTGATCGATGCGGCTATAGCGGCTCTCTGCCGCCGTTCATCAGCTTTGGAGCACCTTCCGGAATTAGGAAGGAATACGCAGTTGACGATCTTCCTACTAGAAGGTAGATACAAGCGTATGAGCAATCTTTCGAATACCTATGACGAGATCCTGAACAGTGCGGAAAAGCTGATCGTATCAGGTGGCTATAACGGGTTCAGCTACGCCGACATCGCTGCGGTTGTCGGGATCCGCAAGGCCAGCATCCATCATCACTTTCCAAGCAAGGCCGATCTGGCGCGTGCTCTTGTCGCCCGCTACCGCGCAAACGCCGTGACTGGCTTGGCCGAGGTCGAAAGCAAGTTTAGCGATCCGCTTGAGCTGCTGAAGACCTATGCCGGTTTTTGGGCTCAATGCATCGGGGATGCAAGCCGTCCGTTTTGTGTCTGCGCGCTTCTTGCAAGCGAGCTGCCGGCCCTTCCTCCGGAGGTCGCGGTCGAAGTGCGCGCCTATTTCCAACATCTTTCAGGATGGCTGACATCGGTCATCGAGCGTGGTGACCAGCAAGGAGCCCTGGTGATCTCGTGCCCGGCGCGCGTAGAGGCAGAGGCTTTCATGGCCACCGTTCACGGTGCCATGCTGTCGGCCCGAGCCTATGGAACGCCTGCTGTCTTTGAGCTGATTCTTGAGCCAAGTCTTCAGCGGCTGCGGCCGCGGTGATCTAATTCCCGGCGACCGGGCGGCGCGTCGACGGGGAACATGCGTGGCAAAACAGCGTCGCAGAAACTACCAACTAGTAGGTAAGGAACCTCAAATGTTGCGCAGACTTCTTCCAGTAATCATGGTCGCCGGCTTGGTTGGCGTTCCAGCAACGCTTGTTTCGCCGGTCTCTGCCCAGGCCGAAGACAAAAAGGCCGAACTCAACATCCGGGGCAGTGTCGTCAACTTCACCGATGCTACCTTGAAGGTGAAGACGCGCGAGGGAGAAACCGTTGACGTCGCTCTTGCCGACGGCTGGCAGGTCGCCAGTGTCGCCAACGCGAAGGTCTCCGACATCCAGCCCGGAGACTATGTGGGCATCGCCTCCCTGCCGAAGGAGCAGGGTGGAGACGGCGCTCTTGAAGTTCTGATCTTTCCGCCTGCACTCAGGGGAGCCGGCGAGGGAAGCTTCGGCTGGGACCTCAAGCCGAACAGTAGCATGACCAATGCTACCGTCGCCGATGCGGTCAAGGACGTCGACGGCCGGACCGTTACCGTGTCCTACCACGGCAAGGAAAAGAAGATCTCCATTCCGGACGGTACTCCGGTCGTGACTATCGCCCCAGCAACCAAGGACGACCTGGTCGCAGGAGCAGTCGTGTTTATCCCGGCCGAGAAGGCTTCGAGCGGGACAGTCGCGCATCGCGTTATCGTTGGCAAGAATGGCGTGGTGCCCCCCATGTGAGCCACGTCGCCGCCGGTCAGCTTCCGCCCCATTGGCCGACCGGCGGCATCCAGCTGTTCATCGCAAATACGCAACAATTCAGCCCGACCGGAGGGCCGCATCCATGAGCGACAGTCCCGACAACGACAATATGCAGTATCCCCGGACCCTAATGATCCATCGTCATTCCCTGGTCACGCGGCTGACGCATTGGCTGAACGTGATCTGCCTGAGCGTGCTGCTCTTGAGTGGATTGCAGATTTTCAACGCTCATCCCGAACTGTACTGGGGACACTATGGTGCAGACGGGGATCCATCTGTACTGACGATCGGCTCAAGCGGACAGGGCGACGATATGCACGGTTTCGTCCGGATCGCTGGTGTCGAGGTGCCGACGACCGGTGTCCTGGGCGTCTCGACTTTCGAGGGAGATCCGACGCCGCGGGCGTTTCCGGCCTGGGCGACCATCCCGCCGTTTCAGGATCTCGCAACCGGCCGCCGCTGGCATTTCTTCTTTGCCTGGCTATTTCTCGTCAACGGCATTTTTTACCTCGGCTTCGGCGTCCTGACCGGCCATTTTCGACGGGACCTGGCCCCGGCGCGCAGAGACCTTTCCCCGCGCCATCTATGGCACGAAATCCTCGACCACGCGCGTCTGCGCTTCCCGGAAGGGGAACAAGCGAAGCACTACAACGCGCTCCAAAAGCTCACCTACCTCGCTGTGATCGTCATTCTGCTGCCGACGATGTTGCTGACCGGCCTGACAATGTCCCCCGGCTTTGATGCCGTCGTGCCGATCCTGGTGGACATTTTCGGCGGGCGCCAGTCGGCGCGCACGATCCACTTCATGACCGCAACGCTTCTCGTGCTCTTCGTGTTCGTGCATGTGGCGATGATCGTACTGTCGGGAACCTGGAACAACATGCGCTCGATGATCACGGGTCGCTATGCCATTCGAGAGAAAGGTCCACATACATGACGCGTAGCTTCCTGACCCGCAGGCGTTTTCTGATCGGCAGCACGCTCGGCGCCTCTGCACTCACGCTCTCGGGCTGCGACATACTGGACCAAAATGCGGCTTTGGGTAGCGTTATCCGCTCGGCCGAAAATCTGACGATGAAGGCACAAAGGCTGCTGCAGGGACGCGATGCTCTCGCCCGCGAGTTTGCCGAGACGGACATTTCTCCGACTTTCAGGGTGAACGGCACGAGCGCGCCAGATGGCGAGGACTATACCGAGTTCGCCGAAGGCAATTTCGCGAACTGGCGATTGAAGATCGACGGTCTCGTCGACCGGCCCCAGGAATTTTCCCTCATTGACCTTAAGAGGCGTCCGGCGCGCACTCAGATCACCCGTCACGACTGCGTCGAGGGGTGGAGCGCGATCGGGAAATGGACCGGCGTTCCGCTTGGTTCTGTCTTGAGCTCGGTAGGGCTCAGACCGAACGCACGATTTGCGGTCTTCCACTGTGCGGACGAGTTGGAGAAGACACTTGATGGAAGTGGCCGCTACTATGAGAGCATCGACCTTATCGACGCATTCCATCCGCAGACCATCCTCGCTTATCAGATGAACGGAAAGGATCTGACCGTCGGACACGGAGCGCCATTGCGTCTGCGCGTCGAACGACAACTCGGCTACAAGCAGGCCAAGTACATCATGCGCATTGAGATCGTCGACAGTTTTGCCGGCTTGTGGGGCGGCAATGGTGGCTACTGGGAGGACCGCGGCTACGAGTGGTATGCCGGGATCTGAGCGATCCGAACTCAGCCTGGACACAAGGAGAGCGAAGCCGGCCGAAAGGTCGGCTCTGGAACCTTGCCTTCACCCACTCAAAGCCAGTTAATCCGCTTGAGGACCATCAGCGTCGCAACCGACGTGACCGCGACGAAGGCAACGATAATGACGAAAGCCCAGGTATCGTTGACACCAGGGATGCCGCCGACATTCATGCCGAAAAGACCAGCCACCACGCTCGGCGGCAGTAGCAGGGCGGCGAGTGCGGCGAGTCGGTTGGAGTTGCGGGCAATCCGCTCGCTGATGACCGTGGACAGGTCGTCATGAAGAATGCCGGTCCGGTCGCGGATGGCGTCGAGATATTCGATGAAGCGCATCAGCTTGTCGATGACCTCGCGGAAACGCAGCTTGTCACGCTCCTTCAGCCACGGCGCATCGTCGTGTTCGATACGGTTCAAGGCGTCGCGCTGAGGGGCAAGATAGCGTCGAAGTTGAACGGAGCGGCGACGAAGCTGCTTCAGCCGCTCGCGAACTTCGCTGGCTTCGCCGTGAAAGATCAGCTCGTCCAGCTCGTCGACCTCTTCGTCCATCGTGTCAAGCACAGGCTCTAGGTCGCGGACCAGCTTTTCGCTGACGAGAGCGAGCAGTTCCCCCGTCTGTTTGGGGCCTTTGCCTTTGTCGAGGGCAAGGCGGATATCGCGCAAGGCGGTTATATAATGGCCGCTGTCGCGTAGGGTCACGAGCCTGCGCTCGTCGGCCCATACATGCAGGGGGACGAGATCGATTTCGGCCGGCCCGGCTTTTGCTTCTTCGGGCGGCGCAGCACAGACGCCGCGAAGAATAATCAGCAGTCCGTCGTCGATGTTTTCGACGCGCGGGCGCGATTCCTCCTGCAGCAGGGCGTCGGCAACCAGAGGATCGAATCCGCCTCTCGTTGTGACCCATTCGGCAGCCGCCGGATGGTCACGCTCGAAATGCAGCCAGACGACGCCGTCATCCGGCGTCCATCGGCGCACCGCCTCCATATCTAGGGTGCGACAACCGCCGCTTCCGTCAAGAAGCACGGCGAAACGCAAACCCGGCTCGGCGCCGTAACTTGCAACGCTCGCGACCTGCTCGTGCATGACGAATCTCCTTCCGCCAAGTCAACCTCCCGTAAGCCTACATCAATAGCTTAGCGAGTCGCTGCAATGCGGCAAGACGATCAATGCAGCGGTGCCCTGAGAACAGGGCCGCCGGCATCATGAAATCCCGGGATGATCGGACTTATGCGATCTCTTGGGCGATCAGAGTATCGGGCTCAGACTTGGATTCGAAATGAGGGGGCCGACATGCCACCTTGATAGCCCTTGACCCCAAAACTCGGCCACTTCCGCTGAAGCTCCTACGGTTGCCCTTTTCACGTCGTCGCGTACCGCAAATTCCCGCACTATCCGGCGCGGCGCGTGGGTTGGTAGCCCCTGCTGCCGTCGAGAAGCGTGCGCGTATAGGGATGTTCAACATTTCCGCTGAGCAAAGCGTCTCTCGAGGCGATTTCCACGAACATACCGCCCTGCATGACGGCGACCCGATTACAGAGATGAGCAATCACAGCCATGTCGTGGCTGACCAGAATGTAGGTCAGCTTTTCCCTTTCGCGCAGGTCCTTCAGCAGATTGAGGATCTCGGCCTGGATGGAGACGTCGAGTGCGGATGTCGGCTCGTCGAGGAGAAGCACGCTGGGCTTGAGGATCAATGCGCGGGCGATTGCAACGCGCTGGCGCTGCCCCCCCGACAGCTGGTGCGGGAAACGATGGTAGAAAGAGGCAGGCAGGCCGACGTCGCGCAGCACCTGTTCCACGCGCTCCCTGCGCCGGTCGACGCCATGGATTTCGAGTGGTTCGAGAAGCGTGCGGCCGATCGTGTGGCGCGGATGAAGCGAGCCGAAGGGGTCCTGGAATACCATCTGCTGCTTGGCAAGCTGCGATTTTGAGCGCTTGACAGCGATTGCCTCTCCATCGATCGCGATCGAGCCGCCCCACTCCTTGATCCTGCCGGCCAGCGCACCCAGGACAGTGGATTTGCCGCAGCCGCTTTCACCGACGAGGCCGAACGTCTCGCCTGCAGCAACGTCGAAGGAGACGTCCTTGACCACTTGCTTGGCGGAAGGGCCGCGACCGAAGGAAACCGCGAGGTTTTTGACTGAGATCATCATGTTCATGCCTCCGCCCAGCTTGGGTCGCGCCTCAGGACCTCAAGGCGGTCTCGGGGATGATCGAGGCTCGGCAGCGCCTGGAGGAGACCCCGCGTATAGGGATGGGTTGCCTCCTCAAGCTTTGCAGCTTCGAGCTCTTCGACGATACGCCCGGCATACATGATGATCACCCGATCGCAGAAGCTCTTCACCAGGTTGAGGTCATGCGAGATGAAGACCAGGCCGATGTTGCGCTCGGTGATCAGATCGTCGAGGATCGACAGGACCTGTTGGCGCACCGTCACGTCGAGAGCCGAGGTCGGCTCGTCGGCGATGATCAGTGACGGCGAGGAAATCAGCATCATCGAGATCATGATACGCTGTCCCATGCCGCCGGAGACTTCGTGCGGATAAAGGTAGAAGACTCGCTCCGGATCGCGAATGTTGACCCGTTCCAGCATGGCGAGTGTGCGTGCCCGTGCCTCACGGCGACCGACACGCTCATGGAGAATGACGGTTTCGGCAATCTGCTCGCCGACCGTCATGACCGGGTTGAGCGAGTATTTCGGGTCCTGCAGGATCATCGAAATGCGCCGCCCGCGGATCGAGCGCATATCGGCCTCGCTGGCGCGCATGAGATCGATATCCTCGAAGCGTATTTCGTCGGCCACCACTTTTGCGGTCGCCGGCTGCAGCCGCATGATGGCGCGTCCGGTGGTGCTCTTTCCCGAGCCGGATTCGCCGATGATGCCGACTTTCTCGCGCCCGACAGTGAAGGAGACGTTCTTCACGGCCGTGACGACGCCCGAAAGGGTCGGGAACTGGACCGACATGTTTTTGACCGAAAGGATCGGCTGGGATTGATCAGGCATTTCGGGGATCCATAATGTCGCGCAGGCCGTCGCCCAGCAGGTTGAAGGCGAGGCTGACCACGAGGATTGCGATGCCGGGGACCGTCGTCAGCCACCAGGCGTCGAGCAGATATTGCCGGCCCGACGCAGCCATGGCGCCCCATTCAGGCATCGGCGGCTGGGCGCCAAGGCCGAGGAAGCCGAGGCCGGCGGCTGTCAGGATGACGCTCGACATGTTGAGCGTTAGTCGAATGATGATCGAAGGGGCGCAGAGCGGCACGATGTGATGCAGCAGGATGCGGCGCATGCCGGCGCCCTGCAGTTCGGCAGCGACGACGAAGTCGGCGGCACGAAATGTCAGCGTCTCGGCTCGCGCCAGTCGGGCGATCGGTGGCCAGACCGTGAGCGCAATGGCGATGACGGCATTTTCGATGCCTGGCCCGAGGGCTGCGGAAAATGCCAATGCCAGAACGAGGCTTGGGAAGGAAAGGAAGATATCGGTGATGCGCATCAGGACGACATCCACCCAACCGCCGAGATAGCCGGCCGCCGCACCGATCACAAAGCCGATCGGCGCAACGATGACCGTTACGAGAATGCTGATATAGAGCGTTGTGCGTGCGCCAAAGACGATGCGCGAGTATACGTCGCGGCCGAACTCATCCGTTCCGAACCAGTTTGCGGCAGACGGTGGCTTCAGCGCCATCGTCAAATCCTGGGCAATAGGGTCGTAGTTGGCAAGCAGCGGCGCGAAGGCTGCGATGAGCACCAGTGCAAGCACGACGAGGAACCCCCCAAAGGCCAGCGGATTGGCAAGAAGGTTGAGCCATAGGACGTAGGCCTTGTGGAAACGCGCCTGCCGTGTCGAGGTGAATTCCTCGTTGATCAGCCAATTGTGGAGATCGTTGAAATAACGTGTCGCCATGATGTCACCGGGTACGCGGATCGAGGAAGCGGTAGGCGATATCGGACAGCAGGTTGATGACGATCGAAATGATGCCGATCAGAAGCACGCTGCCGAGGATCGCGTTCATGTCCGCGAAGAAGAGAGCCGAGGTCAGATATTGCCCGAGGCCGGGCCAGGCAAAGACGGTCTCGATGAGAACCGTGCCGTCCAGCAGGCCGCAATAGGCAAGCGCGATGATAGTCAGAAGCTGAACCCGTATGTTACGGAAGGCATGGCGCCAGATGATGGCGCGCTGGCCGAGCCCCTTTGCCTTTGCCGTCAGCACATATTCCTGCCGAAGCTGTTCCAGCATGAAGCTGCGGCTCATGCGGCTGAGATAGGCCATGGCCGCATAACCGAGGATGAGGGCAGGGGCTGCGACATGCAACAAGGCATCGCGGAAAACCTCCCATTCGCCGGCAATGATCGCATCGACGAGAATGGAGTTGGTCGGCCCTTCGACGAGGCCCTCATTGTAGACGTCAAGCCGGCCACTGCCAGGAATGAGCCCGAACTTGGCGTAGAAGACCAGGATGACGATGGTGCCGAGCCAGAAGATTGGGGTCGAATGCCCGAGCAATCCGACGATCCTTGCAAGATGATCGACCCAGGTACCCTTGCGGACGGCGGAGATGATGCCGAGCGGAATACCGAGGCCGGCGCCGATGATCGTTGCCAGCGTCGCAAGCTCCAGTGTCGCCGGGAACACCCGGGCAAGGTCACTTGCCACGGGGTTCTTGGTCACATGGGACTGGCCGAAATTCAGCTGGGCGACATTGCCGAGATAGGTCGCGAATTGGGCATAGAGCGGCTGGTCCAGCCCCATTTCCTTGTAGACCCGTTCATAGGTCGCCTGGTCGGCCTGATCGCCGATAACAGCAATGACCGGATCAGCCGGGACCATGCGCCCGACGACGAAGGTGATGACCAGCAGGCCAAGAAGCGTCGTCAGGATGACGCTGAAGGATGTCGCCAGCTTTCGCACTGCGTCGAGCGCAGCCGCTCCACCGCCCGATGTGGCCCAGGATGTTTGTGAGATGCTCACGTCATTCTCCCTTGGAGGAGGTCATTCGCCCTTGGAGACCGTGTCCCAGCGCGTCAGCCATGTCGAATGGCCGGTGTAGCCTTTCACTTCCTTGCGAACCGCCTTTGCATCGGTGCGCAGGAAGGAGGTGATCAGCGGCGGGGACGATTCGAGGTAGGCCTTGTTGATCTTCGCATAGAGATCGGCACGCTTTTGCTGATCGGTCTCGTGGGCGGCCGCAATTACCATGTCCTGGATGTCCTTCGGCACATCCCAGGCGGTGCGCCAGGCGTTCAGGCCCGTAAGCTTGGCATCGTCGGAATTATTCGCATTGGTCGCATAAGACTGGAGGACCGCGTGCGGATCCGGCAGGCGTTCGCCGGATCGCGCCGAGAAGATTTCGAATTCGCGCGTGCGGAACTTGCCGATATGGTCGCCCCCTTGAAGATCGAGCTTGATGCCAGCCTTGGCGGCGTTGGCCTGCAGGGATTGTGCAACCTCATATTCCGGGGTGACTGGCGTTGCGTAATAGACCTTCGAGAAGCCATTCGGATAGCCGGCTTCAGTCAGCAGTTGCTTGGCCTTTTCGATGTCGAGCTTGTAGGGATTGACGTCGCTCGCACCCGGCAGGCCGGCCGGAATGATGGTCTGCTGCCTGATGCCGTAATATTTCATGACGGTGTTGGCGAGGCCGTCATAATCGATGAGATAGCGGAAGGCTTCGCGAACCTTGGGATTGGAGAGGATCTCGTCCTTCTGGTTCAAAGCAAGGTAATAGAAGCCGAAGCCAGGCGTCTTCTGGATGTCGGCCTTGCCGCCCGTTTCGACGGCTGCAAGATCGGTGGAGGACAGACGGGTCGCAACATCGACGTCACCTGCCTCAAGCTGCAGGCGCTGGCCGGAGGATTCCGGCATATGGCGCAGAACGACGCGGCGCATCTTCGGGGCACCCTGCCAGTAGTCCTTGTTGGCATCTGCGATCAACAGGTCGTTGACGCGCCAGGTGCGCAGCGCATAGGGCCCGGAGCCCGCGTCGTTGGCCTGCAGGAACTCGCGCCCCAAATCGCCGCTCTTTTCATGCTCGGCGAGGAACTTGCTGTCCAGGATAGAGGTTGAGAAGCTCGCCAGCGAATAGAGGATCAAGTTGGGGTTCCAGAGTTCGGGCGTCTGGAGGATCACGGTGGTGTCGTCGCTCGCCTTGATCAGATCGTCGACATTCTTGTCGGTAAACCCCCACTGGCGAAGGTCTACGGATGGTGCAAGCCCAAGCTTGACGAGGCGGCGCAGCGACCACTCGACATCCTTCGCCGTCAGCGGATTGCCGGAATGGAAGGTAATGCCGGAGCGGATTTTGAAGGTGAAGGTCTTGCCGTCGGGCGAGACGCTCCAGCTCTCGGCGACACCCGGAGCCGGCTTGGTAATATCGTCAGCCGGCAGCACGATCAGCCGCTCATAAAGGTTCGCGACTATTTCAGCAGCTTCCAACTGATTGATTTCGTTCGGATCGAGGCCACGCATCGATGACATGTTCGTTGCAATAACCAGCTGGTCCTTTGGGGTGGCTGCAGCTGCTGCCAACGGCATCATCAGGCTCGCGGCAACAAGCGCCGACGAGATCAACAGTCCGCGTCTTTGGATCTTCATTTTCTTCCTCCCGGGTATCTCTGCAATCACATCAGAGCGAATTTTGATATCGACATCGATCTGAAATCTGGTATATCAGATCTCACAAAACGGTTTTGTCGTCAACGGGGGAATTTTCGGCTTATGAAAAATAAGGTGGAGGGCGCAGCGGGCGACGACCGTATAGAGAAGATCGACCCGCGGTTCCTGACGACCCTTCGTGATCACGTTCACAAGACGCTCAGGGCGGCGATCCTATCCGGCCGCTTTCGTGCCGACGAACGTGTGAACGAACGCCAGCTCGCCGAGCAGCTCGGTGTTTCCACTACTCCGATCAAAGAGGCGCTCCGGCAGCTCGAAACCGAAGGACTGGTTGAAACACTGCCGCGCCGCGGAGTGCTGATCCGGTTCAACGCCGGATGGGCGGAGGAAATGATCCTGGCGCGCGCCGCACTGGAATCGATGATCGCGCATCTCGCCGCCAAGCGGATCACCGAGGAAGAAGCTGCGAAGCTCAGGGATACGGTCGCATTGATGAAAGCGGCCACGGCCGATGGCGCGGCGGACGATCTCATCGCCTTGAATGAGACCTTTCACGAGCAGATCCACATCGCCTCGCGCTGCCAATACCTGTCGCGCATGATCGAGCGTCAGCAATTCTACGATGCGAGCATTCGGCGCATCATTCATTCCGACAACAAGGAGCGCGACAAGGCGCTGGCCGAACACTCTGCCATTGCCGCTGCGATCGTTTCGAACGACAGCGACAAGGCTGAGCGGGTGATGCGCGATCACGTCGTCCGCTCCGGCGAAACCTACCTCACCATCGTATTCAGGAAGAAAGAGGACATTTGACGTGACCGTGGCAATGGACAAGATTCGCAAGGCCTTAACGGGTATCTCCGGGGTGCCTGTGACCCCCTACAAGACGGATGGCAGCATCGACCTCGGCAAGCTTTCCGCATTGATCGCGCGCCTCGCCTCCGCCCGGGTTCACAATCTGATGGCCGCCGGCAATACCGGCGAATTCTTCACGTTGACGATGGATGAAGTAAAGATGGTCCATGCTGCCACGATCAAGGCAGCGGATGGCAAGGCTCTTATCAGTGCCGCTGTTGGTCGCTCGCTGACGGACGCCAAAGCTCTGGCCCGTTATGCAATTGCCGAGGGCGCCGACGCGATCATGGGCCACCACCCGATGGACCCCTTTGCCGGCCCGAGCTATCAGGCGAAGTATTTCCTGGAGCTCGCCGAGGCATCCACTGTTCCGGTCATTGCCTATGTCCGCAGCGACACTTTCTCAGTCGCCGATTTCCGCAAGCTTGCCCTGCATCCCAATATTGCCGGCATCAAGTTTGCCTCCGGAAACCTGATGTTGCTCGCTGAAGTCATCCGTTCGACGAAGGATGCGCCGGCGATTTGGGTTTGCGGTCTGGCAGAAGGCTGGGCACCGGCCTTCTACGCCATGGGTGCTCGCGGCTTTACCTCTGGGCTCGTCAACGTTTTCCCTGAGCGCTCGCATGCCATTCATCAGGCACTGGAAGCCGGCGACTACGCCGCTGCGCGTGCCTTGATCGACGATATCGCCGGTTTCGAAGTGCTGCGCACCAAATATCTGAACGGCGCCAATGTCACCGTCGTCAAGGAGGCGCTTGGCATGCTCGGTACCGATGTCGGCCCTGTTCGCCTTCCCGGCGTCGAATGCCTGACGGACGCGGAACGCGCCGAACTGCGCGCAATCGTTGACAATGTGAGCGGCAAGAACCGCGCCGCCTGAGAAAGAACGTCATGCATATTACCGGCTTCAAGACCTACATGCAGCGCGTCGACGACCGGCCGCGGCTGCTTCTGAAAATCGAGACGAGCGAAGGCATTTCCGGTTGGGGGGAATGTTACAATCACGGCCCCGACTGGGCGCTCCCGCCGCTTTTCGACTATCTCTTCCACCAGATCGAAGGGGAGGACCCCCGCCGAGTGGAATTCCTTGTGCTGAAGCTCAATCAGCAATGCCGTTTTCCGCCGGGCGCCCTCGGACTTGCGGCCATTTCGGCGATCGATCACGCGCTCTGGGATATCGCCGGCAAGGCCGCAGGCCTTCCGGTCTATATGCTGCTTGGCGGCAACGTCCGCGATCGGGTGCGGGTCTATTGCGGCGTCTATACTGCCCCCGACCCGCAGACGGCGCAGGACCAGACCCTGGAACTGAACGAGAAATACGGCTACACGGCTTTCAAGCTCAGCCCCTTCCGCCGCGACCTGCATGCCGGCCGCTGGGGCGAGCTTGTAAAGGAAACCGGAGACTGGTTCGCCAGGATACGCGAGATCACGCCGTCGCATTTCGAATTCGCATTCGATGCCCATGCGAAGATCTTCGAGCCCTATCAAGCTGTTCAGCTTGCGGCGGCGATCGCGCCAAACGATCCGCTCTTCTACGAAGAGCCGATCCGGCCGGAACACATTCCGGCATGGGCCGAACTGAAGTCGAAGGTTTCCGTCCCGCTGGCCACGGGGGAATCGCTCTATAATCGCTTCGAGTTCCTTTCCCTGTTGTCGGCCCGTGGCGCCGACATCATCCAGCCCGACATATGCGTCGTTGGTGGTGTAACGGAAATGCGCAGGATCGCAACGATCGCTGAGGCCCACTATGTAACCGTCGCGCCGCATAACCCGATGGGGCCGCTCGCGACCGCGGTCAACATTCACTTCTGCGCCGCACAGCCGAACTTCAAGGTCCTGGAGTTCAAGCCCCATGTCCACGCGCCATGGGCGGCCGATCCGTATATGCCGGTCGATGGCCATATGGAATTGCGGCCGGACCGTCCGGGTTGGGGTCTGGAAATCGATGAAAAGGCATTGCAGACCGAAGACTACATTCATTGGGAGCGGAAAATCACCCGCAAGCCGGATGGATCGACAGCCTATCCCTGATCGGTTCCGTTGAAATGACAGGCTTGCCTTGAAAGCGCTAGGGAAGCGCGCGCCACAAATCCGGGTCGCGCTTTCCGCACACTCAGCTACTGGACGAACACAGCCACTTTCCCGGCCCCAACGACACGCCAATGCTTACGTCGACAGTTGATGCACATTGTCCTATCCGGGTTAGGTCTATTTCGTCATCCGCTCTATAAGATGTGCCCGCGAGGATGATGGCTCGAAGCTATCTGAGAAATATTGCGTCTCACGGACCACCAAACCGTCGCGGAATTCCATGATGCTGACGGCATAAGAGGGCTTACCGTCATAAGTGAGTGTGAATTCGGTGACCCAGAGATCTCCGCTGCCGACACTTCGCCGGACTGTAAACCGCTTTTTATTTGGCTGGACGAACCGGCTTTCTTGAATGTTGCGTCGGCCGTGAATCCGCTCTCCAGATTGCGGATAATCCAGCAAGGCATCCTCGTGATAGATTTCATGTTCGACGTCGAAATCGTTTGCGTCAGACGCCTCCCAATGGCGCTCCAATCTCTTTCGAATTGTTCGATCTTCCAAAGGGATCTCCAACCTGCTTTTGCGGCCAGAATCTTCGTGACGACAAGCCGCCGTGCTTTCGCTGTTTGGTGGGATGCCGGAGGCGCTCCCGCCAGATGCAGCCGACCGCGGAACTCCGGCAGAATATGCCCGGAGAGAACCATCGGCAATCTGCCAATTTTGCGTCCCGGCGCGTCACCCCTACACGCTGATACACTTCGTTCGATTTTCGAAATATGCCGGACACGTCAATCCTTGAAACCGCTCTTCGTTAACGGGCGCCGCGACTGCGGCAGAAATCGAAGGAGAGTGTTTCATGACAAAGACCGACAATGTTACAGATCGGCGTCGCATCGCGGATCGAGCAATCGCCATAGCATTTGGTTCTCTGCTGTTCGTTCCGGCAGCCTATGTTTTTCCGGCCTATGCCGCCGATCTTACGTCGAGTGTTGGCGCGAAGGCGACGAGCACAGACGAAAGCGTCCGCCCATTCCAGATCCACGTTCCGCAGTCGCAACTCGACGACCTGCACAAACGCATCGCTGACACCCGATGGCCGGACAAGGAGACGGTCGACGACACCTCCCAGGGTATCCAGCTATCACAGGTCCAGGAGCTGGTTCGCTATTGGGGTACCCAGTACGACTGGCGCAGGGCTGAGGCGGAACTGAATGCGCTGCCGGAGTTCGTCACGACGATCGACGGTGTCGACATCCAGTTCATCCATGTCCGTTCACGCCACCCCAACGCTCTGCCCATCGTTCTGACCCATGGTTGGCCCGGATCGATGTTTGAATTCATCAAGACAATCGGACCTCTCACCGACCCGACCGCGTATGGTGGCCGGCCAGAAGATGCGTTCGACGTCGTCATCCCCTCGATACCGGGCTACGGATTTTCCGGACGTCCAGTCGATCAGGGCTGGGGTCCGGACCGGGTCGCCCGCGCTTGGGACGTCCTGATGAAGCGGCTCGGTTATGACCACTATGTTTCCCAAGGCGGGGATCATGGTTCGGTGATTTCCGACGCGTTGGCGCGCCAGGCGCCGAAGGGCTTGCTGGCAATTCATCTCAATATGCCTGCGACGGTTCCAGGCGAGCTCATGAAGGCCATCAACAGCGGAGACGCGGCCCCTGCAGAACTGTCGCCACCGGAGCGAGAAGCCTATAACTCTTTGAGCACCTTCTTCGGACGGAACGCTGCCTATGGCGCCATGATGGTGACCCGGCCGCAGACAATCGGTTACTCGCTCGCCGACTCGCCGTCTGGCCTGGCGTCCTGGATCTACGAGAAGTTCGCTCAATGGAGTGACAGTGGCGGCGTTCCTGAACGGGTCTTCTCCAAGGACGAGATGCTGAACGATATCACCCTCTACTGGTTGACGAACACCGGCGCATCGTCGTCGCGGTTCTACTGGGAAAACAACAACAACAACTTCAGTGCAGAGGCGCAGAAGACGAAAGACATCAAAGTCCCGGTCGGTATCACGGTATTTCCGAAGGAGATCTATCGCGCGCCTGAAAGCTGGGCCAAGCAGGCCTATCCCTCGCTGACCTACTATCATCAGGTCGAAAAGGGCGGGCATTTTGCCGCCTGGGAGCAGCCGCAGATCTTCGCCGAGGAAGTGAGAGCGGCTTTCAAATCCGTACGCTGACGACATCGAAATAGGTGGTCCTCATTCGAGGGCCACCGCAGTCTGACAAGGCGTCGCCGCCACGACAAATTGCGCATGACGGTCTTGCGGTTCTACAGCTTCACGCAGTCGGGCTTTAGCCTGCCATTCGGTGGACGGAGAGACCTGTCTGCTGGGCTTGGCACACGTGTGCATTTTCCTCCCTTCTGTCATTCCGATGTTACGCGCCAGGACTAGCAAGTCTCTGAACTCATCAGGGGCGTTTGCCTCGACAGCGAAGGGAGACAGGATATGAATAGGCGCGAATTTCTGATCACATCGTCGGCGGCTGCGGGCCTTCTGGCCCTTCCGCGCTTCGCCTCGGCCGCCGCAGGCACGATTGACCTCTACAGCGGCTCGGATTCCAATATCGTCGACCTCTGGAACAACATCATCCGTCCGGCTTTCGAAAAGGCTCATCCGGAAGCGGCGCTCAAGATCACCGATGCCGGCGACAATAACGGCCTTCGCGCCATCGCCGACCGCGCGCTTGCGGCATTGCAGACCAAGACCGATCCGCAGGCCGACCTCTTCGAACAGTTCGATCCGCGCCTCCCGGCCGGCGGCATCGATGCCGGTCTCTGGGTGAAATTCTCCGCCGAGAATGTCCAGGGCTTCGACCGGGTCAATCCTCTCGCTTTCGACACGCCCTACGGGCTGCCCTATCGCGGCTCGCAGGTTCTGCTTGCCTATGACAAGACCAAGCTCGATCCGAAGGATGCGCCGAAGACCTGGGAACAACTGACCGCCTGGATCAAGGCCAATCCCGGCCAGTTCATCTACAACCGTCCGGACAAGGGTGGCTCGGGCGGCAATTTCGTCCGCCGCGCCATCCATGAAGCCAACGGCCGCGATCCGAAGAAGTTCAAGATCGACAATTTCACTGCCGACTATGCCAGCCAGACGCTGACACCGGCATGGCAGATCCTCAACGATCTCGCGCCGTCGCTCTATCAGAAGGGCGCCTATACCGCCGGCAACACGCAGTCGATCCAGCTGCTCGCTCAGGGCGTCGTCACCATGGCTCCCGTCTGGTCCGACCAGGTCCTGCAGGCGATCTCGCAGGGCGTCCTGCCCGAGACGACCGGTCTCGTACAGCTCTCCGACCTTGCGCTCTGCGGCGGCTTCTCGGCCATGACGATCTTCACGAACGGCGCCAACAAGGACGCCGCCCTCAAGCTCGCGGCTTTCATGCTGACGAGCGAGATGCAGGAAGCCATTATTACCGAGATCGGCGGTTTCCCGGGCGTTTCCTGGGATCACATTTCCCAAGACCTGCGCAAGAAATATGCCGACGTCATCCCGGCGACCATCCCGACCTTCCCGGGCGGCGATTGGGAAAAGGCGATCAACGACGGCTGGTACCGCAACGTCGCTCCCGGAATCAGCCGCACCTGATGGCAATGGATGCCTTGCAGCCTGCGGTCGCGCGCCGCGCTCAGCCTCTCGGCAGGGGGAGCCTTTACGGGCTCCTCCTGGTCGGCATGCCGGTCTTTCTGGTCGGCTGGCTGATTATCTTTCCAATCCTCTCGGCAGTCGCTACCACCGTCTTCATCCGCCAGCCGGACGGGACGACCGAGTTTTCACTCGCCTCCTACCATTTCTTCTTCACCGATGGTTACAGCCTGAACAATCTCTGGCTGACGCTCTGGACGACCTTGGTGTGCGGCCTGCTGCTGCTTGCGATCGGACTTCCGATTGCGCTTTACCTGCGCTTTTCCGGCGGTCGCCTCGCCGCCTATGTTCAGGGCATGGCGATCTTTCCGATGTTCGTGCCCTCGATCATCCTGTCCTACGCCCTGATCCGCACGATCGGGCCGAACGGGACGGTCGACATCCTGCTCAATGCCATCGGCCTGCCGAAGCTGCCGAGCCCTTATCTGACCCCCTGGGGACCGGTCATTGGTCTCGTGTGGGACAATCTGCCTTTGACCGTGCTGATGCTGACGGCCGGCCTTACGTCTGTTTCCAACAGCTCCATCGAGGCGGCCCGCGATGTCGGTGCAACGCCTTTTAGGGTCTTCATCTCGATCATTCTGCCGCGCATGGGAAATTCGCTTCTGGTGACCGCCTCCTTCGCCGTTCTCGGCATATTCTCGGCCTTCACGCTGCCCTATGTCCTCGGTCCAGCCTCACCGGAGATGATGGGGCCTTTCATGCAGCGCACCTTTGCCGACATGAACGATCCGCTGAGTGCGCTGACGCAGGCGGTCATCACCTTCGGCTTCTGCCTTCTCTTCGGCGCCTTCTACGTCTGGTCGATCGCCCGCAATCGCGAGGGCCGATGATGCGCCAGTCGACTGCCTTGAAATTCGATTGGACGGGCCTCGCTCTTTCGCTGCTGCTGACGCTGTTCATCGCGTTGCCGCTGCTGGTCGTCGCCACTTGGGCCTTCACCGAAATCTGGCGCTATCCTTCGGTCATTCCCCAACAGTTCGGCCTGCGTTTCTGGTCGCAGACGCTGGCCCGCAAGGATGTCTGGGATGCGTTGTTCCTCAGCCTGCGCCTGACTGCGACCGTGACAGTGCTTTCGGCGATCATCTGCCTTCCGGCAGCCTACGCCTTCGCAAGAATGCGCTTTCCCGGGCGCAATATCCTGTTCCTCTCGTTTCTCGCCTCGCATGCCTTTCCGAAATTCGGCCTGCTGGTGGCGATCGCCGGCATCTTCCTGCAAATGGGGTTGATCAGTACCTTCTGGGGCGTGGTCCTGATCCAACTCGTCGGCACACTGATGTTGATGATCTGGATCCCGGTAGCCGCCTTCCAGAATGTCGATCGGCGCATGGAGGAGGCTGCACGCGATGCCGGCGCAACGCCGCTTCGCGTCTTCTGGTCGATCACCTTGCCGCAGGCCGCGCCGACCATATCCGCGGCCCTGCTCCTGACCTTCGTCGGTACTTTCTATGAGACGGAGGGCGCATGGCTGATCGGAGCGCCGGAGATCCGCACCATGCCGGTGCTGATGATCAGCTTCATCAACAACCAGATCGTCGTGCAATATGGCGCGGTCCTCTCCGTCATGCTGTGGGTGCCGTCCTTTGCGGCATTGATGTTCGCGCGCCGCGTCGTCGGCACCGGCGCCTTCGCGCGAGGCTTCGGCGCCTGAGCGCCGACAGAAAGGGTTTCAAGAATGGCGCATCTGGTGATTGAAGGCGTTTCGAAGAGTTTCGGCCACACCTTTGCCGTCCGAGACTTCTCGCTCGAGGTCGGTGACGGCGAACTCGTCTGCCTGCTCGGCCCATCGGGTTCCGGCAAATCGACGTTGCTTCGCATGATCGGTGGCTTCGAGCGGCCGAGCGAAGGCAGCATTCGTATCGACGCCAGGGATGTGACGAACCTGCCGCCGGAGCGGCGCCCGACCGGCATGGTGTTCCAGAGTCATGCTCTCTGGACCCATATGGATGTCTTCAACAACATCGCCTTTGGCCTTAAGCTGCGGCGCCTGCCGAAGGCCGAAATCCGCCAGCGCGTCGAGGACGCCCTTGCCCTCGTCGGCCTTGCCGATTACGGGCGCCGTGCAGTGACGCAGCTTTCCGGGGGGCAGCAGCAGCGTGTCGCACTTGCCCGCTCGCTCGTCCTCGAGCCGAAGATCCTGCTGCTCGACGAGCCTTTCGCCAGTCTCGACCAGCATCTGCGCGAGCGACTGCGGGAGGAGGTGCGCGACATCCAGCAGCGGCTTGGTATCACGACATTGTTCGTCACCCACGGTCAGGATGAAGCCCTGGCGCTTGCCGACCGCATCGTCGTCATGCGCGACGGCCGCACGGAGCAGGTCGCGCCGCCGAGCGTCATCTATCGCGAGCCGCGGACGGCTTTCGTCGCCGGCTTCATCGGCTCGATGAATTTCGTTGAGAGCGAGATCCGCAACGGCGTCTGTACGCACCCGCTTTTTAGCTTTTCCGTTCCCGTTGCGGATGGTCCAGTGACGCTCGCAATGCGTCCGGAAGCCTTGACGGTGCGTCCCGCCAGCCGGCCGGCAGATGCGATCGTCCATCGCGTTACCGATTTCGGCATGCACAAGATCGTCGATATCGACCTTGCCGATGGCATCAGGCTGAAGGCAATGGTTGCGCCGACCGATATGATCAGGGCAGGGATGGTCGTTGCTCCCAGCTGCTCCGGCTTCTTCGCCTTCCGCGATAATGCCCTGATCCATCAGTCAGCATCTGCCGAAGCGGCTGCATCCGTGCAACCGCTCTTTACGGCCTGAATGCCTCAGGCCTTCGGCTGAAAGCCTTCCTGTAGCCAGGGATAAAGTGCCTTGCTTGCCGCGAGGATATCGCCTTTGCCGCTGATGGCAGCACCGGAAAAGCGCGTGACGATGCCGCCCGCTTCCTCGACCATCAGCGCCGAGGCGCCGAAGTCATGGACTGACAGGCCGTCCTCGAAAAAGCCATCCAACCGGCCACAGGCGACATAGGCGATTGAAAGCGCTGCCGAACCGAGACGACGCACGCCGGCTGTATTGGCCATGAGGCGCCTGATCGTATTGAAATAAAGCTCTTCCGAGACTGCCTTGACCTGACCGGGGATCGGCAGACCGGCGCCCACGAGCACGTTCTGGATATCGGCGACCTCGGCGCAATGGATGAGTTCGCCGTTCAGCCAGGCTCCGCCGCCGGCCTCCGCACTGAAGAGTTCGTCCTGCATGGCGTCATAGACGACGCCGGCGACGATGCGGTCGGCCTCGGCGATCGAGATCGTCATGCCGAAATGCGGGATGCCCCAGGCGAAATTGGTCGTGCCGTCGATCGGGTCGATATAGATGACCGGCGCATCCGTGCCACCCTGGCGGTTGCCGACCTCTTCCTCGCCCTTGATCGCATAGGTCGGGAATGCGCTCATCATCTCATCGACGATGATCCGCTCGACTGCGACATCGATTTCCGTCTGGTAGTCGCGCGGCGCCTTGTGGACCATCTCGGCGGCCGTGCGTCGTCTGAGCGCATTGCGGGCCGTTTCTCCTGCTTTGAGGGCTGTTTCGGCGAGTACGAGGAGGCGGGGCGAGGCGGTTGGTGACAGGCGGGCGGCGGCCGAGGACAATTTCATGAAGATAATCCATGTGATGAGTGAGGATGGCGGGCAGTTCGATGTTTCTCATTGCAAATGCGCATGATGCTTTTATGAAGCGGCGCAATCGTATGCGACGTCGCGCCAATGCCAATCGGCTGTTGCTTCTCAGGTCATGCGTCGGCCCGCTCGGCTGCGGGTGCCGTGCAGGATTTTCGAAGGATCAGGTTTGGGGAAAAGATCGTCCGCGCAGCACTTGGCGGCGTTTTGTCGGAGATCTCGCTGAGAAGTGTGGAGATCGCCTTTTGGGCCATCTCTAGCACCGGAGCCGCAACGACTGTCGGCGGTGGGTTCATGATATTTGCAAAATCGAAATCGTCTATCCCGATGACCGAGACGTCATCAGGCACTCTGAAACCCATTTCGTGCAGCGCGTTAAGGACACCGAGCGTCATCATGTTCGACAGCGCGAAAATCGCCGTCGGCGGATCCGGCTCGCGCATGCGCCTGCTTGTGCTGTCATGCGCCAGCGCCTGGTCGAAACGCCCCTGAAGCAACAGACCGGGATCGACCGGCAGGCCGTGGGCGGCATGGGCCTGCATATAGCCTTGAAGACGATCTTCCCCTGTGACGATGTTGTTGCGTCCGGCGGTAACGGCGATCCGTCTGTGACCAAGGCCGATCAGATGTTCCGTGGCGATGCGGCCTGCGGCGATATTGTCAAGCTTGATCACGTCATAGGGCAAGCCTTCGATGAAGCTGTCGAGGAGGATCGTCGGCACATGGATCTTGTCGACCATGCGGGCGCCATGCTCGGCATCCGAGCGCGTCGGAATGATGATGAGCCCTTCGACGCGTTGCATGCGCATCATGGTCAGGATCTGCTGCTCGCGGTCATGATCCTCGCTCGTCGAATAGACCGCTGCCATGTAACCGGCATTGAGGCAAGCGGACTCGACGACCTTGGCGACCTTGGCGAAATGCGGATTGGTGATATCGGGCAGGATCAGGCCGATGAGCCGCGACTGGCCCATGCGCAGGCTGCGTGCGCCGGCATGTGGGATATAACCGATGTCGCGAACGGCCGCCTCGACCTTGGCGATCACCTCGTCGCTCACAGGGGCTGACCGGTTGAGCGCGGCCGATGCCGTCGATATGGCGACACCCGCCCGTTTCGCCACATCCTTGATGGTGGCCATCCCATCCTCCCGAGCTTTTTCTCGGACCCTCTTGCCATCGGGCCGTTCTGATGCTCTTATACGAAACGTTTCGACTAGGCAAATGACAGCTCGCGGGACCGGGAGGGATCTGGGTCCGCGATTTTTCTGCGGAAGAATACGAAACGTTTCGACCGGTGGAGGCCGGGACAATTGGGAACGCGCCGGAGGAGGCGCAAAGGGAGGATCACATGCATGAGTTATCGCGGCGTTCGCTGCTGATTTCGTCTGCCGCTCTTGCCGTCGGCGCAAGTCTCGGCCGCGCCTTTGCGCAATCCGATGTCACGGCGACCTTGAAGATGCAGGGCTTCGGCGGTGAGGCCGAGCTATCCGCCATGACCAACGCCATTGCGCGTTTCAACAAGAAGTATCCCAACGTCAAGGTCGAGCTTTCCGTTGATCCGATTTCGACGGGCTGGGGCGACTATGTCACCAAGGTCTTCAGCCAGTTCAACTCCGGCCAGCAGGCCGATGTCTATGGCACGGCGATCGAGACTTTCCAGAGCTTCTCGTCGCGCTCTCTCTTCCTGCCGCTCAACGATTTTGTCGCCGCCAATCCCGGTTTTTCGGACTTCGCTCCGAGCCTCTTCAAGCAGTCGAGCTACAAGGGGGATATCAACTATATCCCGATCGGCTGGAACAACATCATGATCAACTACAACAGGGATCTGTTCGACAAGGCGGGTGTTGCCTATCCGAAGGACGGCAAATGGACCTGGGACGAATTCCGCGATGTCGCCAAGAAGCTGACGGTCAAGGATGCGTCGGGCAATGTCACCCAGTTCGGTTATGAGGTGCCGAACCAGAACTTCTTCGTCCAGCCATGGTTCTTCTCGAATGGCACCGGCGCCATCAACGACGAGTGGACGGCATCCAACATGCTGGATCCCAAGGTCGCCGAAAGCCTGCAATTCCTCCATGACCTCATCCATGTCGACGGCGTCTCGCCAATCCCCGGCAAGGATATGATGGACAACCAGTTCATGGCCGGCCAGGTGGCGATGATCAGCCGCGGCCACTGGATCGTCCAGAGTGCCAAGAACAACAAGCTCAACATGGATGTCGCCGTTCCTCCGAGCAAGGAGAGGGACACGACCGTGATCGGCTTCGGCGGCTACGCTGTCGCCAAGACAAGCAAAGAGCCTGACCTTGCCAAGGCGCTGATTCTCGAGCTGACGAGCGAGGAAACGCAGAAGGAGGAGGGCGAAAAGGGTGGTGGCGTTCCCGGCCGCAAGTCGGCCGCCGAGACGCCGGGATTCCTCAGCTTCCCGCCAAGTGCTGCGCTCTACTACCAGACGCTGCCGAACACCAAGGCCGTGCCGTCGCCTGCCAATTTCCAGGAGGTCGAGAAGATCTTCATCCGCTACTACACCGCGATGATGGCAGGCGAGGTCTCGATCGCCGACGGCGTGAAGCAGGCAGATGCCGAGCTCAACGCCTCCTTCCAGCGGCTGAAGAAGCGCATGGGCGGCTGATCGATCCAAGGTTCTCACGATAGCCCTCCCGCCGTCGCGGCCGGGTGGCATGTTGCCATCAAAGGCATCTGCCATCCCGCGTGCGACGGCTGACAAACCATGTCCGTCTATTCGAGCCAGATGCCATGACCTCGACCATTCAAAGACGCCAGCCATCGCAGCTCAGCCGCGCACAGGCAACAACCGGCTATCTCTTCGTGCTGCCGGCAACGGTGCTTTACCTGACCTTCGTGATCGCGCCTGTGATCGTCACGACGATCCTCGCCTTCGCCTACTACGATCCGATGCTCGGTTCGCAATGGGTCGGTTTCGACAATTTCATCCGCTTCTTTACCGACCAGCGCTCGCTTCAGATTCTCTGGAACACATTGCGTTTCGCTCTCTTTGCCGTCACTTTCAACGTTTCGATCGGGCTTTTACTGGCGCTGGCGCTGAACCGCGCCATGCCGGGCTGGCTGCTTTATTTCTTCCGGCTCGCCTTCTTCTTGCCCGTCATCATCGCCGCCGCTTTCGTCTCGATCGTCTGGACCTACTTCTATGGCGATGATCTCGGCGTCATCAATTATTACCTGCGGCTGATCGGCCTTCCGGGTGTGCGATGGCTGACCGATGCCGGCCAGGCGATGACCTCGATCATCATCATGGACGTCTGGAAGAATACCGGCTTCTTCATGGTCATCTTCATCGCTGCCCTCCAGGGCGTGCCGAAGAGCATTCTGGAGGCAGCGGTGATGGACGGAACGCCCGCATGGCGCCAGTTCTTCCGCATCACGCTGCCCTATATCTCGCCGGTCGTCTTCTTCTGCATCGTCTACGCCTCGATCGGCGCGCTGCAGGTGTTCGAATCGATCGTCATCCTGACACAGGGCGGGCCGGGTGACGCCACGCGCTCGCTGTCGATCCAGATCGTCGAGGAGGGCTTCGGCAGTTTCCAGATCGGCTATGCCGCCTCGATCTCCGTCGTCATGACCGTGATCATCCTCGTCATCACCGCCATCCAGCAGATCCTCTCGCGCAAATGGGTGCAGCAATGAACAATATGATGCAGACGCGCGCTGCCCGGCGCTGGATCGACTGGGCGATCATCGCCACCATGGTGGCGATGGCGATCGGCATGCTGCTGCCCTTCCTATGGCTGTTTTCGATGTCGTTCCGCCCGGTTTCGGATGCCTACAAGCTACCGCCAAGCTTCCTGCCGCCGAATTTCGATCTCACCAACTACCGGCAGGTGCTGGCCTCGCGCGTGCCGTTCCTGGAGATCTACTTCAACTCGGTCATGATCGCCGTCATCGTCACCGTCGGCCAGATGGTGACCTGCACGCTTGCTGCCTTCGCGTTCGCGAGGCTGAACTTCCGCGGACGCGATACATTGTTCTTTGTCCTGCTTATCGGACTGATGTTTCCAGCTCAGGTGACGATCCTGCCGATCTATCTCGGCTATGCGCGGCTTGGCTTGCTCGACCGGCCGATCGGGCTGGCGCTCATGTATCTCACCTCCAGTTTCGGCATCTTCCTGGTGCGGCAATTCATGCTCAGCCAGCCGAAGGCGCTGGAGGAAGCGGCACTGATGGATGGTGCGGGTTATGTCAAGATCTTCTGGCGGATATCGCTGCCGCAGCTTCGCCCGGCGCTTTCAGCCCTCGGCATCATCACCTTCACCCAGACCTGGAACTATTATTTCCAGGCCAAGGTGCTCTTGAGCTCGAATGAATCGCTGACGCTGCCGGTCGCGATGGACGTGCTGCGCGGCTACATGGCCTCCGGCAACCTCTCGGTGGTGATGGCGGCCATGAGCATGTCGATCCTGCCCGTCGTTCTCCTCTTTCTCCTCGCCCAGAAATTCGTGATCGAAGGCATCACGATGAGCGGCATCAAAAACTAACCTCAGGGACATTGATTTCATGTGGGATGATCTCGCCTCCATCGAACCTCGCTTTGCCTATAAGGGCGAGCGCACGCGCCATATCGCCTTTCCGCTCGGCGGCATCGGCTCCGGCGGCCTGTCGATCTCCGGCAGTGGCCGGCTGATCGATTGGTCGATCCGCAACCGCCCAGCGCTGCAGGGCTATAACGGCTACTCGCATTTTGCCATCAAGGCCGAAAGGGGCGGAGAACTGGTCGATGCCCGTGTGCTCAATGGGCCTTACGATCTGAACCCTTCCGGGGCGCCGGGTCTGCGCAAGATGTTTGATGGCTTCGGCCACGGCGCTAACCGCCAGACTTTGGTCGGCGTGCCGCATTTCCACGAGGTCGATTTTTACGGGCGTTTTCCGACAGCCGATCTGGTCTTCAAGGACGAGCGTTTCCCGGGTGGCGTCAGGCTTTCGGCGCTGAGCCCCTTCATTCCGCACAATGATCGCGATTCCTCGATGCCGGTTGCGATGTTCGAATTCGAAATCGTCAATGATACGGCGGACGAACTGACCTACACGCTTGCCGGCACGCTCGGCAATTACGGTTCGAACAGCGGCATCCATAGCTTCAGGCAGGAAGGCGGGATCAGCAGCCTGCATCTGACCTCGTCCGATACCACATTGCCGGCGACGCAACGCGGCGATCTGACGATCGCAACGGACGCAGACGACGTCGACCACACCGACCATCATTATCGTGGCCAGTGGTTCGACGATCTCTCAGTTTACTGGAAGGAGTTTGCAAGACCTGGTCGTCTGCCGAAGCGGCATTACGACGAGCCGCGCGCCTCCCGGCACATGAGCCTGCAGCCGGAACATGCCACGCTTGGCGCCCGCTTCATCCTGGCACCCGGTGCGCGCAGGAAGGTGCGCTTCGTCATTACCTGGAACTTCCCGCAGGGCGATGTCTACTGGGCCTATCGCGATAAGCCGGACGGCCTCATTCCCGATCGGCCGACGCCGAGCTGGACGAACTATTATGCGACACAATGGGCGGATTCGACTGCAAGTGCTTTTGAGGCGCTGACGCGATGGGATGCATTGAGTGCGGCAACCGCCGCCTTCCGCGATGGATTGTTCGACACGACGCTGCCGGCGGAGGTCAAGGATGCTGCGAGCGCGACGCTTGCATTGTTGCGCACGGCCACCTGCATCCGGTTGGAAAATGGCGCGCTCTGGGCCTGGGAAGGCCAGCATACGCAGGATGGCTCCTGCGAAGGCACCTGCACACATGTCTGGAATTACCAGCAGGCGGTCTCGCATCTTTTCCCGGCGATTGAGCGGACGCTGCGCGAGACCGAATTCAGCTACAACCAGTTGCCGACCGGCGGGCTGACCTTCCGCCAGAAGCTGCCGCTCGGCTCAGGTTTCGACATCATCGGCCCCTGCGCAGACGGGCATTTCGGCGCGATCATCAAGACCTATCGGGACTGGAAGCTTTGCGGCGATACCGAATGGCTGCGCCGCTACTGGCCGAACGTCAAACGAGCCATCGAATATGCATGGTCGCCCGAAAATCCCGATCGTTGGGATCCCGATCAGAGCGGCATCCTGTCCGGCCGCCAGCATCAGACCCTCGATATGGAGTTGTTCGGCCCGAATTCCTGGCTCGCCTCCATGTATGTGGCAGCCCTGCTCGGCGTCTCCGAAATGGCGGCGGTCCTCGGCGATACGGCGCTGTCGGAAAAGACGGCGCGCATGGGCAAAGCCGGTGCGGCCTATATCAATTCCGAACTCTTCAACGGGCGCTGGTTCATCCAGAAGATCGATCTCTCCGACAAGGGCGTGCTGACGCCCTTCGATGTCGGCCGCACCGCCGGCGTGCTTGCCGACGGTTTCATGGAAACCTACTGGTCGGAGGAGTTCCAGGAGCTCAAATACCAGATGGGCGAGGGCTGCATCTCCGACCAGATCCTCGGCCAATGGCATGCCGAGGTTGCCGGCATCGGCGGTTTCCTCGATGCCGACAAGGTGAGGACCGCGTTGAAATCCGTGCACAAGAACAACTTCCGCCCGACGCTGGAAGATCACTTCAATCCCTGCCGCAATTATGCCTATGAGGATGAGGCGGGGCTGTTGATCGCAACCTATCCTGAAGGCATCCGCCAGCCAATGGTGGCGGCCCCCTATGCCGAGGAGGTCTGGACCGGCATTGAATATATGGCTGCCTCCCACCTCATCATGCATGGTCTCATCGAGGAGGGCATGGATATCGTCTGCGGTGCCCGCAACCGCCATGATGGCTCCCGCCGCAATCCCTGGAACGACATCGAATGCGGCTCCTACTATGCGCGCTCGATGTCTGCCTGGCAGCTGGTCAACGCCTTCTCCGGCCTGCGTGCCGATTTCGTCGCCGGCACACTTGTCTTCACACCGAAAGTGCAAGGCGACTATCGTCTATTCTGGTCGGCCGGCAGCGCATTCGGCACATTGACCCGCAAGGGCGATGGCCTCAGTCTCGCGGTGCTCGGAGGCAGCCTCAACGCCGCTGAAATCTCGGTGGACGGGCTGAAACACCGTCTTGCCGAGAGGAAGCCTGTCGAGGCGGGCCAGTCGATTGAACTCGGAACGGTGGCGTAATGGCCGGCATTGAACTCAAGGCAGTCCGAAAAGCCTTTCAAAGTCTCGAAGTTATCCACGGCATCGACCTGAAGATCGCCGACGGCTCTTTCACCGTCTTTGTCGGGCCTTCGGGTTGCGGCAAGTCGACCCTTTTGCGCATGATGGCCGGGCTGGAGGAAGTAACGTCGGGCGAAGTCCGCATCGACGGCCAGCGCTGCGACCATCTTCTGCCGTCCGCACGGGGCATGGCGATGGTCTTCCAGTCCTATGCGCTCTATCCGCATATGAACGTCGAGCAGAACCTTAAATTTGGCCTGGAGAACCAGAAGCTCGCCAGGCAGGAAATCACCGCCCGCGTTGCCAAGGCGGCCAGTATTCTGCAGATCGAGCACCTTATGACGCGTCGCCCGAGCCAGCTTTCCGGCGGCCAGAGCCAGCGTGTTGCGATCGGCCGCGCCATCGTCAAGGAACCGAAGGCTTTTCTCTTCGACGAACCGCTCTCCAATCTCGATGCCGAGCTGCGTGTGAAGATGCGCGGGGAACTGATCAGCCTTCATCGGCGGCTGAAATCGACAATGGTCTACGTCACGCATGATCAGGTTGAAGCAATGACCATGGCCGACCAGATCGTCGTGCTCAACGAAGGCCGCATCGAACAGGTCGGCCCGCCGATCGAGCTTTATGCACGCCCGGCAAACCTTTTCGTCGCCCGCTTTCTTGGCGCACCGCCAATGAACCTTCTTGCCGGCCGGATCGCGCGCATCGGTGACATGTTGGGCGTTTCGCTTGAGGACGGCACCCATATTCCCTTGCCCGGTCGCCCGGTCGATCTGCCTGATGGAGCCCCGGTAACGTTCGGCATAAGGCCCGAACATTGCGAAATTGGCGAAGGCAGCCTGCAAATCGTGGTCGGCGACACCGAAATCCTCGGTTCGGAAACGATCATCCACGCCGAGACGGCGGCCGGAAATGGTTTCACCCTGGCACTGCGCGGCATCAGCCGGGCAGCCTCCGGCGAACGGATCCCGATCGTCATACGCGAGCCTTTCGTCCATTTATTCAACGAGGCCGGCGCGACGATCGGCTCTGGCAATGATTGGCGCGATGCTTATCTAAATTGAACCAAGTTCAATCAGCTTCTGCAACATGTCGGTTGGGGTCAAAGCCGCCGGTGAGGGCTCCTCCCGCGGTCGGTTATCCTGTTACCGACCGATTATGAAAGGCTGCGTCCGCCGTCACCGAGACAGGAAATTGGAGACCGTGAGGTCCACGAGTTCGTCTCCCCGGCCGTTCATTACCGCGCGAATGGCCCAGAGGCCGAAACCCTTCACCTGCGCTGCTTCGATCCTGGGCGGCATCGATAATTCCTGCGTGTTCGTAACGACGTCGAGCAGTGCCGGGCCGGGATGCGCCAGGATTTCCCTGATGGCACCGTCAAGCTCGGCGGGATCTTCCACGCGAACGCCATGGACTCCGGCCGCGCGAGCAACCGCCGCAAAATCTGGATTCTTGAGTTCGGTGCCGGTCTCGAGGAAGCCGGAAGCCTTCATTTCCATCGCCACGAATCCGAGAACAGAATTGTTGAAGACAACGACCTTCACCGGCAGATTCTGCTGAACGAGCGTCAGGAAGTCACCCATCAACATGGCAAAGCCGCCATCGCCGGACATGCTGATGATCTGGCGCTCCTTGTATGTTGCCTGTGCCCCTATCGCCTGAGGAAGGGCGTTGGCCATCGACCCATGAACCAGGGATCCGATCAGGCGACGCTTTCCGTTCATTTTCAGGTAACGTGCAGCCCAGATCGTTGGGGTCCCGACATCGAAGGTGAAAACGGCATCGTCGGAGGCATGTTCGCTCAGAAGGCGTGCCACATATTGCGGATGAATCTTGCCGCCCTCTCTGCCGGTGGCGAGGTCGTCGAGGCCTTCCCGCGCCTTCTTATAGGCGGCAAGGCAGGCATCCAGATGATCCCGGTCCGTTCGCTCCGTCAGCTTCGGCAGCGTTGCCGCCAGTGTCGATTTGACGTCGCCGACGATTGCGAGATCCAGCGAGGCCCTGCGGCCGAGATTTTCCGGTCGAATGTCCACCTGTACGATCTTGGCGTCGGTTGGGTAAAACTGCCGATATGGGAAATCGGTGCCGAGCATGACAAGCGTGTCACATTCCAGCATGGCCTTGTACCCCGAAGAAAAGCCGATCAGGCCGGTCATGCCGACATCGAAGGGATTGTCCCACTCGACATGTTCCTTGCCGCCGAGCGCGTGGACAACAGGCGCCTTCAGCCGATCTGCAAAGGCGATCAATTCGTCATGCGCCCCTTCGCAGCCGCGTCCGCACAGAAGGGTGACTTTCGAACTGTTGTTGAGCAGTTCCGACAGTCGATCGATCTGATCGTTCGCCGGCACGACGTTCGGCTGGGACAGCGTGAGTGCGGCCGCTGTCGAAATCTTCGCCGTGAAATCAGTCAATGCCACGTCGCCCGAAATGACCACGACTGCAACGCCGCGCTTTCCGATGGCCGTGCGAATAGCCGTTTCGATCACTGCCGGCAATTGTTCCGGATGGCTTACAAGCTCGCAGTAGTGGCTGCATTCCCGGAAAAGTTGCTCGGGATGCGTTTCCTGGAAGTAGCCTCTGCCGATCTCGGCTGAAGGTATCTGCGCGGCAATGGCAAGGACGGGCACGCGCGAGCGGTGGCAGTCGAACAGACCGTTGATGAGGTGCAGGTTGCCCGGGCCGCAGCTTCCGGCGCAAACGGCCAGTTCGCCGCTAAGATGGGCTTCGGCCCCCGCTGCGAAGGCGGCTGTCTCTTCATGGCGGGTGTGAATCCACTCGATGTCGCCCCTCTTTCTGAGCGCTTCCGTAAGCCCGTTCAGACTGTCGCCGACTACGCCATATATCCGCTTCACCCCGGCTGCATGCAGCACCTCTGTCAGTACATCAGCTACCTTGGACTTCATCGAAAGGCTCCTACGCTTTTGGGTTTTCGGGGTCGATGGTAAAAGGAAGCTAGGCCTCGCTCTAAGCTTCTCAACCCGCAGAACTATCAGAGTGGCAGAGACAGCAAACTGGACCTTGGTGTAGGCGGCGATGGCGAAGAATGCGGTTTGCCCGTTATCCCAGGAGGCTGCCAATCAACCGGGAGCACAGGTTCGGTCCGCGCAGAGCTTTTGCTCCCGTCAATAGAGTTGGCGAGCTTGTTCTTTACGGTCGGGCTGCCGCGCAAGGCGACGCGGCGGCATCGTCGAGGCCGCTCTGGACACGACCGTGCCGTAAGAGAGCAGGTGGCCAGGAGGCCGGAAGAGGTTCTCCCTCTATCGGACCCCCCTATGCTTCGATCCGCTCCCGCCCTTTGATTGCGTCGGTTACGAGCGTCTGGAAGCGCGGATGCCGACGCAGGTTGTCCAAGTCGGAATCATGGGTGAACCACTTGATGTGGTAGACCGAGCTGCGGGGCAGCAAACCTTCCAGAATATCGATTGCGCGCTCCACATGGCCCAGTACGGAATGGACGCAGGCGAGGTTATACTGGGCGACGATATCATCGGGATCGATGGCAATTGCCCGTGCGGCCCAATCGCAGGCGCGCCCGGCGTCGCCGAGATGGGCAAGGGCAAGGGCGCCGCGATGGGCGGGACCGGAGTTTTCCGGGTTCTGATTGAGCGCGCGCTCGGCTCTCGCAATGCCTATGCGCGCCCAGCTGTCCTTGTCCACCGTCCGTCCGAGAGAGTGGTAGGAGGACATCAGATGGATCGGCGATACGTAATCGTCGGGGCGGATTTCGGCGGCGCGGGTAAAATAATGCACTGCCTCGGCGAAATCCCCATGCATGAAGAAAATGCGGGCATAGTGGAAATTTGCTTCATAGAGATTGGGATCAAGCGCAAGTGCGCGTTCGAAGGATGCCGTGGCCTCGTCGTCCTCGCCGTTCTGGTGGAGCGCCAGGCCGCGGGAGGCATGGGCCTCGGCAAGGTCGGGATCGAGTTCCAGGGCTTTGGCGCTCATTGCGAGAATGCGCTCCAGGGGCACGTCGTCCGGCGCCCAGTCGCGGATTGCAGCATCGCAATCGGCGATGCCGGCATAGGCGCGGCCATAATCCGGATCGAGCTCGACGGCCTTGTAGAACATGCGCCGGGCAAGTTGCAGATAGGACTTGGTCCAGGTGTGAGAGAGCTGCCGGCCTCTCAGGTAATAGGTATAGGCCTCGACATTGGCGGTTGGCTCGGCGGCGATCGCCTTGCGCTCTTCCGGCAGGAGCCGCACCTTCAGCTGGCCGACGATCGCGTTGGTGATTTCGTCCTGGATGGCGAAGATATCGGTGAGGTCACGGTCATAGCGTTCGGCCCAGAGATGATCGCCGTTTGTCGTGTCGATCAGCTGGCCGGAAATGCGCACACGCTTGCCGGCAATGCGGACGCTGCCTTCCAGCATATAACGCACGCCGAGCTCCTGGGCGAGCTGCTTCACTCTCACCGACGTGCCCTTATAGGTGAAGACGGTGTTGCGCGGCACCACATGCAGGCTGGAGATCTTGGAAAGATCGGTGATGATGTCCTCCGTGATGCCGTCGGAGAAATAATCCTGATCGGCATCACCGCTCATGTTGGTAAACGGCAGGACAGCGATGAAGCAGGTGTTGCGGTTCTGTGCGACGAAGCGGGTGGAACTCGGCTTCTCGAAGGTAACCGTGTAGACCTGAACCGGCTGGCGGATATTCTTGAACACGTGTTCACCTAAAAACTCGAAACCGAGATTGAGGCGTGAACCGACCTGATCGCGCACGATCGACGAGACGGCGATGCCGCCGACCGGGGCGACGCCTTCCAGGCGCGCGGCAAGGTTGACACCATTGCCGAAAATGTCGTCATTTTCGACCACGACATCGCCGAGGTTGATGCCGATGCGGAATTCGACCCGCTCCTCCTTTGGCACATTTTCATTGCGTACGGCCATGCTGCGCTGGATTTCGGCGGCGCAGGCCACGGCATTCACGACGCTCTGAAACTCGGCCAGGATGCCGTCGCCCGTCAGCTTGACGATGCGGCCCTTGTAATCGGATATGCGGATGTCGACCAGTTCGCAGCGATGGCGGTTCAACGCCTGCAGCGTGCCGGCCTCGTCGATGCCCATGAGCCGGCTGTAACCGACCACATCGGCAGCAAGGATGGCACTCAATCGCCGCTCCATGATCCTCTCCATGGATTGTCTCATGTCAGTGTCTCGCTTTTCCAGATTTGGACCGCGCTAAGGCTCCCCCTGCAGCCAATATCTTTCGATTCGGCGTGCTGTCACGGCGGCGCAGAGCCTATATCGTTACGGCGCAGCATCAATACTCCGAACGGGCGAAGATTGCGCCAAACGATAGCCCTTTCGGATGTGAAAAATCCCGGACGTGGTGAGGCGCGCAATTTTGAGGCAGTGCGTCGATTTGGAATACGTCCCGGAAGGAAGGTTCAGGCGAGGAGCGCTCAAACCGGCGCAGGGCTGCCGCCTCGCGCCCGTTCCTCGTCTCTGAGCGCTTGCGAGCACTGCCATAAAAGCCGCGCTCCATGGAAGCGCGGCTTGATTTTGATAGAACCCGCCGGTTACCTGGCGGGTTCTGTTCGGCGATCCTATTAGCCGCGGAAGAGCGACAGGATGTTCTGCGAAGAGGAGTTGGCGATCGAGAGAGACTGGATCGCGAGCTGCTGCTGCGTCTGCAGGGCAGAGAGCTTGGAGGACTCTTCTTCCATGTTGGCGTCGACCAGGCGACCGACACCGGAGTCGATCGAGTCGCTGAGCGCGTTGACGAAGTCGTCCTGCATGGTGATGCGGGTGGAGATCGAACCGAGCTTTGCACCGGCAGAGGTCATCGCCTTCAGAGCGTTTTCGACGTTGGTCAGAGCAAGGCCGAGTTCGGCCTGACCGAAGGACGTGATGTCGAGCGAGTAGACCGAGCCGATCGTACCGCTGGTCGTGCCGAGGATGCCCGAGGTGGTTTGGAGCGCACCGGTCGTGGTCATGCCGAACAGAACGTTGCCGTTCGATGCGGTGGACAGGGCRTAGTCGGTCATCTTGACGGAAACGCCGTTCGAACCATCGCGAACGAAGGAGGAAACGACGCTCTTCGTGCCGTTGACACCGGCAACCCAGTTTTCACCGGAGAAGGAAGCCGACTGAGCGATGCTCACCAGCTGGTCCTGCAGCTGGTCGATTTCTTCCTGGACCTTCTTCTTGTCGACGCCGTTTTCAGTTGCGGCAACGATCTTCGCCTTGATTTCGCCGACGACGTCGATGGCGCTGTCCATGGCGGTGTAGGCGGTGTCAACCTTTGCGGCACCGAGGCCGAGCGCGTCGGAAACGGCCGAGAGGGCCTTGTTGTCCGAACGCATGGTCGTTGCGATCGACCAGTAGGCAGCGTTGTCGGAAGCCTTGCCGATGCGGAAACCGGAGGAAACGTGATCCTGGGTCTTGTTGAGGCCCTGGTTGATGCCACGCAGCGTCTGGAGAGCTGCCATTGCAGCGTTATTGGTGTTGATGCTCGTCATAGTTTGCTTGCCCCTTTTGGCAGATGTTAGGAAGGGACATTCCGGATTTGGGCCGGCCCACAGCGATCAGCATCATGCCTGTTAACCATTCTCGTTAAGGTTAACTCGCCGTTTCGATGGGCCTAGAAAACAGCAAGATGGTTAAGGAAAGCTAAATTCCAAAATGAAATTTCATAAAAAAATCTGAGACTTAGAAGCGTTTCCGTTAACCTTATATTAAAATATTCGAGGCCGGGAGTTACCCGGCCTCGAGACTTTTCGCGATGTGGCTGAACCGCTCTTAGCGGAAGAGCGACAGGATGTTCTGCGAAGAGGAGTTGGCAATCGAGAGCGACTGGATCGCGAGCTGCTGCTGCGTCTGCAGGGCAGAGAGCTTGGAGGACTCTTCTTCCATGTTGGCGTCGACCAGGCGGCCGATACCGGAGTCGAGCGAGTCACCCAGAGCGCTGACGAAGTCGTCCTGCATGGTGATGCGGGTCGAGATCGAACCGAGCTTTGCACCGGCAGAGGTCATCGCCTTCAGAGCGTTTTCGACGTTGGTCAGAGCGAGACCGAGTTCGGCCTGACCGAAGGACGTGATGTCGAGCGAGTAGACCGAGCCGATCGTACCGCTGGTCGTGCCGAGGATGC
>NZ_JBFTSM010000028.1:0-57929 GCF_056400025.1 Rhizobium sp. 01L419
GCGCTTGCCGCCTGCCTGCAGGTCGACGCCATCTCCTACAATGCCTTCATTCAGGAACAGAGCCTCGGCATCCACTACAACAAGGGCAACGACATCCTCGACTACATCTCCAACAAGGAGGTCTTCCAGTATGCCGACGGTTTCGTCTCCATTCCGCAAGGCCCCGGCCTCGGTGTTGAAGTGGACGAAGCCTATGTCATCGAGCGCGCCAAGGAAGGCCATCGCTGGCGCAACCCGATCTGGCGCCACGAAGACGGCAGCTTCGCCGAATGGTAATCAGAAGGGCCGCGAAAGCGGTCCTTTTTCATTCGTCCTGTCGGATATCAGGCGCTTCACCCGTCATAGTGGAACTCAAAGAGGAGATTTCACAATGGCCAGAGCAATCGCAATCATCATTGCCCGCATCATCTTCAGCTTCATCTTTTTCATGGCTGCCGGCTTCAAGTTCGCCGATATCGGCGCGACCGCCGGCTACATCACGTCGGCCGGTTTTCCGATGGCGACATTCCTCGCCTGGGTCGCCGCCTTCTTCGAGATCGCGCTGGCGCTCGCGTTCATATCAGGCGCCTTCTTCAGCGAGGCCAGCCTGCTTGCCGGCATCTACGTGATCTTCCTCGCCTTTTCCTTCCATGGCCCGTCCCTCTGGCAGCAGAACCAGGCCGAATTCGGCTTTTTCGTCGATCACTTCTCTTTTCTGGCCGGCCTGCTCTTCGCCGCCGTTCACGGACCGGAAAAGTGGGCGCTGCGCTACAGCCTCTTGAAATAGCCTCCTCGCACGATCGCGCCGGAACCAAGAGCCGCCCTGTTCATTGCCCTTATCGGCAGAGGCAAAAGGAGCGGCTCATGGAGTTGCAGGGAAAGATCGCATTGGTGACCGGCGCAGGCTCCGGCATCGGCAAGGCAACTGCATTGAAGCTCGCCGCTGAGGGCGCAAAGGTCGCGGTGCTGAGCCGCACCGAAAGCGAGGTATTGCAGACCTGCAAGGAGATTATCGCGGCCGGCGGCCAGTCGATCGAGTTGACTGCCGATACGAGCGACGAAGGACAGATGCGCATCGCGATCGACAAGATCATCGAGACCTTTGGCGGTATCGACATCGTCGTCGCCAATGCCGGCATCAACGGCGTCTGGGCGCCAATCGACGATCTCAAACCCGACGAATGGGATCAGACCATGGCTGTGAACCTTCGCGGCACCTATCTGACCCTGCATCTCACCGTGCCCTATCTGAAGATGAACGGTGGCGCGATCGTCGTCGTTTCCTCCATCAACGGCACCCGCACCTTCACCACACCCGGCGCCACGGCCTATACGGCCACCAAGGCTGGTCAGGTCGCCATGGTCCAGCAGCTGGCGCTGGAACTCGGCAAACACGGCATCCGCGTCAATGCCGTCTGCCCCGGCGCGATCGAAACCAGCATTTCCGCCAACACCACCACGCGCCACCGCGAGGAAACCGAAGTACCCGTCATCTGGCCGGAGGGCGAAATCCCCATCACCGGCGGCAAGGCCGGGTCGAGCGACGATGTCGCCGAAACGATCCTCTTCCTCTCCTCCAAACGCGCCCGGCATATTACCGGCACGCCCGTCTGGATCGATGGCGGACAGGGATTGCTGCGTTAGGGCTGTTCCTGCGGGGTGCGACTATTGCCTTATCGGCAGAGGCATAGGATGCATAAACTGCATAGGGTTGTTTATAGCTACGTAGGAAAGTGTCAGTCATGTCTATCAAGACATGACATTCTCTATAGAGCGTAGGGAAATGCCCCTGCATATCCTGCGCCCTATGCAGGCCCCGAAGACCTGATAAATCTCGCTGAACCTCGAAGCGTTCCGCGCGAAAATACCAAGCGATTTGCAGTTGCATCAAGATAAAACGGCCTTGCTGATCAGCCGTTCAGCCGCCCGCTCTCCAGCGTGTAAAGCAACTGCGGGCGCTTGACGCCGCGTAGCGCGTAGCGGCCGATACAGGCGAGAACGTTGCGCTCCGCCTCGGGGATCGCCGCTTCGAAATCCGACGACATCAGCACGTTGAGATCGACCGAACGGCAGATCGAGGCGATGCGGCTCACCTCATTGACGGCCGGCCCGATGACCGTGAAATCAAGCCGGTCCTGACTGCCGATATTACCGTAGAAGACATCGCCGATATGCAGGCCGATATAGACATCGGTCGTCGGCCGCCGGTCCACCTCGCGCGCGGCGTTCAGTACCGCGAGCTTCTGCCGCAGCAGACGCTCAGCCTGCAGAGCCGCGGAACAACATTCTGCCGGCTCCTCGCCTTTGAAGATAGCGAGCACGCCGTCGCCAATCAGCTTCAGCACATTGCCGCCGGCCTCATGGATCGCAGTAATCACCACTTCGCTATATTCGTTGAGAAGCGGGATGATCTCTTCCGGCGCCGAATTATCAGATATCTTCGTGTAGTTCAGCAGATCCGAGAACCACAGTGCAGCCGAAATCCGCTCCGACTTGCCGCGTGAGATCTTGCCTTCCATGACCTGGCGCGCTGCATCCTCGCCGAGATAGACCTCGGCGATCGTGCGGGCGATGCGCGCAAGCGCCACGCATTTGATCGCCAGCCCGAGCACCGGCACCAGCTTGCGCAGAATGACAAGGTCCTGCTCAGAAAAGCCTTCCGGATGTTTGGTCGAAAAGTGCGAGAAGAAGCAGTCCATCTCGCCGATCGTGCCGGCCTCGGCGAAGCGATGCGCCATGGCGACATAATCCGTATGGCCCGACGCATGGATCTGCTCCAGCATGATAAAATCGGTCGGGTCGCCGAAGCCGATCCTGCGTCGCACCTCTTTGGTACCGGTCGTCCAGAGATAATAGAAAGCCGAGCGGCGCCAGGTATCGAGGCCCTGCCCTTCGCTCGAAGGGCCATATTCGAATTCGCCCTCGAAGGCCTCTGAATTGTCCCAGCGAAAAGCCCGGCCTTCATGGACCGGATGAAGCGTATCCATCAGCGCCATCGCACGATCGAGCCGCATGCCCGCCTTACGGCAGGCCCCGCAAAAGCCAGCCAGCAACTCTGCTTCAGACACGCCATTCAGGCCCTGTTCGGTCACCCAGGCTGCAATTGTGCCGACGTCGCTATGATCCATGCGCGCTCCTCACTTCCCGCAAGCTGTAGCGTGAATCTGCCGCGGATGGAAAGACAATCAACCCGGATGGATTCCCGAACAAATCATTGCACGGCCGGCATATTGTAGGGCGTCACGATTTCGACGGCCGAAAAAGAAGCCGGTGCCGTCCGATTGGCGGGAAGCGCCCGCGTCATGATCGCACGGAAGGCCGAGCGCGCATCGGTCCTGAGATCATGATGCAGGACGAAATCGATCCGCCGTTCGGCGAGCAGGATGCGATTGTCGGCATCGAGGTCGTGAGCCACGAAAGCCGAGATCGGTCGGCCCGCAGCCTCGAAGGCAGCAAGCACCGCGCGATTGCCGCCACCGACCGAATAGACGGCGTTGATGACAGGATCGTCCACAAGAGCTGCCGCAACGAGCGTGCCTGTCGCGGCATCGGTGCCGTGCCCTTCGCTGATTTCGATAATGCCGATCGAAGGATAATGCGCGCGGATCACCCGGCGAAAACCGATTTCCCGCTCTTCCTCGCCCCTGAAACGGCCACTCGACAACGTCACCAGCACTTTGCCCCCTGCAGCCCCGAGCAGCCGGCCGATGAGATAGGCAGCGGTCTCGCCCGCTGCCCGATTGTCGGTGCCGGCATAGGCAGAGCGCCCCGAATTCGGCAGGTCAGTGACGAGCGTGACGACCGGAATGCCCGCTGCCTCCAGCCGCGCGACGGCAGCGACAACTTCAGGCACATCAGGCGCCTTCAGTACGATGCCATGCGTGCCGCGCAGCCGGATACGGTCGAGAAGCTGCACAAGCTCGGCTGCCCGCATCACCTCGGCGAAATGGAAGCGGCAGCGGAAGACGGTCGGCAGGAAAGTCGCAACCTCTGCTTCGAACGCAGCCCGAACCGCATCGCTGAACCGCTCCGGCGTCTCCATGACGATATCGATCGCAAGCTTCCGGCCGGCGACATCGGCGCCTGCCTGCTTTTCGAGTTCGGCCATCGCTGCCCTCACCCGCGTCTCCGTCTGCCGCCGCACACCGGGCCTATCGTTCAGCACCCTATCGACGGTCGCCGTGCTGAGACCTGCCTGGAAAGCGATATCCTTGACGAGAAAGGGATGGGCCATATCAGCTGTTCTGATGGATTTTTGATGGTTTCCTGATCTATATCAGGCTCCCAGCCGGCGTATAGTCCCTTCATCGGAAATGGAGGAGCACCCGATGAAATCAGACAACCAGCAGAAGCTGCGCGCCGATCGCGTCTGGCTGACAGAGGACGCCTGCGATCTCACCGATTTCCGCGCCCTTGCCGAGAAGACCACCTTGCTTGCCGACTATCCGACGGCCTCTGCCGTCGAGAAGAACGTATTGATCTACGACAGCCGCAAGGTCGTCGAGGCGGCTTCGACGCCGGAGGGCCGCCGCGCCGTTCTCGCCGAAATCAGCGAAGCTTTCGGCATCGGCCCCGGCGTCGTGGTCTTCAAGCGCGCCTATGAAAATACCGGCATCATCGACCGGGCGAGCACGATCTTCGACGAAATCATCGAGGAGCAACATCGCACCTCGACCGGCGGTGGTGACCATTTTGCCAAGCCTGGCGCCAACGACCGCATCTGGAACTCGCTCGAAAAGCACTGCCTTGCCGATCCCGAGAACTTCGCCCGCTACTACGGCAATGCCATCGTGGCGCTGGCAAGCGAGGCGTGGCTCGGCCCGCATTATCAGATGACGGCGCAGGTCAATCGCGTGAACCCTGGCGGCGCCGCGCAATCAGCCCATCGCGATTATCACCTCGGCTTCCAGTCTTCCAAGGTGATCGAGCAGTTCCCCGCGCATGTCCATCGCCTCTCGCCGGTGCTGACCCTGCAGGGCGCGGTCGCCCATTGCGACATGCCACTCGAAAGCGGCCCGACGCTTTTCCTGCCGCACAGCCAGACCTATGAGCCGGGCTACCTCGCCCTCAAGCGCGAGGAATTCAAGGACTATTTCGACCAGCACCATATCCAGCTGCCGCTGGAAAAGGGTGACGTCGTCTTCTTCAATCCCGCCCTCTTCCACGCCGCCGGCACAAACCGCTCGAAAGACATCAAGCGCGTGGCGAACCTGCTGCAGGTTTCCTCGGCATTCGGTCGGGCAATGGAGACCGTCAACCGCGAACGCATGAGCGCCGGACTTTTTCCGGCCCTCAAGGCACTGAAGGGCAAGCTCTCTGCCGGCGAGATCGCCAATGCCGTCGCCTCCTGCGCGGAAGGTTATTCCTTTCCAACCAATCTCGACCGCGATCCACCGGTCGGCGGCCTCGCGCCGAAGACCCAGGCGCAACTGATGCATGAGGCGTTGGCCGAGAACTGGAGTGACGAGGCATTCACATCGGCACTTGCCGAACAGGCGGCGAAGAAGCTGAGCTGACGCTTGGCCCACTATAATCATCTCAAAGCCCCTCGCCGCCGGCGAGGGGCCATTCGCATGTCATCAGGAGGAAAAGACATATGAGCACTGATCACACCCGCCTCGACGGCAAGATTGCCATCGTCACCGGCGGCACACAGGGCCTTGGCGCCACTATCGCCCGCCTCTTTGCCGAACGTGGCGCAAGAGGCATCGTCATCTGCGGCCGCAACGAAACCAAGGGCAAGGCGAAGGCCGAAGAGATTTCGTCAAAGACCGGCACCAAGGTCGTCTACGTCAGGGCCGATCTCGGCAAGGTCGAGGATGCGCAGAATGTCGTCCAAGTCTGCGACCAGACGTTCGGCCGCGTCGATGCACTGGTCAATGCAGCCGCCATCACCGACCGCGGCACGATCCTCGATACCAGCCCCGAACTCTTCGATGCGATGTTTGCCGTCAATGTTCGCGCACCCTTCTTCCTTATGCAGGAGGCGGTGAAGGTCATGCGCCGCGAAAAGATCGAGGGCACCATCGTCAATATCGGCTCTATGTCCGCCAAGGCCGGTCAGCCCTTCATCGCCGCCTATTGCGCCTCGAAGGGTGCGCTGGAAACGCTGACCAAGAACACCGCCTATGCGCTGTTGCGCAACCGCATCCGTGTCAACGGATTGAACATCGGCTGGATGGCATCAGAGGGCGAGGACCGCATCCAGAAGGAATTTCATAAGGCCTCGGATGACTGGCTCGCCAAGGCCGCCGCCAGCCAGCCCTTCGGCCGCCTGGTCGATCCGGAAGAGGTGGCCCGCGCCTGCGCCTATCTCTCCTCTGCGGAATCCGGCCTCATGACCGGCTCCGTCATCTGCTTCGATCAGTCGATCTGGGGCGCCTATGACGGCTCACCGCATCCGGTGGCCGCGCTTTAAACCTCATGAGCAATTCCAGCAAAACTGTGCAGCGGTTTTGCGTTCGGAATTGCGTAGAAACTAAGAAACGGGAATGTCCGCAGCCCGGCGCTTTCTGCAGCCGGGCTCTGGAACGTTCAGCCGTTTGCCGCTACGAAGGTGAAATATCGATCTGGGAGGAATCGGGCATGGCCGGAAACGAGCTTTATGACAACAGAGATGAGCGTTTCGGCGCGTTGATCGCCGGCAGCGCGGTACTGGAAGAGCTTTACACAGGCTGCCGCTGGGCCGAGGGTCCCGTCTGGTTTTCCGATCTGAATTGCCTGATCTGGAGCGATATTCCGAACGAACGCCTGATGCGCTGGGTACCGGATGGAACGGTATCCGTCTTCCGCTCGCCTTCGAACTACGTCAACGGCAACACCCGCGACCGGCAGGGCCGCCTGGTTTCCTGCGAGCACGGCGGCCGTCGTGTCACCCGCACCGAGCCGGACGGCCGCATCACGGTTCTCGCCGACAGCTATGAGGGCAAGCGGCTGAACTCCCCGAACGACGTCGTCGTGAAGTCCGACGGTTCGATCTGGTTCACCGATCCGAGCTACGGCATCATGTCTGACTATGAGGGCCACAAGTCTCCGGAAGAACAGGAGACGCGGAATGTCTACCGCATCGACGCCGCGACCGGCGAGATCGAAGCCGTCGTCACCGACTTCATCCAGCCGAACGGCCTTGCCTTCTCCCCGGATGAGCGCCAACTTTTCATCGCCGATTCCGGCTCCTCCAATCACGAAGTCCCGCGCCATATCCGCGTCTTCGATGTCGTGGACAGCCGCAAGCTGACGAATAGCCGCTATTTCTGCTCGATCGACAGCGGCGTGCCGGATGGCTTTCGTTTCGATGTCTCGGGAAATCTCTGGACGAGCGCGGCTGATGGCGTGCACTGCTTTGCCCCTGATGGGACGCTGATCGGCAAGATCAAGGTGCCGCAGACCGTCTCCAACATCACCTTCGGCGGTCCGAAGAAGAACCGGCTCTTCATCACTGCCACGCGCTCGGTCTATTCGATCTATACGACGACGAACGGCGCGCAGTATCCGTAAAATCCGGCGGACTATTCCTTCCGGACTGCAGCCCGCAAGCCTTGCTGGAAAACCTGCTTCATCTCGGCAAAACCGTCAAAGCCGAGATGATGCGCGAAGCGGATAACGCTGGTCTGCGAGACGTTGCAACGCTCGGCTATCTTCTGACTGCTTTCGAAGGCGAAAACATCAGGTCGCTCGGCGGCCAGCCTCGCCAGCGTATCCAGCCGCCGCGGCAGATCGCGATGGATGGACACCCAGAATGCCTTGCTGAGAAAGGCATCACTGTCAGCCTTCATCGAAACAGTCTGCATTCGTCCCTCCATGCGCTACCGCCCGTGGAGGCCAGAGCCGTCATGACCTCAGCCCCACGGGAGGAACTGCTTAAGCTTTCACTTTGTCCGGCCGGCCGTGCAACGGCTCCTTGCGATGCCAGTTTTCGAGAATGCGGCCATCCGTGTGCTTCTGCTGCGCCCAGCGGATGCCGTTCGAAATGACCTTGTGCACGATCTTGTCATGATAGATCGGATAGGTCTCATGGCCGGGGCTGAAGAAGAAGATGCGCCCGCGGCCGCGCTGGAAGGTGCAGCCGCTGCGGAACACTTCGCCGCCCGAATACCAGGAGATGAAGACCAACTCGTCCGGCTGCGGAATGTCGAAGGGCTCGCCATACATTTCCGAGGCATTGACCTCGAAATAGGGCGGCAGGCCCTCGGCGATCGGATGCGAAGGATTGACCACCCAGACACGCTCCAGATCACCCTCAGGCGTCTCGCGCCAGGAGAGGTTTGCATTGGTGCCCATCAGCCGGCGGAAGAGCTTGGAGTGATGACCGGAATGCAGGACCAGCAGGCCCATGCCCTTCAGCACTCGCTGCTGCACGCGGTCGATCAGCCCGTCGCTGACTTCCTCATGCGCCATGTGCCCCCACCAGAGCAATACGTCGGTATCGTCGAGCACGGAGTCCGGCAGCCCTTCGTCCGGATCGTCGAGCGTACCACGGCGGATCTCGAAATCGGGATGGGCGATACCGGCAGCGATCGCACCGTCTATACGGTCAGGGTAAATGTCCTGAACCTCTTTGTGGACCTGCTCGTGGCGTCCTTCGTTCCAGATAGTGACCTTGATTGTCATGCGAGTCCTCGATGTTTCAAGCTTGGGCCGACCGGACGACCCGGCCGGCAGAATCGAACAGATGGCAGGCGGCGCGCTCCGCCGTCAGCGACACGCGGTCGCCGGGACGGATGGTCATGTCGCCCTCTGTGCGCACGACGATCGGCTGCTGCTGCGAACCGACCGTCAGATAGGTCTCGACGCCGAGCCGCTCGACGATGACGACCTCGGCCGAAAAATCGCCCTGCCCCTGTGGCGCGAGCTTCAGATGTTCCGGTCGGATGCCGAGCTTCGCTTCGCCCTGCGGCACGACGCCATTGGCGTCTGAAAGATCGATGGCAAGGCCGAGCGGGCTTTCCAGATGCACCTTGCCGGCATCCCGGCGCGTCGCCGTCATCGGCAGCACGTTCATCTTGGGCGAACCGATGAAGGTCGCGACGAACTCGTTTTCGGGCTGATGATAGAGCTCCATTGGCCCGCCCTGCTGGGCGACGACACCCTTGTTGAGAACGACGATGCGGTCAGCCATCGTCATCGCCTCGACCTGGTCGTGCGTGACATAGACGACGGTCGCCTTCAGCTCGCGATGCAGGCGCTGCAGCTCGGCGCGCATCTGTACGCGCAGTGCCGAGTCGAGGTTCGACAGCGGTTCGTCGAACAGGATCAGTGACGGCTTCTTGATGATGGCGCGGCCGATCGCCACGCGCTGGCGCTGGCCGCCGGAAAGCGCTGCCGGCCGGCGGTTGAGATAGTCGGTCAGCTGCAGGATTTCGGCGACGCCTTCCACCTGCTTCTTGATTTCGGCTTCCGGCACCTTCTTCAGGCTCAGCGAGAAACCGATATTTTCCCCGACCGTCATATGCGGATAGAGCGCATAGGACTGGAACACCATGGCGATACCGCGCTTATCCGGCGGCACGTCGTTGATGCGCTGGCCGTTCAGCACGAGATCGCCCTCGTCGATACCTTCGAGGCCGGCGATCATGCGCAGCAGCGTGGACTTGCCGCAGCCGGACGGGCCGACGAACACGGCGAATTCGCCGTCTTCCACCGTGATATCAACGCCCTTGATGACTTCGAGCGCGCCGTAGAATTTGCGAACGTTTCTGAGATTGATCATTCGTTTCTCTTTCTTGATCTCAGCCCTTCACACCGCCCGAGAAAGTCTGGACGAGGAAGCGCCGCGCAAAGCCGAAGGCGACGACGGCCGGCAGCAGGTAAATGAAGGCGAGAGCCGTCAGCAGGCCGTAGTCGATCTCGTTGATGCGCAGAAAGGCGCGGAAGAGACCGAGCGGCAGCGTCTGCAACTCCGGCGACGAGAGGAAGATCAGCGGCAGCAGGAAATCGCCCCAGGCCGACATGAAGGCGAAGAGCCCGGCAGCGGCCAACCCCGGCATGGCAAGCGGGATCAGCACACGGCGAATGCGCTGCATCATCGTCGCGCCGTCCATGATGGCCGCTTCTTCATAGTCGCGCGGCAAGCCGTCGAAGAAGGTCTTCATGATCCAGAGCCCGAGCGGCAGCTGCATGGTGGCAAGCACCAGCATGATGCCGAGATAGCCATCGATGAACCCGGTCCAGCGCATGATATCGCGGGCGTAGCTGCCGAAGATCGGCCGCAGGATCGCAGCCTCCCCATTGTTCAGCGTCAGCAGGAACTTGTAGAGCGGCACGACGAGTGCGGTCGGCGGCAGCACGCGGATGAGCAGGATCGCATAGAGGAAAGGCAGCTTCCACCAGGCCCGCGTACGCGACAGCGCATAGCCGCCAAGCCCCGCCAGGACCATGACGATAAGTGTCGCTCCGCCCACCACGAAGAGCGAGTTGAACAGCCACTTCGCCCCGTCTTCCTTGGTGAAGACGCGCACGTAATTTGCGAAGGTCCATTGTTCCGGCCAGCGCAGGAAAAGCTGCGCGTTGCCATCGAAGGAGGCGAGCAACACCCAGAAGAAGGGCACGGCGCAGAAGATCGAGATGATCGTCAGTGTTGCGTAGGCAAGCAGGTCGGAGCGGGTCTTGTTGGCCCCTTCGCTCGGAGAAATAACGGCCATGTCAGACCTCCACTTTCATGGCGCGCACATAGCCGATGCCGAGGATCAGCGAGATGAGGAGCGCGACGACCGCGACCGCAGCGCCGTAACCGAGCTGGAAGGCCGTAAACGACTGGTTATAGATGTAGATGCTGACGACTTCAGTTGCTCCGCCCGGACCGCCGCGCGTCAGCGCATAGACGAGACCGAAGACGGCAATGGTGGAGACGGCCGAGATCAGCATGTAGAGCAGGATCGTCGGCATCATCAGCGGCAGCGTGATGCGGCGGAACATCTGCGAGGGTGTCGCGCCATCCATGCGCGCCGCCTCGTAGATCTCCGAGGGAATGGTGCTGAGGCCCGCCGTCAGCAGGATCATCGCCGTGGCGATGCCGCGCCAGGTATTGACGATGATGATCATCGACAGCGGGAAAGCATTCAGCCAGTCGGCAGGATCGATGCCGAAGAAGGCGACGATGCGCGACAGCGTGGCATGTTCGCCGCCGGCCAGCATCGAGATCCACATAAAGCCGGCAACGACCTCAGGTGCTGCGTTCGGCAGCAGGATGATCGCCGAAAAGATCTGCCGGAAGCGGATCGACCGACGCAGCGCCATGGCCGATATCAGCCCGAGCACGAACTGCCCGATGACGGCCGAACCCATCACGAAGACGAAGGTGACGAACAGCGAATTCCAGAACTTCGCATCGTTGAAAAGGCGCACGTAGTTGCGGATGCCGACAAAACGCGGCCGCAGCGCCGCAGCACCCGTCAGCGCCTCATTGGTGAAGCTCAGATAGACGGAATAGAGCGCGGGATAGATCACAAAGGCCAGAAGCAGGATCAGCGATGGCAGCAGAACCAGCAGGAGTTGGCGCTCGGTTCGCTTTTCATGAGAGTTTCGGGCCATTGAAGCTCACAACCTTATCGAATGAAATCGGGAAGACGCGGCAATCGTGCCGCGTCCCCGTCTTGGCGGGAGGAAGATATCAGTGACTTACTTGACCATGTCGTCGCCGAGCGTTTCCTTGACGTAATCGACAAGGATCTTCTGGGCGCCGGCAGCATCGGTTTCCTTGCGCAGCAGGGCTTCGGTGGCGCGCGCCACACCTTCGGCAACCGTGCCGAAACCGGAAGCCTGCTTCAGGAAGACACCGTTCCCAGCAGCAGCATGGATCGGAACGAGTTCCGTCAGCTTCTGGAATTCCGGATCCTTGGCGGCATCCTTGCTGGCCGGAATGTTGCCGATGCGGGCAGCATAGGAGACCTGTGTTTCGACCGAGCCGATTTCCATCAGCGCTTTCTTGGCAAGTTCCACATTGGCGGACTTGGAGCTGACGGCCCACGGAGCAGCAAGGTTGGCAAGCACATACTGGCCGCCGCTCTGGCCCGGAACGGTCCAGGTGCCGACAATCTTGGTCACGTCAGGGATCGGGTTCTTGCTCTCACGGCCCCAGTCGAAGATGTAGCACCAGGAGCCGCAGGTGGTGGCGGCGAGCTTTCCGGCCGGGAACATTTCATACTTCGGCACGACCCAGGGCTCCGGCCCGAGCAGCGGCTGTACCGGCATTAGATCCTTGTCGATGAGCGTCTTGTAGACGTCGAACACATCCTTCACGCCTTCGCCGTTCAGGTCGAGCTTACCGTCGGCACCGACGAGCTGCGGCGTCTTGGAACCGACGATCAGGTGCTGGAAGCCTTCGTCGAACGCGCCGCTGCCCCAGGAAACGCCTGCCGGGAAGAGCAGGCCGTAAGAGCCGGTCTTCTGCTTGACCTCGGCTGCGCGATCGAGCAGCTCCTGCCAGGTCTTCGGCTGTTCCGTCGAAATGCCGGCCTTTTCAAGAACGTCCTTGCGGTAATAGATTTCCTGAATGCCGAGCATGAACGGCATCACATAGGTTTCTCCGTCAGGGCTGACGGCGAGCTGCTTGGCAACGTCGTAGAGATTGGCATAGCCGTCCCAGGCCTTGAATTCGGTGGTGACAGGCGCGAGGTAGCCGGCTTCCACCATGTCGGCGACGGCAGCCGTCGTCGGAATGGAGAAGAGATCGGGCGCATTGCCTGCACCCAGTTCGGTCAGAAGCTTTGTAAGATAATCTTTGTCGGGTGCCGGATATTCAATGACCTCGACAGTCACGCCATACTTTTTCTCGATCCGCTCGACAGTCGACTTCATGGCGTCGATGCCGGCCTGACCGTGATTGGCGATACGGATTGTTTCAGCATGGGCCAGCGTCGAAACAGCGCTGAGCAGGATGGCACACAAACCACCAATAACCGTCTTCTTCAACGGAAGTCCTCCCTTTTTAGAGCTACGGCGCCCTCCAGCACCGGCGACGAAAATGTACACGCATTCTGAATAGTGACAAGACGATTTTTAAATCGTTTTCCTACATCAAATTATCACGTTGATTTTACTATATTATTTATGTCTTGCCTTCGATATGTCGTTTGTGTAATCGTTTGCACAACGATATCAGGGAGGATTTCGATGTCTCAGAAATTACGCCTCGGCGTCATTGGCGCCGGCTTGAAAGCGGCTGAGTATGCAGAGAGCTGGGCGAAGATGCCGGAAATTCAATTCGTGGCGTTGGCCGACACCAGCGAATCCTCCCGCAAGCGCCTCATAGACGTCTGCACCGCGGCCGGTGCGCCGGAGCCGAAGGGCTTCGCCGATTACCGGGATCTGCTCACAAAATGCCGCGACGAACTCGACATCATCTATGTCTCGACCCCGCACGCTTCCCATGCCGAACAGGCGACCGCCGTCGCCGAAGCCGGCCTCGATCTCTTCCTCGAAAAGCCGATGGTGACCACGGTCGCCGAGGCCGAGACGCTGATCGCGGCACAAAAGAAGAGCGGCGTGACGATCGTCACCGCCTTCCAGGGCGGGCTTTCGCCACTGGTGCTCGATACCCGCAAACGCGCACTCTCAGGCGAATTCGGCGAGCTGATCGCCATTTCAGGCATGATCTGGGAGAGCTGGTCTTCGAATTATGAGGGCCACTGGAAGCAGCAGCCGGAAATCTCCGGCGGCGGTTTCATGTTCGATACCGGCGCGCATATGATGAACACCGTCTGCCTGCTCGCCAATTCCGATTTCGACAGCGTTTCCGCCTATATGAACAACCACGGCAAAAAGGTCGATATCGCCACCGCCGTATCCGCTCGCCTGAAGAACGGCGCGCTCGTAACGCTGACCGCGGCCGGCGAAGGCCCTCCCGGCTGCGCCTCCCATATTACCTTCTTCTATTCGAAGGCGATCGTGCGCATCGACGCCTGGGGCGGCTGGCGTGAAATCAGCGTCGGACGTACCAGCGAACCGCGCGAAGAGGCCGAGATTCTCGGCAATCCAATGAAGAATTTCCTCGCCATCCGCGCCGGAACGATGGAAAACTCCGGCTCCGTTGAAATGGGTCTCAGATTCGCTAGGCTCTGGGATGCAATCAAGCAATCGGCAGCGGCCGACGGCATACCCGTCAGGATCACCGCATAGGCGCAAGACGATGAGCGGAACGAACAGACGGCGGATCACCTCGAAGGAACTGGCGAAATTGGCCGGTGTTTCCTCGGCGACGATATCGAGGGCCTTTTCGCCGGATTCCAGGATCGGCAGTGCCACGCGCGACCGCATTCTCGCCGTCGCCCGTGAATATGGCTATCAGCCGAATGCGATTGCCCGCTCGCTGAACAACCAGCGTTCGCGCCTCGTCGCGCTCGTCGTCAATGCCATCGGCAACCCCTGCGAGGCCGAGGAGCAGCAGCTTCTCGTCCACCGCCTGCAGGCCCGCCAGCTCCTGCCCATCATTCTCTGCTGCGCCGATCATTCGGACCGGCTGCAGTTGATGCGGCTGGCATCCACCTACCAAGTCGATCACGTCGTCATCTTCTCCGACATGGTGTCGATGCAGGACGCTGTCGACATTTTCCACACCACGAAGCCGATCATCGTTTCCTTCGAGCCGCTGGAAAACGAGGATGTCTCCAATATCCGCATTGATGGTGCGGCCGGCGCCGGCGAGATTATCGACAAGATCGTCGCCGATGGTAAGCGGCGCTTCGCCTATCTCTCCGGCACCAAATCGAGCTGGATCGACAAGTTGCGCCGCAAATGGTTCGCCGACGCCCTGGCGCGCCACGGTCTTGCCTTCGAAGCAGAAGCCTTCGGTGATTATTCCTATGATTCCGGCTTCAAGGAAGCAGTCCTCTTGCTGCACCGCTCCAAGGTCGATGCCGTCATCTGCGGCAACGATGTGATGGCGATCGGCGCGCGCGATGCCGCCCGCCGCGTGCTCGGCAAGAATACGCCCAACGACATTGCCATCGTCGGCCAGGATGGCATTGCCATGGCTGGCTGGGATTGCAACGACCTGACGACGCTGAGCCTCGACCACGCCGCCTTCATGGACGCCGTCGTCGAAGTGATCGAACGCCATGAGGCAGGCGATGAAGGCCCGCACAGCATCACGCTTGCCTGCACGCCCCGCTGGGGCTCGACCGCCTGAGGGGGCGGTTCCAGTCATTCGCATCGAGGAGGATTACCGATGACCACCCTTTTCCGCGCCGCCATCCGGCGCCACCTCTCCCTTGCCGCCTGCCAGGGAGCCTGAGATGCGCTCTGTCGTTTCCTTGAACGAATCCTGGAGCTTCCACGAAGGCTTCAGCCCGAGCCTGACTGAAGCTTTTGACGGCGTCAGCATGGTCCACCTGCCGCACACGGCAGTCGAGCTGCCCTTCAACTATTTCGATGAGAAGCGCTACCAGCGCGCCTTCACCTATCAGAAGGTGCTGCGCTGGCTACCGGAATTCGAAGGCCGCGAAGTCTCCATCCTCTTTGACGGCGCCATGGCCGACAACGTCGTCTATCTGAACGGCGAAGAGATCATCGCCCACAAGGACGGCTACACGCCTTTCGAGGCTCGCCTCACCGGCAAGCTGATCAAGGGCGACAACCTGATCACCGTCAAGATCGACGGCAGCGAGAACCCGGCCATCCCGCCCTTCGGCGGCCGCATCGATTATCTCACCTATGCCGGCATCTATCGGGACGTCTGGCTGAAGGTCACCGAAAAGGTTTTGATCCGCAATCTCAAGATCGAAACGCAAGACGTTCTCTCAGACACGAAGTCGGCGACAGTGCGTGTCGATATCGCCAACCCGCAATTTCTGACTTATGCGGCAACCGTCACCGGATCGCTGAGAGATGGGCATGGCAACATACTTGCGAGTGCGGCCGGCGAAACGATCGGCTCCACCACTACGCTGTCCTTCGGTGGCCTGACCGATATAACGCTCTGGGATCTGTCGAACCCGGCGCTCTATGAAGTCTCGGTCGAACTGAGGACGGAGCATGGCGCGGACAGAACCACCGCTCATTTCGGCTTCCGCACCGCAAAGTTCACGCCCGAAGGTTTCCTGCTGAACGGGCATCCCGTGAAGCTTCAGGGCCTCAACCGCCATCAGGCCTATCCCTATGTCGGCTATGCCGCCGGCCGCTCCGCGCAGGAGCGAGACGCCGACATCATGAAGTCGGTGCTGAAGTGCAATATCGTGCGCACCTCGCACTATCCGCAGTCCAAATGGTTCCTGGACCAGTGCGACCGCATCGGCCTGCTCGTCTTCGAAGAAATCCCCGGCTGGCAGCATATCGGCGATCTCGACTGGCAGAAGGAATCCATCGAGAACGTGCGCCGCATGATCGAGCGCGACTGGAACCATCCCTCGATTATCATTTGGGGCGTGCGCATCAACGAGTCGCTCGACAGCCACGACTTCTATACCGCGACCAACCGGCTGGCCCACGAACTGGATTCCACCCGCCAGACCGGCGGCGTCCGTTACCTGACCGAAAGCGAGCTTCTCGAAGACGTCTATACGATGAACGACTTCATTCTCGGCAACGAGGAGCTGCCGGGTGCCAACCGCCCGCGCACCGCATTGCGCAGCCAGCAGGAAAATACCGGCCTGCCGCACAAGGTCCCCTACATCATCACCGAGTTCAACGGCCACATGCATCCAACCAAGATGTATGATGCCGAGCAGCGCCAGGCCGAGCACGTGCGCCGCCACCTGGAAGTGCTGAACGCCGCCTACGGCGATCCGGATATTTCAGGCGCCATCGGCTGGTGCATGTTCGACTACAACACGCACAAGGATTTCGGCTCGGGCGACCGCATCTGCTACCACGGCGTCATGGACATGTTCCGCGAGCCGAAATTCGCGGCCTATGCCTATGCCAGCCAGTGCGACCCTTCGGATGAGATCATCATGAAGCCGGTCACCTTCTGGGCGCGCGGAGAACGCAGCATCGGCGGCGTGCTGCCGCTGATCATCCTGACCAATTGCGATGAGGTGGAGCTGAAATACGGCTCGCTGACGAAGCGTATCGGCCCGGATCGCGAGAACTATCCGCACCTGCCGCATCCACCCGTCGTGCTCGACCACCGCCATTTCACCCAGGACGAACTTGGACGCTGGGGCCTCGAATGGATCGACGGCGAATTCACCGGCTTCATCGACGGAGAGCCCGTGGCCAAGCTGACGCTTGCCGCCGATCCGCTGCCGACAGCGCTCGAAGTCGCACCCGACAGCTCCACGCTGAAGGCCCGTGAACGCGATACGACCCGTGTCATCATCCGCGCGCTCGACCAGCGCGGTCAGCGCCTGCCCTTCCTGAACGACGCCGTCACGCTGACGGTCCGCGGCCCAGCCAAGATCGTCGGCCCGACAACCGTACCGTTGCAGGGCGGCACGACCGGCTTCTGGCTGGAGGCAACGGGTCTTACGGGTGAAATCACAGTCGAAGCGACATCGAGCCACTTCGCACCGGTAACACTCTCGGTGGCGGCCGTCTGACGGCCAATAGAGCATTTCCGTTTTTTCTTCGAACTACGGAAATGCTCTATCTCTTTGTTTTTACGCAATTCCAGACGCAAAAACCGCTGCGCACTTTTGCTGAAATTGCTCTAGGCGATCCGAAGCTGGCTTGCGGGATCGAAGAACACCGCCTTGTCGAGATTGAAGGCAAGGCGGGTGTTCTGGCCGGGCAGGATGCCGGTATCGGCGCCGAGGCGCGCCACCACCGACTTGCCGCCGAGCTTGGTGACGGCAAACGTATCCGAGCCTGCCGGTTCCACGACCTCGATGGCGCAGTCGCCTTGTACGACCGACTTCGCCTTGCGGTCGGCCCCGTCAGGATCCGTCAATGCTTCGGGACGAATGCCGAAGATCACCTGTTTGCCCGCATAGCCGGTCAGGCTGTTATTGCCCGCATTGACCGGTAGCTTCAGCGGCGCGGCATTGGGCCGCTCCAGCGAAACCTGCAGCCCGCCGTCGCCGTTTTCGACGGTGGCGTTAAGCAGGTTCATCGCCGGCGAGCCCATGAAATCAGCCACGAACACATTGGCCGGGCTATTGTAGATTTCCGCTGGCGTACCGAACTGCTGCAGCACGCCGTCCTTAAGCACGGCGATCTTCGTCGCCAGCGTCATGGCCTCGATCTGGTCGTGGGTGACGTAAACGATCGTCGTTCCCATGCGTTGGTGCAGGCGCTTGATTTCCGTGCGCATGTCGACGCGCAGCTTCGCATCAAGGTTGGAGAGCGGCTCGTCGAAGAGGAAGACCTGCGGATTTCGCACCAGCGCACGACCCATCGCCACGCGCTGCCGCTGGCCGCCGGAAAGCTGCGAAGGCTTGCGATCCAAGAGATGGCCGATCTGCAGCATGTCGGAGACCTGCTTGATCGCCTTCTCGCGCTCTTCCTTCGGCACGCCGCGGATTTCCATGCCGAAGGCGATATTGCCGGCAACCGTCATGTTCGGATAGAGCGCGTAGCTCTGGAACACCATGGCGATATCACGCTTGGACGGGTGCAAGCCGTTGATGGAACGGCCATCGATGCGGATCTCGCCCGAAGTGATCGCTTCGAGCCCGGCGATGGTGTTGAGCAGCGTGGACTTGCCGCAGCCGGACGGGCCGACCAGCACCAGGAAGCCACCCTTTTCGAGTTCCAGGTCGATCCCCTTGAGAATGTCGACGGCACCGAAGCGCTTTTTGAGACCGGAAATTTCAAGGAAAGCCATGGATCACCCTTTGACGGCGCCCGCCATCAGACCGCGAACGAAATAGCGGCCGGCGAGGATATAGACGATGAGCGTAGGAACGGCAGCGATCATCGCCGCAGCCATGTTGACATTATATTCGACCACGCCGGTCGAGGTATTGACGACATTGTTCAGCGCCACCGTCATCGGCATGGAGTCGCCTGTACCGGCATAGGCCGAGGCAAAGAGGAAGTCGTTCCAGATATTGGTGAACTGATAGATGACCGTAACGACGATGATCGGCAGCGAGTTCGGCAGCATGATGCGCCGGAAAATCTGGAAGAAGCTCGCGCCATCGACCTGCGCGGCCTTCACCAACTCGGTCGGGAAGGCCTCATAGAAATTGCGGAAGAACAGCGTCGTGAAGCCGAGACCGTAGACGACATGCACGAAGACAAGGTTCACGGTCGGATTGCCGAAGCCGAAGGTGAAGCCCGTGGCATTCTGCAGCGTCGTGCCGAAACGGCCGAGAAAACCGAGAATAGTCGCCATCGGCAGCAGCACGGACTGGAACGGGATGAAGCAGGCAAAGAGCATCAGCCCGAAGACCAGCGTATCGCCGGGAAACCGCCACTTGGTCAGCACATAACCGTTGAGCGCGCCGAGAATGGTGGAGATCGCGACAGCCGGCACGACCATCTTGATCGAGTTCCAGAAATAGCCCTTGATGCCGGCGCAGGTAAGACCAACGCAGGTTTCACCCCAGGCCTTGAACCAGGGATCGAGCGTCGGCGCCTGCGGCAGCGCCAGCATGTTGCCGTTTTGGATCTCATCCATCGTCTTGAACGAGGTCGTCAGCATGACGAAAAGCGGCATCAGATAGAGAACGGCGAAGATCAACAGCAGGCCGTAGATGATGACGCGGCCAATCCAGCGGCCGCCATTGCCACCATGTGTGCGCGCGATATCGGAAGAGGTCACGCTGCTCATCGCGCCTTCTCCTTCAGTTCGGAATAGAGATAGGGAACGATGATCGCCGAGATGGTCATCAGCATGATGATCGCGCTTGCAGAACCGACAGCCATTTCATTCCGCTTGAACGTGTATTCATACATGAAATTGGAAGGCAGCCAGGCCGAGCCGCCGGGGCCGCCGGATGTCAGCGCCACGACGAGGTCGTAGGATTTGATTGCCATATGGGCGAGCACGATGAAGGCGGAGAGGAAGATCGGCCGCAGCAGTGGAATGACGATGCGCCGGTAGAGCTGGAACGGTGTGGCGCCATCGATCTGCGCCGCCTTCATAATCTCACCGTCGATGCCCCGCAGACCCGCCAGGAACATCGCCATGACGAAGCCGGAGGCCTGCCAGACACCGGCGATGACGACGGTGTAGATGACGAAGTCCTTGTTCTTGATCCAATCGAAGTGAAAGCTCGTCCAGCCGAGATGATGCAGCGTCTGCTCCAGGCCGAGGCCCGGATCGAGGAACCATTTCCAGGCGACACCTGTTACGATGAAGGACAACGCCATCGGATAGAGGAAGATCGGCCGCAAGATGCCTTCGCCACGGATCTTCTGATCAAGAAGAATCGCCAGCATCAGGCCGAGCCCGAGGCAGATGAAGATATAGAGGAAGCCGAAGATCCCCATATTGGTGATCGACGTGTACCACGAGGACGGCGGATCGCTCTCGAACGTCCAGCGCCAGAGCCGCTGATAGGCGCGAGGCCCCGTCAGCACATAGGACGGGAATGTCTTGGAATTGGTGAAGGAGAGATAGGCCGTCCAGACGATGAAGCCATAGACGAAAATCACGGTGATCAGGAAACTCGGCGCCAGCACGATCTTCGGCAGCGCATCCTGCAGCCGGCCGCGAATGGACGTGCGGGTTGAAGACTTCGACGTCAGGACCGGATCCGTGGTCGCAACTGTACTCATGTGATCATCTCCTCCCCGCACCGCAGGGGCTGTGGCTTCCCCGCAAGAGTGCGGGAAAGCCTTGGTCGGTGGGATATTAGCGAGCGTCGTCGATAGCCTGGACGAGCTGGGTCACAGCTTCGTCGGAGGTCTTGATCTGACCATGGACGAACTTCGAGACAACGTCCTTGTAGGCGTTGGCGATTGCCGGAGGTGCGCCATAGCCCTGTGCCAGCGAGCCGAACAGCGTGCCGCCTTCGTTGGCAGCCTTCAGGTCGGCAATACCCTTCTTGCCGCAAGCGTCGAAATCCGTATCCGGAACGTCGGTACGGGCCGGAACCGAACCCTTGACGACGTTGAAGGCGGACTGGAAGCTCTTCGACAACGTTGCCGTGGCGAGCGCGACCTGAGCGGCCTTGCGGTCGTCAGGAACGTTGAACATGCCGAACATGTCGGAGTTGTAGACCACGCTGCCATCGGTGCCGGGGAAGCGGTAGCACAGGAAGTCGGTATCAGGGGTCTTCTTGGCGGCAACGAATTCGCCCTTCGCCCAGTCGCCCATGACCTGCACGAGCGCATCGCCCTTGATGACCATGGCGGTCGCCAGGTTCCAGTCGCGGCCCGAGAAGTTCGGGTCGACATACTGGATGATCTTGGCGAGGTTGTCGAACGACTTCTTCATCGTGTCGGACTTCAGCGAAGCCTCGTCGAGGTCGTTGAAAGCCTTCTTGTAGAATTCCGGACCGCCGGTCGACAGCACGATGGAGTCGAACATCGTGGCTTCCTGCCAGTTCTGGCCGCCGAGCGCGAGCGGGATGACGCCTGCTGCCTTCGCCTTGTCGAGCAGGGCGATCAGATCGTCAAAGGTCTTCGGCTGCGTGCCGCCGATCTTGTCCATGACGGACTTGTTGATCCACAGCCAGTTGACCGAGTGAACGTTAACAGGGGCTGCAACCCACTTGCCGTCATAGACCGAGAACTTCTGAAGTGCTGCCGGAACGGACTTGTCCCAGCCTTCCTTCTTGGCCGTTTCGGTCAGGTCGCCCATGACGCCGGCCTGGGCGTAATCGAGCACGGTATAGCCAAGCATCTGCGAGGCGGTCGGATAGGTGCCTGCGGCAACCATCGCCTTCAGGGCGGTCATGGCTGCGTCGCCGCCACCGCCTGCCACCGGCACATCCTTCCAGGCAAAACCTTCCTTGGAAAGGTCCTGCTTCAGCACGTTGAGCGCCGCGGCTTCACCGCCTGACGTCCACCAGTGCAGCATCTGAACTTCCTTGACGTCAGCCGCGTGAGCGCTGCCGAAACCAGCCATCATCACGACAGCAAGAGCTGCCGAGCTCAAAAACTTGCGCATGAATATCCTCCCGTTCGTGATTAGGCGACGAGACCCTCCTCAGCCGCCCAGATGCCTCCCGTCGCAACGGCGGTCAGACACCACACCGCACCTCCCAGCGCGGTTAACAATTTAAAACGTTATAAACACAACGGCGTCAAGTCCTTCTCGACTCCCGAGAAAAATATCCTTAACTCGCATAAACACTGATTTTACTGGATTTTTTTAAGAAGGCTAGGAAACCCCCAAGAATTTAAATCGTTTGCATAGATTGATTGCGCGTCGGTTGCATCGTGTTAAGGTAGCCGCGACCCAGCACGGAATGTCCTCAGTGACCGAATCGCCTCAACTGCAACGCGGTGAAAATCCCGAGAACGCGCAAAGACGCGGCAAGCCGACATTGCGTACCATCGCGACTTTGACGGGCCTTGCGGTGACAACGGTTTCGCGGGCGCTCAGCGACGCCCCGCAGATATCGGTCGAGACGCGTGAGCGCGTCCACCGCATTGCGCGCGAGATTGGCTACCTGCCGGACCGGGCTGCCCAGCGCCTGAAGACTGGCCGCACCAATGTCATCAGCATTCTTCTCGATCCGCATCAGGAAGTCGTCGGTTTCGGCACCGCCATCATGTACGGCATCGCCAAGGTGCTGAAGGAGACGTCCTATCATCTTGTCGTCGCCCCGAACTTTCTGTCGACGACGGATCTCGAAGCGGCGGAATACATCGTCCGCAACAATTTCGCCGACGGGCTGATCTTCACGAGGACGGAGCCCTTCGATGCAAGGGTGCGGATGCTGCAGGAAGTCGGCTTTCCCTTCGTCTGCCACGGCCGCACCGAGTTTTCCACACCACACCCTTACGTCGATTATGACAACTACGCCTTTGCCTATGAGGCCACCCGACGTCTGATCGCCAAGGGAAGAAAGAGGGTCACGGTCGTCATGCCACCGAAGCGGCTGACTTTCAGCCAGCATATCCTTCATGGCTTCATGACCGCAGTGCGCGAGGCGGGCGTCGCCTACGAAATATCGGAGGCCGTCACGCTCGATTCACCAGCCAATGAAATCAGAGATTTCTTTCGCGCGCGTGCCGCCGCAGCCGATGTTCCCGATGGATTCGTCTGTCCGGGCGAGGTCTCGGCGCTGGCGCTTGTGACAGCCATGGGTGATGCCGGGCGGATTCTCGCGGAAGACTATGATATTGTCGCCAAGGAGACCTCGCATCTCCTGACGCATCTTCAACCGAAGATCGACACGATCTACGAAGATCTGGTCAAGGCCGGCGAACATCTGGGACAGATGCTTCTCCAGCGAATCAGCAATCCGGCAGCGGAAAACGAGACCCTGCTCCTGCCGCCTCAGATCAACTTCCCGGTCGCCTAAGCTCGCATCACTTGTCACGAAAGGCAAAGACGTCGACCGGCTCTCCGAGCCCGCGTAGCGGGAAGCTGCCGAGACTGTCCATCTCTTGGCTGCAAGTGGCCATCTCGACGAAAGCGCGGGAGAGAAGGACTGGTCGCTTGACCTCCTTCGTCAGGCTCTCGAGCCGTGAGGCGACATTGACCGCCGGACCGATGACGGTAAAATCCAGCCGCCGGCGCGAGCCGATATTGCCGTACATCACATCACCCACGTGCACGCCCACGCCATAACGCAGGGGCTCACGCCCAAGGCGTTTGTGCTGTTCGTTGAGCTGTGCCATCGCCTCCTGCCCTTCCCTGATGGCCGTCAGGAGATCCTCGCATGCCGAAGGCTTCGACAGGGGGAAGATGGCAAGCAATCCGTCGCCCATGAACTTCAGGATTTCGCCGCCGTGCCGCTCGATCGGATCGGACATGGCGTCAAAATAGTCGTTAAGCAGCTGGATGACGTCATCGCGCGGCCAGAGATCGGAGATCGCCGTGAAATCGCGCAAATCGCAGATCATGATCGCCGCGCCGACGGTCGTACCACTGCCTCGGGTAATGACGCCGGAAAGAATCTGTTCACTCGCATGCGGCCCGACATAGGTCTGCAGCAGCGTGCGCGCCATGATGTTCTTCAGCCGGATCTCGCTGACCAGCGTCAGGGCGGGCAGCAGGTCGCGCAGAAAATCCAGGTGTTCGCCGGTAAAACCGCCCGGTCGATTGGTCGAAAAGGTCACGACGTGGCGCTTGTCAAACGTGTGGTCGATCGGCCAGGCGATATATTCGGAATAGCCTTCGTCGCGCAGCTCCTGGTAGAAGGGATTGTCGTCGCCCTCCCACAAATCCTCCAGGTTCTTCCGCACCTCGTTGGCGCCGTTGTGGATCTCGTTGACCGGGCTATTCAGATACTGCGGCGTATTTTCCACGCCATAGGCAAACGTATTGATCTTTGCCTCCTTCATACCCTCGGCCCAAAGGATACGCGCGCCGATCCATTGCGGATGATTTGTGCGGAAATGCAGGCTGGAGCGTGTCACCGGCACGCCGGCGGCCAGCAGCTTCTCGCACATTTCCATCAGGATATTATCGATGAAGCGCTCGCCGCGCGTCTCGTTCACCAGCCAGTCAAGAATCCGCCTCCGGCGGATCGGCCACACGCCTTCGACGGTTTCGTTGGCCACAGCGGCCTTGTTGACAGAGGACTTCATCGAAAACTCCCGCTACGCCACATTCAACTGAATCTGCTCGCGCTGAATGTGGGCGATGGCGGGCCCGATGATAAGGGGCTTCGTGAAGTTAGGCCTCAGAAATCCCAGTCTTCGTCTTCCGTCGCGACTGCCTTGCCGATGACATAGGAGGAGCCGGAGCCGGAGAAGAAGTCGTGGTTCTCGTCGGCATTCGGAGATAGCGCCGACAGGATCGCCGGATTGACCTTGCAGGCTTCAGCCGGGAACAGCGCCTCGTAACCGAGGTTCATCAGCGCCTTGTTGGCATTGTAATGCAGGAATTTCTTGACGTCCTCGGTCAACCCGACGCTGTCATAGAGCGCTTCGGTATATTTCGCCTCGTTATCGTAGAGCTCGAGCAGCAGGTCGAAGGCAAAATCCTTGATCTCCTGCCGGCGCTCTTCGGAAAGCTTTTCAAGTCCGCGCTGGAACTTGTAGCCTATGTAATAACCGTGCACGGCCTCGTCTCTGATAATGAGGCGGATCATATCGGCCGTATTGGTGAGCTTTGCGCGGCTTGACCAGTACATCGGCAGATAGAAGCCGGAATAGAAGAGGAAGCTCTCGAGGAAGACGCTCGCGACCTTCTTCTTCAGGGGATCGCCGGACGCATAGTGCTCCATGATCAGCGCCGACTTCTTCTGCAGGAACTCGTTCTCTTCCGACCAGCGATAGGCATCGTCGACATCTGGCGTCAGGCAGAGCGTCGAGAAGATCGAGGAATAGGAGCGTGCATGCACCGCTTCCATGAAGGAGATGTTGGAGAGCACCGCCTCCTCATGCGGCGTCGCCGCATCCGCCATCAGCTTGACGGAACCGACACCGTTCTGGATCGTGTCGAGCAGCGTCAGCCCGGTGAAGACGCGGATCGTCAGCTGCTGTTCGGCCGACGTCAGTGTCCCCCAGGAGGGAATGTCGTTCGACAGCGGCACCTTTTCCGGCAGCCAGAAATTGCCGGTCAGACGGTTCCAGACTTCGAGATCCTTGTCGTCCTCGATACGGTTCCAGTTGATGGCGCGCACGCGGGAGATCGGCTTGATGGATATGTTCATGGGGCGGTCTTTCTTCCACAAATTCTAACGGAGTACGGAGCCCCCTCACCCTGCCCTCTCCCCGATGGGGAGAGGGGGACGCCGTGCAAGCGGCTTGTCTCTTCTCCCCATCGGGGAGAAGGTGCCGGCAGGCGGATGAGGGGGCTACGGGCTCGAAACTCTCGGCCAGCAGCCCAAAATCAAAGCGTGCAGGAAACGCAGCCCTGCACCTCGGTGCCGGACAGCGCCATCTGGCGAAGGCGGATGTAGTAGATCGTCTTGATGCCCTTCTTCCAGGCATGGATCTGGGCACGGTTGATATCGCGTGTCGTTGCCGTGTCGCGGAAGAACAGCGTCAGCGACAGGCCCTGGTCGACATGCTGGGTCGCCGCCGCATAGGTGTCGATGATCTTCTCAGGGCCGATCTCGTACGCATCCTGATAATAGTCGAGATTGTCGTTGGTCATGAACGGCGCCGGATAATAGACGCGGCCGATCTTGCCTTCCTTGCGGATCTCGATCTTCGAGACGATCGGATGGATCGAGGAGGTCGAGTGGTTGATGTAGGAGATCGAGCCCGTCGGCGGCACCGCCTGCAGGTTCTGGTTATAGAGACCGGAGGCCATCACAGCCTTTTTCAGTTCGAGCCAGTCTTCCTGTGTCGGGATATGAATGCCGGCATCATCAAACAGCGCCTGCACCCTCTCGGTAGCCGGCTTCCATTCCCGGTCGGTATATTTGTCGAAATAGTCGCCGGTGGCATATTTCGAATTCTCGAAGCCCTTGAAGCTCGCACCACGCTCGACCGCAAGGCGGTTGGAAGCGCGGATCGCGTGATAGGTCACCGTGTAGAAATAGATATTGGTGAAATCGACGCCCTCTTCCGAACCGTAATGGATGCGCTCGCGGGCGAGATATCCATGCAGGTTCATCTGTCCCAGGCCGATCGCGTGGCTGTCATCATTGCCCTTCTCGATCGACGGCACCGAGGAGATATGGCTCATGTCGGAAACGGCTGTCAGCGCCCGGATCGAGGTCTCGATCGTCTTGCCGAAATCGGACGAATCCATCGCCATGGCGATGTTCAACGAGCCGAGATTGCAGGAGATATCCTTGCCCATCACCTTATAGGAAAGGTCGTCGTTGAATTCACTCGCTTCGCTGACCTGCAGGATTTCCGAGCAGAGATTGCTCATGCTGATGCGGCCGGCGATCGGGTTTGCCCGGTTCACCGTGTCTTCGAACATGATGTAGGGATAGCCACTCTCGAACTGGATTTCGGCAATCACCTGGAAGAATTCGCGCGCCTTGATCTTCTTTTTGGTGATACGGGCATCCGCCACCATCTCGCGGTACTTTTCCGTCACCGATATCTCGGTAAAGGGCACGCCATAGACCCGCTCCACGTCATAGGGCGAGAAGAGGTACATATCCTCATTGTTCTTGGCGAGCTCGAAGGTGATGTCGGGCACGACGACGCCGAGCGACAGCGTCTTGATGCGGATCTTTTCGTCGGCATTTTCGCGCTTGGTATCGAGGAAGCGCATGATGTCGGGATGGTGGGCGTTGAGATAGACGGCACCCGCACCCTGCCGAGCACCGAGCTGGTTGGCATAGGAGAACGAGTCTTCGAGCAGCTTCATGACGGGGATGATGCCGGAAGACTGGTTTTCGATCTGCTTGATCGGCGCACCGGCCTCGCGGATGTTCGTCAGCGACAGCGCCACGCCGCCGCCACGCTTGGAGAGCTGCAGTGCGGAATTGATGGAGCGGCCGATCGATTCCATATTATCTTCGACACGCAGCAGGAAGCACGAGACGAGCTCGCCGCGCTGCTTCTTGCCGGCGTTGAGGAAGGTCGGCGTAGCCGGCTGGAAACGGCCGGTGATGATCTCTTCGACCAGATCGCGGGCAAGCTGCTCATTACCCTCGGCAAGGGCCAGCGCCACCATGCAGATACGGTCCTCGTAGCGCTCGAGATAGCGCTTACCGTCGAATGTCTTCAGCGTATAGCTGGTGTAATATTTGAAGGCGCCGAGAAAGGTCGGGAACCGGAACTTCTTGGCATAGGCTTCGTCGAAGAGGTCGCGGACGAAATTGAAGGAATACTGATCGAGCACTTCCTGCTCGTAATAACCTTCCGTGACCAGATAATCGAGTTTCTCCCGGAGATTATGGAAGAACACTGTGTTCTGGTTCACGTGCTGCAGGAAATACTGCTTGGCCGCCATGCGGTCCTTTTCGAGCTGGATCTTGCCCTGCTCGTCATAGAGGTTCAGCATTGCGTTCAGCGCGTGATAATCCAGCGCATCCGCTGCCTTTAGCGGTTTTGCGCCCGCATCCCGCGTCAGATTTGTCCCCGTGTCCAAAATCGTCCCATCCCGTCTTTGACATTGGCGACATCCTCGGCAGTCCCCAGAAGCTCGAACCGGTAGAGGTACGGCACCTGGCATTTCTGCGAGATCACGTCGCCGGCAAGCCCGTAGGTCTCGCCGAAATTGCTGTTGCCCGCAGCAATGACGCCACGGATGTTGGAGCGGTTTTCCGCATCGTTGAGGAAACGGATCACCTGCTTGGGCACGGCCCCCTTTACGACCCCTGGGCCGCCATCCCCGCAATAGGTGGGCGAGATCAGCACATAGGGTTCGCGGATGTGGATGTCTTCAGCGCCTACGGGAATGCGCGCCGCGCGCAGTCCCAGCTTCTCGACGAAACGATGGGTATTTTCGGACTGGCTGGAAAAATAGACGATCAGGCCCACCGTTCCTCTCCTATCAGGAGAGCGCGCTGATCATATCAGGGCGGAAGCCCGCCCAATGGTTCTCACCGGCAACGACGACCGGAACCTGCATGTAGCCCATGCCGCGCACGCGATCGAGCGCGTCGGCATCTTCGGAAATGTCGATGATTTCATAGTCTACGCCCAGACGATCGAGGGCGCGGTAGGTCGCGGTGCACTGAACGCAGGCAGGCTTGCTGTAAACGGTAACGCTCATCATGTTCCTCGTGATGTCAATGGATTCCGGACGCAGAACTAGGGTCGGGCGCCTTACGGCGTCCGGGGCAACGCTTGAGAATGATCTGACAAAGTTGGCGCTTTACACGCCTTGCATTATCCCTCGCAGGATGTGCGTGGGCGGCGGTTTTGATGCTCTCGACATGACTTCAACCCCGAAGTGCTCATGCGGACGTTCGGGGCAGCGCAACAGGTGCGGATTTGATCCGCCTGACATGCACGCAACCTTCCGGACACCCCGCCCGTGGACGTTTCTCGTTCAAGGCAGGTCTCCTGGCTCGCGGGTCGAAGCACCCTGCCCGCAGCCTTCCCAAAGCATCATGCCTCAGTGACCTGAAATCGGACAGTTGCTCGCCGCTTACAGTTGCGGGGGCAGCTCCGGCCTTGTTTCGCCTTCATGGCAAAACGCACCGTATTCCCGTCTTAGCCCTCAATCCTGACGAATCGAAGGAACCTTGAACACTAGATATAGTACTCGAATCGAAGTTGACGTCAACGGATGGTTTGTCCGTCGCGTTACGGCATGTTTGAAATTGCTACATTCCTGTGAAAAACATGGATAACGGCTGGTTAACAGCAGCAGGCTGTGGAGAAGGCCGCCGAGGCGAGAGCCGACCTATAGCCGGCTCTGCAGGAATCGATTAGGCGCTCAGACGTGAGTCATCGCTGCGGCACCACGTAACAGCCGGGCGGCGGCCACCATGTTGACGAGCGCCGGGCGCACTTCTTCCCACTTACGGGTCTTCAATCCGCAATCAGGATTGATCCAGAGCTGTCCATCCGTCAGACGCTCGCGCGCCAGCGTCAGAAGCTCGGTCATTTCCTCGACATCGGGAACGCGCGGCGAATGGATGTCATAAACACCGGGGCCGATCTCGTTAGGATATTTATAGCTGCGGAAGGCTTCCAGCAGTTCCATCTTCGAGCGTGAGGTCTCGATGGAAATCACGTCGGCATCCATGGCCGCAATGGCGTCGATAATCTGATTGAACTCCGAGTAGCACATATGTGTGTGGATCTGGGTTTCGTCGGAAACACCGGATGAGCACAGGCGGAAACTTTCCACCGCCCAGTCGAGATAGGTCTTCCAGTCCACTTTGCGCAACGGCAGACCTTCGCGAAGGGCCGCCTCGTCGATCTGGATCATCGCAGCACCCGCCTGTTCGAGATCAAGCACCTCGTCGCGGATCGCCAGCGCGATCTGCCGGCTGACATCGGCGCGGGAGAGATCGTCGCGGACGAACGACCAACTCAGGATCGTCACCGGCCCCGTCAGCATGCCCTTCACCGGCTTCTGCGTCAGCGACTGCGCATAACGCCACCACTCGACTGTCATGGGCTTCGGCCGGGAGATGTCGCCGAAGATGATCGGGGGGCGGACATAACGGGAACCATAGCTCTGCACCCAGGCATGCTGCGTGAAGGCGAAGCCGGAAAGCTGCTCGCCAAAATACTGCACCATGTCGTTGCGCTCGAATTCGCCATGGACGAGCACATCGAGGCCGATTTCCTCCTGCCAGCGGATCGCCGCTTCGGTCTCCTTTTTCAGGAAGGCATCATAATCCGCCTCGCTGATCGCCCCCTTTGTGAAAGCAGAGCGAGATTTGCGCACATCATCCGTCTGCGGAAAGGAGCCAATCGTCGTCGTCGGGAAAAGCGGCAGGCGAAGCTTTCGTTCCTGCAGGCCGGTGCGCTCCGCAAAGTCACTGCTGCGCGTCTTCATCGCCTCGTCGATTGCGGCAACCCGCTGCCTGACCTTCATGTCATGCACACGCACTGATGCAGCACGCAAGCCAACGGCTCGCGACGCGGCCGCGATCACCTCTGAAGCCGTGCCGGGGTCGCCTAACGCTGCAAGTTCGTCCAGCTTCTGGGTCGCGAAAGCGAGCCATGACCTCAACTCGTCGTCCAGTCCGGTCTCCAACTCCAGATCGATCGGCACATGCAGCAGGGAGCATGACGGTGCGATCTGCAGCCGATCAGCACCGAAATGCTGGATCAGCGGCTCGATCCTTTTCAGGATCGCAGCCAGATCCGCCTTCCAGATATTGCGCCCGTCGATGACGCCGAGTGACAGAGTCAGGTCGCCTGGCGCCTTGAGAAGGGCATCGATCTGCTGCGGAGCACGAACGAGATCGACATGCAGGCCCGCGACCGGCAGCGCAAGTGCCGTTGGCAAGTTGTCGCCGATGTCGCCGAAATAGGTGGCAAGCATGATCTTCAGGTTCGGCACCAGCTCATGCAGCGCGCGATAGGCATGTTTCAGCGCCGCCTGCTCTTCTCCCGTTATATCCAGCACCAAGCACGGTTCGTCGATCTGCACCCAGTCGGCACCGGCAGCACTCAGTTCCGCCAGCACCCTCGCATAGACCGGCAACAGGCGCTCCAGCAGGCTGATCGGCGCAAAACCGTCCTCGGTTCCCTTGGCGAGTTTCAGGAAGGTGACCGGACCGAGGATGACCGGCCGGGTGTGTATGCCAAGGGTCTTGGCTTCGATGAAGGCATCGAGCGGCTTGTTTGCCGTCATCGCAAAGGACTGATCGGGACCGAGTTCCGGCACCATGTAGTGATAGTTCGTGTCGAACCACTTCGTCATTTCCAGCGCCGGCACGCCATGTCCGTGATGGTGCTGATGGCCGCAATCGGCATGCGCCGCATCGCCGGTCGAGCCGCGCGCCATGGCGAAATAGGTATCGAGCGCAACAGGGCCGCCCTTCCAGCCATAGGTCGAAGGAATGGCGCCGACCATGACAGCCGTGTCGAGCACATGGTCGTAAAGCGAGAAATCGTTCGAGGGAATGACGTCGATCCCCTTCTCTTTCTGCAAGGCCCAGTTTTCGGCCCGCAACCGCTTCGCAACATCGAGAAGCGCGCCGGCATCGGATTTTCCGGCCCAATAGTTTTCCAGTGCGAATTTGAGTTCGCGATGCTTTCCGATCCTGGGAAAGCCGAGATTGGCAGTCTTGATGGTCATTTTCCTTACCCCGAAGGTTATGGGCAAGGCTGAGGCGCAACGCATCGACGAGATGCGGACACAGGAGTGCCGTCTCGCGCAAAGCGGCACACCGGGACACCCCGCCCGTGGACGTTATCTATCGCGGCAGGTCTCCTGGCTTGCGGGTCATCGACACCATCCAGTCTTCCCAGGCGTCTTCCCAGTGACGTCGAAGGACGGTGTCTATCCGCTTACAGTTGCGGGGGCAGCTTCGGTCTTGGCGATCGCCGCACCGAATTCCCTCTTAGCTTGGGATTGTCTGATCCCAAGAACCAACGATGCGGCAACCATGCACCCGCCGCATCGCAACGTCAAGATCACATAAAGAAATCTTTATATCTTTATACGAAGAAGGCGGAGTGCATTCATAGTCACCAGCACGGTCGCGCCGGTATCGGCGAGGATCGCCGGCCACAGGCCGGTAATGCCGACGATGGTGGTGACAAGGAACACCGCCTTCAGCCCCAGCGCGATGGTGATGTTCTGGAAGATATTACGCATCGTCCGCTTCGAAAGGTCAATCATGCGCGCAACGTCGCCGACACGTCCGTGCAGCACGGCCGCATCCGCGGTTTCCAGCGCCACGTCGGTGCCGCCGCCCATGGCGATGCCGACATCGGCAGCGGCAAGCGCCGGCGCATCGTTGATGCCGTCACCGACCTTGGCGACGAACAGCCCTTCCTTCTTCAATTCGCCGACGATGCGCTGCTTGTCCTGCGGCAGCAACTCGCCGCGCCAGTCGATGCCGAGATCACCGGCAACGGCAGCGGCCGTGCGCTTGTTGTCGCCGGTCAGCATAATGGCACGCACGCCTGCCGCCTTCAGCGTCGCGAGGCCGCTCTTTGCGTCCTCACGCGGCTCGTCGCGCATGGCGATGAGGCCGGCAGCGACTCCATCGATCAGCAGCACCGAAACACTTTTGCCCGCGCCGTTCAGGACGGCGACCTGCTCATCCTGCTCCGCACTCAAAGCACCACGCTCTCGCGCAGCCGGCGGCGACAGGAGATCGAGCGTCTCGCCGCCCACCTTGCCCGTCACACCCTTGCCCGGCAGCGCCTCAAGTTCGAAAGCCGGCGGCATCGGCACACCATCGGCCTTCGCCCGGTTGAGGATCGCCAGCGCCAGCGGATGGCTGGAGCCCTGCTCCAGTACGGCGGCTCGTGACAGCACCTGCGCCTCGGGACGTCCATAGGCAATGATATCGGTCACCTGCGGCTTGCCCGCGGTGAGCGTACCCGTCTTGTCGAAGGCAACGGCCGTCACCTTGCCAAGCGACTCCAGAACCGCTCCGCCCTTCATCAGCAACCCGCGGCGCGCGCCTGCCGAAAGCGAGGCCGCAATCGCCGCCGGCGTCGAAATGACCAGCGCGCACGGGCAGCCGATCAGCAGGATCGCAAGACCCTTGTAGATCCACTCGCCCCACGCCGCACCCATCAGAAGCGGCGGCAAGGCCGCGACAAGCGCCGCCACGACGACAACGCCCGGTGTATAATAACGCGAGAAGCGGTCGATGAAGCGTTCTGTCGGCGCCTTGGATTCCTGGGCTTCTTCCACGAGCTTGACGACACGGGCAATCGTATTGTCCTCAGCAGCGGCCGTTACACGAATGCGCAGCGCGGCATCGCCATTGACCGTACCGGCGAAGACGGTCTCGCCCGTTCCCTTGCGCACCGGCGTGCTTTCGCCGGTCACCGGCGCTTCGTCGATAGCGCTTTCACCAGACAGGATCGTACCGTCGGCGGAAATCCGATCGCCCGGCCGTACGAGAATGACGGAGCCCACAGCGAGTGTTTCCGCCGGCACTTCCTTCACCTCGCCACCCGTTTCAAGCAGCGCAATCTTCGGCACCAGTGTTGTCAGCGACTGGATGCTGGCGCGCGCCTTGCCGGCCGCAACGCCTTCCAGCAGCTCACCGACAAGGAACAGGAAGACCACCGTTGCCGCTTCTTCGCCGGCATTGATGATGACTGCGCCGACGGCGGCGATTGTCATCAGCATTTCAATCGAAAAGGGAATGCCGGCAAGCGCCGCCATGATGGCGCGCTTGGCGATCGGAACCAGCCCGACCAGCATGGCAATGATGAAGGCATAGGAAGCAATCGATGGCACCAGATGGCCCACCACATAGGCTGCCACCAGTGCCACGCCGGAAAAGATCGTCAGCCGACCCTTCTTGCTCTGCCACCACGGACCCGTCATCGGTCCATGATCATGGCCATGCAGCCCTTCGACTTCCTCCGCGCCATGCGAATGCCCGTGATCGGAATGGTCATGACCAGCATGATCATGATCGCGATCATGGCCTTCATGGGAATGGTCATGATGCTCGTGCTCATGCTCATGCGCATGGTCATGATCGTGATCATGATGTGCGTGATCATGACTACCCTTCGGCTCCTGAGCGGGCGCCTTGCCCTTGAGCGGAGCAACGGAATAACCGAGGCCGGTTACCTTCTTCTCGATCGCCTTCAGGTCGCTGCTTCCGTCATGACGCACGGTCATCGTACCTGCCGTCACCGAGACGGCGACATCTTCGACCCCGTCCATGCGCCTGACGGCCGTGTCGATTTTCGTCGCGCAAGCGGCGCAATCCATGCCGCCAACCCGGTACCGTGCCTGTGCTGCTTCACTCATGATCTAAATCCTTGCTTGTAGGCAGCCTCCTTCCTACATCCTCTAGCGACTAGAGGTGCAAGAGGAAATCATGAAAAAGATCACCATCGGCGAGGCGGCACGCCAAAGCGGCGTCAAGGTGCCGACGATCCGCTATTATGAGGGCATCGGCCTGTTATCGGCACCTAGCCGTAGCGAGGGCAACCAGCGTTCCTACGAGCCAGCCGATCTCAACCGCCTCGCCTTCATCCGTCACGCCCGTGAACTCGGCTTCGAGATCGATGCGATCCGCACGCTGCTGCACCTGCAGGACGACCCGGACCAGTCCTGTGCCTCCGCCGATGCCATCGCCAAGGCGCGCCTTATCGAAGTCGAACAGCGCATCCGCAGTCTGAACGCCCTGAAGGCCGAACTGGAACAAATGGTCGAAGGCTGCGGCCATGGCCGCGTCGACCAGTGCCGGGTCATCGAGGTGCTCGCCGACCACGGCAAGTGTGCCCATCCTCATCACTGAGACTTGCGCCAGATCACCTGCCGCGCCAAGAAGGCGTAATGGAACAGAAGACTATCGCGATCATCGGTGGAGGCCCTACCGGCCTTTCGGCTGCCGAAGTGCTGTCCGAAAGCGGCCATGCCGTTTTCATCTATGATGCCATGCCGACCTTCGCCCGCAAGTTCCTGCTCGCCGGCAAGTCGGGTCTCAACATCACCCACTCCGAAGACTACGACCAGTTCGCCTCCCGCTTTGGCGGTGCCAATTCTCGGCTGCGCGCCGCCCTCGATGCCTTCACGCCAACAAATATCCGCGCCTGGGCGGCAGGCCTCGGCACGGAAACCTTTATAGGCTCCTCGGGCAGGGTCTTCCCTAATGTCATGAAGGCTTCGCCTTTACTACGCGCCTGGCTCGCCCGGCTGGAAGCCCGTGACGTCACCTTTTTTACCCGCCATCGCTGGATCGGCTTTGCCGAGGGTGGACATGCATTCGAAACCCCCGACGGCCGCAAGACCGTTTCCTGCGACGCCACGCTGCTCGCGCTCGGCGGCGCCAGCTATCCCCGCCTCGGCTCTGACGCCGGCTGGGTATCGCTGCTTTCCGAACGCGGCACGACAATCGCGCCATTTCAGCCTGCCAATTGCGGCTTCGATGTCGACTGGAGTGATCTCTTCCGTGACCGCTTCGCCGGAGAGCCGTTGAAATCGGTCATTGCGACATCGCGCGCCGGCACATTTCCCGGCGAATTCGTTATCAGCCGGCACGGCATCGAGGGCAGCCTCATCTATGCACACGCCGCCGCTCTGCGTGATGACCTGCTGCAGCATGGCGAGGCAAGTCTGGCAATCGACCTTTCCCCCGGCCGCACGCTGGAACGCCTATCTCGCGATCTCGTCCGGCAGGACGCCAAGTCGAGCTTTTCGAACCGTCTGCGCAAGGGCGCCGGCATCGATGGCGTGAAGGCAGCACTCTTGCGCGAACTGGTGTCGCAGGCGGATCGCAACGATCCGAACAAGCTTGCTGCCGCCATCAAGTCCTTGCCGATCCCCCTGCTGCGCCCTCGCCCCATCGCCGAAGCCATATCCTCCGCCGGCGGCATCGCCTTCAGCCAAATCAACGAGACCTACATGCTGAAGCATCTCCCCGGCACTTTTGCAGCCGGAGAGATGCTGGATTGGGAGGCGCCGACAGGCGGCTATCTGCTGACAGCCTGTTTCGCTACGGGCCGAGCCGCAGCGAAAGGCATCGACGACTGGCTCAGCCGAAAGTGAAGGCAAAAGCCTGCACGCCGGGATCGAGGAAATGGATCTCGAACGTATGGTCGCCGACCGGCCCGGCCTCGCGCACCAGCTGATAGAGCCGCTGTCCCGTCACCGTACCGTTGCCGTCAGTATCCGTATCGACGCCGTGACCGTCGCCCGGCGCCTTGCCATCCACCGTCACCTGGAAGCGCACCGGCTTGCCATCCGCACCAGGTCCGAGAACCAGGTGCAGATCGCGGGCATGAAAGCGATAGTAGATGCTGCCGCCGGGAGTATTGAGCGTTGCCTGCTCGGACCCAACGGTCCAGTTGCCGGTTAGACCCCATTCGTTGATCTTCGGCGTCGTGGCAACATAGTCATGGGCTGCATCGTTGACAGTGCCCTTGTCATCGACGAAATTTTGCGAGCGCTGATAGCCGACATAAGTTTCCGGTGACTGCACGTCGGCCGTATCCGAAGCTGCTTCGGCGCCCGTCGCCTTCACATTGACGATGTCGCTTGAAACACCGGTCTTCCCGGCTTCCGCCAACAATTGCTGGATCACCCTCTCGGACTGGTCATAGTCGCCTTCGCCGAAATGATGGTGCCGGATCTGCCCCTTCGCATCGATAAAATAATGCGCCGGCCAGTATTCATTGTCGAAGGCGCGCCAGATCGCATAATTATTGTCGACTGCGACCGGGTAGGTGATGCCAAGGTCGGAAATCGCCTTCTTCACGTTGTCGACGTTCTTTTCGAAGGCGAATTCCGGCGAGTGCACGCCGATGACGACGAGGCCCTGATCCTTGTATTTCTCGGCCCAGGCTTTGACATAGGGGATGGCGCGCAGGCAGTTGATGCAGGAATAGGTCCAGAAGTCGACGAGCACGACCTTGCCCTTCAGCTGCTCAGCTGTCAGAGGCCCGGAATTCAGCCATTGCACAGCGCCGTCGAGCGGCGGCATCTGGCCTTCGACCGGCAGCTGCTCGGCAACACCCTTCGGCTTCATCGCCATCATCATCGAGTTGCCGCTCATCGTGGCGGGGTTGCCGGACATCATCATCTGATTGTTCAAAGTCATCGCCATCGAGCCGCCCCCATCCGTGGGCGTGACAACGGATTCCATGGCGCCGCCGGCATTGTCAGCCGTTTGCTGTTGCGGATGGAACCGGTCGACCAGTCCCTGTTCCAGAACATTGGTGCTGGCAAGCGAGGCCTGCGTCAGGAAACCCGTATCGAGGCCGAGCGCGATTGCCCCGACGGCGGCGAGAACCGCCACGCCGACACCTCGCCGCAGCCACTCGCCGACGCCCAGAGATCGCTTCATCGCCTGATAGACCTTGCCGCCGATGAGAAGCGCAAGCGCAAGCGATGTTGCGGTACCAAGCGCATAGGCAAGCAGCAGCAGCGTCGTGCCGACATTTGCACCCTGCAGCGCAGCACCTGTCAGGATGAGGCCCAGAACCGGCCCGGCACAGGGAGCCCACAGCAGTCCGGTCGCAACGCCAAGCAGCAGCGAGGCGGCGATGGCCGAGCCACCACCGCGGCTGCTCTGATCGGCCGACTGCGACAGTCGCGCGCCGAGCGAAACGAGCGGCCGCGTCAGATAGTCTGACAGCGCCGGAAAAAGCAGGATGATGCCGAAGATCGCAAGCAGCACGATGGCGGCATAGCGGCCATATTCATTGGCCTGCACCGCCCATCCGCCGCCGACGGCCGCCAATGTCGCGACGCCGGCGAATGTCGCCGCCATGCCGATAAGCATCGGCAGCGTGCTGCGCATGAACGGCTGCCCCGCACGCGCAAAAACAAAGGGCAGTACCGGAAGGATGCAGGGGCTGACGATCGTCAGCACCCCACCGAGATAGGCAAGGACGAAGAGAAGCATCGGAATAATCCGTCAATCAGGCAGAAGCTGGGTGGAATGTCATGGCCACGCCGTTCATGCAGTAGCGCAGGCCGGTCGGTTTCGGTCCATCGTTGAAGACGTGGCCGAGATGCCCGCCGCAGCGGCCGCAATGGACGGCATCGCGCACCATGCCGAAGGAGGTATCGTGCGTCGTACCGACGACCTTGCCATCAAGCGGCGCCCAGAAGCTCGGCCAGCCTGTTCCGCTGTCGAATTTCGTGGCCGAGGAAAACGCCTCCTGATCGCAGCCCGCGCAGGCAAAATTGCCCTTGCGCTCTTCGTGCAGCAGCGGGCTGGTGAAAGGATATTCCGTTCCCTCCTGCCGCAGCACCGAATATTGATCCGCCGTCAGGAGCTTGCGCCATTCATCGTCGGTATGGGTCACGGTGAAGGTCTCCTCCGCCATGGCGTGGCTGCCAAAGCCGAAGCGCAGGGCGAAGGCGCCAAGTCCGGCAGTGGTCAGCAGAAATCGTCTGTTCAGCATCGCGTCGCTCTCCTATCTCTACAGCATCTGCGACAGGCACTTTCATTCAGTAGACAACGATCGGCCGGATTTATTCCCGGCATTCAGATCTTTTTAGTCCACACAGGAAACTACGGAGCCATGCGTGTTTTGTTACGCAGGGACCGGCCGAAACACGCAAACGTGAAACGGTAGCTGCCGGCTGGATCGTTATATCCTTTGAAATACGATGCTGCTCCGCAAATGCGGGCCGGGCAAGCGGAAGGCCGGTCATATTGTCGCGATCACGATGCCGAGGTGGGCCGGCGCAACTGTCTCAGAAATGCGACACCCGCCATCAGGCAAATTCCATTCACGCAATCCGCCGTCACGTCGGTCTGATTGCAAAGCGGCCGCATTTACATCAGAATATGCGCAAGTTCCGTGGGAGGAGCCTCAATGCATGAACAATCCGCGCATGCGGAACATGTCTATACGAGCGCCCAGCAGAATTCCGCTGCGGCCAGCTCTCCGATCGTGGCTTCCTGGCGCCGCTGCATGACGATGTACCAGCTGGCGCCCGAGGACAAGCGCGCGCCCTTACGCCTCACGGAGCAGGAGTTCCGGCTGGCGCGGGAGCAATCCGAACAATTGATCGCTGACGCCCGTGATGAACTCGACCGCCTCTTTGCGACGGTCGGAAGAGCCGGCTGCTGCCTGCTTCTGACCGACCGCAACGGCATTGCGTTGGAGCGCCGTGGAGCGGTCGGCAATGACAAGGAATTCCACGATCTCGGTCTCTGGACCGGCTCCGTCTGGACCGAAGCCAGCATCGGCACAAACGGCATCGGCACGGCCCTTGCCGACGACCGCTCCGTCGCCGTCTTCCGCGACCAGCATTTCTATTGCTCCAATATCAAGCTCAGTTGCACCACGGCACCCATCCGCGATCATCGCGGCCTGCTGACCGCAGCGCTCGACATCTCCACCTGCCGCGACGACGTCAACGAAATGACGCTCTCCATTCTCTCGCAGGCGGTACGCGATGCTGCGATGCGCATCGAGCTCAACCTGTTCCGCTCCGCCTTTGCGGGCGCCCGCTTCGTGATGGTTCCAGCCGGCCCCAATTCCGCCAATGCGCTGCTTGCCGTGGACCGGCACGATCTCGTTCTCGGCGCCACCCGCGCTGCCCGCCTCGCCCTCAAGCTCGATGATTTGCGCATCGCCGCCGGCCTGCCGGCTTCCGATGCGCTGCATGAAGGCCGTGTTTCGCAGGAAGAGGAAATGGCAGAAGCCGAAAAGGCAGCCCTCTTGCGGGCGCTGTCGCGCACCCACGGCAATGTCTCCCAGGCCGCCGCAGCGCTCGGTATCAGCCGCGCCACGCTGCACCGGAAGATGAAAAAGCTCGACCTCCACTGAGATTGACCGAAAGGTTCAATCACGTTTTCGTGGTGCTGTCGGAACCTGTCGCAACTCTGCGACACTGTGCACTGCGGTATTGGCAAGCCGCCCTGTTCCGTCAGGCGAAAGCAACACAGATTTCCTCCCACTGGTTCGATCCGGAACCCGTTCATCAAGGGAGGATGACATGCTTCATCAAAAAATCGTCGAGTCGCCGTTCAAACTGAAATACGGCAACTATATCGGTGGCGAGTGGCGTGAGCCGATCGGCGGCAGATACTTCGACAACGTCACGCCCGTCACCGGCGGCAAGCTCTGCGAAATCCCGCGCTCCGATGAAAAGGACATCAATGCCGCGCTCGATGCCGCCCACGCCGCAAAGGAAAAGTGGGGCCGCACCTCCACCACCGAGCGCTCCAACATTCTCATGAAGATCGCCCAGCGCATGGAAGACAAGCTGGAGCTCCTGGCCCAGGCCGAAACCTGGGACAACGGCAAGCCGATCCGCGAAACCATGGCAGCCGACATTCCGCTCGCCATCGACCACTTCCGCTATTTTGCTTCCTGCATCCGCGCACAGGAAGGCACGATCGGCGAAATCGATCATGACACTGTCGCCTATCACTTCCATGAGCCGCTCGGCGTCGTCGGCCAGATCATTCCCTGGAATTTCCCGATCCTGATGGCAACCTGGAAGCTGGCCCCGGCTCTCGCCGCCGGCAACTGCGTCGTCATCAAGCCGGCCGAACAGACGCCCGCTTCGCTCCTGCTCTGGGCAGAACTCGTCGGTGATCTGCTGCCCCCCGGCGTGCTCAACATCGTCAATGGCTTTGGCCTCGAAGCCGGCAAGCCGCTCGCTTCCAGCCCGCGCATCGCAAAGATCGCCTTCACCGGCGAGACGACGACAGGTCGCCTCATCATGCAATATGCCAGCCAGAACCTCATTCCGGTCACGCTGGAACTCGGCGGCAAGTCACCCAACATCTTCTTTGCCGATGTGGCAGCCGAGGATGACGACTTCCTCGACAAGGCTCTCGAAGGTTTCGCCATGTTTGCGCTGAACCAGGGCGAAGTCTGCACCTGCCCGAGCCGCGCTCTCATCCAGGAGTCGATCTATGATCGCTTCATGGAAAAGGCCGTCAAACGCGTCGAGGCCATCACCCAGGGCAACCCGCTCGATCCGGCAACGATGATCGGCGCCCAGGCCTCCACCGAGCAAATGGAAAAAATCCTCGCCTACCTCGATATCGGCAAGCAGGAGGGCGCACAGGTCCTTACCGGTGGCTCTCGCAACGATCTCGGCGGCGAATTGTCCGAGGGCTATTACATCAAGCCAACCATCTTCAAGGGCCACAACAAGATGCGTGTGTTCCAGGAGGAAATCTTCGGCCCGGTCGTCTCGGTCACCACCTTCAAGGATGAGAAGGAAGCGCTCGAGATCGCCAATGACACGCTCTATGGCCTCGGCGCCGGTGTCTGGACCCGCGACGGCAACCGCGCCTATCGCTTCGGCCGGGAAATCCAGGCCGGCCGCGTCTGGACCAATTGCTACCACGCCTATCCGGCCCATGCCGCCTTCGGCGGTTACAAGCAGTCCGGCATCGGCCGTGAAACGCACAAGATGATGCTCGACCACTACCAGCAGACCAAGAACATGCTGGTCAGTTACAGCCCGAAGAAGCTCGGCTTCTTCTGAGAAGCGGTTGATCGTGCTATTATCGCGCCTCCTCCCTTCACGGGGAGGAGGCATTGTCTTGGAGGAGGCAATCATGGAACAGACAATCAATGGCGAACCGCGTGTCCTCGCAACCGATGCAGCGCTCGATCTCATCAAGGAAATCCAGCGCGACTACCCTGAAATCCTCTTCCACCAGTCCGGCGGCTGCTGCGACGGTTCCTCGCCCATGTGTTACCCGACAGACGATTTCATTGTCGGCGATCTGGACGTGAAGCTCGGTGAGATCGGCGGCGTGCCTGTTTATATCAGCGCCAGCCAGTTCGAAGCCTGGAAGCATACGCAGCTCATCATCGACGTCGTGCCCGGCCGCGGTGGCATGTTTTCGCTCGATAACGGCCGCGAGAAACGCTTTCTCACCCGCTCCCGCATCTTCGGCGGCGGCGAGGCCTGCGCCATTCCCGATGTCAGGGCCCGCGAGACGACCTGAACCGAAATCCGGCGTAGTATTCCCTTAATACCCGCGTCCGCGATCCTTTGTTAAAGTCCATCTGTTGGTTTTTACGGGAGGAAGACATGCCAGCGAGCAAGATCCTGATGATTACAGGCGATTTCACGGAAGATTACGAAACCATGGTGCCGTTTCAGACGCTGCTTGCCTGCGGCTATACGGTCCACGCCGTCTGCCCCGGCAAGACTGCCGGCCAGACGGTCGCCACCGCCATCCATGATTTCGAGGGCGACCAGACCTATTCGGAAAAGCGCGGTCATAACTTCGCGTTGAATGCCACCTTCGAAAGCGTGCGCGCCGAAGATTACGATGCCCTCGTTATTCCGGGCGGCCGTGCGCCGGAATATCTCCGCCTCAACCCCGAGGTCATCAAGGCTGTCAGGCATTTCTTCGATGCCAACAAGCCCGTCGCCGCAATCTGCCACGGTGCCCAGCTTCTGGCGGCTGCCGGTGTCCTCAAAGGTCGCACCTGCTCGGCCTATCCCGCCTGCCGCCCGGAAGTCGAGCTTGCCGGCGGCACCTATGCCGACATCGCCATCACCGATGCCGTTTCCGACGGCAATCTCGTCACCGCACCGGCCTGGCCGGCCCATCCTTCGTGGCTGCGTCAGTTCATGACGGTGCTCGATGCGGTAACGACCCTGGAGACCAACGCCGCCTAAAGCATGTCGCGCAAAAGTGCGCAGCGGTTTTGCGATAGCGACATGCAAAATCAAAACCTAAAGCGTGGCAAGCGAATCCGAAGGATCGCGACACGCTTTAGACGGACCGGCGGGAGGAATGTGATGTGTGAACTGTTCATCAAGGCCGATGCCCGGCTTTGGGAAAGCACCACCCGGTCGCTGCGGATCGACGGCATGGTCACCAGCGTGCGGCTGGAGAATTTCTTCTGGTCGAAGCTGGAAGAAATCGCCCGCCGCGACGGTATGAACGTGGTCCAGCTCATTACCCGGCTGCACCACGAGTCGATTGACGCCGGCCATGATCTCGGCAACTTCACCTCGTTCCTCCGCGTCTGCTGTGCCCGCTATCTGGACCTCCAACTTGCCGGCGACATCCCTGCAGACCTCTCTAGACCGATCGCTGGCCTCGACGCGCCACAAATTCTGGGGCGGGAGAAGCGGAAGTATCATTGAATTCGCCGGAAACGTGAGGCGATGATTTTTAGATAGCCGGAATGCCCCTCCGCGTGAGACAATCACTCTCGACCGCCGCCAAACCGCACCGCTCGGTTTGCCCGGGCGGGCGAAGGCGGAGAGGAAAATGGCAGCGATCGTGGTCGTGATGCTACGGTATTCCGTGGCCGGCAGTAGTTCCGATGACTGACAGCGCCGCATTTCGCACTACCAGCATGGCGGGTGCCATACGTGAGGAATGGTTCCTCGGCGTCAGCGTCGCGACCGGCCTGGTTTTCTTCGTCTTCTCCGGGCCAATCTTCGCGCGGCTTTCCGAGCCCCTCTGGTTTACCGTCATTTTTCTTTGGCTTTTTGCCGTTGTGCTGGGCTCCGCCATGTCGGTCGTTCGTCATGCCGATCATCTGGCCGAGCAGCTTCGGGAGCCCTACGGGACCCTCATCCTGACCCTCGCCATCACCTCGATCGAAGTGATGGCGATCTCAGCTGTCATGCTTCATGGGGAAAATAATCCGACGCTCGCACGCGACACGCTGTTTGCCGTGGTGATGATCATCCTGAACGGCATGGTAGGATTGTCGCTGCTGTCAGGCGCATGGCGCAGAGAGGATCAGCAGCACAATCTGCACGGCGCCAATACCTATCTCGGGGTCATCGTGCCGCTGGCGACCCTCAGCCTCGTCATGCCGACTTTTCTGACCGGTCCGGATGGTCCCCACCCCTCGACCCCGCGGCAGATGTTTCTCGGCATCGTCTCGATCGGCCTCTACAGTATATTTCTGCTCCTCCAGGCCGGCCGTCATCAGCGCTACTTCGCCGATGATGACCATCATGAGCACCATATAGTCGGCATACGGCACCATCGATCCGTGTGGCATCATGCTGTCCTGCTCCTCGTTTACATGGGGCCGGTCGTTTTCCTGGTCGAACAACTCGCCCGGCCGATCGACTACGTGATCGAAACCCTGCACGCACCGGCAGCACTCGGAGGTGTGGTCATGGCGGTGCTTGTCGCGACACCAGAGGCGATCAGTGCCGTGCGCGCCTCGATCGCGAACCACCTGCAGCGGGCCATCAACATCTTCCTCGGCTCGGTCCTGTCGACGATCGGCCTCACCGTGCCGGCCATGCTGGCAATAAGCCACCTTTACGGGCACCCGGTCACGCTAGGGCTTCAGGGTCCCGATCTTGTCATGTTCGTGCTGACGCTTGCTGTCAGCATCATCACCTTTTCAAGTGGCCGCACCAATCTCATGCAGGGCGCAGTTCACCTGATGCTGTTCGTGGCTTACGTGCTGCTCATTACTCAGCAGTGAGCACAAAATCTGCGAACTAAGCCGTTACCGGGATTACGCGGCCACCAATCATTTAGGCACAGCTAAATTGCGTGCCGGGAACTATTGCAATTCCGAACAATCCCGCGACATAGTATCGCATGCCTGATATCCGGCGACTTATGGGGGTCGCCGCCAAGGCACGCATGAGACCGGGGCACACAGATCGTCGGGGCAGCAGCAATGCATGAGGGATTGCATCGGGGCCTGCAAATTTTCGTATCACTCATCGGCATGGGAGCACTCGCTGCCTGCGATGGAAGCAGCAATACGTATGTTCCGCCGCCGCCGCCCGCCGTCCGCGTTGCGCAGCCAGTCCAGCAGCCGATCACCCTCTATTTCGAACTGACGGGCAATACTGCGGCGCTGAATTCGGTTGATATCGAAGCGCGCGTCCAGGGCTACCTTCAATCGATCGACTATCAGGACGGTACGACGGTGACGAAGGGCACCAAGCTCTTCGGCATCGAGCGCGATACCTATCAGGCGCAGCTCGATCAGGCGAAAGCATCGCTCGCCTCGCAACAGGCGTCCCAGGTCGGGGCCAAGCAGGAATATGACCGGCAGCTCAACCTTCTGAAGCAGCAGGTCACCACGCAAACCGCCGTCGACAGCGCCAAGGCCACGCTCGACGAAGCAAACGCTTCCATCCTCAATGCCCAGGCCAATCTCGAGCTTGCGACAATCAATCTCGGCTATACCGAAGTGCTTGCGCCCTTCGACGGCACTGTGACCAATCACCTCGTCGATATCGGCACGCTCGTCGGCGTCTCGGGTCCGACCAAGCTTGCCAGCATCGTTCAGACAGACCCGATCTATGCCTATTTCAACGTCAGCGAAACACAGGTGCTGATGATCAAGGATATGCTGAGAAAGCAGGGACGCACGTTCAAGCAGACGGATCTACCCAGCATCCCTGCCGAGCTCGGCTTGCAATCCGAGGAAGGCTATCCCCACAAAGGGCATCTCGATTACGTCTCGCCCCAGCTCGATGCGTCCACCGGCACGCTTCAGGTGCGGGCTTTGTTCGACAATAAGGACAAAGTCATGCTCCCCGGCCTCTTCGTTCGCGTTCGCGTGCCCGTCGAGCAGAACAATAAAGCACTGCTCGTGCGCGACGACGCGATCGCCACCAACCAGCTCGGCAGCTACCTGCTCGTCCTCGGCAAGGAGGATATGATCGAGCAGAAACAGGTCAAGACGGGCCAGCGCGAAGGCGCCCTCCGCGTCATCGAGTCCGGTATTCAGCCAGCTGACTGGGTTGTGATCCAGGGCATCCAGCAGGCCATCCCCGGCAGCAAGGTTGCGCCTGAGAAAATCGATATGAATGCACAGCCGGCGCAAGCCAGCACCGATGCAAAGGCCATGACGACGCAGTAAATCCGCCACCACGCTTCATCTGAACGTCCAAGGACAACAGCATGATCTCGCGCTTTTTCATCGAACGGCCGGTGCTCGCCAATGTTCTGGCATTGGTCTTTGTTCTCATCGGCGCGGTGGCTCTCTTCCAACTGCCGGTGGCGCAATATCCGAATGTCGTTCCGCCGACCGTGCAGGTCACGACGCGGTTTCCGGGCGCCAGCGCCAAGACGCTTGTCGACACGGTTGCCCTGCCGATCGAGCAGCAGGTCAACGGCGTCCAGGATATGCTCTATATGCAGTCCACGAGCGCAAGTGACGGGACCTATTCGCTGACTGTCACCTTCGCCATCGGCACCGATCCCGACCAGGCGCAGGTCCTTGTGCAGAACCGGGTCGCCATCGCCATGTCGTCGCTGCCGCAATCGGTGCAGGTCCAGGGCGTCACCACTCAGAAGAAATCGACGTCAATCCTCGGCTTCGTCACCCTGACGTCGTCCGAAACCCAATATGACAGCCTCTACCTCTCAAACTATGCCGTCATCAACCTGCAGAACGAACTTGCCCGTCTGCCGGGAGTCGGCAACGTCACGGTTTTCGGCGCAGGCCAATATGCCATGCGCATCTGGATGGATCCGAACTTGCTGCAGGCGCGTGGCCTGACGCCGCAGGATGTCGTCAACGTCGTGCAGCAGCAGAGCCAGGAGGTCACGGCCGGTCAGCTCGGCATTCCTCCAGTCCCTCAGGGGCAGACCTTTCAGTACACGCTCAACGTCAACGGCCGCCTGAATGACGCTGTCGACTATGAGAATATCATCGTTAAAGTAGATGGCGCAGATGGCGGCCGGGTGACGCGGATTCGCGATATCGGCCGGGTCGAGCTCGGCGCCCAGACTTATAGCCAGTCCTTCATGCAGAATGGCCGCCCGGCCGCCGGCATTGGTATCTTCCAGTTGCCCGAGGCAAACGCCATTGCGGTCGCGCAGGCGGTCAGAACGAAGATGGAGGAATTGTCGAAGAGCTTCCCGCAAGGGCTCCAATATCAGATGCCCTTTGATACGACGAAGTTCGTCAATGCCTCGATCGACGAAGTCTATGTGACGCTGATCGAGGCCGGCGTTCTCGTTCTCATCGTCATCCTTCTGTTCCTGCAGGACTGGCGGGCGATGCTCGTACCGGCAACGACGGTTCCCGTCACCATCATCGGCGCTTTTGCCGCGATGGCGGCGATGGGCTTCACGGTCAATCTGTCCACGCTGTTTGCGATCGTTCTCGCCATCGGCATCGTCGTCGATGACGCGATCGTCATTGTCGAAGGGGTCGCCCGACACATCGAGGCCGGCATGTCCGGCCGCAAGGCAGCCGAGAAGGCAATGGATGAGCTGCTGGGCCCGGTCATCGGCATTACCCTGGTATTGATGGCCGTGTTCATTCCGGCTGCTTTCCTGCCGGGGCTTACGGGTCAACTCTACCGGCAATTCGCGCTCGTCATTGCCGCCACGGCACTGATCAGCGCCATCAACGCCGTGACGCTGAAACCGACGCAATGCGCCCTTTGGCTGCGCACGCCTGTACCTCCCGAGAAAAGAAACTTCATCTATCGTGGCTTCAACAGGGTCTACGATTGGGGCGAACGCGGCTATGTCAGGCTGATCGGCGCCATGACGCGCCACGCCGCCATCATGGTCCTTCTGGCGCTAGCACTGATGGCAGGCGCCATCTGGGGGCTGACCCGCATACCGACCGCGTTTCTGCCGATCGAAGATCAAGGCTATGTGCTGATCGGTGCCCAACTGCCCGATGGCGCATCCAAGGAACGGACCGACGCCGTCATCGCCGAGGTCGGCAAGATCGCTCAACAGACGCCTGGCGTCGATCAGGTCCTGACAATCAGCGGCGTATCGGTTCTCGATAACAATGCCAGCCTCCAGAATGCCGGCGTTGCTTATGTCGTGCTGAAGGACTGGGACGAGCGGCTCAAAGTGAAGGGACAGGATCTCCTGTCGATCTACGAACATCTGAATGGCGCCCTGGAGAGTGTCCTGGTTGCCAAGACCCTGGTCATCGTACCGCCTCCGATCCAGGGCGTCGGCAATGCCAGCGGCTTCACGATGCAGGTGGAACTCAAGAACGGTGTTTCCGATTACGCCCTGCTGCAGTCGCTGGCCGATACGATCGTGAAAAACGGTGAAGCCCAATCATCGCTGCAGAGACTCAGTACGCCGTTCCGTTCCAACGTGCCGCAACTTGAGGTCTCCGTGGACCGAATCAAGGCGGAGACGCTGGGTATCACGGTCGGCCAGGTCTTCTCCGCTTTGTCAGGCTATGTCGGATCGAGCTATGTCACGCAGTTCAACAAGTTTGGCCGCACCTTCCAGGTCTATGCCCAGGCATCCTCCGAATTCCGCGTCAGCCAGGACGATATCCGCAATCTGAAGGTCAAAGCCGGCGATGGCACCATGGTGCCGCTCGGAACCGTCGTCGATATCAAGGCCATGCAAGGCCCATCGTTGATCAGCCTCTACAATCTGTACCCGACCGCAACGATCGTTGGCGGCCCTGCTGCCGGCTTCAGCTCGGGTCAGGCGCTCGACGTCATGCAACAGGTCGCCGACAGCACTTTGCCGCCCGGCACTGGCTATGAATGGACAGCACTCTCCTACCAGGAGAAAATTGTCGGCGGGCAGATCTACTACATCTTCGCGCTTGCCATGCTGCTCGTCTATTTCGTGCTTGCGGGACAGTATGAAAGCTGGATCCTGCCCTTTGCGGTGCTGCTCGCCGTGCCGCTTGCCCTGCTCGGCACCGTCGGGGCGTTAACGGCAGCGGGCGTCGCCAACAACCTCTACACCCAGATCGGCCTGATCCTGCTGATCGCGCTCGCATCGAAGAATGCCATTCTGATCGTCGAATATGCGCGGGAAAAGCGGGCGGGAGGCATGGAGATAATGGATGCGGCAGTCGAAGCGGCGCGCTTGCGTTTCCGCCCGATCCTCATGACATCCTTCGCCTTCATCCTCGGCGTTTTGCCGCTCGTTCTGGCGACGGGTGCCGGCGCATCCGCCCGCAAATCGATCGGCATATCGGTCTTCAGCGGCATGATCGCATCGACCTGCCTTGCCGTGCTGTTCGTCCCGTCCTTCTACGTCGTGCTGCAGCGCCTCGAAGAGTTCAGAAGGCGCCGCAGCACCAAAGACCCGGCGGTCGTAGATGCGGAGATGAAGGTGCAATAGGATTGCATTAAGAGCCTATTGCACGATTACCTGCACATAAACGCCGCCGCTCTTGGCATAGTACAGGCCACCGCAGCGGTAATAATAGCCACCATAGTAGGGACCATAAAGGCAGCCGGGCGGCAGAACCGCGATCGTTGTTGCCGTTCGCCGGACAACCCGGCGCGTCGTCCGGCGGGCAACGCCGGCATAGGATAGCGGTGTCAAGGGACGGCCGATGACAGCCCCCGCCGGTGTGGCGAAGCCGATCGAAAACGGCAGCGGACCTTCTCCCTCTACGCGAAAATCGGCAAAAATCATCCCGCCGGCAAGGCAAAAGGCGAAAAAGAGCTTACTGAAGGTCATTTCATCTCTCCTGTAACTGCAGGCGCCGGAAGCTCATCGATCGATTGGAGTTCGCTCAGATCGACGGTTTTGGCATTGGCCGGGATCTCGATGTTGTAGGAAGTGGAGGCAACCTCTGCCCCGGTTTTGAAGTCGCTGATCTCAAGCGTGTATTGCGGCGCCTGGACGACGTGTTTGCTGGTGATCACATAGCGTCGCGGTATCGGCTGCGACCCCGTCTGTATCCAGATCTGCCAGTCGAGTTCCGGCGTGCGAAAGGTGAGATATTCGCATTCCACGCCATCGACGAAGGCGCTGGAAATGTGCTTTGACTCGGTCACATCGGACATCAATATGTCGTTGACATGAGATGACAGAAGATCGGCGCCAGGCGCTTCGACGCCTGCATCGGCAAGCCGGTCGATCAGATCATCGAGCGAACCCTTGCCGTCGATCTTCGCATAGGCATCGAGGTTCTTGCCATGCACGGTCAGTACCGAACCGTCAAAGCTGACGTCGATATCGGCAAAGCCCCCGGTTCTTGTGACGCGCAGTTTGTCAGGCCGGGTAATATTGGCCGTACCCGAACTGACGAACTGCAGCTTCTCGAAATCCGGTGTCACGGCTTCTAGCGATGATTGATAGCTGAAGGATATCGTTTTCTGCGCCACGAGGAAATCGGACATGGCCTTAAGAAGATCTTTGGCATCATCCGCCCACGCATGGGTCGGCAGGACGAGGCCGGCGGCAACGGTGGAATAGGTCAGTATTCGTTTCAATCGCGATAGATGAGAAGTCGATGACATGGCAATTGCCTTTCGCTTGTGTCGTCATTGAATTCATCGAATGCGGGGATTTCGGATCGCGCTGCAACGATCGAAGAATGGTGGTGCGGACCTGTCAGCGGAATGCCTGACGGTTCAGGCATTCCCAGCGAACCCGTATGCGTATTGGAAAGCCGCTACAGTCCCGAGGTCAGCACCCTGTGACAGGCTGGCGATACACGCTGCAGATTATCCCGCAGGCACGAGATGACCCGCCCTCCGCCGACCGGCACCATCCGGCAAAATGCCCGAAAGTCCGGTCCGCAGGTCTCGCGCACGATCATCACTTCCTCGCGCGGAGAGAAGACGGGCATGGCCGCCGGTCGGGTCGCCGGCGGTGCGGCAGCCGTGGCAGCACCTGCACCGGCTGCGGGCGCACCCGCTGCATTAATGGCCGCAACCGCCTGCTGGCAGGGCGCCGACAGACGGGCACTATGCTGCTGCAGGCAGGAGAGCGCCGCCGCACCGCCGGGGGTGACGCCGGAGCATTGCGCCATGAAATCGGAGCGGCAGGCCGATTTGATGGCATCGCGCTGCGCCTCGGTTGGTTGAGCCGCCGTCTGAGTGCCGGCTGCCGGGGCCGGCGTCGCCGCACCTGTCGTGACAGGCGCAGTTTGAGATGGCTCTGCGGATGTCGATTTCGGTTTGGTGCCAATCGCCGACACCGCCTTACGACAAGCAGCGGAGAGGGTGGAATCGTGTTGCTGCAGGCAATTCAGTGCCTCCATGCCCCCCGGCTGCACGCCAGAGCATTGTGCGATGAAATCGGATCGGCAGGCTGATCTGATCGCGCTTTTCTGCTCGTCGGTGGGCGCCTGCGCGACTGCGATCCCGGCGAAAAGACTGGCCGCGCAGACGACACTGAGCGCCGATAATCCGAAGATCAGATGACGCCTCCAGCGTCGCTCCGCTCTTAGAGAAGATGCACATTCTCGCATTGTTCCCCTCCCTGGAAAGCTCATCGATTTACGGCATGAAAACAAATACCCCAGCTGAATGAGACAGCAGGACCTCGAAAGGTCGATGAAGGTCGCTAAACGGAAATTGTGGAACGTCCACTCGCCTTTAAATTTAGCACATTCGAATTTTATAGACTAGGCTCGAATATCCCGGCAAGGATTAGCGCACTATGCTTATGGCTTAGCGGTGGGATGCATTCTTCACAGCTGGCAGGCGACAAGAACATCAGCTATCTATGCTTTGTAGAAGCTTGTCTCTGTTTGAAGTAACCTCCAGCTCACTGGAAACGCCGCCAGAATCTCATGGCCCATTGCTGCCTAGGCATCCGAAAATTTTGCAAAAGCAGACGCGCGCCTCTGACCGGGTGCTAAATCATCGCTCTGCTGCCAACAAAGAAGTCCGCTCTTGGCCGGCCTACCTTTTTGGCTTCTAATGCGGGCTTTGCGCTATTCGCTGGCGAAGATACGCCAGCGGAACTGGCGGCCGCTTCCTCGGCCGGCAAAATGCAACTTCTATCGTGACCACCGCGCTATGATTTGATCGGTATTTGCCAGCACCTTGCGGACTGCGTTGCGCGCCATGTTAGGTCGCTGCAATCGGATGCTTTTCTCAATATTCTCATGAAGTTTCAGCGCATACTGCAAATTGTCTTCCTCCCGGGTGACATGGGCGAAGAGCTGGTTCAGAGCCGATTCGATCAAGACGCCGAGCGGCACCAACAGATCATTTCCGGAGGCGCGCAAGATTGCGATGTGAAATCGCGCATCGGATTCTGTGCGCTGCTGGAGTGATGTCGCCTGATCCATGTCATGCAGGGCCTGACTGATCGCGCTCATCTGCTCCTCCGTTCGGCGCTCGGCAGCAAGTGCTGTCGCCTCCGGCTCGATCATATGCCTGAGTTCCTGCACGGCCCTCAGAAACGATTCACGATCGGGAGATGCGGCGTACCAGCCCAATACATCCCGATCCAGCAGGTTCCAACGTTCCTTGGGTTCGACCCAACTACCGATTTTCGGGCGGGAAGACAGCAGGCCTTTTGCCATCAGCATCTTGATTGCTTCGCGCACCGCCGATCGGCTGACTTCGAAGACTTCCGACCACTTTGCCTCATTCGGCAGGATCGTGCCCGGCGGATAGTCGCCGCGCACGATTCGCAGGCCGATCTCGCCTGCCAAAGACACATGAACACTCGCCCCGGTCATGCGGGGAGCATTTGGGCGCCTTGCGGTGGCCGAACGGTCAACCGTCACCACCTCGGCCGGAGCCGTCAGCTTTCCCGATTTTTTGTCAGGCATCTTTTCTACTGCCTCAGCATTCTTCGATTGTCTGCACGTACCATCAAAACAATCGTAATAACGAGGAAGTCGCCTGCGATTGACCCCGCCAGAAAGCGCGGAATCTAGGTCGCGTCAAGCCCTGCAGATCTTTCGATCCGTCTCGTGGAGGCAGTCGGCGCACCCTTGTATCAGGTGCGCCAAACCGCGAGCCTACTTTTGAATGCAGGTATCGACTGTGTCCTTCGTGCACTCATCGAGCCCAGTGAAAACAGGATCTTCAACCGGCTTGCCGGCAATCAGATCCATCATCACCGAAGGTGCCTTGTAGCCCATCTCGAATGGCCGTTGGCCGACGAGCGCAGTCACCAGGCCTTCCTTCGCAATAGCGACCTCGTCGCCGATAGTGTCGGCGGCACCAATGACGAAATCGTTGCTGGCGATCTTGTCGGCCATCGGCTTGAACAGATCGCGATAGGGTTGCGGCGCGCCGAACAAAGGCCAGCCACCCATAATGCCGAATGCATCCAGGTCGGTATTGGCCGCAAGGATATCGGTCATTGCCTGCACGCCCTTGGCACCGTCGTCATTGGTAAATACCGGGCAGCCTGCGACTTCCGTCCAGCCGCCCTCGCCTTTCAGCGCGGTCAGACCTTTCTGGCCGGTGAGCGTGTCTCGCATACCTTGCGCGCGGCGCAGAATATTGTCCGCTCCCGGATTGCCTTCGATCGTGCAGATCTTACCGCCACTCGGCTTGGCCTTCTTGATGTATTCGCCGATGCGTGCGCCCATCAGATAGTTGTCGGTCCCGAGATAGGTCTTGCGCAGCGCGGCATCCTCGGCTGCAAGATCGGCATCGAGCGTCATCACCGGAACCGTCGGATTGGCTGTCTTCAGGGTCTGGGCGATGAGCTTTGCATTCGACGGCGAAATTGCGATTGCCGCCGTGTCTGCCTTGCCCAACATATCCTGAACAATCTGTGCTTCGCCGGCTTCATCGGATGTCGATGCCGGACCGGTGTAGAAGCACTCGTATTCCGCAGTGGGGTTCTCCTTGTTCCATTTCTGGCAACCCTGGTTGATTGCTTCGAAGAACGGATTGTCGAGGCCCTTGACGACGATGACGAGTTGCTTCTTGGCCAGGGCCTGCCCGGCGGTTAGTGCTAAGACTGCGGCTGTAAGTAATAATGCCTTCCTCATAGTTTCCTCCCTTGAAACAGACGGGCACCACGTGCCCGCCACACGACATCAACCCGGATACCAAACGATACGAGGCTCCTCCTCCGAACGCTCGTATTGCCATGCCGAGTCGATAAGCATTTCGAGATTATAGTTTGGCCGCCAACCCAGAAGGTATTTCGCCTTGCTGTTGTCCATCCAATTGGAATGGAACCGGCTTGGTATCTCGACAGAGCCGAGATTTCGCGTGCGCGACAGGTAGGCGGCAACTTCAGCATAATCGACGGGTAGATCCATGCAGATATTGAAGAGTTGCCGCTCGGCCCGAGGGTTGTCGATTGCCGCCAATATTGCCGACGCCAGGTCATCGACATGCACGAAATTGCGTTTCAGCGGACGGCCGTCGGCATCGAGCAACAGCGGCACCGTCCCCATGGCCGCATAACGCCGCGCCGCTTCCTCAGGAACGAGTGTCTTCCAGTCTGGACCGCCAAAGAGGTCGTCACCAAAAGAAAGCGTATATTTAAAATCATCCTTTTCCATGATCCAGGGCGCGCGCAGACAACAACCATTGAGGCCGTACTGAATGCCGAACTGCTCCAGCATGACCTCTTCCAGGACCTTGGAGAGCGCGTAGCTTCCTGGATAGGCACAGTGAGGAGCGTTCTCGGTGATCGGCCCATTGTGGCGATAGTGGAAATGCCCTATGCCCGCATCGCCGCCGATCAGAATGAACTGGCGTGCCGTGACGCTCGCGCGGAACTCTTCAAGCAGCCAAAAGAGACCTTTGACGGTAACGTCCATGATGTCTTCAGGCGTTTCCTTGCATGTGGCGAGATGCACGACATGGGTAACGTCATGGAGCGCCGCTGCCACAACATCGCGGTCGGCGATCGAGCCTCGGATGACGGCGACACGGTCGGTTTCATCGCACAAACGATTATGACAAAGCGCGCGAATACGGGCTTTGGAAAACCTCGGATCGTCAAGCAGCCCAGCAATGAAGTGCCGCCCGACCTTGCCCGTCGCACCGGTAACAAGGATCAGCATGCTCTCTCTCCCCCACTGAAAGCTAATATTCAGGCGCTGCCCGCGTCAAATGATATTTGTCTGACAAAACAGATTTTTGCGACAATAGACCCAATACCTCGGACAATCTGTTGACGCTGTCGCAGGGTTTTGCGTAAATGCTCATAATCGCTTTTCCCGGGAGGACGTTGGAAAAGCGAATTCGCTGGAGCCGCGCGTCGAAAACAAGTCGGGTTCGGAGCGACGGATAGCTGCAGGTTTTGGGAGGCCGGAGGCTGGTGGCGGTTCTTGAACTCACCAATATTTCCAAACATTTCGGCGCCATCCAGGCCGTCAACGATGTTTCGTTTTCACTCGAAGCTGGGCAAGTGGTCGGCCTCATGGGCGATAACGGCGCTGGCAAATCCACATTGGTGAAGATGATCGCCGGCAACTTTCGACCGAGCCATGGAACCATGCGCCTCGACGGCGCCGATCTCGTGCTTCATCGGCCGAAGGAGGCACGCCAGCATGGCATCGAGATCGTTCATCAGGATCTGGCGCTCTGCAACAATCTTACGGCGGCAGCAAATGTGTTCCTCGGACGAGAATTGCGCCGCGGCATATGGCCTCTTCGCATCCTCGACTACAAGACCATGTACAAGCGCGCCGGAGAAATTTTCCGCGAACTCAAATCCGAAACGCGACCGCGCGATCTCGTCAAGCAAATGTCAGGGGGCCAGCGGCAAGCGGTAGCGATCGCCCGCACCATGCTGTCGGAAGCGAAAATCGTCTTGATGGACGAGCCGACGGCAGCCATTTCCGTGCGTCAGGTCGCTGAGGTTCTCAATCTGATCCGTCAGTTGCGTGACCGCGGTATCGTCGTTGTCCTGATCAGCCACCGCATGCCCGACGTCTTTTCGGTTGCCGACCGCGTGATCGTGATGCGGCGGGGCAGAAAGGTCGCTGACAAGCAGATTGCGGCAAGTTCGCCGGAGGAAGTGACGGGGCTTATTACCGGCGCCATCGAACAGGTGTGATCGATGCTATCCGTTGCAACAAAAACGAAGAAGGTCGACGATGGCGATTACACTTGACCAGACGATCGGACAGAAGCAACGGAGCTGGCTTGCAGCAGTCTTGGGCGGCCAGACATTCTGGGTTCTGATTGCGGTCATTCTCGCCTGCATTTTTCTGTCGATGGCGACGGACTCCTTTGCGACAGCGAAGAACATCTACAACATCACCCGCAACGTCACCTTCGTCGCAATTATCGCGCTGGGCATGACGCTGGTCATTATCACCGGCGGCATCGACCTGTCCGTTGGCTCCGTGCTGTGCCTGTGCAGCATGGTGCTGGCGGTCGTCATGCACGCGGGATACAGCATTGAAGTCGGTATCACCGCTTCGATCGGTACTGCTCTTTTGGTCGGAGCTTTCAACGGCGTATTGATTGCCTATCTTGGCTTCCCGCCTTTCGTCGTCACGCTCGGGATGCTGTCGATTGCGCGCAGCCTGGCGATGGTGGCATCCAACAACACCGTCGTTTTCGAGTTCGGGCCCGATCACGACAAGCTACTAGCGCTGGGCGGTGGCGCCTGGTTTTTTGGCATCGCCAACCCGGTGCTTTACATGGTCGTGTTGGCACTCATTACCGGTTTCGTGCTGCGCTGGACCAAGTTCGGCCGCTATGTCTTTGCCATCGGCGGCAATGAGCACGCCGCGACTCTCACGGGCGTTCCCGTGCCGAGGATCAAGGTTATCGTATATATGATTTCTGCCCTGTCGGCGGGGGTTGCCGGCATCATTCAAACCGGCTGGCTCGGCGCCGTCACCACAAACATCGGCGCCGGGATGGAACTTCAGGTCATTGCCGCTGCGGTTATCGGCGGCGCCAACCTGGCTGGCGGCGTCGGCACTGCCTTTGGTGCGTTGATCGGCGCCGCACTCATCGAGATTATCCGGAACAGTCTTGGTTTGCTCGGCATCAACGCGTTCTGGCAAGGTAGTTTTATCGGCGGCGCAATTGTGCTTGCCGTCCTCTTCGACCGAATTCGCAACCTGCGACGCGATGAGTAGGCAAACCCTGTCCCACATCTTCGAGCCTCACGAGACCGGCATGATGAACTATGTGCGGGCCGCCTCAGTGAAGCCTGCCGGACGAACGCACCTGGCCGTCGTTACCGCATAGAGGCGAGCGGAACACACTTGCCTTGGCGCTTGGGCCGTTTTTGTTACTGCAGGCTCCCGTCGCCGCCGCGGTCGGCAGCCTTGAAGTCAGCCATCACCCTATTCAGGAACTCGCTCTGGCTGACCTTGCCGTCACCGTTGGCGTCGGTGGCGGAGAATTGTTGGACAGTCAGAACTTGGGTAACTTCGTCAGAGTTCAGGCTGCCGTCCTTGTTCTTGTCCAGACCAGCGAAGGCCGACGTCATGAAGGCTTGATATTCAGATCGGTCGACCGCCCCATTCTTGTCACGATCGAGCCGGTCCATTTGGCCCTGGTTCATAGCTATCGGCTGATTCTGCGCATCGGCCGCAATGGCGGTAAAGAAAACGAACCCCGTCAGCAGGACTACTCTTTTCATAATTCCGACCTTTCGCGTCAATGACATGTCAACGCACTGCCACCCGCAGCGCCCAGCGTGGCGCCGCCGCCGACAGCCCAGAGCTGCCCTGTCCCCGAGCCAATGGTCGCGCCAAGCAATCCGCCGACGACCGCGCCGCCGACCGTACCGGCGATGCAGCCGAACTCGTTACTGCGTCCTCCCTGGGACGTCGAAGCAGATTGGCAGCCAGACAAGGCAAGGCAGCCTAAGAGAGTGAGACTTATCGTGTACGTGTTCATTTTTTCCTCCAGTATATCCGTGCACGTTTAAGACAAACATGCGGAGGCACCGTTGAGTGGCGGCGGTTGAAAGCAAGCTTCTGAGTAAGTGTCTCACGCGCGAGAGATTCTCTGCTGATCAGAGGCAACTCACAGACGAAACATGCAAAGCGCGCGCCAAAGCTGCAACGATACTACAGAATACTACCACCGCGACCGATTGAAGACAACACCTGCACTTATCTCCACCGCTGATGTCCTGCCGAGGCGAGAACAGATCGCTCGTTCAGCGCATCCCGGACCGGATACGGTCCCCTCCTTTAAGCGATCGTCGGTCCGCCTTAACCGTGAAGCCGGCGCAACGGCTCGCCAAACCGATCTTCGCTCGGTTAGGCTTTTAGTTCGGCCGCCGGTTTTTACGGCAGATCGACCTTTTGCCCGCTCCTTATGTCGGTGGCGAGCATCTGTCCCTGGAGTGCCCCCCATTTCGCCGGACAGATCAGCTATTGAGACAATGCTTTGATGAACTCCCTTGGGGAGGCCATTTTCAGCGCTGAGTGTGGGTGGATTTCATTATAGTCTTCGATCCATCCGTCGATCTTCCGGAGGGCTGTTGCGG
>NZ_JBFTSM010000029.1:0-51263 GCF_056400025.1 Rhizobium sp. 01L419
GATTTGTGATTTGTGCAAATCGGCATTTTGCCAATAGGCAAAATACCTGGACGGACGACGCTAGCGTCGCCTGGATAACGCGGGGTGGAGCAGCCCGGTAGCTCGTCAGGCTCATAACCTGAAGGCCGCAGGTTCAAATCCTGCCCCCGCAACCAATCTTCCATATCGAGCTAACAATCAAAAAGCCCGCATGGTCAAAACCTGCGGGCCTTTCGACGTTCTAGCGCAGGGCAAAACGCATCGTCAGCGGCCGGTAAAAAGGCAAGGGACATCAGTCGCCTGTGGATGAGTGTGATTATGACTTTTATCTATCATGTCCCCTTGCTCCCGAACGCTGTATCGGCTGCATTGCAATCATAGGTAGATGATTGGTGGACTGGAAGCACTTCGTATCAATTATTGACAGCTAACGCATTCGTTTCGTTTCTTATTTCTTGGACCATTTCAGTGATATCACCCGGACTTGGCGTATCGTTGATAGGACATCCATTTAGGATGAAACGCTCATTGTATTTCTTTTTTTATGCACTCGAAATATTTCTACTGTGTCGATTACACTGATCATATCATGGCATCTCGCTATGAGATCTCAGAGGTTTCGACATTTGCGAGCGAAAACTGGCGAGAAGTAAATGCCGCCGACGTGTGCGAGGCTGTCGGGTTTAAGGTTCTGATGTCTCTCGATATGAAAATACGTCGCACCTACTATTCCGTGGATAAGAGCGTGATCGGGGAAGTCGTTGTTGATAGCAATGTTTGCGCCGCGCGCGACGGTGGCGATACTGCGCGGCGCGGATGAGCGGAGATTCCCCTATTATCGATAAACAGCGGCCAGCCTTCACTCCACAAACAAAAAGCCCGCTTCGAAAGCGGGCTTTTTGTTTGTGGATACAAGGTTGAAGTTTCGGTCTGAGGCGATTTACTCAAGACGCCAGCGCTGCAGCCTTCCGCGGCGATCTTGCCATCAGTCGCGCATAGGCGATGGCCGAGAGCATGTTGACGTGGTTGGCTCTGCCGGTTCCGGCGATGTCGAAAGCGGTGCCATGGTCGACCGAGACGCGGTCGATCGGCAAGCCCAAGGAGACGTTGACCGCAGTCTCGAAGGCGACCAGCTTGATCGGGATATGGCCCTGGTCGTGATATTGGGCGATCACCAGGTCAAAGGCGCCGTTATAGGCGCGGGCGAAGACCGTGTCGGCGGAGATCGGGCCGACCACGTCGATGCCCTTGGCCTGTGCGAGCTCGACCGCAGGCGCCAGGAATTCCGTGTCCTCGGTTCCGAAGAGGCCGTTTTCGCCGCAATGTGGGTTGAGGCCAGCGACGGCGATGCGGGCCTTCTTGCCGAGGCGCATGAAGTGATTGTGGCCGGCTTCGATCGTTGCCAGCACGCGCTCGGTCTTGGCCCGCTCGATCGCGCCCTTCAGCGAGATATGGGTCGAGACGTGGATGGTGTTCAGCCGCTCGGAGGCGAGCAGCATGAAGGAGCTCTTGGAACCGGTCAGGTGCGCGAGGAGGCCGGTATGGCCGTCATAATGGTGACCGGCAAGGTTCATGGCTTCCTTGTTGATCGGCGCCGTGACAATGACGTCGGCCTCCTTCGACATTGCGAGATCGACGGCTCGAGCGATATAGCGAACGGACGCGTCGCCGGCGACCGGGCTGACCTTGCCGATCTCGGGGAGGGGGGCGTCGAGCGAAACCTCATCCACGGCGATGGTATTCCCATCCTCGGAGGCGGAGGGGCCGAAAGCGAGGCTGACGTCGGTCGCACGTGCGGCCCGTTCCAGCGCTTCCGTGTTGCCAACGATGACGAAATCCCGACGTTCGGCCGCCGGCAATGCAGCCAGCGCCTTGACGATCACTTCGGGGCCAACACCAGCAGGATCACCGAGGGTTACTGCGACTTTTGCATTTATGTCCATCAGTCAAATTCCTCTTGAAAGCCCTGCCTCAATAGGCCGCTTCGTAGATCGAACGTATGTCAGTGCGCGTCAAGTCGCGTGGGTTGTTGTCCAGGAGCCTGCGGATGGCGAAAGCGTCGTCAGCCATGGCGTCGAGATCGTTTTCGGGTACGCCCAGGCCCGAAAGAGTCATCTCGATGCCGAGCTCCGCGCAGAAGGCGTAGGCGGCGTCAAAGACCGACTTGACGGTATCGGATGTGCTATAGCCGAGCGCTTCCATCACCGCTTTCGTCTTTTCCGGCACGGCCGGCGTATTGAAGGCAAGAACATGCGGGAAGATCAGTGCGTTGGCTGCGCCATGGGCGACGTGCCAGCGGGTGCCAAGTGGATAGGCCAATGCATGGCCACCCGCCGTATTGACCGGGCCGAGGCAGAAGCCGCCATAGAGCGAGGCCAGCGAAAGACCGGCACGCGCTTCGGCATCCGAACCGTCGCGCACGGCACGCGCGAGATATTTGCCGACGAGCCGCGTTCCCTCGATCGCATAAATGTCGATCATCGGGTGCGCCTTGCGATTGGTGAAGGCCTCGACGCAATGCGCCATGGCATCGACACCGGTTGCGGCGGTGGTGCGGGCTGGAACGGAGAAGGTCAGCGACGGGTCGATGACGGCGATATCGGCGAGCATGTGAAGGCTCTCGACCGCTAATTTCGCCTTGGTGTCGGGATCGGTGACCAGCGCGCGAATGCCGGCTTCGCTGCCCGTGCCCGATGTGGTCGGCACCTGGGCGAGCGCTACTTTCCGCGGTCCCTGAACCTTGTTCGGACCGACGACTTCGCGAAGCGTCTGCACCGAGCCGGCGAGTACGGCAGCGAGCTTCGCTAAATCCATAGCGCTGCCACCGCCGAAGCCGACGATGAGATCCGCCTGTGCGGTCTCTGCCGCGGCGAGCACCTTGTCGAGATTGGCAATATCCGGCTCGGGCGTGACGTCCGAGAAGACCGAAACATCACCCTTCAGCTGCAGCGCCTCGATGCGCGCTGCATTGAAGGCATCGGAAATGACCAGCGTTCGGGAATAGCCCTTGCCGGCCGCCCAGGCGCCCAGCTTTCCCGCGGTTCCGAGACCGAATTCGATCAGGTGTGGCCGGACAACGGTTATAGGTGAATCCAAACTGACCATATGCGGTCCTCTCCGATGTGCGACGGAAACTGACCGTCAATGATGTAAAGTTGTTATCCTGTCTGGCGATTTATGGCAAGAATGAATAGAGATCTTTATCGTTTTTCGGTCCGTTAGGGGACTTCTGCATTAATCCTTGGCGATCAAAAAACTCATATCTTATTGAATAAAATAAATAAATTTCATTTGCGCAATCCATCTGTCCGGGCGACGGAACTTGTCAATCAACTATCGCACATTTGTAAAATATGAGCGCAAGGAACGGCCGACTGATTTTGCGCATTCGGCCGTTCCTTGCGCTGCCGCTATCGTGCTGGCCGCTAAACAATTGATTCCAGTGGAAGGCGCACATATTTGATGGCGCGCCGATAGTAAGTGTAGGCCACGTGAAGGGCGCCGTCCGGTCCCTCTATTATCGAGGGATAGGAGAACTCACGGTTGATCATATCCTTCGAATTGTTGCTCAGGCAGTAGCCGTCGCCGGTGTCGAGATCGATTTTGCGCTCAAAACTGCCGTTTTCATCAACGGAAATGGCGAGGCTGAGTGGCGCGCGCGGGACACCCCAGACGGCTTTTCTCGCCGTCGTGTCGGGCGTTTCAGCGACGGGCGCCTTGTCGCTGTCGATCTCGTCATAGAGCGACTGACGCCGCGCATCCGATGTAGCAGCACTGCTATGATTGTAAACCATTGCAATTCTTCGATCTTTCAAGCCTATGGCCTGGATTGAGGAATTGTTGTTGGGTAGATTGGTCTGCTCCGGCACGCTCCAACTCTCACCCTGATCGGCGGATAGTGAGGCACGAATATTCTCCGAGAAACGATCCCGAAAGAAGGCGATCATCCTGTCGTCATCGAGGGGCACGATATTCATGTGCACGGCGCCGAGGCTGCCTTCTATCTCCCTCATTTGCCAGCTTCTCCCGGCATCACGAGAGATCAATACGCCTGCCGTGTCGGCATCGCCGCTCCAGCGCTGGCCAGGCAGGCTGATGCAGCGGAAGACCGGAAGCAGCCAGTCACCTTTGCCGTTGACGATAACGGGCTGGCGCACGAAAGTGCCGGGCAGATCGCAGAGGATGGTAGGCGCAGCAAAGCTCTTGCCGCCATCTTCGGAAATCCGACATTTGACAACTGCACCGTCTTGATCACCTGATGTCTGCGAGGTGTAGAGCAGCCAGACGCGGCCGTCCGGTGCGTTGAAAACTAACGGGTTTTGTTCGGATTTCGCCGGATCGTCCGACATTTTTTCCGGTTCGGACCAGCGGTCCGCTCCGGGTGTCAGCCGCGACATGTAAACGGAGATGTCGCCCATGCCTTCCATCGTGCCGCCGAACCAGACGCAGGTGAGCGTGCCGTCCGCCAGAAACGCGAGATTGGCAGCATGGTTCTGGATGCAGGGGGAGGGCAGATAGGCGTCAAAGCGGCCAGTCCGGGCAGTGTTTGCCCTGAGCATGCCGTCCATCAGTGCAGGAACTTCCTCGGGTTTCAAACCTGTCGATTGCATGGTTTCCTCCGTTACGGCAACTTTGCGTAGCCTTCGGCGAGTGCTGCATATTCAGCATCATTGAGCGGCACCAACGGCGCGCGCGTGCGCCGCCAGCCGGCGTTGCCGGTCTTCAGGCCGACCATGGCCTTGATTGTCGGGATCTGGACATAGGAATTCGACAGCGTGCGGAAGGCATTGATGCGGGCCTGTGCAGCGTCGACTTCGGTGCTCTTCGTCTCGTCATGGACATGGTCGTAAACCGTGCGCAGCGAATTTGCGACGAGGTTCGAGGTGGCGGTGATGCAGCCGGCGCCGCCGGCTTTCAGGAGGGGCAGCAGCAACGGGTCGGCGCCGCAAAGTACCGAGAAGCCCGGGCAGGCTGCGATGATCGCCTGCATATTATTGAAATCGCCGGCAGATTCCTTGATGCCGACCACGGTTTCTGGGAAGGCTTCGACCAGCCGACTGATCAACGGAATGGAGAGTGGAACGCCCGAAACCTGCGGGATGTGATAGAGGATCACCTGCAGGCTGCTATCGCCGATCTTCTCCAGAACCTGTGCGTAGGCTGCGAACAGGCCCTCATCGGACACGCCCTTGTAATAGAAGGGCGGCAGCATGACCACCTTGGTGACACCGAGCGAGAGCGCATGCTTCGTCAGTTCGACCGTCTCGGGAATGGCGACGACACCGGTGCCAGGCAGCAATTTGTCGGCCGGAATACCGGCTTTCAACGCGGCTTCGAGGATCATACGGCGTTCGGTGGAGGAGAAGGAGTTGGCTTCGCCCGTCGTTCCAAGCAGCGCAACGCCGTGACAGCCTTCTTCGATCAGCCTCTGGCAATGTTCTGTGAAGAGGCCGAGATCGGGGCTGCCGTCGGTATTGAGAGGGGTGGTTGCGGCGCTGTAGACGCCTGTAATCTTGTGATTGCTCAAGGTATCCTCCTCGTCAGACCGGGCCTTCCCGGCACGTTCCTACACTGTCGTATTCATCCCAACGCATCACAGTTGTCAATCTTACAAATTTGAAAACCTGAGGTATCATTTTTTAACCAATTGATTTTGCATATTAAATATTTTCGCATTTCCGTTTTGATGCTTATCCCGTTATTTTCCATTGACAGATTTACATTATCGCGCAAATGTCGGCGGCATATCGCGCAGGTTCGGGGAGGTCTTTCGAAAGGCGCGCTATTTGCCACGGAGGAGCAAATGACAATTCGCAACGACCAAAACTCTTCGCAGATTTCCCGCCGCAGCGCCCTGAAGCTGGGGCTCGCGGCCGGCGTCGGCTTCTCGCTCTTCGGCGCGAGCGCACGCATCGTCCTGGCGCAGGATGGCCAGGTCCTCAAGGCCATCAATCCCGCCTTCGACCAGGACTGGTCGCCGCTGCGCGGCGGCGGTCGAACCTTCCGCTGGAATTCATTCTGGTGGRCGTCGCCGATGTATTTCGACGCCGACGGCAAGATCCAGCCTTACGTCTTCACGAGCTGGGATTCGCCGGACAAGAAGGTCTGGACGTTCAAGATCGATCCGAAGGCAGTCTTCTCCGATGGCAGCAAGATCACCGCGGCCGATATTAAGGGCTCCTGGGAAGTTTCTTCCATGCCCAATACGAAGAACCAGCGCGTCGACCAGTTGCTGAGCAAGGTGCAGGGCTACAAGGAAATCTCTGCCGGCTCGGCGAACGAGCTGACCGGCGTAACAACGCCTGATGAATCGACGGTTGTCTGCACGCTGACGGAAGCAGATCCGATCTTCTTCATGCGCCTTGCCAACCACATCGTACCGATCACCAAAGCCGCCCAGTCGCGCGGCAGCGATGGTGAGGAAGTGGCCGATTGGTACAAGCCTGACAGCAACGCCGTCTATTCCGGCCCCTTCAAGCTGACCGCCCTCGATATCGATGCCGGCACGCTGACCTTCGAGCCGAACGAGAAGTTTTTCGGACCGAAGCCGAAGCTCGCTCGCATCGAGATCAGCTCGATCGAAGACAACGTGACTGCGACCTCGCTGATCAAGTCCGGTGAGTACAATGCTCACACCGAGCTCGTCACCTCGACGATCATCCAGGACCTCGGTCCGGAATTTTCTGCCGGTCCGCTGATCCCGACCAGCCAGCATTTCTGGTTCAACACGTCGCGCGCACCGATGGATGACCCAAAGGTTCGTCAGGCGCTGATCATGGCGGTCGATCGCGACGGTTTGTTCAAGGCTTCCTATCCGGATGGTCCTCACAAGAAGGCTGACCAGATCCTGAACTCTGTTCCGGGTGCAGATAATTCCGGCTTCGAACCCTATCCGTATGATCCCGCAGCGGCCAAGAAGCTGCTGGCTGAATCGAGCTATGGCGGTCCCGAGCGTCTTCCAAAGCTGCTGTTCGTCGGCATTTCTGGCCCGGCGATCCAGGCGGCTGCCCAGTTCATCGCCGAGCAGTGGCGCCAGAACCTCGGCATCACCGCCGTCGATATGAAGCCGCAGCAGGACGCCTATGCCGGTCCGGACCAGAACGCGGTGCAGATCTTCCGCGATGACGTCGGCACGCGTGTTCCCGATGCGGTCTCCTATCTCGCCGGCTCCATCGCCTCCACTTCGTCGAACGCCCAGAACAAGCTTGGCGGATACAAGAACGACAAGGTGGACAGCCTGCTTGCGGAAGCCGCGACCAAGGCTGTCGATGATCCGGATCGCGTGAAGCTCGCGCAGGAAGCCCAGAAGGCCTTCCGCGACGACTGGGCCTTCCTTCCGTGGTATTCTCAGGCGATGTCGCGCTGGGCCACCAAGGAGGTCAAGGCCATGGAAAAGAACCTCGACTGGCAGGTTGTGGCTCCCTGGGATGTTTCCATCGGCTAACGCCGATAGCAGGGCCGCATGATGCGGCCAAAGCAGCGGTGCGAAGGCCGAAAGGCCTTCGCACACTATTTCAAGAAGAACCGGCGGCTGCGGCCTCCCGCGGGAATGCGCCGGGAAAGAATGGGAGGTGGCCTTGCTACGCTATGTGCTCACGCGGTTCGCCATCTGGATTCCGTCGGTCCTGGTCGTGATGATGGCCGTCTACGCGATGGCTTTCTATGGTGCCGGCGACCCGATCAAGCTGATCTTCCTTCGCGCGCCTGGTGACGTCGCCTATAATCCGCAGCGTATCGAGGCGATCCGTGAAAGTGCGGGTCTCAACAAGCCCTTTATCGAGCAGTTCGGCCTCTACGTCTGGAACCTGCTGCATGGGCAGTTCGGCAATTCGCTGACATCGGGCCGCTCCGTCTGGGCGATGGTTTCGGCGGCCGCGCCGGTTTCCTTTCAGCTTGCGCTCTGTTCCATCATCCTGACGGCTGTCGTCGCGATTCCGCTCGGGATGATCGCTGCCCTCAACCAGAACAATCGCGTGGACTACACGATCCTCGGTACGGCCCTTTTCCTCTGGGCGATCCCGGCCTATGTCGCAGGCCCCCTGCTGATGGTGGCGCTGATCGTGCTTCTGCCGATGATCAAGGTGCCCTATGGATGGGGCGGCGTCTTCGACATGCGCATCATCCTGCCGCTCATCGTCCTTTCTTTCCAGCCGATCGCACTGATCGTGCGCCAGACGCGCGCCGCCGTCATCGAGGTGCTGTCTGAAGATTTCGTCCGCACCGCGCGTGCCAAGGGCGTGCCGGAGATCGTGGTCGCCTTGAAGCATATCCTGCGCCCGGTGCTGACGCCTGTCGTCACGCAGCTCGGCCTCATCATGATCACGATCGTCAACGGCGCCATCTTTGTCGAGCTCGTCTTCGGCCTGCCGGGTCTTGGCCGATTGACCGTGCAGGCGCTCATCAATTCCGATTATCCCGTCATTCTGGCGATCACCCTGATCGGATCCTTCCTGGTCATGGCGTCGAACCTGCTGGTCGATGTGCTCTATCCGCTGCTCGATCCGCGAGCCAATGATTCAAGAAGGAGCCGCTGATCATGTCCGCTATTCCTCTCTCGACGATCGACACGGCCGAGGAACCGCCCGTCAATCTGTGGCGCGACGCTTGGCATCGCCTGAAGCGCAACAAGCTTGCAATCTTCGGCCTGATCGTGATCGTGATCCTTGCCTTCACGGCAATCTTCGGCCCGTATCTGACGCCCTACGACTATCTCAGCCAGGATCTCGCCTCGCGCAATGCGCCGCCGTCGCTGGCGCATTTCTTCGGTACTGATGATCTCGGTCGCGACGTCTTCAGCCGTATCGTGTTCGGGACGCGCACGGCCTTCCTCGTTTCCGTCATCGTCACTGTCATCGCGGTTATGATCGGCCTTCTGCTCGGCGCCGTCGCCGGCTTCTTCGGCAACCCCTACGACCGGGCGATCATGTGGCTGACCGATGTGACGATGTCGGTGCCGAACCTGCTGCTCGTCGTCGTCATCAATGCATCGCTGAAGACGCCGATCACCAAATGGATGGAGGCGCAGTATCTCGCGACCCTCAATCCCTTTTATCGACAGACGGTCTGGGTGGACTTCCTCCTTGTCTTTGGCTCGATGGCCCTGATCTCCTGGCCGCCTTATGCGCGCCTCGTCCGCGCCCAGGTGCTGTCGATCCGCAATCGTCCCTATGTCATGGCGGCGCAGGCGCTCGGTCTTTCCAACTGGATCGTTATCATGCGCTATATCGTGCCGAATGCGCTCGGACCGCTGATCGTTTCCGTCAGCGCCGGCCTTGGTACGACGATGGTGCTGGAGAGCGCCTTCAGCTTCCTCGGCGTCGGCGTCAATCCGCCCACGCCGAGCTGGGGCAACATGATCTCTGACGGCCTGCGCGTCTGGCAGCATTATCCGCATCTCCTCGCCGCTCCGGCGGCCGTGCTCGGTCTTGCCTCGGTGGCCTTCAGCTTCCTTGGCGATGGCCTCAACGACGCACTCAATCCGCGGGGCAGCAAGTGATGAACGCAACCACCAGTGAACGCCTGCTGGACGTAAAGGATCTCACCATCGAGATCGACACGCGCCGCGGCCCCGCCGTCGTCGTCGATGGCATCGACCTCTACGTCAACAAGGGCGAAACGCTCGGCGTCGTCGGTGAATCCGGCTGCGGCAAGAGCCTGACAATGTTGAGCCTGATGCGGCTCTTACCAAACAAGATCAAGGTGACGAAGGGCACGGCCAAATTCGACGGCCGCGACCTGCAGAAGATGTCCAATAGCGAACTGCGCAAGGTGCGAGGAGGCGATGTCGGCTTCGTCTTCCAGGATCCGATGACCTCGCTCAATCCGGTCATGCGGATCGGCGACCAGATCTGCGAGCCACTGATCTATCACCGCAACATGTCCAGGAAAGAGGCACGGGTTCGCGCCGTCGAGCTTCTGCGCCTCGTGGGCATTCCGGGGCCGGAAGAGCGGCTGATGGCCTATCCGCACGAGCTGTCCGGCGGCATGCGCCAGCGTGTGATGATCGCGATCGGCCTTGCCTGCAATCCGAAGCTTTTGATCGCAGATGAGCCGACAACCGCGCTCGACGTGACGATCCAGGCGCAGATCGTCGACCTCGTGAAGGATCTGCGTTCCAAGCTCGGCATGTCCGTGGTCTGGATCACCCATGACCTCGCGCTGATCGCCGGTCTCGTCGATCGCGTCGCCGTGCTCTATGCCGGCACGGTCGTGGAAGATGCGCCGGTGGACGAGCTTTATGCGCGTCCGAGCCACCCCTATACACGCGGTCTGCTCTCCTCGATCCCGAAGCTTTCGGATGCGCCGACGAGCCGGTTGTCCTCGATCGGCGGCACGCCACCGGAGCCCGGCCGCCGTCCGAAGGGTTGCCCCTTTGCGCCGCGCTGCCCGCTGGCCGAAGCCGTCTGTCATGAGCGCGTGCCGCGCCTGGAGCCGATTTCCGGCAACAGCGCCCATCGTGCAGCTTGTTTCGTCGTCCAGAGAATGCAGGAGGCCGCGTGATGGGTGCTCAACCGCTCTTGAAGGTCGAAAACCTCGTCAAGCATTTCCACGTCAAGCTCGGTGCCTTCGGCGAACGCTCGGCGACCGTCTATGCACTCGACAACGTCAATCTCGAGATCATGGAAGGCGAGACGCTTAGCCTCGTCGGCGAATCCGGCTGCGGCAAGTCGACGACCGGTTTCACCATTCTCAATCTCTACAAGGCGACGAGCGGCAAGGTGGTCTACAAGGGCCAGGACCTTGCGACGCTGGACGAAAAGCAGATGCGGCCCTTCCGCCGCGACCTGCAGATCGTCTTTCAGGATCCCTATTCGACACTGAACCCGCGCATGACGGTGGGCGAGGCGATTGGCGAGCCGATCCTCTTCCACAAGCTTGCCACCAGGGCTCAGCTCAAGGACAAGGTCGCAGCTTTGTTGACCGATGTCGGCCTGCCGACACGCTTTGCCCAGCGCTACCCTCACGAGCTCTCGGGCGGCCAGCGGCAGCGTGTCGTCATTGCCCGTGCGCTTGCCTGCCAGCCGAAATTCATCGTTTGCGACGAGGCGATCTCGGCACTCGACGTGTCGATCCAGGCGCAGATCATCAACCTGTTACTCGACCTGCAGGAAAAATACGGCCTGACCTACCTGTTCATCGCCCATGACCTGGCAGTCGTTCGCCATATCAGCACCCGCGTCGGCGTCATGTATCTCGGCCGTCTGGCCGAGTTGGCAACGCGCGAAGAACTCTTCGACAACCCGTTGCATCCCTATACGCAAGCGCTGCTTTCGGCTGTCCCCGAGACCGATCCGGAGCTAGAGCGCACCCGAAAGCGCCAGATCCTGCAAGGCGATGTACCGAGTCCGCTGAACCCGCCGACGGGCTGCCGTTTCCATACGCGTTGCCCGATCGCCATGGAGGTTTGCGGCAAGGTCATTCCCGAATGGAAGGAAGCAAAACCCGGCCATCTCGTCGCCTGCCATGCCGTCAATCCGGGGCAGGACTCATGACATTGAAAGTCGCCATCATTGCCGACGATCTGACCGGCTCTCTCGATACGGGTACGCCCTTTGTAGAGGCAGGGCTGTCAGTCGCTGTGGCGATCGATGTCGAAGCGGCCGGCAAGGCGCTTGAAACCGGTGCCGAAGTCGTGGTGGTCAATACCGCCTCGCGCGGCCTGCCGGAGGAGGAAGCGGCTGCGCGCGTGCGGGCTGTCGCCGAGACCCTGCGCGCTGCCGGGTCCGCCATTTTCATGAAGAAAATCGACTCCCGGCTGAAGGGCAATGTTGCGGCCGAAAGCATTGCGCTGGCCGACGTGCTGGGTCTCAAGACTATTCTCATGGCGCCTGCCATTCCTGATCAGGAGCGCATCACCTATCGCGGTTGCGTGGTCGGGCGCGGCGTTGAGCATCCGTTACCGATTGCCGACCTCTTTGCCGGATTTGCCCGCGAAGTATCGGTCGCCGATGCCGAGGACGATGCCGATCTCGACTTAGTGGTTGCCGAGAATGACTGGCTTTCGACGCTTGCCGTCGGCGCTCGCGGTCTGGGTTCCGCACTGGCGCGCCGGCTCGGCGAGGCCGCACGGCTCACGCCGGAGTTTCTCGCGACGCGGAAGACGCTCTTTGCCTTCGGCTCTCGCGATCCGATCACGGTCGTGCAAATGGATCGTCTCGAAGCTTCCCATGCGCTTCGCATCGTCGTTGATGCGCCAATGGGCGCGGTCGAGAGCGGCGAGGGGCTGGCACTGCCAGCGATGCTGCGCTGCACGGGCGAGATGAAGAATGATGCCGCGCTTGTCGCCTCTCGCTTCGCGAAGGGCGTCAAATCGGTCATAGATGATACGAAACCTGACATGATCATGGTTGGTGGCGGTGATACTGCGCTTGCCGTTTTCCGGGAACTGGGTGTCACAGTCTTGTTGCCGAAGGGTGAAATCGAGGCCGGCGTTCCCTGGTTCGACGTTAAGGATATCAACGGGCGGCAATTCCGGTGCGCCGTCAAGTCGGGGGGCTTCGGCAATTCCGATAGTTTGCTAAGACTGATCGTTCGGAATCAGGCGGCGTAACGTATGCCAGCAGGGAGAATGAGAGTGGATGAAGCGAATGGCGGATCGGTGAATCCGGAGGCGACGCCTGCAGCCCGGCCGGAGCGCGGCAAGGCTGTGAAGCTGGTCGACCGTGTCTTCGATCAGTTGATGGAGCGCATCCGCGCCGGCAATTATCCGCCGGATTCACGGCTTCCGGGTGAACATGAACTTGCCTCTCTGCTCGGCGTTTCGCGGCCCATCGTGCGCGATGCGTTGGCGCGTCTCAGAGAGCAGGGGATTGTCTATGCAAGGCAGGGGGCCGGTACTTTCGTCAGCGCGCATGGCTCGCCGACAGCGCAGCTTGCCTATTCGCCGGTCAAGACGATTGCCGATATCCAGCGCTGCTACGAATTTCGCCTCACGATCGAGCCGGCTGCCGCCTATTTTGCCGCCAAGCGCCGCGACGATGCTGCGATCCAGAAGATCGCCGCAGCCCTTGCGGATCTGCGCGAAGCAACCAGCCATCAATTGCACCGGGTGGATGCCGATTTCGTCTTCCACCGCGCCGTCACCGAGGCGGCCAACAATCACTATTACACGGCCTCCATGGATGCGCTGAAAGCACATATCGCCGTCGGCATGCATCTGCACGGGCTTTCGCTGCTTGGTCCACGGCCGGGCCTGGAGCAGGTGTTCCAGGAGCATAACGAAATCTATAAAGCGATCGCCGAGGGCAAGGCAGAGCATGCTCGTGACCTGATGCGGGCGCATCTCGAGGGCTCACGGGACCGTCTGTTCGAGGGTCGCGTTCTCGACCTGTCCTTCTGAGAAAGCCTGTTCCGGATGTAAACTTGGGGTTTTATGCCTCGAACAAGGCACGTTCCGTCGCGAATATCTTCGTCAGGTATTCAGCAACGGTCCGGATCGGCAGATCCTTGCGGTGCTGGCGTCGGGTGAGAAGCCAGACTTCCCGCGGTGGCGGGACGGGCTCGAGCGGGCAAGGGTAGAGGCCTCTTTCCGTGCGGCCGATATAATTTGGTAGCAGCGCCAGACCGGCGCCTGACTTGGCAGCCATCGCCTGGGAAACCTGATTGTTGGCACGGAAAGACACGCGGGCCTGCGGGAACTGACGCGCCAGCCAGATTGCCTCGGGCACATACCCGTTCACCTCGTCAAATCCGACAAAGACGGGTTCCGCGCCGATTTCGACCTGCCGGCAGACCTCCTGCGTTCCGTAAAATCCGTATCCGATCGTCGCAAGCTGTTTGGCAATGAGATCGCCGTCCTGCGGCTTTGTCAGGCGTATGGCGATGTCGGCCTCGTGGCGTTCGAGGCTTATGGTGCGCAGGTCGGTCGCAAGGTCGATATCGAGGCCCGGATATTGTTTGGTGATTTCCGCCAGACGGGGGATCAGGAAGCCTTGCGAGAGCGCGGGCGACGCGTTGACGCGTACCAGGCCTTTCGGCGTGTCATCCTTCCAGCCACGCCCGAGCGTCTGGACTGAGGCTTCCATGTCGCTTGCCGCGGTGAGCGCACGGGTTCCGGCGGGGGTCAGCACATAGCCGTCCGGGCGACGCTCGACCAGTTTTTCGCCGAGCGTTTCCTCCAGTGAATGAAGCCGTCGAGCGATCGTTGCATGGTTGACGCGCAATGTGCGAGCCGCGGCTGACAGGCTGCCGTGCCGTCCTAATGCGAGGAAGACCCTGATATCCTGCCAGTCTGGCTCTGTGCGTTTTTTATCAGCCATTGGCAAAGAATAGCGAATTTTTCGCAGAAAGGAACGGGACTAAACAGAAGGCGACCTCGAAACAGAAAGGTTGCCGACATGACCTCTTCCCATCTTAATCTCACGCTTATCGGCGGGCCGACCGTGCTGATCGAATATGGCACGCTCCGGCTCCTCACCGATCCGACCTTCGACCCGCCGGGTCTCTACAAGGAAACGCCCGTCCGTTTCGAAAAGACGTCCGGCCCTGCCTTGTCGGTCGAAGACATCGGCCGGCTGGACGCGGTTCTTTTGAGCCACGACCAGCACTTCGACAATCTCGACAGTGCAGGCCGGGCGATGCTTCCTGCCGTTGGCACCACCTTCACGACGAGGGCTGGAGCGGAGCGCCTGGGCGGCAATGCCCTTGGCCTTGCTCCCTTCGAAACCGTCACGCTGGAAGGCGCCGACGGTGAGAAGTTGCTGGTCACTGCAACGCCCGCCCGCCACGGCCCCGTCGGTATCGAGCCGATTTCCGGCGATGTCGTCGGCTTTGCCCTCGGCCGTGAAAAGCCGGGCGACCTTCTGTACGTGACCGGTGACACGGTCTGGTACGAGGGCACGGCCGAGGTCGCGCGGCTCTTTTCTCCCAAAGTCGTGCTGCTGTTTACGGGCGCTGCCGAGCCCCGTGGGCGCTTCCATGTGACGATGGGCAGCGAGGATGCTCTGGAGGCGGCGCATGCCTTCCCGAACGCGCTCCTCGTATCCGCGCATAACGAAGGCTGGGTGCATTTCCGCGAAACGCAGGACCAGCTCGCACATACCTTCTCGGTCTTCAACCTCGAGGAGCGCCTGAAGCTCTTCGAAAAAGGTAAACCGCTCGCCGTCGACCTGACGGCTTGATCACCTCTCAAACACGGCGCAAAGCGCCATCTTCCAAGGAGAGATACCATGAGCAATGAACAGAAAGTCGCAATCGTTACCGGTGCCTCGCAGGGCATCGGCGCAGGCATCGTCGAAGCCTATCGCAAGGAAGGCTATGTTATCGTCGCCAACTCCCGCAACATCCAGCCTTCGTCCGATGCAGGCATTGTCGCAGTACCCGGCAGCATTGGCGAGCGTGGCGTGGCCGAACAGGTCGTTAAGACGGCCATCGAGCGTTTCGGTCGCGTCGATACGCTGATCAACAATGCCGGTATCTTCATCGGCAAGCCGTTCACCGACTACACAGTCGAAGACTTCAACAACGTCATCAATGTCAACGTTGCCGGCTTCTTCCACATCACGCAATTTGCCATTGCCCAGATGCTGAAGCAGGGCCATGGTCACATCGTTCAGATCACGACGGCCCTTGTGGATCAGCCCATCGCCGATGTTCCCTCGGGTCTGGCGACGCTGACCAAAGGCGGTCTCGACGCCGTCACCCGTGGGCTTGCCATCGAATATGCCAAGAGCGGCATTCGCGTAAATGCGGTGGCGCCTGGTATCATCAGGACGCCGATGCATGCGCCCGAAACGCACGCTTTCCTCAGCGCCCTGCATCCGGTCGGCCGGTTGGGCGAGGTGAGCGAAGTCGTCGATGCCGTGCTCTATCTGGAGCGTGCCGGCTTTGTCACCGGCGAGACGTTGAATGTCGATGGCGGCCAGCACGCCGGCCGTTGGTAATTGCTGCAGCAGGAGGCAATGGGCGGGGCGCTCGATAGCGCCCGTCCTCAAGGAGAACGACAATGCCTTATGTGAATATCAAAGTGACGCGTGAAGGCACGGCTCCGGGTGCGACAAGCACGACGGCGGAGCAGAAGGCCGCTCTGATTAAGGGTGTCAGCGATCTGCTCTTCGATATCCTGGGCAAGCCACATGACAGCACCTTCGTCGTCATCGACGAGATCGAAATGGAAAGCTGGGGCGTCGGCGGTCTGCCTGTGCCTCAATATCGCAAGCAGCTTGCAGAAAAAGCAGCAAAACAGAAATAGTGTCGTGGCGGCCCGCAAGGCCGCCACTCGCTTTATGATCAAGCGGAACGCATGGAGTATCGTGTGATGGGCAACTGGCAGGACAATCGTATCGTCGACCTCTTCGGGATCGAGCTTCCTATTATTCAGGCACCGATGGCGGGTGCGACTACGCCTGAAATGGTGATCGCGGCCAGTGAAGCTGGCGGCCTCGGTTCGCTTCCCGCCGCGCTGCTGACGATCGAACAGACGAAAGCGTCGCTCGATCAGATCCGCTCGGCGACTTCAAAGCCGATCAACATGAATTTCTTCGCACACGCCAATCCAGCGGCAGATCCCGTTGCCCTGATGGCGTGGCGCACCGCTCTTGCGCCCTATTATGTCGAGCTTGGGCTCGATCCTGCAGCACCAGTTCCGGCGGCAGGAAGGGCACCCTTCGACGACAATTATTGTGGCCTCGTCGAAAGCTATCGGCCGGAAGTCGTCAGCTTCCATTTCGGCCTGCCGGGGCCGGAACTGCTGGAGCGCGTGCGACAGACCGGTGCAAAGATCACAGCTTCGGCAACGACGGTCGCAGAGGCACGCTGGCTTGCCGAACGTGGCGTCGATGCCATCATCGCCATGGGGCTGGAAGCCGGCGGGCACCGCGGCAATTTCCTAAGCGATGACATGGCGACACAGGTCGGCACGATGGCGCTCGTGCCGCAGATTGTCGATGCCGTTTCGGTGCCGGTCATTGCTGCGGGTGGTATCAGCGATCGGCGCGGGGTTCGTGCCGCCTTCGTGCTCGGTGCATCCGCCGTTCAGGTAGGCACGGCCTATCTGTTTACGCCGGAAGCCAAGGTTACCGCGTTTCATCGTGAAGCGTTGAAGTCGGCGCGGGATGACAATACGGCCGTCACCAACATCTTCACCGGTCGCCCGGCACGGGGAATCGTCAACCGCATCATGCGCGAGATCGGGCCGCTGGCCAAAGCTGCGCCGGCATTCCCGACCGCAGGCGGGGCGCTTGCGCCGCTGAGGGCGGTGACCGAGAAGGAAAGCAGATCGGATTTCAGCAATATGTGGGCCGGTCAGGCGGCAAGCCTCGCGCGCGAAATGTCTGCAGCGGAACTGACGCGGTATCTTGTCGAGGCGGATTAGAATTGCGCGCTGCTGTCACAAAAACCGCAGTGGTTTTGTGATCGGGCCGAGCCGGACGTAGAGACAAATACGTTGCCAGGGTTGCCGTGCATAATGTGGATACCGGTGTCCTGTTCTGCGCCCGGCCGCCTCTCAGCCCTCCGCGCTACCGGCGGCCTTCGCCTGCTGGGCGGTGCGTAGCGTGGTTGCGGCAGCTGCGGCACCGTTCTTGTCGTCGCCGCCGACCTGCACCATCGGCTGGGCGAATTCGATGCCGTTGTTCTGGAAGGCTTCGCGGATCATGGCATAGGCCTTGCGGCGGATATAGGTCTGCATGCCGGGCACCGTCGTCATGGCGAAGCTCAGGACGATACCGTAGTCGCCGAATTCCTCGACACCCTTCATCTTGAGCGGTTCGATGAAAAGCGGGCCGACCTCGGCATCTTCTTTCAACTCCGCGCCGATCGTCTTGGTGATCTTGCGGGCCTTGTTGATGTCGGTGTTGTAGGCGACCGAGATACGGAACTTGTCGATCACCCAGTCGCGGCTCATGTTTTCCACAGCGCCAAGCTCTCCGAACGGTACGGTGAAGACGGGGCCGCGATGGTGGCGCAGCCGCACCGAGCGCAGGCTGAAGCCTTCCACCGTTCCCTTGTAGTTTTTCGCCTGAATATATTCGCCGACACGGAAGGCATCATCGAGCATGTAGAAAACGCCGCTGATGACGTCCTTGACGAGGGTCTGCGAGCCGAAGCCGATGGCCACCCCGAAGATGCCCGCGCCGGCGATCAGCGGCCCGATTTCGACTCCGAGCTGCGCCAGCACGATCAGGCCGGCCATGACCGCCACCATGACGGCGAGCGCATTCCGGAAAATCGGCAGCAATGTCCGGAATCGCGCACGTTTCGCCACTTCGGCAGGGGCGAGGCCGGTCGCGTCTGCCGAGGTCGCAATGCTGCGGTCGATCCAGCCCTTGGCAAGCTGCCAGAGGAGATCGGCAATCAGCAGCACGATAACGCCTTTCAGCAATCCATAGAGGACGGCAGCCAACGTCGCATTCTGATTTGCGAGGGAATCGGGACTAAGGCGCCAGACGAGAGCCAGCCAGCCGACGGCGAGCGCAATGATGATTGCCCGGCTGCCGCGGACGAGCAATATGCTCCTGGGGCTTTCTGACGGCGCCGTCGTGAGCGTTGCCGCTGCCGTGCCCGTGGCACGCAACAAACCCGGCAGGACAAGGGCATAGACGCCGAGCCAGAAAAGGCCTTGCAGATCAAGGCACCAGAGGATCCACAACAGAGCGAGGAAGCCGGTGAGGCCTGCCTTTATGAAAATGGATTGGGCCAATGCCGACCAGACTGTTTCGATCGCGAGCGCCAACAGAAGAACCGAGAAGCAGTAGGAGATGGCCTCCGTGACGGCCCGATCGACGCCTAGCGGTGCGCCGAGCGTCGCGGTTGCCGCGGCAAACAATGCAATGCCGACAAAAAGCTGGGCGCGGATGGCGAGCGAGGGGCGGTTGCTTTCCACGAGGTTAATCAAGACAGCGGCGACGCGGTAGGCGATGAAGGCAACCAGATAGGCGAGGAGAACCAGCCGGGCGAGTGGCGGCCATTCAACGGCGAAGAATATGATTGCGACGACCACGGTGAAAACCGCGACCGGAAGAAGGCGGGCGACCGGGCCGATCGACGGGGACCGGGCGCGCCTGAAGAGCCATTCGGCGGCCGCACCTACCGCGACCAAGCCCGCAAAAATCAGGAAGATCGGTGCATATCCGTGTGAGACGGCATCCTGGCGAGCACGTGCGGCGCCCTGGGACATTTCGGAGGGGATACGCGGAACTGCAGCAAGAATACCATCGATGCGCGAGCGCAGCCGCGCTTCCCAGGTCGCAAAGCCTGATGGCTGGGCTGCTGCGGCTGTTGCGTCCTGCTCCTTCTTGCGACTTTCCAGCCAGGTTTGGATCTCGGGATCCTGCAGCAGGCCTATCAGCTGGTCAATCTTCTGCTGGGGCGGTGGTGGCGCGGTTTGCGCCGCCGCCGAGGTCACGACGAGGAAAGCTAGAAGAAATACTGCCAGCCTGATCATTCGCTATGTCTCCCGGCAGAATAGCCGGCCGCAGGAGACGTCGTCACCGATTTGTCCATGCGCCGCTTCCTCCACGATACAAGGATGAGCACAGCAGGAGCCTCTGCGGGAGTACGTTACGGTAAACTCTGGCGTAAAGGCCGGGGAAGAGACGTAAACGACTGCGCATTTACGGTAACGTACTTCCATCTTCCACCTGTCACTTCATAGTCGGCTGGATCAGCAGGAGGCCGAAATTCCATGGGTGGGAAAGGAGGCATTAACAGCAACACTACCGAAACCGCACAGCACGGGCTGTGGCGGCTCATGCTGAAATTGCCTGMAATGCGCGGCAGACTGCAGCTTCTCGCATCGAAATCCCGCTCGCTTAACGATCTCTTCGAGGCTTATGAGGAAGCGTGCCTTGCCCTGGAACGCCTCATGCGGCAGCCCGGGGACGAGCATTGTGCGATGGTCGTCGAGTACGAGACCATCTGTGCCGAAATCGAATCCGACATCATCCAATATGTCCTGGAGCACCGCCCGAGCGTGCCGGATTGAGGCGCAGACTCGCGTTAAAATCGATCGTCCGCTGGTTTTGTTAGCATTTTCAGTTGCAACCTGTTGCTGTCTCGGCGATAAACATCTCTGTTATACTTTAGCCTAATCAGCGCGTACGGGGCGATCATGGGTGCTGAAGTAGTCGAGACCAGGGCATGCGAAGTATCGTTGCCGGAGGCCAGGGCGGAACTCGAACGAATTCTGTCCGATCCGAGATTCCACGCCACGGAACGGCAACGGGCCATTCTCAGATATCTTGCGGAAAGGCGTTTCGCCGGCTGTGAGGAGGGGGTCAAAGCCTATTCCATCGCACTTGATGTTCTCGGGCGAGCGAGCAATTTCGATGCGTCGAACGATCCGATCGTGCGCATCGAGGTGAGCCGGCTGCGTTCGTCGGTCGAGAACTATTATGAAGCCTTCGGTGCCGAGCGGGATGTGACGATCCACATCCCCAAAGGTACTTATGTGACGCTTTTCCCTCGCTCGCACGTGCCCTACGAGGATGACGAGGAAGAGGTGGCGCTGGAAAGCGATCTGCCCGAGACGCCTGATGATCTTCCTGTTTCCCCGGCTGCGGAGGGCCCCGCTTCCGCTTCCGCTTCCGCTTCTGCCTGGCTCCTGATGATCCATACGGGAATGGCGCTGCTGCTCTGCGCGGCGATCGCTGCCGGTGTCGTTTTCTACGCTTCAAAGCCGTCCCTGACAGTACGCCCTTCGGTCGCTCTTTCCATGGACGCGGTTGACACCAGGATGCAAGGAGAGGCCAGCCAGACGCGCGACATGCTGCTGACGGCGCTGACCCAGTTCCAGACGCTGACGGTGGCGAAGGCTGGTTACGCCGGCGTGCGAACCCAGAAAGTTGCAGGGCGGGCCTATGAAATCGACATGAAATACTACGGCGACGGCGATATCAGGAGCGTCTGGTGGCAGATCGTCGACAGCCAGTCCAGCGACGTCCTGAAATCGGGGCTCGAAACGATCGCCATCGACGGAAAGAGTCCGGCAGCGATCCGCCAGGAGATCGTCGATGTTCTTGCTCGCCGCTTTGGCGCGGCGCGTGGGGCGATCAACAATATTGAAACGCATGCCAGCAGTACCGAGTCGCTCGGAAACGCCTGCGTGCTGCGCGCCGAATATCAGGTCGATGATGGCGGATCGGACAATATGACCGCAGTGCGTTCCTGCCTCGAGCGGACGCTCGTCGTCGATCCGAATAATTCCGACGCCAAAGCGCTGCTTGCTCGTGTCCTTATCGCGGAGGAAACAGGGGCCGGAGATGCCGTGGTGCGTGCCCGCGCTCTTGATCTGGCGAACCGCGCGGTTTCGATCGCCCCCATGTCCGATCGTGCCTATGTGGCGCTGATGATGACGCAATTCGCCGACGGGCGCATCGATGCGGCCCTGCAGGCCGGAAATCGGGCGATCTCGCTCAATCCGAGCAATCCGGATGCGGCGGCAAAGCTTGCCTCGGTGCTGTTTTCAGCCGGTTACTTCGAAGCCGGCGTCGCCATGGCGCAGGATGCGGGACGGGCCGTGGATATCGTACCGCGCGACGCCATGCTTGTTCTTGCCCTGGATGCCTATCGTCGCGGCGAGTGGTCGGAGGCTTCTCTGCTTGCCGAACAGGTCAATTGCACCGACTTCGTCGTGCGTGCCTTGCGGGCGGCAGCACTCGGTCAGCTTGGGTCCGATCAGGCAAAACAGCGGCTTGCCGATGTGCGGGGCCGGGATCCGGATTTCGAGCGCACCTTGAGGCGCAAGCTGGAGGCAAGACGCTTGCAGCCGGTGCTGTCCGCAGAGATCCAGGATGGCCTTACCAAGGCTGGGGCCGTGTTCGCATTCAACGACGTGACCGGAGCTGTGAGCCCATAGATGGGACTAGATGCTCGCTCCTGCTGTCTGCAGAGTTCGTCAATAAACCGGTCGGCTGGTGGGATGAGAAAATTCGAAGCGCCTTTCCTCTCGGCTTCCATGGCAAAGGCGGCGCAAATTCCGAAAACGATAGGCCCGTTTACGGCATCATTTACGGTGCGGTTTACCGTAACGTACTTCCGTCTAAAGCCGGAGATGTATCCTATCGTTACAGGGGCAATTTAACTTTGTGGGTCATCAGAGAGATATTGGATGCGAACCACCATGCTATTGCTTTCCGCGGTCGTTCTGGCCGCTCCCGCAGTCGTGCAGGCTGCGGATATTGCTCCCGTTCTCGCTCCGCAGCCGAGGCCTGCAGATCCCGATAAATGGACCTTTTCGATATCGCCCTATTTCTGGGCAGCCGGGATCACGGGCGACACCGGCGTTTTCGGCCTTCCGGAGGTTCATGTCGACGAGAGTTTCGGCGATATTCTCTCGGATATCGATTTCGGCTTCATGGCAGCGGGCGATGCCCGTTATGACCGTTTCAGCATCGTGACCGATATTATCTATGCCCGCATAACAACGGACTCGGCCACGCCGCGCGGCGTATTCGCCGACGAGGTCGACCTCAAAACGGAAACCTTCACGGCGATGATCGGTGCGGGTTACTCGGTGATTGACGAGCCCCAGGGTCGCCTCGATGTGATCGGCGGCGTGAAGATCTGGTATACCGAAACGACGATCTCCTTTTCCGGCGGCCCGCTGGGCGGCGTGTCGGGCACTGACGATGCCACCTGGGTCGATGCCATGGCCGGTGTCAGAGGGATGTATTCTATTACGCCTTCGGTCTATCTGACCGGGTGGGGTCTGATCGGCGCCGGCGGTGCCGATCTCGACTGGGATGTCATGGCGGCAATCGGCTACAAATGGAACGACGCCATTTCCGCCGTTGCCGGCTATCGTGCTCTCGGCGTGAACTATAGTAACGATACCTTGACCAACGATATCGTCGAGCATGGCCCGATCCTGGGCGTCGTCTTTCATTTCTGAGATTGTGTGAGGGCGCTCGCGGCAATCGCGCGAGTGCTTCTTCACTGTTCGAAGGCGAAGATCTTTTTCCAGTCGTTTTTCATGTCGACCACCAGCCAATTGCGGCGCTCGGCCTCGTTGAGCGCCTTGTCCAGCTTTCCGAAGGCCGAATCCCGATCATAGGCATATTCGCGCTCGGCATCCGTATGATGGACCAGCATCGCGAAGCCTGGACCTTTGGCCGCTGTCGTCCAGCGCATCATTTCGTAGTCGCCATCCGAATTGCCGGCGACGAAGATCGGCCTGAGGCCGATGAACTTGTTGATGCCGACGGGCTTGCCGGGGCCGTCGTCGATGAAATCGATTTTCGGCAGCCGTCTGAGAACCGGAACGTCGCCGACAAGATCGTATTCCGTTGCAATCGTGCTGCCGACGACCTGTTCGGGTGGGATGCCGTAGATCTGTTCCGTCACCGGACGCATAAACTCTACGCCGCCGCCCGAGACGATATAGGTCCGGAAGCCGTTGGCGCGCAGATAGTCCAGCAGTTCGCGCATCGGCAGGTAGGTCATCTCGGTATAGGGCTTGCCGGTCTTCGGATGTTTTGATGAGGCGAACCAGTCGGTGACGATCTTGCTGAATTCGTCGGTGGTCATGCCGGCATGCGTTGCCATCATGAGTTCCACCATGCCCTTCTCGCCGCCCTTGGCGATGCCTTTCAGGTCGCCATCGAGAACGCTCTTGAAGGGTTCCCTGGTCTTCCATTCGGGATGCTGCGGCGCGAGCGTCTTGACCCGATCGAGGATAAAGCCGAGCTGGGCATAGAAGGGTTGCTCGGACCAGAGCGTGCCGTCATTGTCGAAAACGGCGATGCGGTCGGCCGGCGCGACATAGCCCTCTCCGCCTTCGGTGACGGTTGCCTTGACGAAATCCATGATGCGGGTTTTGGCAGTCGTATCGTTCCATGAGGGCAGGGGTTCCTGCGCGAGGGCCGGGCTCCATACGGCCGCGATCAGAAGAATGAGTGCGACGGCGAGGGAGGCGAGGCAGGCATCAATGGCTTGAGTGGATCGTCTCATGAACATTCTCCTGCGACGTGGGCTCCTGGGACGCGGGCTCTTGGAACGCTGGTGCTCTCCTGATGCAGCGGAAACCGAGATGGCTCGTCGAGGTATCCTCCGGCTCGGCATGGCGGGCGGCCGGGCGATAGCGGCGGCAGTAGTTCGGTGCGCAAAGATGAGAGCCGCCCTTCAGCACACGGCGCGGAATACGGATATTGGGCTGGCGAGGGTCGTAACTTGTCTCCACGCCGCCGCCGCGCGGATTATCCGGAATGCAGCAGGCCTTTGCCGATGGTTCGGGGTGGCGATCGGACCAGTAATCCGTAGTCCATTCCCAGACATTGCCGATCATGTCGTAGAGGCCGTAGCCGTTCGGCGGGAAGCTGCGTACGGGAGAGGTCCGTTCGTGGCCTTTCGGTTTCGTGGACTTCACCGGGAAAGTACCCTGCCAAGTGTTAGCCATGGGAGCGCCGCCGGGCATCAGTTCGTTACCCCAGGCAAATTCCGCATCGTCGAGGCCACCGCAGGCCGCAAGCTCCCATTCCGCTTCGGTCGGCAGCTCAAGGCCCGCCCAATCCGCATAGGCCTTGGCATCGCACCAGGCCACGTGCACGACGGGATGGTCGAGCTTGCCTCGCAGATCGCTCAATCCGCCGAGCGGCCGGCGCCAGTTCGCACCGAATTTGAAGGTCCACCACTGCGTGATGTCAGGCCCGCTGACGGTCTTCGGCTGGAAGAAGAGCAGCGATCCCGCACGCAACATCTCGGGTTTGGCGCCGGGGTAATCCTTGGGATCTGGCGTCTTTTCAGCGAAGGTGACATAGCCGGTCGCCTTGACGAATTCCGTGAACCTGCGGTTCGTGACCGGGATCTCATCGATCCAGAAGCCATCGACCTTCACGGGATGGGCAGGCGCCTCCTCCGGATAGTGATCGTTCGATCCCATCGTAAAGGTCCGGCCAGGAATCCAGATCATGCCTTCAGGGGCCGCGTTCGAGGCATGTGCGTCTTCGAATGCCAGTGCCATCGTCGTCTCCGGAGTGTCGGCTGGGAGCTTCGCGCGTAAGCGAAGGAGACGGAAGTACGTTACGGTAAACGCATTCGAGTGCTGCGTAACGGTGGGCGTAAATTTACCGTAACGTACTTGTTTGCCAGGTCGAGCCTCTGTCTTCTCGTGTCTCACGGGTATCGGAGGGATATGATGAGCCGGTTCAGGTTCGCGTCTTGCCTGCTGGCGCTTTTGCCAGGGCTCTTCGGCATGATCGACGCCGCAGCCGCGCAGGACTCCAACAGCGATCTTGCCAAGAAGCTCAGCAATCCGGTCGCCTCGCTGATCAGCGTTCCCTTCCAGTTCAATTACGACCGCGGTTTCGGCCCGGAGGACGGCAATCGCGAGACGCTCAATATCCAGCCTGTCATTCCGTTTTCGATCAACGAAGACTGGAACGTCATATCGCGCACCATTCTTCCGGTGATCTGGCAGAATGATATTGCTGGCTCCTCCGGTCATCAGTTCGGCATCGGCGATATCACGCAGAGCTTCTTCTTCTCCCCCAAGCAGCCTGGACCTGGTGGACTCATCTGGGGTGTCGGCCCGGTCTTTCTTCTTCCGACGGCGACGGACGAATTACTGGGCAGCGGCAAATGGGGTGCAGGGCCGACGGCCGTGCTGCTCAAGCAGGACGGTCCCTGGACCTATGGCATCCTTGCCAATCACATCTGGTCCTTTGCGGGCCAGAGCGACAGAGCGGATGTAAGCTCGACCTTCCTGCAGCCTTTCCTCTCCTATACCACGAAAGATGCCTGGACCTTCACGCTCAACACGGAAAGCACCTATGACTGGGAAGCCAACCAGTGGTCCGTGCCGATCAATCTGCAGGCTTCGAAACTCCTGAAATTTGGACAGCAGCCGGTCAGCCTTTCCGCCGGCGTTCGCTACTGGGCCGATGCGCCCGATAACGGTGCCGAAGGTTGGGCCTTTCGCGCGGGCATGACATTCCTGTTTCCGAAATAGGCCTGTTTCCGAAAATAGAGGCCGGGTGCAGCGCTGTCAGGCAGGGTCTGTTCCGTCAGCCGCGACCGGATTGAGGGGCGGCAGGCTCGATCGCTTTTTCTCGTCGATCACAGGGCCATGCCGGGCAAGGGCTGCTGCGATTGCCGCCCGGTCTACCTTCAGCCCCACCTGTGCTCCAAAGAGCTTGCGTTCCAAAATATCGGCCTGCTGTTTGAGGACGGGGGAACCCTCCTTTGCCAGCCAATCAGCGATGGTTCGGTATCCGAGCTCTGAGGCCCAAGCCTGTAGAGCCGCATAGACGGCGGTTTCGTTTCCGGCCTCGATGGTCTGCGTTATTTGGCGAAGCCTGTAGGAATGGGAATTGTGCCAGAGATCCCGGCGTTTCGAGCGCCATGCCGCAAACCGGGGTGCGAGCCAGCGGACAATGAAAACGGCGGCCGCAAGTGCCGTGGCGATTGCGGCGATGAGCCAGATGCTGCCCTGGCGCGATGAGCTGCCCGCTTCTTCCGAGAGCTGCGGCGCGATTGCCTCTTTAACGGATGCGGGACTGACCGAAACTTTCACGTCAGGAAGTGCTGCTGTTTTTTCCGCTTTGCTGTCCACGTCAAACCAGGGATAGGAAACCGCCGGTATGTCGAATGTCCCGGCAGCGGCGGCGGTATAGACGATGGTTTCGGTGCGCCGGCTGGCCGTTTCCCTGTTGATGTCTATGCCGTCCTCGATCTTCGGCGGCTTCACATATTGCTGCAGGCCGGATGCGTGGCCGAGCTCAACCGGCGGGATCATCATCGCCTGTGTGTCCAGGGCCGTGATGGCGATGATGCGGGAAAGCGCATCGCCTGCCTTCAGCTTGGACGGGTCGCGATCGAAGGATTGTTCGATCGTCAAGCCATCGGCGGCAAATACTGGCTGGCCGGGAAGGGAGCTGCCGCCAACTTTGAACGAAATGCCTGGGATGGTGATGGTTGCCTTTGTCGGCTTTCCTCCCACCGAATAGCCGAGTTCGATCGGGATATCCGGCAGGGTATAGGGGCCAGACGCTTCCGGCACGACCGCATAGCTGCGGCGGATGCCGGAATATTGCACGCCGTCGATTGTCTGGGTCAGATTGAAGCCGCGCTCGTCCGGCAGGGTGACCATGGCATTCGGAACGGCGAATAGGGGAAACTGCGGCGGCGAGATGAAGAAGTCCGGCACAAAGACATCGACCGTCAGGCGCAGCTGTTGCCCCGGCACGATGTCACCGTTCCCCTCGATTGCCGCGCGGGCGAATGGTTCGGCAGCCAATGCGTTTCCCAAGATGAACAGCCAAAGCAACAGGGCTGACCGGATCATGGTTTGCCCCCTTTCGCTTCCATCGCGAATTTGCGCGCCATCAGGTCGGCCGGGCTGACCTGGATATTCTTCATCCACATTTCCGAGGTCTGCTCGGCAATGCTGATCTGCCCTTCCTTGCCTTGCTTTCCCTTGTCGTCGAACTGGACGCTGTCGGGCTTTTCATTCGGCTCCTGCGGTTGCTCCTGTTCTTTCTCCTGCTGCTCCTTCAAAAGCCTTTCGGCGATCACGAGATCGGCTTGAGCCTCCGGCCAGTCCTTCCGTCTTTCGGTTGCTTTCCGATAGGCCGCGACAGCTTCCTCGAACTTGCCGAGATGCAGGAGGGTGTTTCCCTGATTGTACCAGCTTTCAGCCGTATCGACGGCAGCGAAGGCATCAAGCGCATCCTCAAAATGCCCGGTCCTGTAAAGCGCTACGCCCTTCCACATGGGATCCTGGAAATGGCCGCCGGCCCCCTCGAAGTCGGCCCGTTCAAAAGCCAGTCGCCCTTGCTGATCCGGCGTCAGCCATAGATCCATGAAGTCAGCCGCCTCGGCCGGGGACGGCGTCAGCAGCCGGATGGCGAGAAGCATGGCGCCGACCTTGACCACCCAGCCGCGCCGGAAGGAGAGAGCAAGCAGCAAGGCGACCGGAGCGACCAGCCACCAGCCGGCATCGCGCCAACGATTGCCTTCTGAGGTTTCTGCATCCGCAAAATTCGTGCTGATGCGCTGGATGATCCAGCGGACGTCGGTATCGTCATTGGTGATCGTGGCGACATCGGCCCCGGTTGCCGACTTCACCTGCTTCAGGGCCTCGACATCGAGTTTAGGCAGGAGGCGCCCGCCGCCGGCATTGGTCAGGAAATTGCCGTCGGCCGTCTTGACCGGCCCACCCTCGGCGGTGCCGATACCGAGAATAACCACCCCGTTGGCATTCGTGGCCTTCAGTGCGTCGAGCCCGGCCGGTTCGATACCATCCGTCAGGAAAAGGATCGTGCCGACCATCCCCTCCGTCTTGAAGAGGCTGTTCGAAAGTGCAAGCGCGCCTGACGTGTTCTTGCCGGGCTCTGGCATGATGCGTGTCGCCAGCGCATCCGAATAGCTTTCTATAAGGGATGCATCTTCCGTCAGCGGCACGACGAGATGGGCGGTGCCGGCATAGGCGACGATTGCGGTTTTTGCTCCGGGCCGCGCTGTCAGGATATCCCGGATCTTGAGTTTTGCGCGTTCGATGCGGCTGGGGCTGATATCGATCGCATCCATGGTCGGCGAAAGATCGATGGCGATGACAAGGGGCGCTGTATCCTCGACAAAGGGGGGTGCCTCGTGCTGCCATGCCGGGCCTGCTGCGGCAATAGTGCCCAAAGCCAGCAGGCCGGCGAGCAGCCATGATGGATTGATCCGGCCGTGGCGGTTTGCCTCGACGATCAGCTTGTCGAGCAGATGCGGCGCGATCATGCCCTTCCAGCGGTCGCGAATATCGTCCGAGCGGGCCGCAAACCAGAGAATAACGAGCGGAACGAGCAGGGCGAGTAACCACCATGGCCGCAGAAAGTGCAGGTCGGTGATCATGCCGCTGCCCTCCGGCGGATCAGACCGAGAGAGCCCGCGAGGAAATAATAGAGGGCGAGAATGACGATCGCCGCGCCGAGCGGCCAATGGAACAGTTCGATACGCGGACGCCAGGACAGCATTTTCTGGTCTTCCGGCGTGATCTGGTCGAGAACGTCGTATATGGTCGCGAGCTGGCTCTGGTCACCGCCGAAGAAATAGCGGCCGCCGGTATCGGCGGCGATCTTCTGGAGTGTCCTTGTATCCAGCTTGTCCTCGCCCATGGCGGCCGGGTCACCGATGCCGATTGCATGGATGACGATGTCATTCTTTCCGGCGATCTCTGCCGCCTTCAACGGCGGCATCTTGCTGGCCGTATCGTTGCCGTCGGTGAGCAGGATCAGCACCTTTTCGGGGGCGGTTGTCTTTTCGAACATTCTGAGCGCCAGGCCGATCGAATCTCCAAGCGATGTTCGCGGACCTGCGATGCCGGGCAGCAGTCCGTTGATCATCAGTCGGACGAGGTCGTGATCCATGGTGAAAGGTGCCAGCGGGTAGGGCGCATCGCCGAAGGCGATCAGACCAAGCCGGTCACTGGGTCGTTTCGTCACGAAATCGGCGACCACGGTTCGCACGGCGTCGACGCGCGCTCCCAGACTGCCGTCAGGCAATGGAAAATCACGCGTTTCCATGGATTGCGACAGGTCGAGGGCCAGCAGGATATCACGTTGCGGTTCCACCTTTTCGAGCGGCGGCTCGACGAATTGCGGCCGGGCAAGCGCGAGAACGACGAAGCACCAGGCAAGACCTTCGGCAAGGCTCTGATGCCATGTCCGTTTTGGCACTACGGAACCTTCCGTCGGCTGAACCCCTGCCGCATGAGCCACTTGATCGAAAAAGGGCAGGCGGATCGATGCCGACGTTTCCCTGTGCGCCGGCAGCAGCCACCAGACCAGCAGGGGGAGCGGAAGCAGTAGAAGCAGCCATGCATGCTCAAGCTGGTACATGGTGCCCCCTGATCCACCGTCTCGATTTGAGGACGAGCTGGTCGGCAACATCATCAGGAAGTGCCGCAATGGCGGCGTCATCGCGATATTCGAGATCATCGAGGAGGCGGCTAAATGCATTATCCGCTCCGCGGCTGTTCAGACGCCGTGCCCATGCGTGACCGGTAAGGGATGCGACATCGCTCCTTGGTGATGCCGCGAGCGCAGTGCGCTTCAGCAGTTCCGTCAGTTCGTGGACGCCCTTTTCGCGATAGATCGGGTTGCGGATGTCTGCCGCGATGCCGTCAAGCAATCGCAGCGCTTCCCGCCGGTAGGCATTGCGGCGATATCGTCTCAGCCAGACAAGCAAAGCTGAGAGCAACAGGATGCCGAGCAAAGTGGCGAGTGCTGCCCAGCCCCAGGTTTGCGGCAGCCAGGACACTGGCGGCGGAACCGCGATGTCATGCAAAGAGCGTAGCGCCGTCTCGGTGATGGGATCGAGCTGAATTTTCGGCTCCATCATCGCCTCCGTTGCCGCCAGGTGGATTGTTCGAGCAGGCGGCGAAGCTGTGGAGCAGTCTCCTCTGCCGTAGAGACAGGCAGCATGGGAAGGCCGAGTTCGCGCTGCCAGGCCATCAATTCGCGGCCGCGGTTGCGGGCAAAAGTATCGATGGATTTGCGGACGCCTGCCTCGCTCAGGGACAGTTCCGCCTGCAATCCGCCGCCGCTCACAACGATATTGGCGGCTTTGGGAAGCTCCAAAAGGAAAGGGTCGTAGATCAGCAGGCAGATCACGTCGTTGCGGGCCGAGAGCGCCAGCATCAGATTGCGCGTCGTTTCCCCATGCCCATCAAAATCGCTGATGACGACGACAAGGTGATCGTGATGGGCGATTGCGGCCACGCGCTGCAGTACCGTGTCCAGAGAGGCGGGGGAGGGTATGTCGGTGAACCGCGAATTCAGGGTCTGGTTCTTGGAGGCGATCCTGTCGGCAAGCGCGATGACGGCGTTGCGGCTGCGATATGGCTTGACCTCTTCGATGTCGCCATCGCCAAAGATGAAGCCGCCGACCCGATCGCCCGAGCCGAGAATGCGCCAGGCGCAGAGTATGGCGGCCTCGGCGGCGGTGACGGATTTCATGGCGCGACGGCTGCCGAAGAACATGTTGATCCGCTGGTCGACCACGAGGATCGCCGGCCGCTCCTTCTCCTCGCCATAAATGCGCACGACCGGTTTGTTCGTGCGGGCCGTCACGCGCCAATCGATGGAGCGGATATCGTCACCCGGCAGATATTCCCGCAATTCCTCGAAGATCAGGCCGCGGCCGCGCAGCGCCGATTGCATGCGGCCGGCAAGCTGCTGGTGGCTTTTCGCCTTCTGGATAAAGGTCAGGTTGCGGGCGCGGCCCTCGAGAGCGACGAGCTGTTCCGTCGTGACATGAACACCATCGCTGCTTTTGGCCGCCGCACTCATGAAACCGCAACCAGTTCGGTGATGCGGTCGATCACCTGATTGGCGCTCGTATCGGCCGCATGCGCCTCGTAGGAGAGGATGAGGCGGTGGCGGAAGACATCGTTGACGATGGCCTTCACGTCGTCAGGGGTCACATAATCGCGGCCCTTCAGCCATGCATAGGCGCGCGAAACCTTGTCGAGGCCGATGACGCCACGCGGGCTGACGCCGACCTGCAGGAGCTTCGCCAGATCCTTGTCGTAACGATCCGGATAACGCGTCGCGAAGACGAGAGCGACGATATATTTCTCGACCGGTTCGGAGACCGTCACCGCGCCGATTTCCGTGCGGGCGTCGAAGACGGCCTGCGGGTTCAGGCGCTCGGTGGCTGGCGCGGAGCCCTTGTTGTGGGCGGCGTTCTCCTCGTCTCGGTTGAGCCGCATGATCGCGGCTTCCGATTGTTCGTCCGGATAGCCGACCTCGACATGCATGAGGAAACGGTCGAGCTGCGCTTCCGGCAGGGGATAAGTGCCTTCCTGCTCGATCGGGTTTTGCGTCGCCATGACCATGAAGAGATCAGGCAGCGGATAGCTTTTGCCGCCGACGGTGACCTGCCGTTCCTCCATTGCCTCCAGCAGGGCCGATTGCACCTTGGCGGGCGCGCGGTTGATCTCGTCGGCGAGGATGAGATTGGCGAAGATCGGTCCCTGCTGGAACTTGAACTCGCCCTTGCCGCCTTCGGAGAAGTAAACCTCCGATCCCGTGATATCGGCGGGCAGCAGGTCCGGGGTGAACTGGACGCGAGAAAGCTCTGAATCGAGGTTTTTCGCCAGGCTCTTGATTGCGCGCGTCTTGGCGAGGCCCGGCAGGCCCTCGACCAGCAGATGGCCATTGGCAAGGAGCCCGAGCAGCAAACGCTCGACCATCGTCTCCTGACCGATGATCGATTGGCCGATGCGCTTGCCGAGATCGAGAATATCGTCACGTGCCGTCATGTGCGCTCCGCGGAGTTCGAATTGCAGGCGCGATAGGATTCGCCGCGCCTGTGATCTTTCGACAGGTGGCGCTATTGGGCGCCACTTGGGCTTTGCTCGAGCGACCGCATCAGCGCCTCGACCATCTGGTCGACGCTGAAGCTTGCTGAGCGCTGGCTCGGGGGAATTCGCGAAAAGTCTGGAGGAACGGCGCTACCCGCCAGACACCGTACTGAATGAGGTAGGCGTTCTTGGCCAGCCAGTCGTAATACTGGTCGGAGACGACATCCGCGCGCTCGTACGGATCCATCCTGAGATTGAAGACCTTTGGTGCGCGCAGGCAAACGAAGGGGTTGGCCCATACCACGAAGCCGCCTGGCTCCCGCTGTTCGCAGAAGACGATCTTCCAGTCGTTGTAGCGATAGGCGACGAGCTGTCCTTCATCGTTGAAGTAGTAGAAATCGTGGCGGTCCGATTTCTGTTCCTGACCCGTCAGATATGGCAACTGGTTATAGCCGTCGAGATGGACCTTGAACTGGTTGCCGCCGATCGTCGTGCCTTTCGCGAGCTTGTCCTTGATGTCGGGATTGCCGGCCGCCGCAAGCAGCGTCGGGAACCAGTCCAGGCCGGACATCATCTGGTTGGATACTTCGCCGGGCTTGATGTGTCCTGGCCAGCGAACCAGGGCGGGGACACGGAACGCACCTTCCCAGTTGGTATCCTTCTCGCTGCGGAACGCCGTAGTGGCGGCATCGGGCCAGGACCATTGGTTGGGGCCGTTGTCGGTCGTGTATACCACGATCGTGTTGTCGGCGATGCCGAGATCGTCGAGGGCTTTCAAGAGCTTGCCGACATCGCCGTCGTGCTCGATCATGCCATCCGCATATTCGTTGCCGGGCATGCCGCTCTGGCCCTGCATCGATTCACGCACATGCGTGAAGGCATGCATGCGGGTGGTATTCATCCAGGTGAAGAAGGGTTTGCCCGCCTTGGCCTGCCTGTCCATGAAATCGATCGCCGCTGCGGTCGTCTCGTCGTCGATGGTTTCCATGCGTTTCGTGTTGAGTGCGCCGGTATCCTCGATCTTGCCGTCTGCCGTCGCTTTCAAAACGCCGCGCGGCGAATTCGTGCGCACGAATTCCTGATCGTCCTTCGGATAATAGGGACGTTCCGGCTCTTCTTCGGCATTCAGGTGATAAAGGTTGCCGTAGAACTCGTCGAAACCGTGCTTGATCGGCAGGAATTCGTCGCGGTCGCCGAGATGGTTCTTGCCGAACTGGCCCGTCGTATAACCGAGCGGCTTAAGAGCCTGGGCAATGGTAATGTCTCGCGACTGCAGGCCGACTGTCGCGCCGGGAATCCCGACCTTGCAAAGCCCGGTGCGCAGGCAGACCTGGCCGGTGATGAAGGTAGAGCGGCCCGCCGTGCAGCTGTTCTCGGCATAATAATCCGTGAACATCAGTCCTTCCTTGGCGATACGGTCTATGTTGGGCGTGCGGTAACCCGTGACGCCGAAGGAATAGGCGCTGATATTGGTCTGGCCGACGTCGTCGCCGAAGATGACGAGGATGTTCGGCTTGTCGGGTGTTTCGGGAGAAGCTGGCGCTGCCGGTGCGGTAGGGGCTGCCTCTTGTGCGTAGGCCATCGAAACGAGGGGAGCTGCGGCGAGGCTCATTGCGACTGCCGCGGTTGCCGAAAGAAGTCTCCTGGAGAAGCTGGTGGCCATCACATCTTCCCCTTCGCACGGTCGTTCAACATTACGCTCTCCCTGGTGTTGGGCAGGGCAGAGCCTGCCACAACTGGATCGTCGCCATTCGACCGGGAGAGACTTCTACTTTGAGGCTATTTGCGGAAGTACGTTACCGTAAATGCCGCTGTTGCGAGATGTAACGGCTGCGTAAATCACGCCGTTACTGTGTCAGCGGTTTGGATTGCGGATCGCCGCGCAATGTATCCTCGACCTCCACCGGCTTTGCAGCGACCGGCGGACGTTGGGCGATTGCCAGCGGGGCGGCGACGGCGGTACCGGCGACCTTGCCCACTGTTTGAACTGTGCCGCCGACAACGGCGGCGACGCCTTCGCCGAGGGTGATATTGGAATCCGTCAGCGGCTGACCGGTCATCAACCGTTGGCCGATCAGCTGGACGATCTCGGGGCTTTCGGCAAACTTGCCATGGTTGAGCTTGTCGCCGGTGTCGACCTTTGTCAGATCGATGGCGGTAATGCCGGCCTCTTCCAGCCTGCTGCGATAGGGCTCCTTGGATGGGTCGATTGCGCCGAGCCGTGAAACTTTGCCGGTGATGAAGCTCGATACCGCCAGAGCCCGATCATCCTGCGACACGAAGATCGTGAATTTCGGATGTGGCGTGCCCATTTCCACGAACTGCTTGGCGAAGACCTGTATGTCGATGTCAGGCGAGGCAAGAATGACGTCGCGGATCTTGGGATTCACATGTCCGTCGCGAATGCCCATCTGGCGCAGGGATTCCATTGCAAGCCAGGTTCCCATGGAATGGGCAAGGATGGTGATATCCTTGACGCTCGGATCCTGCGCGAGGATCCGCAGGGCCTGTTCGAGTGCGGTGCGCGAATAGTTCGTGCTTTCCTTGTCATACTCATAGGCTGTCAGCTGTGCACGCGAAGGCCAGGTGAAGAGGACCGGCGTGGCCTTCATGCCGCTGTCATGGACGATCTGGGCCAGCCGGAATACGGAATCCTCGTATGTATTGTTGAAGCCATGCACGAAGACGAGCGCGTGACCGTCCACGAGATGCTGCTTGAACCAGGCGCGTCCCTCCGTCCGCGTCTCGAGTTGCTCGACCCGCGTGACAGCGAAATCGGTCGCCGGGTTCGGTGGCAGCCGTTCGGGCCATTGAACGGTGCCGGCCGCACGTTTCGGCGGAATGGAAATGGCAATGTCCGTCAGGTAGGGCTTGGGACTGCGCTCGCCATTGAAAAGCGTCGCAGCGTCGCCGGACGGCTGGCGTGTGGTGGCCACCAGCATGTCCACCTGCGATGTCTTCGGCGTGCCGGCTGTGAGAGCGACAGGGGTCATTACCCCGGTAGGATGGCCGCAGCCTGCAAGTACGCAGAGCCCTGCGAGGAGAATGCGTCTCAGCATAATCGCTTCCTGGTTTCACCAGAATGGTACCATAGGCCGCATGATCGTGTGGGGAAGTAAGTTACCGTAAACGCGGATGTTAATACAGGCGTTTACGGTATGCTTCCGTTTATTGGTTGTCCTCCGAAGCATCAGCGCGAAGGTGTTGCATCGCCCGAGATGATGGCCCCTCTTTGCGCCGGAGAAGACGCTTTCTCAGGAGCGGGCGAGCTCTTCTGCTGTACCTCGGCATCGGATGCGCTGTGCCAGAGTTGCCAGCCCTCGCCCTGTATAAGGCCGTTGTCGGAGAGATCCTTCCAGTGGCGATAGGTGCCGGTGCCGGTATAGACGAAGTTGCGGGCATCTTCGGGAGAAGAGTACATCGTGTATTCGGCAGTATGCTCCGAACGGTTGGCGGGATCGGCGACCTTGTGAAGGAAGCTCGACAGAAACTTGAAGTGCAGGAGGGCACTGGTGATGCCCACGGCACCGCGCATTTCGCCGAGATTGAGGGAGAGCGGCCAGACCTGATGCGAGGATTTGAGATAAAGGCGCTCGCCGGATACGTAGATCAACGGGATCTTGTTGAGTGCTGGGCCATCCCAGGTGCGGCCGCGGAAATAGACACGGCCGCGCACGCCGCCCTTGATCCAGATGGTGCGGCTGTTCTTGTCGAAATGCGATTCATAGCCTGAGCAGTCGAAGAGGCTGCATACGTCGAGCGGGTTGCGGCCGGGCTCGCAGATATTTTCGCTGACGGGATCGCGGCTGTACATGTCGATCATGACGGAGCGCAGCGAGCGGGCGCCGACGGATTCCATATAGGCGGTCAGCTGGCTGATCGAGCGCGTGTCGCAATGCGGATAGACGAGAAACTCATCCGCATCGACATAGAGAACCCATTTTTCCTGGCAATGGCGGTTCATGACCGCGTTGATCCAGTCATTGCCAAAGCGTGCCGCCTTGTAGGAACCGGTGGCCGAGAGCAGCGAAACATCCTCCATGCCGGACAGGCGTTCGACGGTCCCGTCGCCCGAACCGTTGTCGATGCAGATGAAGTGCTCGACGCCGAGATCGCGATAATATTGCAGGAAGAACTCCATCCGGTGTCCTTCGTCGCGGATCACGCAGACCAGGACATGGCGGGCCTGCTTCAAGCTGTCGCGCAGCCCGCCATAGCCGACCTGGCCGGCCTTCAACGAACGGCGCAGCCGAGCCTTGGCATAGTGCGAGATGCTGGTCGTCAAAGCGCTCATTTCTGCTCCTGAACATTCGCGCCGGCCTTAAGGACCGGCTCTGCCTGCAGGGATCGGACCGACTTCGTCAGACGACATAGTCGCCGGCGAGCAGCGTCTGGACACGCGGATTGGGCGTCTCGTTCTGCAGGGCATGTCTCATGCGCTCGCGCATCGAGCGATACTTGTAGACCACCTTGCGGTCGAAGCTGATGCCCCGGTAGAGCGCGTTGTAGGCAGGGTGCGTCCTGCGCAAATCGATGTAGACTTGGCTTTCGGTATCGCTCCACGGGAAGAACGTGCCGTGCCAGGGTTTGGGGTGCGCCATATAGTGGACGATGGCGAGCGAGGACATGTCTACCAGATGCAGGAACTGCTTGGGGAAGTTCCAGCGGTTCGATACCAGGATGAGCGAGGAGCCGCAGACATAGTTCAACGCGCCCTGATCGTGCTTGCCGTCGCAAGCGTCCGGGTTCGTGGCAAAGAGCTGCAGCGCTTCCGGACCGATCCAGCCGTCTCGGTGGAATTTCAAAACGCCGGCATTGAAGTAACTGCTGTCCTTGCCGTTCAGCAGCAGGCCGTGGATGGAGGTGTAATCGCGCGCTGCGAAGAACTTTCCAGGGGGCGCGAATGCATTTTCAAGATCGGCAAGGCTGCTGACGATCTGCGTGTCGCCATCCAGATAGATGATCTGGGTATAATTCTCAGGCAGGATCTGGGCGAGCACGAGCTTGGCCATGGTGCTGACGCTGATGCGGCCCATGAAATGCGAACCATCGAGCGCGCCGAGGGATTCGTGTAGCGCTTCCGTTGCGTCCATCAGCTTGACGCCGCTCAGGGCCAGCAGGCTCTTCAACTCCTCGAAATTGTCGAGATGCTCCGATATGAGGACACAGATATCGGTCTCAGGACTTGCAAACTTTCGAGCCTGCAGCGCTGAAAGAATAGTCGGAAAGGAATATTCGACATCCGTAACGTAGGCCACGCACTGATTACTCATGGTACAATCCTTCTCGTAGTTCTTCGCCGGGAAGTGTCTTTATTGATTCTGTTGCAAGTTTTTCTTTGTCGAGGTGCTGTCCTGTACTTGTTGCGATCAGGAAATCGCGCATCCGGCGGGGAACCAATGGCGTCTCACCGGCGTTTTGATCGCGGCGGATTGTGAGAAAATTAACCATTACTATCGCTCCACTACCAAAACGTAGGTGTTGTGGATTTGTCCCTGTAATGTGAAGATCGGCACGGGGCGCATGTGGGACGATAGAAAGGGATAAGACATCGCAATGCTGAACGGCACGATCATTGTGATACTGATTTCGCTCGCAGCCGGAGCGGCCATTCGCGCCTGGGCCTTCGCCATTTTCGCGATCGTCATCGCTCTTGGTTTCGGTATCGTGGCCCATCAAAGTGCCTCGCTGCTTGAAGCAGCACTTTACGGTCTCGGCATCCTCATGCTGATGCAAGTCTGCTACGTGACGGGCGTCTTCGTGGCCGGCTTCTGGCGCCGCAGTCGCAAGCCGTCCAAGGATAGTGCGATCGCCGATCCGGCGCCCGTGCCGAGCAAGCAGCGGCAAAGCTGACATCACCGGCATTTTTTCTGCCCCACACTTCATCGCGATGAAAATACCGGCGTGCTCATCAGAGATGCCGGTGTCCTCTGCAGACGGGTCATGCGGTTCGGTTGCGCGTAGGGCACGGTCAAGCAACCGCTTGCAAGCCCGGCCGTAATACTGAAAAGCAGGCCGAGGTCGGTACTGCTTCCGGAAATCGTCGCCGAGGCGATCTGCGCGACCGAGGCGAAAACGGCGGCCATGCCAATCGCCCGGTTTTCACGGCTCACCAGCTTGCTGCGAGCAGCAGCCGTCAGGAGGCTGTAGAGGAAGAGCACGAAGAGAATTGTGCCGGTGATGCCGACGTTGGACAAAAGTGCGGCTGCGAAACTCGATGCGCGAACAGTGCCGAGGCCCGCCCCGAAGGTGGCCGTCTCTACGAAAGAGATGAGCGCCAGTGTGTTCCAGGCGGTGCGCTCCTCGCCGGATTGCGATTCGAGCTTGTTGGCCAGGGTGATGTTCGCCAAATCGCCGACGGCGTCCCAGACGCTTGGGATCAGGGCGACAGCCATGATCACGCAGGGCACCATGAGCAGAGTGATCAAGAGGAAGGTCGCATAGGGACGTGTCGCCTGGCCGCTCAAAAGACGCTTGAGACTGAACAGGATCGCGACGCAGATCATGAAGAGGCCGGCGACATAAGCAGTCGTCGAGGTGCAGAGGATCAGGGTCAGACCGATCGATACCGTTGCAAAGCCGGTGAAGCGGCTCGGGAAGCGCTCAAGCCAGAGGATGAGCGTGAAGCTGAAAAACACCAAAGCCGCGGCGCCATAGGCGCTTGCTTCCGGGAAGGAGCCGACGATGCGTTTGAATCCGCCGATCACCTCCGCTGTGTGCATCGTATAGTTAGCGTTGCGCATGAAATCGAGCAGGTCGGGCTGGCCTATCGTGAACGTTGCAATATCGAGCAGGGCAAAACCCAGGCAGACGAGCGCCGTGACGATGAGTTGGCGGGCGATGAAGCGTCCATGCCCCAACCGGGCAAGGCCGCAGACGATGGCGAAGCAGACGAGGTCGCCGAGCAGGTAGACGGACTGCGTGAGATTCGAGGAACCCGGCGCCAGCGGCGATGCCATGATCGACATCAAGCCAGAACTGCTGCGTGCGGAGGAGTAAACCAGCGTCGCGCCGGCGAAAATGCGCGGCAGGAAAAAGGCCGATATGGCGGAAAACAAAACATAGGCCGCAAACCAGAAGCCAGGGCCGGGATAAGCCATGCTCGTCAGGGCCGCCTGTTTTTGGCGCGGACGTAATAGCACACCGATCGTGACGAAGAGCAGCAGGAGGTGGCTCGGCTGAATGCTGCTGCCGCCGAGTGCGGGAAGCTGGAAGGCTGCGGCTGCACCGAGCAGCGTGGAGATGCAGAGCGCAGTGATCGCAAAGCGGGATCCATAATAGACGAGCGCCAGGCCGAGCAGGAAGACGAGGAAGCCGATCGGTTCAATTGTCATGCTGCAACCTCCGAACCGGATCGAAGATTCTCTGCGGTTACGCCACGCAGGCCCTGCGTGCGGCACGAAAAGACGGCAAATGCAGACATGAACTCAACCCCGACGCTAACAGGCATATTCCTACCGTGGTCTCCTGGAGCATTTCCATTTTCTCCGAGTCGCGGAAATGCTCTATCTCTTTGTTTTCACGCAATACCGGACGCAAAATCGCCGTACACTTTTGCCGAATTGCTCTAGTTCGATCCCGCCTGCGATACCCAGTTCGGACGGGGTGCATCGGTTCGGGCGACATTGGGAATGAGGGCGGCGGCCGGCTGCTGCGTCTGCGATGCGGCAGCCGACGTATCGGCAGCTGCCTGAACGCCGATCTCGATGATGTCATGCGGCAACAGGGCGGTGTTTTCGTCTGCGACGATATTGCTGTAGCTGCCGTCCTCGTTGCGGCGAACGATCTTGAAGTTCTTCTTCGTCGTGCCGAGGAGCGTTGATTCCGCACCCATGCGGGCGAGTTCGGCGCTGTATCCGGCCTGATCGCCGAGGAGTTGCGCCACCTGCATGTCGATGCCCGCCTTGTTGATGGCGAGGCTGAGGGTATTCAGCTCCTGCTGGTTTTCGGCGTTTCGCTTGTTGATGATGGTCGCCTTTTCGCGCTGGCTCTCGTTCAGACCCTGGCGGGATTTTGTCAGCGCGATTTCGAGGTCCAGCAGTTCGCTCTGTGTTTCAGCCAGACCGCGGTCGACCGAATATTGGCGGGTATTGCTGGTCAGGCCCTTGCTGACGAGGTTGTTGACGTTGTTGAGTTCCTGCTGCGCGAGATCGATCTGCCGCTTCTGGGAGACGATCTTGGCTTCGAGCGACTGGATTTCCTGCGTATAAAGCCGGCTCAGATCGTCTGCTGCCTCGATCTGGCTATTGGATTCGACAGCCCGCAGGCGCATCAGGTTCAGTTCCTCCGCCTTGAGCTTGTCGATATCGGGCACACCGACGATCTCGGCAGGAATGTCGAAATCGGACTGACCGGCGATCTCGGCGCGCAGGCGCGCGGCACGCATCAGGAGATCGCGGCGATTCAGGAGGGCCGAGCGGTAGTCGCCGGCCGACTGGATGCGGTCTCGCTGAAAGTAGCTGTTGTCGTCGCGCGACCGCATGTAACCGCCTGCAATGCTGACGGCTTTGATGACGGTCATATTGGCCTCGAAGGGATAGCGTCCCGGCCGCTCGATGCTGCCGTTGACGAAGATCGGCGCATGCTGGTCAATTTCGACAGCGATGAAAGGCCTTCCGGGAAGGTCGGCCTTGTCGGCCAGTGCGTCTGAAATGGCATCCGAAAGCTGCTCGGTCGTCTGGCCGGATGCCCTGATCTGACCGGCGATCGGGATCGAGAGATTGCCTGCGTCATCGACGCTGTAGGCTCCATCGAGAGCTTCCCAGCTCGCATATTTGGAATCGGCGGAACGCCATTCCACGACCCGCAGCTTTATCCTGTCCTCCGGGACAAGCGTATAGCTGTCGGCATGGGCAGCGCTCCATCCCAGCGCGCAGGTGAAGACGGCGGCAAGGCCAACGAATGGAAGACGATCAAGGAAAGACATGGGCCGCATAGCGCCTGTTACCTCCGTTTTGCCGCGATGGATGGCGAAGACATCTCGCGATTTGAGGATTGGCCGAGTTCGAGAATGCGCATGGGAGATGCACGTCCCATCAGAAGATCGGACAAAGCCAGGAAATTGCCGTTCAGCCGGCCACGGCGGTCGACTGCGCGGTCATTGAAGAGGGCGCCGCGGGCGTTCGCCAGGATATTGCGGCCGATCTGCGTCAGCGCACGGGTCCAGGACATGGTGCCCTTGCGCATCAGATGCACGGGATTTGCCACTTGTGAATAGCCGAGCCTCTTGCCGGGCTGGCGTCCGGACTTGACGCCGAGATGGACGCCGCAGGCGCCCGAAATATGCACCGACCGTCCATAGCGGGTGATGGACCGGCTGAAATCGACGTCTTCGAGCCAGCCGTAGAGCGGCAGGTTCTCATCGAAGGTGAGCCCGTGGTCAACGACTGGCGCCAGCCGAACTGCCATGTTGCACCCGTAGGCGTTATAGACTTCGGTCACCTGCTCGCCTCTTTCGCCTGCAGTCTTGATGACATGTATGGCTTCAGACTGGGTCAGCCCCTTGCCGAGAATGCCGTCGGCAAGCACGTCGCCGGTCGCGATGACCACATCCGGATTGTCGGCGAAGACGGTTGCCACGCGCGGAATGAAGCCTGGCGCGGGAATGAAGTCGTCGTCGAGGAAGATCAGCACGTCCATGTCCGCGCTTGCGGCCTCGATGATCCGGTTGCGCTGGCAGGTCAGGCCGCGGGCCCCGACCATCAATTCCACGCCCTTTCGGTTGGCGAGCCCGGCAGCGTCATCCAGGTTGGGAACACAGACGATGATGCGCTCCGGATGAGGCTTGAGGCTATCGATATAGGTTACTGTCTCCAGAAGCGTTGCCGGCCGGCCCGCCGAGGCAATGCCGACGGCGATTTTCAGCTTCAATGCCTGTGGGATCGCAACCATCATATCCGAGCACTCGATGGTGTGTTGTTGACAATCGCGCCGAGGATTTCTGCGCCGACATTGCGCATGCTGTCGACGACGCGAACGGTCTCGTCAATCGACGTGCGACCGTAAGAGGTTACGACGAGGACGCCGTCCAGCTCTGGAGCGATCGCGTTGGCGTCCGGCGACGAGGTGAAGGCGGAGATATCGACGAAAACGGCGTCGTACTCCTTCTTCAGGTCATTGAAGTTGAGCTGGGTGCGACGCGAGCTCAGGCGGATGGCGGGAGTCACTGCGCGGACTTTGCCGAGCGGCAGGAACTTCAGCGTCGGCGTCAGCGACAGGGTGGCGGTGCGGATCGCCTCGATATTGTCAAGCACGTCGATCAGGCCCGCTGAGCTGTTCGGCGCAATGGACTTGCTCAGGGAAGATTTTGTCGCCGCAGCATCGATCAACAGGGTACGCGAGCCTGATATTGCCGAGAGAACGGCGAGCTCACAGGCGATGGTGGATGCGCCGCCGCCAGGGTTGACGGCTACGATACCGATCACCACGCGCCGTCTGCGGCGGAAGCCGGTGACAGTCGCACCAAGTTCAGCCATTCCGGGGATCAGCGGATAGGCGACGGTGCCATTATCGGTGGCAGCAGGCAGCGTCGCAGCACGACCGGTCCGCTTTGCACGTCCCAGCGGCGTGACGAAAGACAGGCCAGCCGCCTGCGAGAGCTGCTGCGTGCGCATGATGCGCCGGTCGCTGACATGGCGGATCATGGCAAGGCCGAGGCCGGAACCGGCGCCGACCACCAGCGCGAAGGCGAGGATCAGCGAATTGTTCGGCTGTGCCTTGGCGAGTGGTGAGGTGGCGCGCGAAACGATGGTGGCGTCTGAAACCGGATAGGAGATGCGCTGCTTGGCCTCGGTATATTGCGTGAGGGTGTTTTCAAAGAGCGTGCGGCGGGCATCGGTCGCGCTCTGCAACTCTGCAAGCTTGAACTGGTCACGCGGATTTGCCTTGAAGGTGGCAAGGGCGCTGGCGGCTTCGGCAAGGCCGCGCTGCTGCTCATCGACGAACTGCTCCAGCCATTCGCTGTACTGCTGGGCAGCAGCTGCCTTCATCTGGACGTTCTTGCTGATGTACTGCTGGGCGACTGCGTCGGCGATCTCGACCGCTTTCTGCGGGTTGGGAGCGGATGCGGAGATCTCGAGGATCGTCGACTGGCCAATGCGGCGCATTGCGACAATATTGCGCAGCCGCGCGATCGCACGGTCGGTCCGCCGCGCTTCTTGGCTTGCTGCAACGGACTGGGCACCGCCCGAGGCTGCATCGCCCGGTGCAGGCTCGGACTGGGTGGTGCCGGCGAGGTTGCCCGTTAGCCAGTCCTTGACCTTGTCCTGCAGGGAAATGGTCTGATTGGAGAAGACCGGATCGTTGGCGAGGTTGAGCGCACTGGTGGCGCCGCCAAGAACGTCGCTGGACTTCGCTATTTCAAGCTGAGCATCGATGAAGGCATCTTCGGCGAAGGCCCTTTGAGCGTCCGAGCCGTTTACCTGCGGAAAGACCATGAGCTGGGTACTGGCCACGTAGGTCGGCTTGGCAATGAAGAGGTAGCCGGCGGCCAGTGCCAGGAAGACCAGTGTGGTAAACACGATCCACGGCCAGCGCATCCTGACGAAAAAGGACATGTCCCGCAGCGTCAGCGACGAATTGCCGCTGGCGGTGGCCGGCAAAGATATCGGGGAGACGCTGCTGAAGACGTGATTTGAGTTCATAGTGTCCTGATCCAAGGGCGAGAGGGTCTTCTTTGTTGAGATCCAGCAGGTGCGTTTGGCCCAGGCGGGCCATACGCCGTTTTGGACTAGTAGCAGCCGCGCTGCGAAAACAGGGCGGGAACGGTCTTGGCGATGATGATGAAATCGCGTGTCAGCGACCAGTCGCGGACATATTGGACATCGAGCGCGACACGATACTCGTAGCTGACATCGTTTCGGCCGCTGGTTTGCCACTGTCCGGTCAGGCCTGGTCTTGCGGCCATGTAGCTCGTGACATGCTCGCCGTAGCGGGCGAGTTCTTCAGCCGTCACCGGCCGCGGGCCTACAACGCTCATTTCGCCACGCAGGATATTGATGAGTTGCGGAAGCTCATCGATGCTGGACTTCCTCAGAATCTCGCCGACGGCGGTGATGCGCGGATCGTTCTTCAGCTTCCGCGTCGTTTCCCACTCTGCCCGCGCAGCCGGACTGGCGCGCAGCAAGTCGGCGAGCTGGGCGGCGGCATCGGTCTTCATGGTGCGGAACTTGAGACAGCCGAAGGCCGCCCCCCCATATCCAATGCGCGTATGCGAATAGAAGACCGGCCCCCGGCCGCTCAACTTTACGATGAGTGCTACGATCAGCATCAGAGGCGAAAGCAGGACAAGAGCGGTGCCTGCCATCACGATATCAACCGCCCGCTTGGATGCTCTGCCGACCACATGAGGCCGCGTTACTATGCGGCGATCGTTATTCGGCCCGGACTGCTCAACGTTCGGCCAGGGTTCACGAACTTCAATACTCTGTGCTTCCCAAGTCATCGACCGACTCCAAAAGTTTCCGGTTAGAACCTAATGAAGTCTGGTGCAGCGCAATGTGCTTGTCTGTGACCGCGGTCATAATGATTAGCAAATTCTTTATGCTAATACTACGATGCTATGGAGTTCTCTACGAATTCGGCGGCAGGGGATTTCTACATCCTAATTTTATTCGAGAATTTAACTTATATGACGTTCTACGCGCACGGCTTGAATAGATAAAGCCGGGCGTTGTAACTATTTTTTAGACAATTTTAATTTGGATCGCCCCAAAAATGGGCAATTCGGCTTAATACGCCCCCCGAATTCGACGGATGCTAGAAAAATATAATCTCTATAACTGCTGGTGTTGTCACTATTATTTGAGATGCTCTTGTCATATTCGATTGTTATTTGACTCTCAAGTTAGGACAATATAAATGATGCAGTGCAGCATCAGCTTACGACCAATCTGTTTGTTGGGGAGTTATGCGCATGGACGGAGCTACACAAACGCGAGACTATCGGGTCGCTATGGGCAAAGCGGCTATTAGCGTTGTTCCGGATACATCTTTGAACAACCGCATCTCAAGTGACGACGACTTCCCGTTCTGCCGCGCGACTATACGCAACTTCCGTCGCGGCGAACTTATTGCAGGTGCTGGAGTCTTCGTGGATATGTTCGCCCGCGTGCAGCGCGGACTTGTTAGCGCCAGCACGATGTTGCCGGACGGCAGGGAGTTCATCGTCGAGATCATTCCGAGGGGCGGTTTGATCGGCGAGCTTGAAGTATTGCGCAAGCAAATTCTGAATCTGGAGTATAGAGCCAGTTCGGATTGCGAGCTATACTTCTTCGAAGGCCGTCTGCTGCGGGAAAGGTACGCAACCGATCCGCAGTTTCAGGAGAAGGTCTTTTCGAGAACGCTTGCGCGTGTTTCAGAGCTGGAGCGCCGCATCATTTCGAATGCCGGATCGAGCCTGCAGTCGCGGCTGGCAGCAATGCTTCTGCGGTTATCTTCGGTTTACGGAAAGGACACGCCGGCCAACCGGGACGTGCTGGTCATCTCCCAGAACGATCTGGCGGCGACGCTTCCGGCTTCCCGTGAAAAAGTCAACCAGTGCTTGCGGCGCCTGCGCGAATGCAAGGTGATCGACGGAGCCCAGGGCAAGATCCGTATCCTCAACCGCAAGGCACTGGAAGCCTATGCCGACGGTGCAGCGTCGGCAAAATAACGCCTTCGTCACGATCCGGCTGCCATCCGCAGCCGGTCCGTGACCACTTCACCCCTCATGGACGGCGTAGGGGCCTAGCCGTCAAAGCATCCATTGTGTCTGTCGTCGGAGAGCTTCTATGAACGACATCGGCCAACTGCGTCCTGATGAGAGTGGGTCCGCCGTTTCGACGTTACGGTGGCCGGCTTCAGGTCGCTATGCAAAATTATGGAGGGACGGCATCGCTGCGTGCCCGGCGCTCGACCGTGTGGTCATCATCGATGACTATTCGACGGCGAGGGGTGGGGCGACCGCCCTTGCGGTGCTGTCGGCAAAGCTCTTCTGCGGACTCGGCATTGCCGTGACCTATATCTGCGGCGACGATGGAGCGAACCAGGAGCTCGCATCCCTCGGCGTTTCAATCGTCAACCTGAATAGCCGTGACCTCCTGAGTTCCAGCCGCGCCAAGGCTTTCGCGACCGGCATTCACAATCCCGCAGCCGGCAGCATGATTTCCGCCTGGGTACGCGCCAACGATACGCCCAGGACAGCCTATCATGTCCATGGCTGGCATCAGATACTGTCGCCGGCTGTCTTCGACGCGCTCACACCTGTTGCCGATCGATGCGTCGTTCACGCACATGATTTCTTCAACGGTTGTCCCAATGGGGCCTTTTTCGATTATCAGGCGCAGGAGATCTGCAAGCGGCGTCCGCTCGGGACAGGCTGCATTTCCACCTCCTGCGACAAGCGCAGCTATGCGCAAAAGCTGTGGCGGACGGTTCGCGGCGCCAATCTCTTCCGTGCGCTGAGGAGCCGTCCAGCCTTCGGCAGGATCATCCTGCTCCATGAAAAAATGGCCGAGTTCCTGGTGCAATCCGGCTATCGGCCGGAACGGCTCGTCACCATCCGCAATCCGGTCGCGCCACTGACGGCCGAGCGTATCACGGCCGAGGATAATGACGAGTTCGTCTTCATCGGCCGGTTGGACGAGGAAAAAGGCATCGAAGACGCGCTTGCCGCTGTGCGCAGGGCCGGAGCAAGGCTTTGCGTCGTTGGCGACGGGCCGCTGATGCCGAAGGTCATGGCGGCCGGTGATCATGTCAGGGCCATGGGCTGGCAGTCGCATGCGGAGATCGGCCGGATCATCCGCACTGCAAGTGCGCTTGTCATGCCGTCCCGCTATCCGGAGCCGTTCGGCCTTGTGGCGATCGAGGCGGCGCGCAGCGGCCTTCCTGTGATCATGACCAAGGGCGCCTTCCTTGCCGAGGAAATGGAGAGGGCCGGAATGGCGATCTCCTGCAACACGATGGACGAGGAAGGCTTCGCCGCAACGCTGACGGCCTTCCGCAGCCTGCCGAAAGAGGATGTCCGCCTCATGAGCGAACGTGCCTTCCGGCTGTCGCCCAATCTGGCAACGACACACGAAGAATGGCGCGATGCCCTTCTCGCACAATACCGCAGTCTGATTCCGACACATGTGGTGCCCGAGCCGAGGGGCGGGGCGATCGTACAAGGAGCGTTCAGGTGACCGTAAAAGCAGCAAGCTCTCTGCCCGAAGCAATGGCATTTCGTGGCGATGCGCCCGTCGTGGCAAGAAGCCGAGCCATCGAAGCAGGCAGTAGGGCCGATGCGAAGCCCCTTCGTGTCGCTATCGTCCACTACTGGCTGGTATCGATGCGCGGTGGCGAAAAGGTGGTGGAAGAACTCTGCCGCATGTTCCCGCAGGCAGACATCTTCACGCTGGTGTATAATCCCGATCGCACCAGCGACTTCCTGAACAGCCGCAACATCCGTACGTCCTTCCTGCAGAAGATCCCGCGTTCGACGCGCCATTACACGAAGATGCTGCCGCTCATGCCCTTCGCGCTGGAGCACTTCGACCTTCAGGACTATGATCTTGTCATTTCGAGCGAATCTGGTCCCGCCAAGGGTATCATCACACGGGCGGATGCACTTCACATCTGCTACTGCCATTCGCCGATGCGCTACATCTGGGATCAGTTTCACCTTTATCGGCGCGGTGTTTCCTGGATCGGCAAGGCAATGATGTCACTCACGGCACCGATGCTGCGTGCCTGGGACGTGACGACCGCCTCACGCGTCGACACGTTCGTAGCGAATTCCAGCTATGTCGCGGGCCGTATCCGCCGCTTCTATGACCGCGACGCCGTCGTTATCTATCCGCCGGTTGCGACCGACGATTTCACCATCGGGCAAGGCAAGGGCGAATTCTATCTCTATGCGGGCCAACTCACCGCCTATAAGCGGCCGGATATTGCCGTGAAGGCCTGCACCGAAATGGGCCGCAATCTCGTCGTGATCGGTGAGGGCGAGCAGGAAGCCTATCTGAGATCAATCGCCGGACCGACGGTGCAGTTCCTCGGTCATCAATCGTTCCCGGTTCTGCGCGATCACCTGTCGCGCTGCCGCGCGCTGCTGTTTCCCGGCATCGAGGACTTTGGCATTCTCCCGGTGGAAGCGATGGCGTCCGGCCGGCCGGTTCTGGCTTTCGATGCGGGTGGCGCGCGCGAGACCGTCTGCGCACCGCATGTCGGCTTCCGCTTTGCCGAGCAGAGTACGGAAGCGCTGATGGAAACGATCACTGCCTTCGAAGCGGTCGAGGACACGCTTGATCCGGTGGCGATCCATAACCACTCCTTGAAATTCTCCGCATCAGTTTTCCGCGACCGCCTCGGTTCACTCATCGACGAGCAACTCGCCAAGCATGGCCATCAGGCCGCAAATCCCAACAGGAAGAAAGCAAGCTGACACGCCCAACCGGCCGAAAGGTCGGCAAAACCCCGGAGCGGCGGGCACCCCGGCGCTCCCCGGAAGAGGTTCGTTGTACATGGCCAAGGAATAGATCGTGTCAAGCGTATCGCATAGAACGGCGACAGCAAGTATCTGGACAATCAGCGGAAAATTCCTGGCACGGCTTCTCGATTTCGTGAGCCTGCTCGTCCTCGCGAGACTTCTGAGCCCGGCCGATTTCGGGATCGTCGCTATCGCCACGTCGGTTCTCGTCATCGTCGAGGCGATCCTCGACCTGCCACTCACCCAGGCGCTGGTGCGCGTTGCATCGCCATCCGAGCGGATGTTCGCCACTGCCTTTACGCTGAGCCTCATCAGAGGGACGGCGATCAGCCTGCTGATAATCATCATCGCCTGGCCGATGGCTCTCATCTACGACGATCCGCGGCTTTTTTCGCTCGTGGCCGTGGTTTCGATTGCGCCTGCGATGCGGGGCGTGATCAGCCCGCGCATGGTGATTTTCATGCAGCGTTTCGACTTCCGCCGCGAATTCGCCATCGATCTCATTACCAAGGGATCGACCCTGATCTTCGGTGTCGGCGTCGCGCTTGCGACCGACAGTTACTGGGGGCTGGCGATCGGCGCTGTCGCCGGGCCGACCGCGGGAACCATCGCCTCCTATATCTTCGCGCCGATGCGGCTGAAGCTCAGCCTCTCGGAATGGAAACACTTCCAGGACATGATCGGCTGGAATACGGTTTCTCAGGTCCTCAACTCGCTCAACTGGCAGATGGACCGCCTGCTGCTGCCACGCTTCACAAGCCTTTCCACTTATGGCGCCTTCAGCGTCGCGGATAATCTCGCCGGCATTCCCTATCAGACGTTCGTCGGGCCGCTGATGCGCCCGCTGATGGCTGCCTTTTCCAATGTCAGCGACCGGGACAAGCAGATCACAGCCTATCTGAAGGCGACCAATGCGATCATGGTCGTGGCGGCACCCATCCTGCTCGTCATCATTTTCCTGGCCGAACCGATCCTGCGCATCGTCGTCGGCGAGAAGTGGGCCTTTGCGGCGTCGATCCTGCAGTGGCTCTGCATCGCCAGCCTGATCGGCCTGCCGACGACCATTATGCCGCCGCTCGTTATGGTTCTCGACAAGACCCGCTACGTGGCGCTCCGGATGTTCGCTGAATTTGCAGTGAGGGCGCCAGTTACCGTGCTCGGCGTCGTCATGTTCGGGCTTGACGGTGCGTTGGCGGCGCGCGTCATCGCTGCCGTTGTTGCCTATGTCGTCTGCCTTGCCATCACATGGAAACTGATCGGCGTCTCGATCGGCGCGCAGCTTTATGCATTCATCCGGCCGCTCGCGGCCAGCCTGCCGATGATCGGTTTCCTGCTCTTGGTGCAGCCCGCTCTGATTGCCATGCCGCTCGGCATCGAACTCGTTGTCGGCGTCGGCCTCTGCAGCGGTGCCGCGTTTGCAATCTTCTGGGTTTCCTCCCTGCTCTTGTGGCAGGTCGTCGGGCGGCCCGACGGGCTGGAAGCCATCGTCGTCAGGAAGATCATGCCCCGGCGAAACGGAGCCGTCGTTTCATGATCGGCTTTCAAAAACCCAACAACAGGTCTGGAATCTCCGGGAGGGAGAAAATGCGCTATACGAAATTCGCCGGAAGATTTGCGCTTCTTATGATCATTGGCCTTTTCGGCCCGCCAGGCCCCCGTGTGAGCCAGGCGGAAGAGCCGCTAAACCTCGACGATTTCCAGATGACCTTTGCCGAAGACTTCAACACGCTCGACGTTTCGGCCTGGGGCGAGAACGGATCACGCTGGATTGCGCATACGCCATGGAACGGCGATTTCGGCGATGCCCGTTTTACCGACCCCATGGACGGTTTCCCCTTCAGCGTCGATAACGGCATCTTGCGGATCGAGGCGCGGAAGGATGCGGATGGTAAGTGGCGCTCCGGTCTGCTCGCCTCCACCAATCCGAAGGGAGAAGGTTTCTCCCAGAAGTTCGGCTATTTTGAAGCGCGCATGAAGCTACCGCCCGGCAAGGGCGTCTGGCCGGCTTTCTGGTTGATCGGCCTCGACCGATCCAAATTCACTTCGGAAATCGACGTGATCGAATATTACGGGCGAGCGCCCGGCGAGTTCAGCATGGGCTATCATGTCTGGCGGCCGAGCAACCAGCATACGACAGACGGCCATCTGACGAATGTGCCCGAAGGCTCGCTCAGCAGCGACTACCATACTTTTGGCGTCGATATCGGCCCGCAGAAATCGACCTTTTATCTGGATCGCAACCCTCTCTGGAGCTTCGATACGCCGCCGGAGTTCGAGATGCCCTTCTATCCGCTGGTCAACCTCGCGCTCGGGTCAGGCTGGCCGATCGATGAAACGCCGAACCCGTCCTATCTGCTGGTCGATTATATCCATGTCTATCAGCGCAAGAGCCTCGTTTCCGCGAATAAGGACTAGGGTTAAAACCCAATCAAACTATTGATTAAATTATCTCTGTATGAGTCACTTCGGTAATAATGGGAGTTTGAATCATGGCAGGAGAATTCTGGCTTGATGACCGACAGTGGGCGGTGATCGCTCCTCTGCTTCCGACGAACCAACCCGGCGCTCATCGAACTGATGACCGCCGGGTGATCAGCGGGATTATCCACGTCC
>NZ_JBFTSM010000030.1:0-46657 GCF_056400025.1 Rhizobium sp. 01L419
GCAGCGGATCATCGTCGATTTGCCGGAACCCGACGGGCCGGCGATGACGATGCGCTCGCCGCGCATGACCTTCAGGTTGATGTCGCGGAGCACGTGGAAATCACCATACCACTTGTTCATGTTGACGATATCGACGGCGACGTCGGTCGCCGACACAGTCATCTTCTTTGCTTGGGCTTCTGCCATGGTCTCTGCCTTCGGTAGCTTGTCAGCCGTACACCGGCGCACCGGCACGGGAGGAAGGAAGGAAAAGATTGGTTCCTCCGCAGACTGTCTGGCGAGCGCCCTGATGGCGCACGCCGCTCGTATCTCGCGCTCAGCCGGGAATGGCGGCGGTGAACTGTATCTCGACCAGAATGTCCGGAAGCCCAAGAACGGACTGGACGGTCGCCCGCGCAGGCGGTTCATCCTTGTCGATCCAATTCACCCAAGCGGCATTCATGTGGTCGAAATCGTTGATGTTGCGAAGCCAGATCGTAGCGCTCAGCAGCATCGACCGGTTGGATCCGATCTGCTCCAGGAAAGCATCTGCTTTCGCCAGGATTTGTTCTGTCTGACCAACCGTATCCTGGCTGCGATCGCCGGCGGTTAGGCCGGAGAAGTAAGCCACGTTTCCATGCACCACGACGCGGCTCAGACGTTCTGTCTTCTCGATGCGCTCTATGGTCACGACCGCGCCCCCATTCCGTTCGTTGCCGCCATGAAGCGATCCGGGCGAAAATCAACGAGGCTTTCATTAACACGGCCGCGAACGACCTCGTCAGCGACAGCCTTGCCCAGATACGGCGCGATCGTCGCCCCGCTATGGGTCACGGCGACATAGTAACCACTGACGCCCGGGACCCAGCCACTGCATGTCAATCGGTCGCTCGGAATCGGCCGCATCGTTGTGCGGATGGATTCAAGATGCTGCGCCTGCGCTGCGGGCACGACCGTTCGGACGGCCTCCAACAGGAGCGAAGCCTCGAGGCCCTTCGGATCGAGGTCCTTGATCTCAGGCACCAGGGAGTCGACCGAGATCTTATGGATCATCAGACGTCCGGCGCCGTCCGGGCGCACATCCAGGTCATCCATGTGAAACTGCCGCTGCAACGTGACCGCCACTGGGAAGGTGAAGCCGAGGACGCCGACATTTGAAGCCATGGGAATGGGAGGAACGCCGCCAAGATCGCGGTCGGCCCAACTTCCGGTGCAATTGATGACAACATCTGCCTCGTAGACAGCGCCGTCTGCAGTCCGCACCGCCTTCGCCGCGCCGGCTTGGACGTCAATCGCAGTCACTTGCGTGAACGGATGGACGACCGCATCCCATTTTTCTTTCGCCGCACGCAAAAGCCATGCAACGTAGAGTACCGGGTGAACCCAACCCTCTTCCGGATAGTAGACGATGGGCGAATCCTTGATCGCCGCAAGATCAATCTCGGGTTCGAGTTCCTGCAACCTGCTCTTGGAGATCCACTCGACACCGTAGCCCCAATCGCGCATCTGTTCAGCGTTTTCCTTCTGCGCCGCCCACTCCTGCGGATTGGCGTACCACTCAATGCTACCCGTCTGCTTGAACCAGGGTGCATGTCCGAATTCCCGGCTGAGATCCAAGTGCGCCCGCATGCCGGCGACATTCAGGGCGAAGTAGGCATGCGGCCTTTTTCCGGTTGCGTTGGTCCACGCATAGCTGGTTGCCGACGCCCCGCCAGCGATCCTTCCGGCTTCCAGAACCGTGACCTTCGCGCCGGCTTTCGCCGCTTCATAGGCAACGGAACTTCCGATAATCCCTGCCCCCAGGACAATGACGCGCATCTTCTTCTCCACTGATTATTTCGACAGCCTCGATCGCTTCGCTAAGGAAGCAGCCGCCGAGGTAGCGACATGTCCAGTTTTTGAAGAAGGGTGCAGTCAGGGTCAAACAACCCCATCGCGGCCGCTTATAATCAATAGTTATGAAGGGCCGATCAGACTGGCGGATCGGCTCAAAGCGACGGAAACTATGAGAAAACACGCGAACGTCGCCGGCGCAGGTTATGAAGTTTGACGACCCCCGCTGTTTCGGCAGCTGCTACATCTAGCGAAAAGTGCAATTGACTTGGGGTTCGGATGTCATCGCATTCTTCGCACGCAGGCGGTTCGGCAGGCACACTGTTGATAATCGACGGCGCCACCGTAGAGAAACTCGTCACGCCTCAGGAAGCCTTCACTGCTGCCGAGGCTGCCCTAAAAAAAACTTCAAGCGGCGTCGCAGATCAGGACATCAGGAGGACATTGGCATTGCCGGGCATGCCCGGATCATGTTTGTCGCTGATGTACGCGTCGATTTCGGGCCAGCCTCATTACGGCGCCAAGGTCCTGTCTGTTTCGCCGCGGAACTTCGATTACGGACTGCCGTCGCATCAAGGCGGAATCCTACTTTTTGAAAAAGAACGTGGTCGGCCCGTCGCCCTGGTCAACGGTCATGCGATCACCGGACTCAGAACGCCGGCTGCGACGGCTGTCGCCACGGCGACACTTGCGCGTCAGAATGCTTCAGAGCTTGCGATCATCGGATACGGCGAGCAAGCCGCACGGCACATCCAAACCATCGGATTGGTGCGCCCTATTGCAAGGATCCGGGTTTGGGGACGCGATCCTGGAAAGGCAGCGACCTTTGCAGCGGCACAGCGGATGGGAGGCTACCCAGCCGAGGTCTTTTCGACGGCGCAGGAGGCAGTTGCGGGCGCCGATATCGTTTGCACCGTCACGTCGGCAAGGTTTCCCGTCCTCGAGGGCAGATGGATCAGTCCCGGAACACATGTGAATGCAGTTGGTGCGAGCGTCGCGGGCCTTCAGGAAGTCGACACGGAATGCGTGGTTCGCTCGAGCGTCTGGGTTGACTACTTGCCCATGGCGCTGACATCGGCGTCAGACCTGGTCGAGCCAATCTCGACAGGGATCATTGATCGCTCGCATATCATTGGCGAGATCGGTGCCGTGCTGAACGGCGATCTCCGCGGTCGCCAGGGCGCCTCCGAAATCACGCTCTATCGCTCGCTCGGCGTGCCCGCCCAGGATATCGAGCTTGCAAATATCGTCTATCAGAAAGCCAAAGCCCTCGGTCTAGGCACCGAGGTATCATTGTGAGGGTTCCCGATGCTCCCCTGCCAAAGACACCTGTTCTCCATTCCTGAAGACGTCATCTATCTGGATGCGGCCTACATGACGCCAATTCCTCAAACGGCCATCGCAGCTGGCGTCCGCGGCGTCAATGTCAAAGCCGCGCCATGGGACATGACGATCAACTCCTACTACGATGAGGTCGAAAAGGCGCGAGAACTTGCAGCGTCATTTATCGGCGCGAGCGCTGAAGACATCGCTATCGTTCCCGCTACCAGCTACGGTATTGCGGTGGCCGCGGCCAACGTCGACGTTCCGTCGGGCTCGGTCATATTGATGATGGAGAACGAACATACGTCGCACCGCTACGCTTGGTACGAGCTTGCAAGGCAGAAAGGCGCACGCGTGGTTACGGTTTCTCGGCGGGCTGGCGAACCATGGGCGCCAGCGATTGTTGCGGCAATCCGGGAATCGAATGCTCCGGTCTCCGTCGTGGCAGGAACCATCGTTCACTGGTTCGAAGGCATGTCTGTCGACATCGAAGCAGTCGCTGAGGCAACGCATCAGGCCGGAGCGAGTCTTGTCATGGATGGAACGCAGTGGGTGGGCGCGGTTCCCTTCGACGTCTCGCGGGTTCGTCCGGACTTTCTCAGCTTCGCGACCTACAAATTTCTCCTCGGTCCGTACCGCCTTGCCTTTCTCTACGCCAGCAAGGATTGGCAAAAAAAGGGCCGGCCGATCGAATTCCATTCCTGGAACCGTAGCGGTGGGGAGCGTCCGGACTTCTATCTCGAAACCATGCCGGACTATCTGCCAGGGGCGCGTCGCTTCGACATGGGCGAGCGCTCGGATTTTGCCGTCCTGCCGATTGCAATTAATTCGCTGGAGTTGATCTGCAGCTGGGGTACTGCGGTCGTTCACGAGCGGCTCATCCAACTCAATCGTCTTGTCTGGGAGGAGGCGGAAATGCTCGGTTTCACCGGACCGAAGCCGGACCAGCGTGCCGGGCACATTTCAGTCTTGGATCTCGGCGACAGATATCGCGACGATCTTGCCCAGAGGCTGAGGGAACACAAGGCGTTCGTTACCGTGCGAGGGACCAAGATGCGGATCACGCCGCACGTCTACAACGACGGACAGGACATCGGCAGGTTCTTCGCGCTGGTCGATGCGCTGACGGCTTGATGCGCAGGTTCCGCATTTCTGACCACCCCGTAAGCTGGGCTAGATCTCACCCAGCGCCTTGATCTCGCGGTCGACGACGTTCATGTAATCCCTGGTCGATTGGATGAGATGCTCGATGAAGGTATCGGCGGCAGAGGACGCGATCGTACCCCAAGGTCGGTAAACGCTCAGATTGATGTCGAGGTGCGGATGGAAGTCGCGGATATCGATTGGCAGGTCTCTTGCCATCCAGGCCGACAGTCTGTCCACGACGGCAATGCCAATGCCGTTGGCCACCAGATTGATGCAGGTATTGGAAAGAGCCGCTTCGATTTTCAATGAACGCTTAACGCCGCGCTCCTCGCACAGCGTGTCCAATTGCCGGCGCATCGGATCGCCCACACCGAGAGACACGAAGTTCGAGCCGTCGAGGTCATCGACTTGAACGACCTTAAGACGACTGAGAGCATGGCCTTTTGGCATGATGCAAACAGGGGGAGTGGCGACAAGCGACCGGCGTACGACAGAGGGTGTTTCATCGTTGACCTCTGCTGCCACCCCGATATCGAGCTGGTTTCGGCTGGCGCGCTGGATGATCGTCGATGAACTTCTGATGTCCAGCGTCACCGCTACATCGGGAAATTGTTGCGTGAATCCTGCTACGATGGAAGGCAGCAGGGTCAAGCCGAACGCCGGAAGCGCCGAAACGTTCAGGCGACCGCTTCTAAGCTCCTTGATCTCCTTCGCTGCCCGCGAGATGCCACGGACAGATTCGAAGACACGCCGCACCTCCGCATAAAGCATGTGTGCCTCCGGGGTCGGGATCAGGCGCTGTCGATGGTTCCGAAACAGAGGGAAGCCAGCTTTGTTCGTGAGCTGAAGAATGATCTTGCTGACGGCCGGCTGCGTGATGTTGAGGGCATCCGCTGCTCGAGTCGTCGTTCCATGCGTCATGACGGCCGCGAAGACCTCAATCTCACGCGGCGTGAACTCCGTGTCGTTTGAAACCAACGGGACCTCCGGTAGCGAACGGGACGACTGCGGTGCAACGATCAATACCGCGATGCGATCCGTTTTTCCAAGAACTTGAAACTGGACGTGATGATGACAGCGAGCAGAAAGTAGGCGAACGCTGCTGCGAGAAGTGGTTCATAAACACGGAACGTCTGAGCCCTCACGAAATTCGCCGCCGCCATCAGCTCGAAAACCGTGATCGCTGCCGCCAACGCCGTCCCTTTGAGGAGCAGAATGTTCTGCCCGCCGATGGAGGGCAGCGCGAGGCGCAAGGCCTGCGGCAAAAGGATGAAGCGCATGATCCGGCGGTCAGACAACCCGAGCGACAGGCCTGCCTCGGTTTGTCCTCTCGGGACACCGAGTATGGCGCCCCGCCATATTTCCCCACAATAGGCGGCAGTGTTCAGCGATAGTGTCAGGAAGGCGTAGCTGTAGGCGCCGCGCAAGAACGGCCACATCGGGCTGTAACGTATCGATGGGACGCCGGCGAGGATCTGGCCGACCCCGAAGTAGAAGATATAGAGCTGCACCAACAGAGGCGTGCCTCGAAACAATAGCACGAAGGCGGTCGCCGGATATCTGAGCCAGCGCCGGTTGGAGATCCGCGCGAAGGCCACCGGAAGCGCCAGCAGATTGCCAACGACAGCGCAGCACAGGAACAGCGCCACAGTCGTCTGCAGGCCAACAAGAATCTGATTTGTCAGATAGACGGCGAAATCACTCATTACCCTCGCCTCCACGCGCGATCGGCGTTCAGTTCGATGACGTGCAGAACGAGCGTCGATATCCCGGACATGACCAAGAAGATCCCGCCCACCGCCGCGTAGAACAACAGATAGTGGCGGGTTGCTCCGGCGGCCATCTTGCCCGCCAGCACCAGTTCGGTGAATCCGATCAGACTGACCAGCGAACTCTCCTTCAAGACGATGAGCCACAAGTTGCCCAACCCCGGTAACGCCAGCGGGATCACCTGCGGCAACGTCACTAGGAAGAACGTCTGCCGACGGGTGAGACCGACCGCAAAAGCCGCCTCCGACTGCCCGCGGGGCACGGCAACGATGGCGCCCCGCAAGACCTCCGTACTGTAGCCCCCCTGAACGATGCCAAGTGAAAACGACGCCGCCGCAAATCCGTTGATCTCGAAGTTTGAAGAGAGGCCAGCCATGCTCACCAGCGAGCGCAGCGCGTCGGTGGCGGTGTAGTAGACCAGGAAGATAATAAGGATATCGGGAACAGATCGAATAATCGTGGTGTAGGCACTGGCAAGCGAAGTTGCCACAAGGTTTTTGGAGAGCTTCGCAACGGCCCCGATGAGGCCCAGGATCAGCCCGGTGATATATGCACTTATCGAGATCCCTAGGCTCAGATAGGCGCCCTTGATGAGTTGGTTCGCCCAGCCGTGATCTCCGAAGCTGAGCAAGGTCAGCCAAGACGATGTCAAATCCATGCAGCACTTCCCGGTCAACTACGATGGTGCCGGCCGCGACTAGGGGGCCAGCACCCATTTGAGCCCAGCGGTCAGTCGCCGTAAATGTCGAAGTCGAAATAGCGCTTCGTTATGGCATCATATTCGCCGCTCGCATGCACGGCTTTCAGCGCTGCATTGAGGCGGTCCCGGAGCGCGGTATCCTCCTTGCGGACGCCGCCGCCGTCCCCGTAGCCGAACATCTTCTCCTGAGGTAGCGTGACCTTCACCTCATATCCCTGCCCTTCCGGCTTCTTCAGGAAATCGGAAATCTGAATGGCGGAAGCCGCGATAAGATCGGCACGTCCGGCCTGCAGGTCGGCGACTTCGTCATCAAGCGTGGGGTAGATCTTGAGATCCGCCACACCCTTGAGTTTGTCCTGTAGGTAGGTGGCCTGCAAGCTTGCCGTCTGTGCCCCGACGGCAACGCCCTTGAACGAATCTGGTTTGGTGACGTCGAAGCTGCGCGTATCGGCCTTGGCGCCGACGAGAACGTTTGGCGAGAAGTAATACTTGTCGGTAAAATCGATCACCTTCTTTCGCTCGTCGGTGATGGACATCGAACTCCATATGACGTCGAACTTCTTCTCAAGGAGAGCCGGGATGATCCCATCCCAAGCGATGTCGACAACCTCGCACTTTGCCTTCATCTGCTTGCAGACGGCATCCATGAGGTCAATTTCCCATCCCTGCCATTTGCCGCTCGCGTCCTTGACGGAGAAGGGAGCGTATGGCTCGGCGGCGACGCCAAATCGGATCACGTCGTTGGCTGCCTGAGAAGGCTTGGCGACAACAAGCGTGGTCAGAACGACCGATAGAACTGCTACAATCGTTTTCACTTTATTCCCCTTTTTTGGTTGCTGTGAAATATCGAATTCCTGCCTGTCAGACCCCCACCTGGCAGAGGGCCGTGCATGTTGAAAACAGCGCCTCCTCCTCATTCGGGAGCATCGAGATCTGGATCGATGCCGGAAGCCCGCCCTCGATCGGCAACGGCATCGCGAGGGTCGGAACGCCAAAGAAGTTCGCCCAGCGCCGGAAGTTGCCGCCGGCCAGTCCGTAGGGAACGAAGTCTTCTCCTACCTTCGTCATCTCGTCTGAAAGACGCGGCGCCAATCCTGGAACCGGGGGAGTGGCGAGTAAATCGACCGATGAAAGCAAGCTCAGAAACTCGCTCCTCATGTCCGACCGGGACGCGACTGCAGACATGTACGGTTTCTCCCCGATCGACGAGGCCGTCGACAGGAAGTCGAGGACGGCCCTTCCGACGCAATCTGGATGACGCTCGACAAGCGAACCATATTGCTGGGCGAACTCGTACATCAGGATGATACGACCGGCTTCGCGAACGTTTTCGGCCCGATTAAAGGGCAAGGTGACGGTGGTCGCGCCCGCGTCCGCCAGCGATCGTAGCCACCGATCATGTGCCCGTGTTACTTCCGGATCGGTCGTCGCGAAGTAGATATCCGGACACAGGCCGACGCGAAGACCTGCTGTTTCGATCGCGCGTGGCTTGGGTGGGACCGCCCCTCGCATCGCGAAATGGACGAGCCGTGCATCCTCGACGCTGTTTGCGATGGGACCAATCGTATCGAAGCTTGGCGCCGTCGCCCGGACGCCGCCGGGATCGATAATTCCGTTTGTCGGCTTCAGGCCGACCAATCCGGTTGCCGCTGCAGTCGATCTGTTGGAGCCTCCGGTATCCGTACCGATGGCGGCTACACAGAAGCCCGCAGCCACGGCGGCCGCCGATCCGCTGCTTGTTCCACCAGTACCTCGTGTTGAATCCAAGGGGTTCACGACTTTTCCATACCAGGGATTGTCATGGTCTCCGCCAGTCAGTTCGTGAAGGTTGGTCTTGCCGATGATGATCGCCCCGGCGGCGCGAAGGTTTCGGACGCAAGATGCATCCGCACCTGCGACAGAATTGCGGAACAGGCGAGAACCAGACGTCGTGGGCCAGCCGCAAACGTCGATCACGTCCTTGATCGCTATCGGTATGCCATGAAGCGTGCCTCTGCGCCGACCGGCCCGAAGCTCGCCCTCAGCAAGACGGGCACCGGCAAGGGCTTCTTCCCGAGCAACATATATCATTGCGTTGCAGTCGGCGTTACCCCGGTCGATGCGCTGAAGACAGTCTTCGATCAAGCGTACAGGAGAGAGGCCATGGTCATAGTCGGCCTGTATCTTCGTGATCGATTGGGGAACAAATCCAGCCATCGTCTTTAGTTCGCCTTTCACTCAGCCCGCTCGCACGATCAAAGGCTAGCAGTTGGATTCAAGTCTTCCTAATTCCGTGGGCCGGGTGGTTGATTACCAATAGTTATGATTGCCAGGAAGCGGTGCTACCCCTTAGCCCTTGAGCAGCTTGCGCATCAGCCGAAGAGCTGCCTTCCTGTTTCTGTGGCTTTGCAGCAGGGCATCGAGAACGCACCCGTTAGCATCGACGGCGCGCCACAGCCAGTACTTCTTCCTCTTGGTCGCCACGACCATCTCATCGAGGCGCCTCTTATCGGCAAAGTTACCGCGAGACCGTCGACGAAGCTGATGGGCGAACATCAGGCCAAATTTCGTCGCCCATTCAGCGACGGTCTGAAACGAGACATCAATGCCGCGCTCGGCAAGCAGGTCCTCGACGTCACGCAGGCTCAGCGGAAATCGATAATAAAGCCACACCGCATGCGCGATGATCTCAGCAGGAAATCGGTGGCGTTTGTAGTAGGCAGACACGTCTTCAGTCATGCCGGTAGACTATCGTCTCGATCCGTACCAGCCCGTTAAGACGACGCTGCCCCTAGCATCAATGAGCTTTTCGTGCATTCGGCACCTGATGCGGTCGGCTTCTATAAGAGACTCGGCTTTTTACCTTTTGAATTGGAAGCTGGCAATTTTAGCAGTGTGCAGTTGCACACAAAGCGATCTAGCTATCCGTTTGCCGGAAAAATCCTAACTTTCTATCGGCGCGAAAGTCAGGGTATGTATGGAGCAAAGTCCGGGAATTTAGCAAAGGAAGGGGATTGGGCGATATCATCGGGTTCTTGGGTAGAAACAGTTCGGCAGAACGCTGCCAAATATGGAGAGCTTGTTGCCGGCATCGATCCCTCGCCCTCCGAGATTCCTTTGTTTTTTGAGCAAGACGACCCTGCATGGATCAGCCGCTTTGTCGATTTCGTTCTGGATACGATCGAGGGACAAGTCGGGTTCGTGAAATTCCAGAGCGCTTACTCTGAGGCATGCGGCTTTGCCGGCCTCACGGCCCTTTCCCTCGGCATGAAGCGCGCAAAGGCTGCCGGCATCGGTGTGATCCTCGACGCTAAAAGAGGCGACATCGGAGCCACCGCCGCCGCCTATGCTCGCGCCTATCTGACGCCGGTATCAGAAGGTGGATCTGGCGACTTTGAGGCCGATTGCCTGACCGTGAATCCGCTGATGGGTCCCGATACGCTCGAACCATTTGCCGAATGTTCCCGCCGTTACGGAAAAGGCCTCTTCGTTCTCTGCCGCACGTCCAATCCGGGTGCGGGATGGCTACAGGACAGAATGACGGGGAACCGACCGATTTCCGATCATGTTGCCGAACTCATCGGAGGTATCGGCCGAGTAGATGACGAAGACCTGAATCCAATCGGCGCAGTCATCGGAGCGACCGTCGCACATGAAGGGCGACGACTGCGAATGCTCATGCCTCATACGATCATTCTGGCACCTGGCTTGGGAGCGCAAGGTGGCGACGCAAGCAGCATCAATGCGCTTCGTGGCAAGCAATTAGGCGATCTTTTGGTTCCGGTGTCCCGCGGCCTCGCGAGTGTCGTTAACCGCGAGATCTCCCCGACAGACTATCGCGAGCTTATCTTGAACCGGATTACTGTGTTCAAGGATGCCATCGCTCATCGTCCTGCCTCCCAGCAGCAGCTAACCGGTGACATGCAATGCCTGAGTTTCAGTCGGTTTATGCTTTAATTAGGCAGTTAAAGGGGGAACGCGGTGCGGCCATTAGGTTCGACCCATAGATAGGATGATTCTTCGCATCCGATTTCACCGAAGTGTTCAGTGCAAGGCAGTCTCGAAATCGAATACACCAAGGTCGGCTCGAGCATTTCGACGGTTTGTGGGCAGATTTTATTAGATTGAGGGGCTGGCTGTGATCCAAACGAAGATCGACATTCTTTGGCTCAGGCAGTGCTGCGCTCTTCACTTGCAGTACTTTCCGGATACTCCGCTTCTAACAAAATTCTGCGACCTGCAGAACCGTATCGAGCAGGACAGTACCGCGCCACTTTTGCATGTCCTCCCAAAAAGCCTGCACATGAGGGTCGCCACGTTGATGGGACGCGAGGAGCCAATTCAAGGTTTCAAATCATGGGCTCTGGAAGATGGAAGGGGCTCGATGTAGGGATATCATCGAAAAGCTTGTTGAGAAGACGCGGCCAATTGATCTTGAATTCACCGAGCTTGCTACGTCGGAGGCCGCCGTCTTCATAAAGCACAAGAACCATCAGAACTGCACAAACTGCGTGCGGCGATCTCACATACCGTCTGCTTCGAAGATTGGCTACCGAGACCGCCAGCCCATATAATCTTGTTCAGGTTTTCTGCCGCAAAATCGATATCAAGGGTGAACGTTGATCCCGGATTTGCCCCGATGGAGGCCACAGTACGATCTCTTCAGTTGCTAGAGGAACTGGTTTATCCGAATATCGAGATCAACAGGCTGAGTGCGCCGCGATTGCTGGGCGTGCGGGATGAAGCTTCGTGAACGCACCGGCAAACACTCGAGTCTTGCTCTCGCGGCCAGCTCGCTTAGCGCTATTAGCATTCTGATGATCCGACCGATATCAATAATCCGATCTTGAGGTGACCAGTCGCGATGCGTCTCATAAGCCGATGGCAGAATTCCGCTGGGGAGCGTGTGCGGATTGCCCTTCGCCTCAAGGGTATCGATCACACCTACGTCCCGGCCAGCTCGCTGCAACGCGGCCAATTTACCGAACTCAACCCCCAGGGACTGCTGCCTGCGCTCGATGTCGGCGGCCGCATCATCGCCCAGTCGGCCGCCATTCTCGACTATCTTGAAACAACATTTCCGGAACCAAGCCTGTTGCCTGCCGACCCCGTGGTCCGCGCCCAGGTAAAGGCCTTCGCAGCCCTGATTTCTTCTGAAATGCATTCCTTGACGGTGCAGCGAGTGAGACGGTTTCTGACGAAGGAATACGGCGTCGAAGACAAGGGCGTTGAGCGCTGGGTTCATCATTGGCTGACATCGGGCCTCCAGGCGCTGGAGACTACGCTTAAGCAACGGCCAGTGCAGTCGGTCTTTGCTTTTGGCGACCGTCCGGGCTGGGCCGACCTGCATCTCATACCGCAGCTGAGCGCGGCGCGCCGGTTGCAGTGCGATCTATCGCCTTACCCGCGGCTCCTGGAGGTGGAACAGCATTGCACTGTCCTGACGCCTTTCGCATGTCACGCCCTGAGGCCCAGCCGGATTTTCCGTCTTCACCGTGATCGCGAGGGCGACCTTGGCGATGTCCAGCCGTCCACTCTGGGCGATTGCGCGACTATGAAGCCAGCCGTCGGAAAATGTCGAACATGTCTTCCACGGAGATTTGGCGCTACCGATAGCCGAGCGCACTAATCATGCCGCGTGCCGTATCGCCGCTGGTGATGTAGAACGTCATCGACGCCAGATAGAGAAGGCTGACCAGGCCCGTGGCAACCCAATAGACGATCTTCTTGATCTTCATAAATAAGTCTCCTCAGGCGAGGCGGTTGGCGAGCAGGTCCCGCAGCCTTCGCGGCTTGCGACCCGACAGGCGCTCGAGGTCGGTGGTGAGGATGTCGTATCTTCCGGCGACGAAATCGCGCTTGATGTCGGTGAGGGCTCCGATCACGACGTCGGGCAGACCTGCCTGATTGAGCCCGCCACGCAGGGCCTCTTCCGTGATGACGACGAACGGGATTGATTTGCCCGTCACCTAGGACAGTATGCTCGCCCGATCCTCGCCGCTCAGCGCCTCTGGACCGGTGACGTTATAGATCGCGCCGACATGGCCCTCGGACACCAATGCGCCGGCGAGTGCGGCAGCGAGGTCGTCACGCGACACATAAGCCACCCACTCGGCCCCTGAGGACATTCTCTGAACGGGCCCCTTCTCTCGCTGGCAAGTTGGGCGCGAAGCCAGCAGGATATATCGAAAGCGCGCGTAAAATATATGACGAGCGGTCGGGAGAATAACGAGCTGCTCAATAAACGCTTGTGAGCGCGGTACAATGGGCGCGACTTCGGATGATGTTCTGGCCGAAATCAAGGACCAAACACCTGGCTTTATCCGCGGGGCGCAGCCTCTTATCAATTTGAACATCCGACCCACCCAGCGTGACCGACGGCACAGTGCTCTCTGAGCACCCGCCAAAAATATCCAAGAGCAAGCGGCGCCTCAGTTGGCTCCCATGATCATTCCGATAAGCTCAGGAACGGATTCCTTCCTAGGAATTGCCGTACCCGAGATGCGCCCCTGCCGCATGACGACGGCTCTGTCCGCAACCTGAACCACGTGATCCATGTTGTGGCTGATAAGAATTACCGAAACGCCGCGCTCCGGAAGCGACTTGATCAAGCGGAGCACCTGAGCTGATTCACGTACACCGAGTGCGGCGGTAGGCTCATCCAAGATGACCACCTTGCTCGCGAACGCCACCGCTCGAGCGACGGCAACCGCTTGACGCTGTCCGCCGGACATCAGCCCGATCTCCTGACCAGGATTCAACGCCTTGATCCCGAGGTTGTTTGCAGCGCCGACCCAACCGGTTGCCTCCCGAGTCTTATTCAGGAAGCCAAAGGGCCCCATCCAACTCGGCCATGTCTTCTCGCGACCGATGTAGAAATTGGAGGAGACATCCAGATTGTCCAAAACGGCGAGATTCTGAAACACCGTTTCTATGCCCGCACGACGCGCATCGCCCGCCGAACTCAGCGAAAGCTTCTCGCCAGCAAGATGGATATCGCCCTCGTCGAGCTGCATGACACCACTGATCGCCCGAACCAGGGTAGTCTTCCCAGCTCCGTTGTCGCCGAGGAGAGCGAGAATCTCGCCCTTGTGGAGGGTCAGGTCCACACCGCCCAGGGCAGTGACGAACCCGTAGGATTTCACGGCGTTGCGCACCTCTAAAACGACGTTGCTGTTCATCGCATTGCCCTCGCCGCACGTGCACGGAGTTTTTCTTCGAAGTATCGACGGAGGACGTCGAGTTCGAGCGCCAAGAGGATGGAAGCGCCAATGGCGATGGCTTCCCAGAACGGAGAGACACTCATCAGGTTGAGACCGTTGCGGATGACCCCGATGATTAGAGCGCCGATCAGGGCGTTGACGATATGGCCCCGACCGCCAAAGAGGCTGGCCCCGCCAATGATCACGGCAGTAACGGCGTCCAGTTCCATTCCCACACCCGCGAGCGGCGAAGCGGCATCCGTGCGGCCGGCATAGATCAGCCCGGCGATGCCTGCGGTCATGCCCGACAGCATGTAGCAGCTCATGATTACCCGGTCCCGCGGAACCCCCAACCATCCCGCAACATCTGGGTTACCGCCAACGGCATAGATCCACCGGCCCCAAAGCGTCCTGAGCGTCAGAACCGCGAGCACCAGCGTAACGAACGCAACGAGTATCGCAGGGACCGGAACGCCCCCAATCGACCCATTGCCAGCGGCTTGCACGAGAGGTGCCATCCCGATGTGCTCGGTGCCGCCGCTCAGAAGAAGCGCCATGCCTCTACCGATACCCAGCGTCGCGACGGTGACGATCAAAGGCTGTGGAATTCCACCCTTCACGATCATGAAGCCGTTGAACAGTCCGAAGAGTGCACCTGCCGAAAGGAAGACCACGACATGGAGTAGACCGTTGTCGATGCCGGAATCCATCATCAAACCGGACAGCACCACCGTCAGACCAAGGACGCTACCTACCGAAACATCGACCCCCCGCACGATGATGACAAGCAGCTGCCCTAGCGCCAGTGTTGCGATCATCGTTGTCTGCGTCAGGAGGTTCTGGAGATTCCGAACCGTTAGGAAATACTCATTGAGGAAGCTCATTATGATTATGAGCGCGATGAGGATCACCGCCGGTCCCGTTCTCAGGATACGCAGCCCCAATCGAATACCGGGTGCTTTCAAAGCTTCGGAGCTGTCCAGCTCCGGCGTAGTCGGTTGGGCATTCGCCGCACCTGCCACGTTATCTGTGTTGGTGGATGACATGATCGAAACCTTCTGACGTCGGCTGCCGAGCCGAAATCGGCTGAAATTACAACTTTGCGCCCCTGAGCGTCGCCCTGGGGCGCAGTCTCACGCTGGTGCCGTGAATTACTTAACGGCGAGCTTCGCCTTGAGGTCCTTCACGTAAGCCTCGGCGTTGTCCTTGGTCAGCGGTGTGGCGACAGGCACGACGGTTACAGGCTCAACGGCTTCGTTCTTGGCGACCTTGACGGCGGTATCGATCGCGGTCGAGCCAATAGCTTCGAAAGGATACGGCACGGTGTATTTCCAGTTGCCATCAGACGCGACCGCCTCTGCACCATACAGCTGACCGCCGATCGACCCCAAAGGCACCTTGCTGCCGCTGGATTTGAGCGCTTGGAGGGAACCCTGTGCGGACACGTCGAACACGTTGAAGATACCGCCCAGATCAGGCGAAGACGTCAACATGTTTTCGGTGATCGTTCGCGCGCTGGCGGGATCGCACTTGGCATCGGCGTCCATAACGACGTTGTACTTCTTCGACTCCGTTGCCTTCTTGAAGCCATCGATAAAGGCATCGGTGTCCGGATTGCCAATCAGGCACCGGATGATGCCGATCTTCGCCCCTTCTGGCACAATCTGGGCAAACAATTCGCCTGCCTTACCCGACGCGCCGGGAATGTCGTAGAGCACGTCGGAGGCGTGCCCCTTCAACTCGGGTAGACCGGTGTCGAAACCGACGACCTTGATGCCCTGCGCCTCTGCCTTCTTCAGCGCCGGGTAGAGCTGTGCGGCCGCACCGCCATGGTTTATAGCGATTACGTTGTAGTTTTCTGTCATCGCCTTTTCGATGGCGGTGATGAAGTAGTTGGCATTGGTGCGATCTGGACCAGCAACGATGTCGATCTGGACGTCCGGGAATTTCTTCGCCTCCGTCTCCGAAGCCTTGTGCATTCGAACGAACGACTGGTCGCCCAGGTACGGATAGATCACAAGCACCTTGGGCTTGTCCGCCGCATACGCGGTAGCGCTCAGCATAGATGCGGCTAGCCCCAGCAGGATGCCGGCTTTCACTGTCAGTTTCATTGGTTCCTCCACTTCCCGTTACGATCGATGTCGCTCCAATCTGAAGCTCACTGTGCCGCCTCGACCTCCTGCGGCTTTCGCTGCCGATACTGTCTGTCCCGGGCATCGAACATGTGAAGCGAGCGCATGGCCCGCCGTAACTCTTCATCCGCAGCTAAGCGTCTGTATTCGGCGTAAAGCTCCTGATAATCCGCCAAGCGATCCTGGTTCGGCTCGAACCTCTGGAGGCTGCGTGCCCCAAGTTGCTCAGCGCCCTCGGCAAACGAGCCGACAATCCCAGCCGCGACGGCACCGTGGATTGCGGCACCGAGCGCAGTCGGGTTTTCAACGTCGGGGACCTCAATAGTCCGCCCCAAAACGTCCGCCATTGTTTGGACGAGAAACGGGTTGTTGCGTGTGAGACCGCTCGTCATGATCACGCGCCGGACAGGAACGCCCGCAGCGAGGGCCAAGTCCAAGATGGTTTTCGTTCCGTAGCAAAGAGCTTCGATGAGGGCCCGATAAATCCCCGCAGCCGTCGATTTGAGGCTCAGGCCAACGAGTAGTCCGGAAAGGGCTGAATCTCCGAGCGGGATGCGGTTGCCGGCAAACCAGTCGAGAGCCATGACGCCGCCTTCGCCCGGGCCGAGCGCTTGAGCGGCTTCGTTGTAAGAGGCGAAGTTTTTTGAGAGGTCGGGGTCGCGAGGAAACGTCTTCACGTACCATGCCAGCATATCGCCGAAGGCCGCCTGCCCTGCCTCGTAGCACCATAGGTTCGGCAGAACGGCACCAAATGCCGCGCCCTCAAGACCGGTCGGCAGGCCTCGTCCCCCGTCGTCCAGGATAAGGAATCCGGCAGAAGTTCCGAGTGCGCCAACGAACACACCTGGGGCGACGGCACCGACAGCAGGCAGAACAACGTGACTGTCGATCACTGCGACGGAGACAAGGGCATCGCCCAGGATGCCGGTGCGTTTGCGCCACTCAGCCGTCAGAACGCCCGCCGCGCTACCAACCTGCAAAGGCGGAGACAGCCGCCGATTCAGCCCGGGCACGACATCTTGCGGGTAGCCTGTTGCTGCGGAGAACTGTGCCTTGTAAGAGGCGAAGTCCAAGCTTCGCATCTCGTTACCGGTAAACTGCCACACAAGCCAGTCGCCCGCCTCGATGAAACGGTCCGTCTCATCCCAGATTGCAGGTGCCTCGGAACTCAGCTGAGCCGCCTTCGCGATCAACCATTCTCCAGACAGCTTCCCACCAAAGTTTTCGAGATACTCGCCGCCGCCAGCGTTGATCGCGTCCGCATGAGACTGGGCCGAGTGCTTCCACAGCTTCACATAGGCGTGCGGGTCTTCAGGGTGGAGTTCAGCGAGGGCCGTTCCATCCGCTCTCGCGGGCATCGGTGACGAACCCGTGAAGTCGATACCGATACCGTCAATGGTCTTTCCGTTTCCTAGCGCAGAAAGAATTTGCTCGGCGGCCTCCGTGTAGTCAGAGGGAACCTGTAGGACGAAATTCGCTGGCAAGACATGGCCCATAAGGGAGGTCGTCAAAATCCCATTGGTGTAGGGGTGGACGTGATGTCCCTCCTGTGCGCCGGTCCGGGAATTCACCAGGATACCGCGGGCTGACTCCGATCCGAAATCCATGCCGATGAGATAGGTGTCGGCCATGCCGTTATCCTTTTCTCGCTTCGAGCATCGTTCTGACACGATCAACGACAGCCTTTGCAGTGATGTTGAAGTGTTCGAAAAGCACCTCGGCGGGGGCGGACTCGCCGAATGTGTCGATACCGACGACCGCTCCGTCGAGACCGACGTATTTACGCCAGTAGTCCGTCACTCCGGCCTCGACAGCGAGGCGCGGCAGGCCGCGCGGGAGGACGATGTCCTTGTAGGCGTTCTCCTGGCGGTCGAAGGCGAAGGTTGAGGGCATCGATACGACGCGGACGTGAATGCCTTCCGCGGCAAGCCGCGTCTGGGCTTCGATTGCCAGTCCAACTTCAGAGCCCGTCGCGATAACGACCGCAGCAAGTGCTCCCCCCTCCTGCTTGAGGATATATCCGCCGCGCCGGATGGCCGCCAGTTTATCGGCGTCGCGGGTCTGGAAGGGAAGGTTCTGTCTTGAGAGGATCAGACTGGTTGGATTGGAGACATTCTCGATCGCGACCTGCCAGGCGACAAGCGTTTCCGCTGTGTCGCAGGGCCGCCAGACGTCCATGTTCGGCATTAGCCGCAACGTCGCAAGCTGCTCGATCGGCTGGTGGGTTGGGCCGTCCTGCCCCAGTGCGATAGAGTCATGCGTAAATACATGGATAGCGCCGACCTTCATCACGGCCGCCATCCGCAAAGCATTGCGGGCATATTCGGAGAACATCAGGAAGGTGCCGCCGTACGGACGTACGCCACCATGGCGCAACATCCCGTTCATGATCGCGGCCATGCCGAATTCGCGGACACCGTAGTAGATGTAATTGCCAGAACCGGACTGGCCAAGCGCACGCGTTCCGCTCCACATCGTTAGGTTCGAACTTGCCAGGTCGGCCGATCCCCCAACCAATTCGGGAACCAGCGGCGCGACAAGCTCCAGAACGTTCTGGCTCGCCTTTCGGGTCGCTATCGTTTCAGCTTTCGCGACTACGGCCTCGAGGCCCTCTTCCATCTTCTCGGCAAATTCCGCCGGCAGCGCGCCGCTCATCCGGCGGTCGAACTCGGCTGCAAGCACTGGGTATTCGGACCGATAACGGTCGAAAACCTGCAGCCATTTTGCTTCTCGCGACGCTCCTGCAGCAGTGGCGTTGAATGCCTCGTACACCGTTGCTGGGATGTCGAAAGGCTCGTCATTCCAGCCCAATACCGCCCGGGCAAGTGCGACCTCGGCAGCACCGAGCGGGGAACCGTGGCTATCGTGGCTATCCGCCTTGTTCGGCGACCCCTTGCCGATCGTGGTGCGGCAGCAAATCAGGGTCGGTCGGTCGGTCTCCGCCTTCGCCTCAGCAATTGCACGATCAACGGCGTCGACGTCGTGCCCGTCAATCCCGCGGATCACGTGCCAGCCATAGGCTTCGAAACGCTTGGGAGTATCATCGGAGAACCATCCGCCGACATGACCATCGATGGAGATGCCGTTGTCATCGTACACTGCGATGAGTTTCCCAAGGCGCAGTGTACCTGCGAGCGAACAGGCCTCGTGACTGATCCCCTCCATCAAGCAGCCGTCGCCCAGGAAAACGTAAGTATGGTGATCGACGATGTTAAGTTCGCTCCGGTTGAACTCAGACGCCAAAAGCCGTTCGGCGATGGCCATCCCGACCGCGTTAGCTACACCCTGCCCCAGTGGACCAGTCGTCGTTTCCACGCCAGGGGTGTAACCGAATTCCGGGTGCCCTGGTGTCCGGCTATGCAGTTGCCTGAATGCCTTGAGATCCTTGACGGTAACGTCGTAGCCGGTCAGATGAAGGAGGCTGTACAAGAGCATCGAGCCATGACCATTCGACAGAACAAAGCGGTCGCGGTTCACCCAGTTAGGGTTGGCTGGATTGTGCTGAAGATGACGCGTCCAGAGTGCAACCCCGATTTCCGCCATGCCCATCGGCATACCGGGGTGACCTGATTTGGCTGCCTCCACGGCATCCATTGAAAGCGCTCTGATGGCGTTGGCGAGTATGGCGTTGCTGTGAGACATATTTTCCATGACTTTATTCATGCGGGAATAGGGGCTGACCTAAGCCACCGGTTGTGGCTTAGGCCGTTGCTTGGGCAAAATCGGCCGCGGTCGCCGCCCCGGTCATTATCGCTACGGCGTCGGACATCGTGACGACTCGTGGATTGACCACGGCAGCGCGCCTTCCAAGTCTGTGGATGTGGATGCGGTCGGCGATCTCGAAGACGTGGGGCATGTTGTGGCTGATCAGGACGATTGAGAGCCCTCGCTCACGAACGCCCTGGATCATGTCCAGAACCTTCCGCGACTCCTTTACACCGAGCGCCGCAGTTGGTTCGTCCAGGATGATCACCCGTCCACCGAACGCACAGGCCCTCGCGACCGCGATACCCTGACGCTGCCCACCCGAAAGCGTCTCCACGCTTTGATGGATATCCTGAACGGTCATCAAGCCAAGGTTTGAGAGATGACGCCGTGCTTCAGCTGCCATCTTTGCTCGATCGAGCAAACGAAACATCGATCCACGCATGCCCCCCACCCGCATTTCCCGTCCGAGAAAGAGGTTGTCGGCGATGGAGAGTGCCGGAGACAGCGCAAGGTTCTGGAATACCGTTTCGATACCGGCTGCTCGCGCGTCCATAGGGGACTTAAAGGCGGTCAGCTTGCCGTCCAGCCTGATTTCCCCGGCGTCCGGGATGACCGCGCCGGCGAGCGCTTTGATCAAGGTCGACTTGCCAGCCCCGTTGTCCCCGATAACCGCAAGGATTTCTCCCCGGCGCAGTTCGAAGTCGGCGCCGTTAAGCGCGACGACATTGCCGTAAGTCTTGGTGAGGCCACGACCTTCAAGAGCGAGTCCCTGGCTCATGCCGCAACCCTCCGAATCCACTGATCAACGCCGACGGCGGCTACGATTAGAATTCCGACGGAGAACTCCTGCCAAAGTGCATCGAGCCCAGCGAGTGCGAGACCGTTGCGAAACACACCAACGATGAGTGCCCCGATCAGGGTTCCGACGATCGTCCCGCGACCACCGAAGAGGGAAGTTCCGCCGATGACCGTTGCCGTGATGGAGTCAAGGTTTGCAGTCGAGCCTGAGGTGGGGCTGATAGCGCCCACGCGTCCGATCAGTGCCCAAGCGCCGATAGCCGAGATAAGACCAGCGCATCCGTATACCGCGAGCAACACGCGCCGTGTATTGATACCGGCAAGTCGAGCAGCATCGGGGTCATCACCGGTGGCGTAGACGTGCCGACCGAACGCTGTGCGGTTGAGTACGTACCAAGCGCCGGCAGCAAGAGCGAGCATGAGGACGGTCCCCATGGTGATGCGCGCTCCGCCGATTTGAACGGCTGCGCCCATCCACTGCAGGATCGGAGCAGCCTCGGCTACTTCCTGCCCGCGGATTGTCTGGCTGCCGGAGTACCATAGGTTCAGCGCACCGAAGACGCTCCAACTGCCCAGGGTAACGATGAAGGGAGGTAGGCGCACGTAGGTGACAAGCACGCCGTTGATCAGGCCGCAGAGAAGCCCGGCTGCTAGTCCGATAAGGAAAGCGAGTTCAGGTGGCAAACCGGCGACGATTGCGAGGCGACCCATCATGGTCGATGTCAGAACCATGATAGCCCCAACAGACAGGTCGATACCGGCGGTTAGGATGACGATCGTTTGCGCGATGCCGATTATACCGATGATCGTAACCTGCTGCAGAATGAGCGACAGATTGAAGGGCTGGAAGAACCGTCCGCCAACGACCACCGAGAAGACAATGACGCTAGCGGCCAAGACGATGAAGGGCACCATCGTTGGGTTGCTGTGAAGAAACCGCTGCAGCCGACCGAGGGGGCTATTGCGCTTGTTTTCGAATACAGCGACCGCATCGTCACTTTCTGAAAGACGTGCTTCGAAGCTGGCCGACGTCGCCGCCACCTTGTTTGAATCTGTCATGAGGATACACCCTATTTGGGCTCGCTATGAAGCTGCTGACGCTGGTCCCGCTGATCGACGGCGGGTCCAGGTAGCGAGTTGCTCGAAAGCGAGCGGAGTTAGGTTGACGATAGTGTCCGGGCGCAAAGCACCCGGAGCACCTACGGGATCAACCCCAGCATGCTTTCAAGGCCTCATCGGACGTGATCGAGTCGACGCCGGGTACCGGTTTGTCGGTCACGAGCGTGACACCTGTGTTGAAGAAGGGAAGACCTGGGCTGGCCTCTGGCTTGTTGCCGGATTTCACGTATTCCACGATAGCCTCGACACCGAGCGAAGCCATCTTCAACGGATATTGCATCGATGTCGCACCGATCACGCCTGCCTTGACGTTCTTTACGCCCGGGCAACCGCCGTCGACTGACGTAATGAGCACTGACCCCTCTTTTCCGGTTGCCTTGAGCGCTTCGTAAGCACCGGCAGCGGTCGGCTCGTTGATCGTGTAAACGACCGACAGGTCGTTATCCTTCTGGAGAAGCGTCTCCATGCCCGTACGGCCACCCTCTTCCGATCCCTGGCCCCACTGATGGCCAACGATGCGGTTGTCGTCTTCATCGAGGTAGCGCGAGACATCCTTTGGATCGATGCCAAAGCCCTTCATGAAGCCCTGATCTCGGGCAACGTCGACAGTCGGCTGGTTCTCCAAAGCATCCAGGAATGCCACCTTCGCTTTGGTGGGATCTGCAACGCTTTTTGCAGCCCAGGCACCGATCAATTCGCCCGCCTTGAAGTTATCCGTTGCAAAAGTGGCATCGGCAGCGTTAGCCGGCTCGAGCGGGGTGTCGAGAGCGATAACAAGAATGCCCGCCTTGCGAGCCTGCTCGACGGCGGAAACCAGGGCCTTCGTGTCACTGGGAACCACGAGAATACCCTTCGCGCCCGCGGAGATCAGGTTCTCGACGGCGGCCACCTGGCTGTCGTTGTCGCCGTCGAACTTCCCGGCAAAGCTTTGAACCTTCACTCCACCGAGTTCCGCCGCTTTCGAGGTCGCACCCTCACGAATCTTGGCGAAGAACGGGTTAGCGTCCGTTTTGGTAATAACGCCGATGAGGATGTCCTCGGCAAGGACGCTCCCTGGCAAGCCAGCAATGCCAGCGCCGACGAGAAGTGCAGCTAGGCCCAAGCGCCGTGACGAGACGCTGTTGTGCAAGGCGTTTTTAAGCTGACGGATCATTTAAGTACCTCCCAGATTGACGAACCGAGACCCCTCCGAGGCCAATCGGTCTTAACGCGAACGTTAATGAACCGTGTTTTGCTCTCTGTCAATCATATCACCCATATCTTTTGTATAATTTTATACGTAATTAGCCACTATTAAGTTGATTTTGGTCCGCGGTTTTGGAAAAATCTTCGTGCCGGCCTCGTCACGCGGCGTAAGAAATGTAAGAAAATGAGCATTCATGACTGACAGGATCCATCCATGCCCAGCACCAACCAAACCCACGGGAAAACTAGGCAGAGGGGTGCGGGCGACGTCAGCTCCGACAAAGCAAGCGGACAGATTCTCTCACTTGTAGGATCTGGCAGAGCCCGATCGCGGAGCCTGTTGACCGAACTGTCGGGCCTCTCTCGAGCGACAGTTCATCAGAAGCTGGGGAATCTGATCGATGCCGGGCTGATCAGAGAAACGGAGGAAACGCTTCCAAGCGGGGGCCGCCCGACTCGGGCGTTGGACCTGAACAGGGATTTCGCGGTCGTACTATGTGCCGACATTGGCGAACAGCATATTCGGGTAGCACTTACCGACCTTCGCCCGGCGATATTGGCGGAAATTTCCGAAACGTTCGATATCCTTCGCGGCCCGACGATCGCCCTTGAGTGGATCGAAGAGCAGTTTGAAGCGCTTCTCGCTGCCACCGGTAAAGCTACGAGCGATGTGATTGGAATCGGTATCGGCCTTCCAGCACCCGTGGACTACGCCAATGGCCGTGTTGTAGGACCGTCGGTCCTGGTCGGATGGGATAATTTCGACATCCGTGGGCATCTTGGCCAAAGATTTGGCGTGCCGGTCTATGCAGAGAACGATGTGAATCTTCTCGCTCTCAGTGACCATCGGCTACGCCGTTCGACTGTCAGCGAAATGGTTTTCGTGAAGATTGGTACGGGCATCGGGAGTGGAATTATCACTGAAGGCCGGCTCTACCGCGGGGCTCAGGGTGCCGCTGGTGATATCGGACATATACAGTTTGCTCGGGAGCCAGCGCCCCTATGTCGATGTGGGAAGGTCGGCTGTGTTGAGGCGCGGGCGGCAGGTTGGGCGATTGCTCGTGAACTTCGTGATGAAGGGATCGAGGCTCGAAACGCACGAGATGTAACCCAGCTAGTGCGGGCGGGCCAGCCATTAGCTATCCATCTGGTACGTGAGTCCGGACGCATCCTTGGCGAGGTCATGACCAGCCTTGTAAGCATCCTAAACCCAGAGATGATCGTAATCGGCGGCACGCTAGCAATATTGGACGATCATCTCCTCGCCGGCGTTCGGGAACTTGTCTACAAACGTTCGCTGCCACTTGCTACCAGAGAACTGGATATAGTCATCTCGCCTCCGGACCCTGACGCCGGGATTGTCGGCGCGGCGTTCCTCGTCATTGAGGAACAAATGAAAGAGGCGAACGTAGACGGCGTAATAACGCGCCACAGCCAGCGACTCTCTAAGCGCTCTTCGCTTGTGTCATAGAAAATCCGCGTTTTCTGCAGGCGTCGCAACTGACGGGACTGAGGTCATTGGCTTATTGCGCGAAGAACGCATCTGGTCACCGTTCGCGCTCGCGGTGAGCCTGATCTCGATGAGCGTGACGAAGGTCAATCTCATGGGTATCAGGTCAGAGCGAACCGTATGTAATGGGTAAGCGTTAAAGGAGGTATGCCCCAGGTCCTTCGTCGAAATCCTGCACTAAGACGAACAAGAGTTGACGACCGGAATGAGAGCGCTAGGGCGGCCGTGGTCACAATTTGCACCCGGGTGCACGAGCGGTCCTTTGGTCGGAGGAAGACCGAAGCCGAAACGCCCTCGTCAGCTTGAGCAGCGAAGGCGATCTACCAAGTGCTGATTGACACCATCGGCGGGACCAACATTGCTGCTCTTCTGCGGTGAAGCAACCAATTCGCCAAGAAATGACTTCGCATCATCTAGCGAGTTATCATTCGGCACGTCGGAGTCAAAGGCGCCTGCGACCTAGCGCACGTTTGCATTGTCGATCTCAAGATGTTCCATAAACCCCGCTTCGTAGCGATGATAAAGACAATGCAGCGCATCGGAGCTTCCGGCATAGGCCGCGCCAGGGCGCGAGAAAGCGGGAATTCGCGTCACGCGCGGGCGTGAGGAAGGGCAGCCGCAGGAGCGTCAGCGTCAGCGGTCCGAAGGAGACACGGGACCGACTGCCCCACGACCGCGTGTTCCGCTTCGGGCCGATCGCCCATAGCCGTCACCGTGGGCACTTATTGCCGGCCACTCCCGACCCACGCCTCGCCTTCCCTTTCGGGCAGGCGACGTTCTCCCCGTCAAAGCTTTTCGTTGATCGTTGCTACGCGCCGCCCTCAAAAGGCTTTCTGCCTCGAGGATTGCCTCGTCGATGCGTTCGACCACTCTGCCAAGCACTGGGTTTTTCTTGGCAATCGGTCGGGCAGATTTCAAACACTGAAGAATGAGCTCCAGTCGATCCGACATGTCATCTCCATGCGCATGGAAACCTGGTTGGAGTGTAGCATTTCGGCTCATGGCGGTGCCCCTATGCTTGTGATGGTGCCATCGGGATCATCTCCTGCTTATTGGGCATGCCAGTGGCAAAACGCATCATCTGCAGAAATCTCCCGCGCCCTCACCTGCCCGGCCGCACCAGCGACCTGGCGATATCGATGATGTCGTCGCGCGAGGCGGTTGGATCCTCCCGGTTCCAGGCGACACCCAGCCCGATCTTTCGCGGTAGGGACGCCCGTTGCTGAGCGCCCCCCGCACAGATCCCGGCGAGCCCAATTCGGGCACCGGGCTCCTACCTTGGGTGATGGACGGCGAAGCGCTTTTCCGGCCATGGATGAAGGATATGCGGACTGGGAAGCCAAGTGTCCGCCAGCTTTGCCATTCGATCCCAGGTGAGGCCGTCTCTTTGACTGCGTCGCCGGAGCGTGCGCAGCCATAGCTCGGTCACCCGACGCCGGAACGCGAGGAGCGCCCGGATGTTTGTTGGGACCGCGTAGTAGGCGAAGTGGCCGGTCACGATCTGCTTCAGCCACTCGCCCTGTTCGGGGATAGGCCAATGCATACGCCGCCACAGCTCTGCCTTCATGGCCTTGAGCTTCGCTCGCATGCGGTCGCTTCGGGTCTTCCGCTTGAGCTGGAAGGACCCTTGGCGTGATTTTCCGCAAATGAACGTGAACCCGAGGAAGGCGAAGGTTTCCGGTTTGCCGAGCCCCCGCTTCTTGCGATCGACCGCAGCAAAGCGGCCGAACTCAATCAGGCGGGTCTTGTCCGGATGGAGTGACAGCATGAACTCCCCAAGCCTCGCACGCATCTCATCGAGGAAACGACGGGCGTCGCCTTCGTGCTCAAAGCCGACAATTAAATCGTCGGCATATCGAACGACGATCATATCGCCCTTAGCTTCGCGGTGTCGCCAACGCTCAGCCCATAGGTCCAAGACGTAGTGTAGGTAGATATTGGCCAGAAGCGGCGAGACCACCGAACCTTGACCCGTTCCCCTGTCATCTACTGTCACGACCCCGTCTTCCAAGATGCCCGCCTGCAGCCATTTCCGGATCAGGCGGATGATGCGCTTGTCGCCGATCCTGTGCTCCAGGAAGCGAACCAGCCATTCCTGACTGACCGCCCCAAAGAAGTTTTGGATATCGGCGTCTAAAATCCAGTTCACCTTCCGCGAGCCGACCGCAACGCACAGTGCATCCAATGCATCGTGTGGTCCCCGTCCGGGCCGGAACCCGTAAGAGAAACCGCAGAAGTCGCCTTCGTAGATGGCATTGAGCACCATGACCGTAGCGCCTTGGAGGATTTTATCTTCCAAGGCTGCGATCGCCAGCGGCCGCCGCTTGCCGTCCGCCTTGGGTATATACGTCCGGCGGGACGGTTGCGGACGGTACGTACCTCGATGGACTCGTCTGTGCAAAACCTCCAGCCGCGGCTTGAGGTCTGCCTCATAGTCCCGCCACGTCACGCCATCCACTCCGGGAGCCGCCTTGCGTTTGAGCGCATAGAACGCCGTTCGTAGTGTGTCGACATTGATGTGGTGGAAGAGCGCGGTGAGCCGTTCCTTCTTCTTCTGCCTTGCGGCTTGCCGTACGCGATCCAGCGACTGGGACATACGAGCCCGGCTCTGTGTCCGGTGCATGTGTTGCTGTTCCGCGTTCCCCTTGGTCTCCGGCCTTGGCTCCGCCGACTCCGCTGCCGGTTGCCCAGCTTTGTTCGTCGGTTTCACAGCTACTATGCCGGAGTCAGACTTCTCTGGATCGTGCGTCATCGGCTACGGCTCCTCGCCTTCCCGATGCGGACCATCCACCCCGAAGACGTGGGAGAGTCTGGTCGGTCTGCGTCGGAATTGGACTTTGTAAGAGTGGGCATCGTCCGAGGCAAAAAGGGGAACGCAGCCAGGGACCGTTGGGCGGTCCATGAGCGCCATCAATCACGGGCTGGCCGCTAGCGCTGGAACGTGATGTGGACAGTGCCGCTCTCGCCGTTTCCGACTTGACGGTGTAGCCGGCTTCCAGCCCGCGTAACTCGTCCCAGAGGCGTATGCCCCTCATCAATAGAATTGGGGTAACGGCAACATGCAGGCGGTCCACAGGCCTTCAGATAGTCCCGAACCATGGTTGGTCCGCCACCTCTCCACACGTCCTTTGCCGTTCGCGGCTGTCACGGCCTGCTGCAGCGCATCAACCGGGGCCGCCGCGAGGAAGTGGAACGTGGTGCCTCCAGCCATCTCGTTGGAAGCCGCGGCGTGTGCAGACAAAGACCGGGCAGTTGAATGGCGGCTAATCACCCCACCACCCTTTCCAGTTCCGATCATCGGGATGGTTGTGCAGCCCGAACTTGCCGGCCCCCATGATCCCGGCGCGAATGTTGGCGAAGTAGCCCTTGGCATACTCATCGTCCATGCCCGCGGTGTCTTTGCCGCTGGTGCCTTGAGCACGTGCTCCCGGAACGTCCTTGTGACGGCATAGGACCGACCAAGCGCGACCAGTCGGGGCCGAACGGGTTTTCAAGCGTCTGGTCGGACCCGAGCCGCGAACGCCGCCAAGTGGTCGTCGGTTTCGGCGCGGTGGAGTATGGGTTGCAGACGCTGGACGGCCTCGCTGCGTGGCTGGATGGTTGACCGATCCTCCTCGCGGGGTTGTCGGTCCCGGCCACGGTTTCCCTAAACGACCGCTTTGAGGACTTTGCGGCGTAACCGCGTGTGGCGGAGCCATGTTCGCAAAAGTCCCAATCGAAGCGATAGTTTTGTGTCAGCCTTTTCCCTCGGCCTTCTTTTTCCGGTACTGGACGGTTGGAAGGCCGCCCCAGCCCCAGTTGTCGAGCTCGACCTCTTCGATTACCACGTAGGTCGATTCGAGCGGCTTGTTGAGGACGTCGAGCATGACTTGGCTGACGCCCGCGATGATGGCGACCTTTTCGTCGGGGGTAACCGAGCTGCGATCAGGTGCTGTGCCTTCACGGGTTACCTGTACGGTGACTATGGGCATTTCGTAATCTCCTGGTTCAAGATCTGGATCGATCTGCTAGGCCATCGCCGCAAGGTGGTTCTCAAGTTCATCGACATGCGCATATCCAGCGCCGACCCTGCGAAGAGCTCCACCCTTCTTCAGGAAAAGCGTGGGGAAACTCGAGACGCCCATGGTACGAGACGTGGCGAAGTCTGTCGCTGCGTCTTCGATGGTGCTCCGTTTCTTAAAGGTCTCCAGGAACTCGTCGGCGGTGACGGGATGGCCAAGTTCCTCAAGAGCGCGCGATCCGACTTCCGCCAGTACGAGGCCATTCGTGGTGTCGAGCGCATCGACGTAGAACGCGTGCTGGAATGCACGGAAGACCTTCAGAAGATCCGCCTCCGGCCGAAGGATTCGAGCGGTCACGACCGCGCGGCATACAGGCTCGGTGTCGTAGACGAAGCCCGTTCTTGCAAGCAGGCCGTGACGGTTGAACGGTACGCCGCTGGCTTCCTCGACCTTCGCCCAGTGGTGCAGTCTGAACTGCTTGCCTGCGTCGTCGAGAACGTCGGTTGCGCCCGCGCGGAGCCCGCCGAGAACGATCTTCAGCGAGGCGTCCGGACGCCGCTGGAGCAGAAGCTCCATTTGCTTGCCGAATCCATAGCACCAAGAGCACATCGGATCGGCGGCCAGTACGAGTTCCATTGTCTTTCCTTTCACTTGTCAGCAAGGGTGCGTGGCGCATTCACGACGCGCACCCGGTTTCTCAGCGGCCTACCAGCGGCCGGCGTTCTGGCCACCGTCGACGTGCAGGATCTCTCCCGTGACGAAGCTTGCGCCCTCGAGGTAGATCACGGCCTCGACGATGTCGCTGATCTCGCCCATGTGGCCGACCGGATGCAGCGCGGAGAGGAACTCGTGGGTCTCGGGAGCATGCATCGGGGTCTTGATGATGCCAGGAGACACGGCATTCACCCGGACGCCCGTCTTGGCAAATTCGATTGCCAGTTCCTTCGTGACGGCGTTCAGACCGCCCTTGGTGAGCGATGCGAGAGCCGTGGGGACGCTCGACACCGGCTGGTTTACAAGGCTCGTCGTGATACTGACGATGTGACCGGAGCCCTGCTTGAGCATCTCCCTCGCCACCCGCTGCGTGATGTGGAAGAAGCCCGAAACGTTCACGCCGAAGTTCAGGTCGTAGTCTTCCTGAGTGAAGTCGACGAAAGGCTTTGCAGTGAACACACCCGCGTTGTTGACCAGCGTGTCCACGCGGCCGTAGCGCTCGAGTGCCTCGCGCACCACACGGTCTGCCGTCTCGGAATTGGAGATGTCGCCAGCTACGGCGTGCACGCCTTCGTCCGAACCCTGCTTGATTGAACGCGAGGTAGCGACGACCCGATAATTCCGCTCGCGATAGGCACGGACGAGACCTTCGCCAATGCCCTGCGATGCCCCGGTGATGATGGCGACCTTCCGATCATTGCTCATGATGTGAATCCTTTCAATTGCAGCGGTCCTGATTGGGCCGCCCGCCGCCCTCGGCGTCGGTGCAATGAATTTAGGACTTGTCGGCTCTCGGAAGAATTGCCGGACTGCGGCAGTCACTATGCCGTTTTCCGGGGGAATGCTCGTCTCCGGCGCATGCGATAACAAGGTATCGGGAACACCATCGGACAATATCAGCCGGATGTTGTCCCAGGTAGCCTCTATTCGCCGCCATGCTTCGGCGGTCTTTTCAACTTGGAGGATCCCGACATGAACGACGCGACGCTGCAAACAAAACCTTTAGCTAAGACCTCGGAAACAGGCACGACGATCATGAATCTTGAACTCCTCGTGATTCCGGTCTCCGACGTCGATCGTGCCAGAATCTTCTACGAGAGCCTTGGCTGGCGCCTGGACATCGACCACTCCACGGGCGACGACTATCGCATCGTTCAATTCAGCCCGATAGGCTCTGGATGCTCGGTGATGTTTGGAAAGAACATCACGGTTGCGACTCCCGGCTCCGCGCAGGGTATGCACCTCGTCGTCTCCGACGTGATTGCCGCACGCGACGACCTGGTCAGGCGCGGAGTGAAAGTCAGCGAACCTTTTCATGACGTGGGCGGTATCTTCCACCACTCCAACGGCAAGGGAATTGCCAAGGGACCCAATCCCGAAAGGAAGAGCTACGCCTCGTATGTTACGTTCGAGGACCCAGATGGCAACGGATGGACCTTGCAGGAGGTGACGGCGCGTCTACCTGGAGCGCCCGCGGACACGAGCTTCACGACGCAGCTTCACGAGGCCGTCTGGGGACCCTAAGGCATACGCCGGGAAGTTCAAGGCGACGTACGAACACCGCCTGGTCACGGGCGGGATTGGCCACAACCTTCCGCAAGAGGCCCCGGAGGCCTTCGCGAAGGCGGTTTGAAGGATGTCGATTCCTAAGCATGAAGGTTACTGTGGCGGTTCAGAGAGCGGTCTAGTGGCGCGATGCACCTATCGAATATTTCGATGATTTCCATCAGATAAAGGAGGCTGGCGCGGCGCTCGCCAACCGTGTGATGAGTGGCCGGTTTCCGCCGCCGTATCCGCACTTGGCGCTCGGGTGGCAACCTTGCCGTGAAAGGATACTACGTTGGAGATTGGTATCGACAGTTTTGCCATGCTCTTGACCGACCCCGCTACGGGGCGGTTGCAGTCGGCTATCGACCGCATGGGGAGCGTGCTGGCCGAAGTCGAGTTGGCGGATCAAGTCGGTCTCGATGTCTTCGGAATGGGTGAACACCATCGGGAGAACGCGCTTGATTCCGCGCCGGCGGTGATCCTCGCCGCTGCGGCTGCGCGCACGAAGTCGATAAGGCTGACGAGCGCCGTCGCTGTCCTGAGCGCCGCCGATCCCGTGCGGCTCTTCCAGGAGTTCGCCACGCTGGATCTGATTTCCCGCGGACGCGCGGAAATCGTGGTGGGTCGCGGCTCCTCCGTGGAGGCCTACCCTCTCTTCGGATTCGACCTGCGGGACTACGATGCGCTCTTTGCGGAAAAGCTGGACCTGTTGCTAAAGGTCAGGGAGCATCCCAACATCAAGTGGCAGGGCCGTTTTCGTCCTGCGATCAATGGCGAGGGAGTATTTCCCCGCCCGCACCAGCCAATCTTGCCTATCTGGCTTGGCGTCGGCGGGACGCCTGAATCGTTCATCCGCGCTGGAAGACTTGGCTTGCCGTTGATGATTGCCATCATCGGCGGTAGCTTCGAGCGCTTCCAGCCTCTCGTCGAACTGTATCGACGTGCGTGGCTTGCGTCCGGCCATCCTCCCGAGAACCAGAGGCTCGGCGTGCATGGTCTTGGCTTTGTGGGAGAGACCGACGAGGCGGCCAAGGAAGCGTTCTTCCCGGGCTGGTTCCAAATGTTCACGGACGCTGGAAAGGAGCGGGGCTGGCCGCCGCCGACGCAGGCTCAATTCGAGCACATGTGCGGGCGCGATGGCGCGTTCCTGGTCGGCAGCCCTCAAACGGTAGCCACCAAGATATTGCATGTTAACAGGACATTGGGAGGGATCGCGCGCATCACCTTCCAGATGAGCACCGCCGCGCTCGACGCGAAAGCGATGCGTCGTTCGATCGAACTACTGGGAACCGACGTTGCGCCTTTGGTGCGGGGAGAACTTTACAACTAGCGGGGGCGTGTCCGCGCCGAGCGTCGACATCGGCCGGCGCTCGCTCTCTTCATCCGAAGATCAATTTCTGATAGGCAGCCAGCATCTGCGGATCCTCAACCGACCCGTGATGGTGGAGCTGTCGCCAGGCCCCTTCCTTGCGCACGAACCACCGGGTCGTCCGGAACGTGACGTCGAGCGTCTCAGTTGCCGTCCTGCAGATTCCACGTTCTCGGCCGACGAAGAGATGCCAGTCGTCACCGCCCTGGCTCGTGAAGTCATGGAAGGTCACGTGAACTTTCGCCTGTCCCTTGAACAGCTTCGAGTATCCTTCGGCGATCTGCTCCCACCCGCGGCGGATGCCGCCGATGGGATTGTCCATGCTGGGTTCCGAACCTCCTAGCCACACGGCTTCGAGCCCCCCGAGATCGCTCGTGTTGAAAGCCTGGTAGAATCCGATCAATGCGTCGATCGGGTTGCCGTCGCCCCGCTTCGTCTCATTGCCGTCGATCTCAGTGAGATCTAGCATCTTGGTCATCGATATCTCCATTCGTTGCAAAGGCACCCGGCCCCGTTAGGTCTGATCTGTGGGCGGCCACAACGTCGTCGCGCCCTTCATAGACCCCGAGAGTGCTCCAGCGTGATCGTTGGTTCCATTGTACGATGGTGTCGTCGGCGTGCCGCAGACAAGCGGGCAACGGACTGCGCCCACGCGCGGCGCGTAACGACCATGAGTAAAGCGCGTGAGCTCCAGGCGCTTGAGATAGAATGCTGGACTAAACCGTCCAGCATCCGTCCGATATCCCTGGTCATCGATACCTAAGTTCAATAACCCCGTCTGCCGCCTCAGGCTTACATTTTAATAGTCGTCTCGCTCATCACAGACGCCCCTAATCAGCGCTGGTCCGCGCTTTGAGTCCAGGAGGAGTGCAATGAAATCCCTCTCGGCAATTGCCGCGCCGCTCAGCTTCGTACTCGCCTCGTTTGCAAACGTTCACGACCTGTCGGCGACGGACAACGGCAAACCCGCTTCGACGATCGATCGCCTCTACAGGGTGGACTGCGGCCATTCGCTCGCAAACGATGAATCCGTTTGGACGCCCGGTGAAAACAAGGGGAAATCGATCGAGTTCTCCTCGACATGCTATCTCATTCAGCATCGAACGGATTATTTGATGTGGGACACTGGCGTTCCGGAGTCCACGATCGGCGATCCCAAAGGATGGTCCACTCTTCCCAGCCTCATCGTCTATCACCTTGACAGGACGATATCCTCACAACTCGCGGCGATCGGATTAAAACCCGCCGATGTCAACTATGTTCTTGTGTCTCATACGCACGGTGACCACATCGGGAACATTGGACTTTTTCCCGATGCGACAGTGGTCATGCAGCAAGCGGAATATCTGTGGATCAACTCGCCTCCCCCTTCAGACCCAAACCTGAGCACGCTGGTGACGCTCGCTCGCAAACTACTTGGGCAACCTCGGCGGCTGGAACTGATTACTGGCGACATCGATATCTTTCGTGACGGAAGCGTCAGGTTGATTTCAACGCCCGGACACACGCCCGGAAGCCAGTCGCTGATGGTGCATCTAGCCAAGTCCGGCTACATCGTCCTGTCTGGCGACGTCGCCCACCTCGAGGACAATTTCGAACGGGACATCGTTCCGTCGCTGAACGTCGACAAGGGCGAATCCGTTGCGTCCATGGATCGGATCAAGCAAATCATGGCCGACTACGACGCCCAGCTCTTTATCAATCACGACAAGCATCAGGCCGACCAGCTAAAGCTTCTGCCTGATTATTACGACTAACTGGAGCCTGTGGAAGAACCGCAACTGCCTTTTGTTATCGGACATTGAAAGGAGCTTTGAAAATGGACATGCTTTCCTTGGCGAAGGATATTGCCGACTGCGTGGAGACGGAGTCCGTCCGTGCAAAGATACCGGTCACAGTTACGGTCATCGACGTTCATGGCAACACCGTGCTTCAACATCGGATGAACGGCGCTCTAGCCTTCTCCATGCTCATTTCCGAACGCAAGGCCTACAACTCCGCTCTTACCAGGCTGCGAACGTCCGACCTCTTTCATCTGGTTCGGCTCTTGAGGCCACAGAAGATACGTACAATGTGCGAGCACCATTACCAGCACCGCTCCTGCCCCTGCTTCTGTCATGGTGCGCCTCAGGTCAAAGGATTCATCGAACGGTTCATTGCCACGACATCATCATGTGTGGGGCTTGCCGCAAGCGTTGCAAATTTGCCGATGAGTTGGTCACGCGTCTCGGGCGCTTCACCCTTTACCGCCGCACCGAGCGCCTTGCGCATGGTCGCCGCGTCGTAATCACAGCAGTAGCCCGGCGTCGACGGTTGCTGCCGCCAGGACTCTCCAAGCGGACCGCCATCAACCGAATCAAACCCAACTTCGTTGACGATGCCCATCACGAGCTGCTTGGCTGCCTCGTCGTCTCCGGCGACCGCCACTGCCAGACGACCAGGAGTCCCGTCGGGCTGACCAAGTTCCGCCAGGGAATGTGCGAGGATGTTGTTGAACGCCTTGATGACCGAGCGGCCGAGCTGCTCGGAGACCCAGACGCTTTCGACCTCGCCAGCATCGAGGGCGGCGATCTGTGGATCGCGCAGGCCCGGATAATAGTTGCTGGTGTCTACGATAGGGACGCCGTCAGGTAGGCCGTCGAAGAGGCCCTTCGGCAGCTTTTCGATAGCTGGAAGCGGAATGGACATGATCACCATATCCGCCCCGGAGATAGCTCCCCTCGTATCGGTGGGCGTCGCTCCGATCTTTTCCGCAAAAGGCCGAACCGCGTCAGCGCCCTTGGAGTTCGCGACGCTGACGTTATGACCCGCAGATGCGAGCTTGCGGGCAAGGGTACCTCCGATGTTGCCGATACCAATAATGCCGATCTTCATGATTATGATCCTGTTGTTCTGCAGACCGAGATAATAGATGCTGAGGCATCGACAAGAACTGACGGATAAGTGGGTTACCCACAAAAAGGTAAGTATGGCACTGGATCGGGACTGGAAGTGCGGAGACCCGCAAGAGCATCTCAAATGGGCGGAGGTGACGACCGATGCCCTTCGGGTGCTCGAAGGCAAATGGAAGATTGTCATAATCTGCCAGTTGTTCGGGGCAAAAGAGGCGCTTCGCTTTTCCGAACTCGAACGGCGGTGCGAAGGGGTGAACCAGAAGATGCTGATCCAGCAACTGAAGGAACTTGAGAAGGACGGCCTAGTAACGCGCACCGTCTATCCTCAGGTGCCGCCGAAGGTCGAGTACGCGCTGACGGAAATGGGCAAAGCTCTGGGGCCATCGATGGCTGAACTGATCGACTGGGCGTTTACACGCCGCGAGAAAATGCGCGAAGGGGCTCGTTGAATAAGGATCAACAGGATTTCTGGCGCTTTGTTGCCATCAATGTCGCGGCGAAGCTTTCGGAGCAACCTGCCGTGTCTGGTCAATGTGCAAGGAAGGCACCCCTTACATATGAGCTTCCCATGTACCCGCAAAGTAGACGGGCCGAACAGCGATGTCGCCGATCGCGATACCGCCGTCGGGCGTTTCGCTCCTGAACTCGTTCTGCGTTTCAGGTCATCGTGAGGCCGTGAGGTTTTCGTCTCCCGACCTCGTTCTCGCTCATCGATGTCCGGCCTATGCTGCGGCGCCAGCCTTCAAACTCGTGAGGAGCGCGACGAGAGCCTGCGCTCCGGCGGTGGACGATGCGGGATTTTGCCCTGTGATCAGCCTGCCATCGGTAATGGCGAAGCTCTCCCAGTTCGCCTTCTTCTCGTAGAGGCCGCCGAGCCGCTTGAGTTCGTCCTCCACGAGGAACGGCACGACCTTCGTCAGTTGCACTTCCTCTTCCTCGCCGTTGGTAAAGCCTGTCACCCGCTTGCCCTTGACGATTGGAGCACCCTGGTAGGTTACCCGGTGCAACACGGCCGGGGCGTGGCAGACTGCCGCGACGGGCTTTCCGGAGTTGTAGAAGGACTCGATCAACTGGATGGACTCAGAGTTGTCGACCAGATCCCACATGGGACCATGGCCGCCCGGATAGAAAACCGCATCGAAATCGTCTGAGCGTACTTCGCTCAGCTTCTTGGTGGTCGCGAACACTTTCTGCGCGGCCTCGTCTTGCTTGAACCTCGTCATGGCGGGCGTCTGGTTCTCAGGCAGATCGCTTTTCGGGTCGATCGGCGGTTGACCGCCCTTGGGTGACGCGAGCGTCAGTTCGACTCCGGCATCGCGGAAGACATAGTAGGGGGCGGCGCCCTCTTCGAGCCAGAAGCCCGTCTTGCGCCCTGTGCTTCCGAGTGTGTCATGAGAGGTGAATACCATCAGGATCTTCATCGTTCAGCTCCGTCCAATTCTGTTCAGCAGCGGAATAGCTGCACGTGAGAATTACCGGGGATCAACGCATTTCGCACTTGCACGTTGGTATCGCCACACCTTGGTATCGGTTGACGCGCGAAATTGGAGCACTGTCTCTGGCGATCTATCGCACAAGACGCCTGGTACTTGTCATTCGAGCTCACCGGTGAGGAACTGCGCCCGACCGGAGCCAAACGACCAGTCCTCGTCCGAGTTGGTCAGCATCGTAATCATCACATCGGAAGGCTCGATTTTGCAGCGAATCTGTAGCTCCCGGGTGAGACTGGAGTAGAAGGCTCTCTTGGCGGCTTGGGACCGACGGCGGCTGATGATTCGAGAACAACGAATTTCTCGGTTCGCGGAATGTCGAGCCCGGTGTCCAAGAACCGCACGTGAGACTTCTCGTGCTCATGAAGGATCTGATAGCGGTCACGCTGAGGAACCCCGAAGGAATCGACAATGACGGTATGGATCTTATCCAGCAGCGCGTCGATCTCTCGAAGCGAGCGTGATTTCAGGACGTGGACCTTTACAAGGGGCATTGGGGGAATCCTTTTGTTTGTTGCTTGTTTCAGCTTTGACGGACCGGTCGTCCAATCCCTCTGGCGCTCCGCTCGCCGGGAAAGAGCAGGATCATGAGGACGTAGATCGAGGCACCCACCACCAAGGCGATACCGGCGATGGCGAGCGCGAGATCGAACCCGGCATCGACGTTCGCGACGCGACGCATAATCGCTGCGACAGCCGGAGGCCCCATGATCTGGCCGAGTGCGAACACCGCCGTCAAAAGTCCCATGTATCGCGCATGGTGGCTCGACCGTATCCTTCGCACTTCGTTCATCGCAAAGAAGCTTATCGCGGTGAACGGCAGGCCAACAAGGATACTGCTGAGGGCAAGCCCGAAAGCGTCGTGCCAGACCACAGAGAGCGCAACCCCAATCGCCTGCACAAGATATGCGCCGATGAGATGGAGCCTCACGTCGGAGGTGTGCTTTACGCGTGCCGCAAGCAGCGATCCCACCACGGCCGCCATTCCGAAGAGCGGCCAGAAGACCGTGAGAAGAGGCGAACCAGGCATGCTGTTCTTCGCGATCACCGGAAGATAAGTTGCTGTGACGATGTAGCCGAAACCGGCCAAGCCATAAGCGAGCGCAAACAGAGGCATTTCCGATTTCGGAACCTTGCCGGAAGCCCTGGTCGGCGCCCCGACCGAATATGCGTTTGATGGCCTCGAATCCTTCCGGAATATCGACCAGATGATCCCACTGGTGACGGCGGATATCGCCGCGAACGTGAGCCAGGCGGCACCGCCTGGCATACCGAGAACTGTCATTCCGCTCGCAGCCAGCCCTGAGGCTGCGATGCCTGCGCCCGGACCGGTGAAAATGGCGCTTGCAACCGAACTCCCGCTTCCCGAAAGCTGGGCGAGACACCAGCCGGACGTGAAGACAAAGCCGACCGCGGAAGCCATCCCCGCTAGAAACCTCAGGCCAATCCAGACGTCCGGATAGGGTGCCGACATCAAAGCGGTGAGGATAACCGTTGACACCAGCGTGAGGCGGATGACTGACGTATCGTCCCAACTCTTGGGCACCAGCATTGCCGTCAGCGCGCCGACCAGGTAGCCGGCATAGTTCGCAGTCGCCAGCTCTCCTGCCCGCGCTAGGTCGAGCACTCCGTCGTGCAGCATCATTGGCAGAATGGGCGTGAAGGCAAATCGGCCGACGCCCATGGCGATCGCCAACGACGCGGAACCTGCGAGGACGACCAAAATCGGATTCTGTCTATGCTTCGACATCTTGCTTTCCTTCACTTCGCTTCAATGCTGGCTTTTGTGCGCGCACGCACCGCCCTCATGACGTGGTGATCAAGCACGTCTGGGGGAACGAACGGCAAGCGGTAGGCTGTCCACCGCGGCTCGAGGGAATCGGCGGTGTGAAAATCAGCCTGGCTGCGGCGGTCGATAACCTCCAGCGCCGCTCGATAGAGCTCACGAGTGAGTTCCTCGGCCCCAGTCCTTGGAGCGAGCCTGGCGGCCTTACCTGACCAGTGGTTTGTGAAGTCGCCACGCGACGCCGTCTCCGCCTTCGCTCTGATGGGAGCGATTGCGCCGCCGGCAGTTGGAAACCAGGAACGTCGACGGAAAGGACCGAGCTCCCGCATCAATCGGTTCACCACGCTCCTCGCCGGACGGCCAGTGAAGACGTTCGTAATCGCGGTGTTATCATCGCGTGCCGTAGCCAGCGCGCTCGCGTAGACAGCGGGGATCCTTGCTTCAGGGCACAACAGGTAAGCGGTCCCGGCGGTGGCGACGACCATGTCGACCGTCGTTGCGCCGGCCATCGGCGCCTGGATGATGGGGAGCTAGATTCCGAACAGATCGAGAATTCGTCGATCTGGCCAGCGGGTCATTTGGACTCCTTGTCGTGCGTGACGTTGCAACGCTGAGACCTCCGGCCTCCCGTCACGTCTATTGGACCTTGGTGTGCCGAGGAACGACCCGATCCGAAGGTATCGGGGACACCGACGCGCTTCCGGCTCATGGCCGGATCATCGCATCAGTCCCCGCTTTCAGGATATGAACACGCGCGCCGAACAGTCGGTCCATTGGTCTGATAGATATCGGTCTCGCGGGGCACCATTTGAGCCAGGACGACTTCGCATGCCAGTCCGGTTCTGGCGCAGGCGGCCGCGGCCAATCGGGCGAAATTTGACTGCACTCCGCCGGTCACGACTACGGTATCGCAGCCCTCCGACTGAGCTTGTCCGATCAGGAACTCGAGCTTGCGAAGCTTGTTGCCGCCACCGGCGAGTTCCATGAGATCGTCCCTCTTCGCCCAGATCGAGACGCCTCTTCGGCGTTCGTCGAGCACCTGCTCCAGACGATCCAGCGATCTCGCTTGTGCGTGTTGTCGTGCCGCTTGTCAGGACGCCAGCGTCGGCGTCCGGTAGCGAGGGGCGGGAACATTGCGCGAGAGATTCGGTATCAGCTTCTGCCGGGCCGCTTCGTAAGCGTTCCAGTCTGCGATGTCGGGTACCGAAGGAAGGGTCATCAGCTCGGCCATATCGAGACCGGCGAGTGCAGCATCGACCGCATCGTCAGCCCTCATAACGATCTGGTCGGGCAGCCGGTCGAGGGAGCCGCCGGATGCTTCCCAGAAAGGTGTTTCCACCGCGCCGGGGAGCACGACCTAGATGCGAATGCTCTTTTCGGCAAGCTCCTTCTGCAGGGAGAACGTCAGGGCGATGACGAACGCCTTCGTCGCGCCGTATACGCCGTTGAGGATTTCTGGCACGAGTCCCAGTGCCGACGCCATGCTGACGATCGTTCCGTGCTTTCGAGCGACGAAAGACGGCGCGACGGCATAGGCCAGACGGAGTCGAATGCGTCAATGGATCGCCCGTTAAAAGCGCCGACGAGTTTGTGCAATGGTATCGGCGATACCTAAGGATCGGTCGCACCCATCTCGAAGGCCCGACACCTTTGGACGATGGATAGACACATTAGGGGGCGCCGCATTGTCCCCGCGTAACGGATGCCAAATGGCAATTCATGAACCAGAGCAACTAAGCCCCGCTCTTGCCGACGATATCGACATGTAGCTTGAGGTGGTCGTCATTCCGATTTCTAACGTCGATCGCGCCAAATCCCTCTACACAGGCCTCGGCTAGCAGCCGAGGCCGACGTGCCGGGGAAGGACGGTTTTCCGCCTGGTCCACGTCACGCCTCCCGGTTCGCCCTCCTCCGTAGTCCTCGGATCGAACGCGATGTCCGCTGCACCTTTAGCCGCGTTGTGGCTCAGGAGAACTGTCGCTTTGCTGCAGGCACTCAACCGTAACTCGGCACGATCACTCCAGGCTTCCGGCTTCCGCCGCGATGCGTCCCAGTTCCGAACGAAGACGCTGGGCCGCGAAGTCGAGGAACGCCCGAACTTTCGGGACCGCGGCCCGACCCTGCGGTGTGAGGACATGGACCGGGAGCGGCGGCGGCTCATCGTCCTGGAGGAGGATCTTTAGCCGCCCGTCGCGGACGTATTCGGCGACATGGTAGGAGTACAGCCTCGTCACGCCCATCCCGTCTGCGGCCGATGCCGCGGCTGCCCGCACGCTGTTGACGAGATAGCGCGGCGAGAAATGGACGGTTCTGGGAATGGATGATCCCTTCGATGGCGCGAAGGCCCAGGATTCCAGACCGAAATTCGTGAACGCGATGAGATCGTGCTTTGAGAGATCGGATGGCTCTTCGATGGCAGCCTTGCTTTCCAGATAGCCCGGAGCGGCCACCACGACGCGCCGGACGTCGCCGCCGATACGGATGGAAATATGCGTCGAGTCCGCGAGATTGCCAATCCGCAACGCCACGTCCACGCCCTCGTCGACGAGATTGACGAAGCGATCGAGCATCAGGAGGCGAACAGAAACGCTTGGGTGCTCGCGGAGAAAGCTGTCGATAATCGGCCGCAGCACCTCCTCGCCGAGAATGGGTGGCGCGGAGACGGTGATGGTTCCCCGCGGCGAGGATCGTTCTGCTCCGGCGACCATGTCCGCCTCCTCGAGGTCGACGAGGACCCTCCGGCAAGCTTCCACGTAGCGCTGGCCCGCTTCGCTGAGCTTCAGGCTCCGCGTCGTTCGATGAAGCAGTTCGACGCCGACATGCTGCTCGAGCAATCCCAGGGCCCGGCTGATCGCCGTCGGGGATCGCTTCAGCCTTCGGGCGGCACCCGCCAGGCTTCCTTCCTCAACGGCAGTGACGAAGACCTTCATTGCATCGATGCGATCCATGACCGACTCCTTTTTTGCTGTGCGGATATCTTCACAGCATGCGTGGCGGCGCAATATCCTGGATCTTTGAACATCAGCATTCCGGTCGACACCACATCCAATGGACAACAAAGGCGGCCACGACGATATCGATCTTCGAAGTACGCCATGCGATTAAACGGGCAAACAAGATGGCACGGCATCGCACGGGCTCGAGTGGGATTTCGCTGGCTGGCGCTTTGCCCCGATACCATCGTACAATGGACTTTCAAGCCCAACCACGCATGCTTGCCTAGCTTCGAAAAGCGATCGATAACCAGGTCACCAAGCCACTACGATGATAGATTTTCGTGCATTGAGAGAGTTTGATGGCTTCGTGGAAGGAGCTAATGTACCGGATGGTCTCGACGGTGACGACTATGAACCCTGGCAACGCAATCGACCGACCAACGGTTTTCGTTGTTGATGCCCACGTGTCTGTCCGAGAATCCTTGGAGGGCTACGATGCTGATCTGGGGGCGGTCCGAAAGCCAAGCTGGGCGGTCGATGGCTCCCGATCTGGCAGGAGAGCAATGGTTTTGCGTCGTCCCAGATCGCAGATGATGGTCCCATAGCGTTGGTTACGTCGCCACGTCCAGTCGTTGATCCCGATCACGGTCGGCGGGACAAAGCGCGGACTGCCGCGCCGCCGCACAACGCGCAGCAGCGTGTCGTGGCTTACCGGCAACATCAGCCTCTTGGCAAAGGTGGCCGCTGCCACCCAGTGCAAGCCCGAGATGATGGACGATGTGGTCGAGCCTGAGCGTGGTGGGGTGCCGGCAATGATGGGCAGTGGCTTCGATGAATCCATTTGCTATCGTCCACTATAGAGCGCAGGTTAAGATTCTCGGCAGCCATTGAACGGGCGCTGCCGATTGAGGCCTGTGAGCTTCGCCCCGACTGGAAGGAGGACAACATGTCTTCCGAAATCAACACCGCCAATCTGAAAAGCGAAGACCTGAAGATGCTTCAGGAAGTTCTCGTCAGCTGCGGCTACAAAGGCAAAATATCGGCGAACCCGGAGGGAGAGTTCATCGTTGCAGCCAGGCTGATTATCAAGCTTTTCCACCGGGGTCTGAGAGAGCCGGTCCAACTTGCTAACGCTCTGCGCAGAAACTTCGGTAGCTCGCAGAAGGGGGCGAACGTCATAAATTTTTCGGGTCCGCATCGAGACGCCGTGCCGGGATTAACTCCGCCGGGGCGTCGCGTTCACTGACAGACGCCTCAATCGACTACGACAGGCAGCTATGGGCGGCGAACCGATCAACTTTGAACATACGATTGGCTGCCATCCCACCACATCCTTCGAGGGAGCAGCGGTGCGGCACGCGGCTCGGACGCTACTACCATTGTGATTTGCCGGCCGTATCGAGCGCGTTAGATCTGCACTCGGGGGAACAATGACAGGGGAAGCAAGATGAGTTGGGAGAATGAGGTTTTCGGTCGGTCTGTTTGGGGTGTGCCTGTATATGTCAGGATCGGCAGTGGCATGACCGAGACAATTCGTGGTCCCGAAGAGGGACTGGGTTATCTCTTGAACAGGTGGCCGGCCGAGCATGGAAAACACTATGGCTTGGCAAAGCTTGCGTGCGTGGGAGCTCTTGTAAATCTGGGCTCTCTTAAAATCGCCAGAGAGGCGTTCAAAGCCGCTGCAATTGAGGTGAATCTCTTGGCTTAGAGGGACGAACGCGCGCTTTGTGCAGACGTTTAGGGGCTGGATTTTTGCTGCTGGTGGCGATCCAACCATTACTTGTGCAGGTGGAACATTCTGGCCGCCATGCAGAGGGCCTGCGCCGCGGCGGCTTCCTCGTTTCCGTCGAGGTCGACGACGCGAGCTATGAGACGGCTCACGACATCCTCGACGACGAAGGCTCGATCGACATCGATGAGCGCGCCGACACCTGGCGTAAGGAAGGCTGGAATGCGCAGGGCTCCAATGAAGCTCTGGCGAACACCAGCTACGATTGCAATGCAGGTTTAAGTTCGGTCGTACGCACCGAGCAGCGCAAGTTCGATGACGACCTGGACGGCGTGGTTCAGTCGACGGCGGCCTCCCGCGAGGACGCTTTCGACGACGGGTCGCGTGACGAAACCATTCCGGTGGTCGAGGAAAATCTCCGGGTCGGCAAGCGCAACGTCAACAATGGCTCTGTGCGCGTGCGCGGCTACACCGTCGAAACGCCCGTCCGCGAAGACGTCAGCCTGCGTAACAAGACGTCGACATCGAACGTTGCACGGTTGTTCGCCCCCTGACCGACGCCGATCGCGCCTTCCAGGATCGGACGATCTCGGCAGAGGAGCATCCCGAAGAAGCGGTCGTGTCGAAAGACACTCGCGTCGTCGAAGAGATCGGCATTCGCAAGACTGCAAGATCGGACCGAGACGGTCAACGATATCCGCAGGTTTTCCGACGGCGGGCAGCGCGTCTCCGTCCGCTGAGCAGATGGCGTCGCCCGCACCGTCGCAGGAGACAGCTCGTCCAGCGATGGCCATGAGGCGCCGCGACCATCGGTCGATACCGAGCCCATCCTCAACGCCGCAGTCCAGAAGTCCGGTCAGAAGCTCGACTGGCGACATTCGATCGTCGACCTGATGAAGGCGCTCGGGATGGACGCGAGCCTCGAAGAACGCAAGGAACTCGCCCAGGAACTCGGCTATTCGGGACGCCCACGGAAACGCCAAGATGAACACCTATCTCCACAAGGCGTCGATGAAGAAACTGGCAGAAAACGGCGGCAAGGTGCCTGCCGACCTGCTTGACTAGGCACCACAGCGCAGCCTCCGCATTCTGCGGTCATGAAGACGCGCTCGATATTTCTGCGGCTTTCTGAAACCGCTGTCTAACTCGCCGGCCAGACCGCGTCTCCGGATCAGTTTCCTCAGCAAGCGAGTCGTCGATACTGCCTTCGCCTTTCGCTCCCGACGTTAGCGGCACCTCCCGAACGCTGAAATCTGTACCATCATCTGCTTCGCGCGACCGATCGCTGCACTCTCGCCGGCGACGGTGTCAGATGCCACACGAACTGAGATCAGCTCGTTTCCCTCTCGATGAAATTCGACCGTGATGGTTCCTTCGGTGGTTTTGGGAACATTCGTGTTCAGTAACCGCATCTTCATCTCCCTACGCGATCAGTCCGGACGAGGGTTCACATCTTCACGCTTGAAGGCCCGCGCCGACCTGCGACCGTCAATCCAGTCCATCGTTGGCGTTACCGCCACGCCGTGAACCACGATCGATATGAGTACAATCAACAATACGGTTGCCCAGATCGTCTCAACGCCGGCGAACTCCGCGTGACCCGTCGCGTAGGCGAGATAATATATCGAACCCAGCCCGCGTATTCCGAAGACCGCGATAATTACACTTTCTGAAGGCGGATGATCTGAACCGAGAAGACTAAGCCATCCTATAACGGGTCTGACGACGGCAAGCGCGAGAACAGCGACCGCGACCACACACCAGTCGACCGCCGCCATGAACGGAACGCTCACCGCGATCGCCCCGAGGCAGACAAGAAGAGCCATCATCAAAAGACGCTCTATCTGCTCTGCGAAGTCGTGGAGTTGTTCATGCCAGTCGTGTTCTCGTTCAGCGTCCCTGAATGCCACGGCGGCGAGGAAGACCGCGACAAAACCATAGCCGTGGACAAGCTCCGTCAGGCCGTATGTCGTAAAGGTCATTCCGAGCGCCACGAAGCCGTCGCGGGTTCTCGAAAGGCTGCCGACGCTCATCCGGAACGATAGCACGCCGAATACTTTGCCAAGACCCCAACCCATGACGACGCCTGCGAGCAGCCTCCAAACGACGTCGAGCAAAGCCCAGTGACCGAGAACATCCAGGCGTTCCGTTCCCATCAGCGTCATAGCCACCGCAAGATGCACGAATGGGAAACTGAGCCCGTCGTTGAGGCCTGCCTCGGACGTCAGCGCAAACCGCACTTCATCTTCTTCTCCGGTCCTCGGAGGGCCAACTTGAACATCGCTTGCAAGTACCGGATCGGTTGGCGCAAGTGCGGCACCGAGAAGAAGTGCTGACGCGGCACCGAGTCCGAGTATCCAGTGGCCGAGAAGAGCAAGGGCTCCAATCGTGAGCGGCATGGCAATCCCCAATAGCCGCCACGTCGTCGCCCAGCTTCGCCATCCAATCGGTCGATCAAGCTTGAGCCCCGCCCCCATGAGAGCGACGATGACGACGATTTCTGTCATCCGTTGCGTGAACTCGCGGTTTTCGAGCGGGTTGAACTGGGGAAGCAGTGGGAAAGGCGACCAGGCGAGGACCGCGCCGATTGCCAGACAGGCTATAGGCAGCGACAGGGGAAGCCGGCGGAAGATCATAGGAAGCCAGGCAGTCAATAAGACTACAAACCCCAGTATGGTCAGCGTGACGATGTAGATATCCATTCCACGCTTCCACAAATACTCTATAAACCACAAACGCGGTCAAGCGCCAAAGGTTACACACAAGGCGTAGGCGTCTCGAAGCTTGTGATCGGCCGCCGAGAACGTGCTGTGGTCCGCAAGCCTCGCGCGCAGGGATCGTCCTTTGAACACTCAGACTAGGCGACGAAGTCTGGCCGGACAAAAACCGCCAATGCCGAGGACGGTGAATCGGTCATCCTCATCGGCAGACCGGTCGAGGCGCTGACATTATGGCTAAAGGAAGCAGGCATTGAAAAAGGCGATGTCTTCCGGGCGATCGACCGGTGGGGCAATGTCAAGAAGACGCAGATTTCACCGCGATCGGTGAACCTGATCATCAAGTCTCGTTGCAAGCTCGCCGGCCTCTCTCCCAGCGAGCTTTCGGCGCATGGCTCGCGCTCCGGGTATCTGACGCAAGCCGCCCGCAATGGCATCCCGTTGCCGGAAGCGATGGAGCAGTCGCGTCATCGGTCTGTTCAGCAGGCGGCGAGCTATTATAACGGTGAAGCAAGGCGAAGCGGACGGGCAGGCCGCCTGCTCGTATAGGCAAAAACCACAGACGGTTGGCGTGTTGCAGCTCGTCCGCGGACCTCACGACGTTTACGGGCTCTAAAAACAGACAGCACGGCCGGCCTTCGGGAACCCGAACCTTTATCGACTTCCCCCGGCCCAGGTCTTGGAGCGCGAAATGAGTCACAGAACGGTGGCTAGAACGCATGCAATGGAACTGCGCGCAGGCTGACTGAACTGCTCGCAGCAGATCGGTTGCTATGACAGATCGCGAGCGATAGATTGCTGGTCGATCAACAGCGAGCACACGAGGGTTCTCATGCCAACTGGCAAGGTCAAGTTTTTCAACAACGACAAAGGCTTCGGCTTCATCACACCGGACGACGGCGGTGCCGACGTTTTCGTGCACGTCTCGGCGCTGCAGTACGGTGACGGGCTGAAGGAAGGGCAAAGCGTGTCCTTCGACGTTGGCCAGGATCGGAAGACCGGCAAGTCGAAGGCCGAGAACGTCAGATCGCTCTGAACCGAGCGGGATCTCCTTCTCGACAAGCCCAATGCATCGCGGGGCGCCATTGA
>NZ_JBFTSM010000031.1:0-43685 GCF_056400025.1 Rhizobium sp. 01L419
AACTTCGCCCAAGAGCAGGAACTTTGGCTTTCCCTCGAAGAACGGTTCCTGCAGGAACAGATCGCCCACCGGATCGAAACCCCAGTCATTCCGATCGTCCACAGTTTGCATGATATCAACGACCAGCTCTCACGCGGCCGGCCCTTCTTTGTCGATATCGCCAGGGACGGCAAGATCCTCTACGAAGAGGAGGGTCATCCCCTCGCCCAGCCGAAGCCGCTGACGACAGACGAGGCCAAGGCTGAAGCACGGCGCCATTTCGAGCAATGGTTTCCGCTATCAAGACACAATGTCAAGCTTGCGGAGACCAGTATCGCGGATGGCGTTCCACGGCATGCAGCGTTCAATCTTCATCAGGCAACTGAGACGGCGTACCATTGTCTTCTCCTGGTCATGACGCTCTACAGCCCGAAATCACATCGTATTAAAGTGCTGCGTTCAAAGGCAGAAGATCTCGACAAAAGATTGATCGAAGCATGGCCGCGCGACAACAGGATTGCCCGCCGTCACTTCGAGCTATTGTCACGCGCCTATGTCGAAGCTCGGTATTCGCCGAACTATGAGATAAGTGCGGAAGAGCTTGGTTGGTTGGTCGAACGAGTGAAGGTTCTGCAGGAGCTGGTCGAGGTGAGCTGTCGCGAACGTCTTGCGTAAGCAGAAAGATTTGCCTGTTTTTGAATTGGTCGCCTTGATAGGAATCGAACCCATAACCCCATTTTCGCCGACATCTGAAATCTTTAAGCCTTTGAAGAAAAGAGCTATCAAGCGAGCATCCACCAGAAACTGCACCGGCTCCTATTCTTATGAATCTCGAGCTTCGCCGGACGCAGGACGAGGTTTGCCCGGATTCCCGATTCTAGGAAAGGTTCTGTCGGTAAAGAAGCAGAACAGTGACGAATGTGACAAAGCCAATAACAGTCAAGCCGACGGCCCGTATTGAAGCTGCCCGGTCGCGATGAATTAACGCGGCCGTAAAAGCGCAAAGCGACCACCGGGCTGTGACTATGATCAATAGCCAGGAATATAGGAACGGACCAAGATCGTAGCCGCCACCGCCAATCGAGGCTCCAAAGTTCGTATCGATCTGAACTGCCATCAGGGAAACAACGGGTGCGGCGAGTGCCGCGATCCATACCCAAAACGACCTGTTGTTCATCAGTGACCCGGTCCACTAATGCGGTAGCCCGTCAGATGAGGAGGGATTACTCAAGAGATATGCCGCAACAATGCATTTGATCCTGTCAGTTGATTTCCGCTTGGCATTTTCCACAGACAGCGACATCGTCAAAGGATCAGCGCTCGAAACGCGCCAGCATCTTCTTCAACTGGGCGTTCTGCAGTCGTAGCTTACCTGCCAACTGGGTCCGGAGCATGGCGATCTCCTCGTCAAGGCTCACCATTCCGTCGGAAATAGAGGCAGTGACTGGAGAGACCTGTAACACGACCGCGGCTGCTTCGACCTTTTGGCCACGCGTTCTCCGCTTATGGCGCATGGCTTTTGCAGCCTCGAGCTTCGCAACGGGAACGCCGACATCCGGCAAGACAGTGCCAGAACCTGGTTCCAGCTTGCCGTTATCGTGTTCCACAATACCAACAACATCGCGACGAGTTTGATCCGACGGTTCAGGCGCGATAGGAGCTGCATCAGATCGATCGACAGGCTCCGGTTGTTCGCCTGCCCGGTGATCGGCACTATGCCGGCTTTCCTCGACTGTGGTTTCGGTCGGACCCGCTATCGCAAGAACGTCCGGCTTGACGGCTTCGATCGCGCTGTCGTCCTTCTTCGGCTCGCGTCGCGGCGACACAAGTCCGGCAAGGAATTTCCAGGGAGACGCCATTCATTCGACCTCGCAGTACGTTCCGCATGCAAGCTGCGCGTTGATGGTTTGGTGGCGGCCGTGACCGCCCACCAGACTATTTGTCTTGTTGCCATGCAAAATGCTGACGGCGATGGGCCGCCGGTTGTTTCTCAATCGAGCTTGAGCCGCTTGCGCAGATCGGCGTTTTCCGAACGGAGCTTTTCGGCCAGCAGCTTGCGCAGCCTCTGGTTCTCTTCTTCCAGCTGCAGCAGATCGGCCATCTCGTCACTCGCCTCTGCGGCAGCCGTCGTCAACGCAGGCGCCGTCGGCGCGACAGGAGCCGCCGGTATGGCCTTCGATGCGCGTTTCACAGGTTCGCGCTTTGCGGTACCAGTACCTTCGATCGACTTAGCCTTGCGTCCGCGCTTCTGTTTCTCGGGCACGTCGGCAGAAGTGCCGGCCGGTTCTACTGCATCATCGACCGAGGCGGTTAGCAGGCTTGCCTTTTTCGCGCGCGGTTGGCGCTGCTTTTTCGCGATTGGCGTTTCCGCAACCGCCGGCGCATCAGTCGTGGGTATCGTATCGATTTCGTCGGCCATAATCGTCTCCTCGGTCACTGATGATGTTGTGTGCTGCCCGGTCGCCGGTGTCAACAAAGGTCCGGTTGGCCCGGCTTTCGATACAGACACTTCGCTGGCGGAACCATGTGTTCTCCCACCCGGCAAAAATGAAACCGCGTCGTCTTCGACATCGCGGGCAACGGACTTCAGGTCGATCTTGCCCCAGATCGAATCCGATTTCGGGCCGGGTTTCTGTCGACCGGATTTGTATTCGACGACCAAACTGCGTTGGACTTTTTCCACCGGAAGACGCCTCGGGTATCACGGGATGATTCAGCGATACTCAATATCGCCAGAGGCCGAGGAAATGGACGTTATTCGCGTATCAGTCCATGCTGTAAAAGCACGAATTCGCAGGGTGAACCAAAGGCAACGCCCGCGACTATTGCAAGCTGTGTATGAACAATGGGCCTCATTAAGGCTTGGTCATAATCATGCCGCAAGTCATTCCTGCACTGCAACGGTATTGGTTCGCCCAATCCTGCAATATCCAGGAAAATTAAGATGCCGCTGTATACCATCACCACCCAAGCCCACAGTTTAACAGACGCGGCGAAGGCCAGCCTGGCTACGCGACTGACCACCTTGCATTCTGGATACGCAAACGTCCCCAGGAACTGGTTTCATGTCATCTTCCACGACTACCAAGCCGGAAGTGGATTAGCGGCTGTGAGCCGTCTCGGGCCGTCGTCCTGACTGCCGCTATCCGAACGGGCAGATCGGTCGAGTACAAGCGGAAACTGCTAAAGCAATTGTGGTCGATCATTCAGGAAGCGACCATAGCGCCCGACGAGGAGGTCATCGTATCGCTGCAGGAAGTCGATGCAAGCAACGCGATGGAGATGGAGATGGGAAAAGTGATGCCCGAAGTCACAGGATGACGGTATGCCACCTTGGGATAATTGGGCCAAAGTGACGTCGGTTCAATATCAACCCGCGTGGGTGCCCCGGCATCGTCGCGGTCTTGCAAAATTTGCTCTGAGAACGCCGTGGCCATTGGATTTGCCAAGGCTGGGGAAACGATCGCGTCGGTCTCTACCCCACAGGCGGTTCCACAAGCGGTCGGATAAAACACTTTGCCCACACTGACAGCAAGAACAAGATACGGACGACTGGAAGGCTCGTTCATGAGTTCCCGCATGGGTGTCCATAACTTCGGGAGGCGCTGGACGCTTGTCGGCTCCAGCGCTCGACGCGAACCTGGCTCAGACTAACGCACTTGCAGCCTCGCTTAGCCCTGCCCCAAATCTTGCGTTCTTGAAGGCCGAGATGCTTCGGCAGATCAGCCCGACAGTCTATCTTCGTGTATTCGCTAGCGTGTTTCCAGATCCAAAGACGTGCAGACCCTCAGGTTTAATACGCTGCATTCGTTGGTCGTGCCTATCCTACACCAAGGTGTGATTCCCGAATACATCGACCACAGTTAGGTTTTTGGGCAGAGGCCTTCGGAAGCCTCCAAATAATAGAATAAAAACGAAATCATCTACATGCAGACGCCACACGATCAAAGCGACGTGGGCGGGTCCGAACTGCTCTGTGAGCGCCGACGTTCCAAGCGCAGAACTCTGCCGCGCAGGTCCGGCTTGGTCGAATGACTTACCTCTTGTGCACGCAAAATGCCGACTGTCGTCTCAGCAACCAGATAGGAAGCCGTAGCCATGACACAACTCAAAGCATACTTGGCCCTCGCAGCTACACTTCCGTTTATCGCCCTGGCCGCACCCGCAGGTGCCGAGCCGCTCAAGAACATCGTTCTGGTTCATGGTGCGTGGGTGGACGGCTCCGGCTGGAAACCCGTCTACGAAATCCTGACGAGAGAGGGCTTCAACGTCACCATGGTTCAGGAACCCGAAACGTCTTTCGCTGACGACGTGGCTGCAACCAAACGCGTTCTCGACCTTCAGGATGGCCCAACACTGCTCGTCGGTCACAGCTATGGTGGTTCCATCATCACGGAAGCTGGCGTCCATCCTAATGTGACGGCACTCGTTTATGTCGCTGCACACGCGCCTGACGTCGGCGAGGACGAAGGTACTCTCGGGAAGAAAACGCCAAGCGTCCTGGCGAAAACCGACGGCGCGATAAAGAAGACGGCCGACGGCTACACCTATCTGAACCCGGTAGAATTTCCGAAGCTATTCGCCCCTGACATGCCCCATGAACAAGCCGTATTCGAAGCACGGTCGCAGGTACTTGCCGCCGCCGAAGTGTTCACCACCCCGCTGACGTCCGCCGCGTGGAAAACAAAGCCGAGTTGGGGGATCGTGGCCGGAAACGACCAGATCATCAATCCCGATCTCGAGCGTTGGTACTACGCCAGGGCGAAGAGCCGCACGATTGAAATCAAAGGAGCGAGCCACTCCGTCTACGAATCCCATCCCCGGGAAGTGGCAGAGGTTATCGTGCGGGCGGCCCGCGATGCGGAGCGTGACGCCTCGACGGCCAAGAAGTAGCTTCCTGATATTATAGGGCCACCGCCCAATAAGGCGGTGGTCAAATCTCTCCACGAGAAAACCAAAAACAGTCAATCGAAACGACACAGATCTCGACCGACCGACAAGCAGGAGCCCGATGACCATGGACTGGCAACGACACCGCGAGGAGTGCCTGGAGCGCATCAAGGCAGGAAGTGCTCTTGCCAACGGAAAGATCGTAGAAGCCCGCGACGCCACCAGATTGCTGGAGGCTGTGGTGCGTCCCGGCGATCGCGTATGTCTTGAGGGTGATAACCAGAAGCAAGCGGACCTGTTGAGTAACGCCCTCCTGGCAGTAGACCGAACCAAGGTCAACGGCCTTCATATGGTACAATCCGGTGTGGTACTGCCAAGTCATCTCGATCTGTTCGATCATGGCATCGCCAAGCGGCTCGACTATGCATACTCCGGCCCTCAATCCGCCCGCATCGCGACGATGCTTTTCGGCGGCAAGATAGAGCTTGGCGCAGTCCATACATACCTCGAGCTTTTCGCCCGGTATTTTATCGATCTCACTCCCAATGTCGCCTTGATCGCCGCAGTCAGCGCTGATCGCGACGGGAACCTCTACACGGGACCGAACACGGAAGACACGCCCACTGTCGTGGAAGCGACAACATTCAAGGATGGTGTCGTAATCGCCCAGGTAAATCAGATCGTTGATCGTGTGCCCCGTGTCGATATCCCAGGCGACCGCGTCCACTTCGTAGTTGAAGCGGATAAGCCATTTTTTGTGGAACCCCTGTTCACGCGCGACCCTGGCGCTATCACGGAAACTCAAATCTTTACCGCCATGATGGCCATCAAGGGAATTTATGCTCCCTACCGTGTTCAACGCCTGAACCACGGTATCGGATTCAGCACCGCAGCCATTGAGCTGCTTCTCCCCACATTCGCAGAGAAGCTCGGGCTCAAGGGGAAGATTGCGTCACACTTTGCCTTAAATCCCCATCCCGCTTTGATCCCCGCGATTGAGTCGGGCTGGGTTCAACAGATCCACTCGTTCGGTTCGGAGGTCGGCATGGAGGATTACATTCGCGCCAGACCTGACATCTACTTCACAGGACCGGACGGTTCCCTGCGTTCGAACAGGGCTTTCTCACAGGTGGCTGGCCTATATGCCTGCGATATGTTTATCGGCTCAACATTACAAATCGACCTCGACGGCAATTCATCCACGGTGACGACCAACCGTATCGCAGGCTTCGGGGGTGCACCGAACATGGGTTCTGATCCCAGGGGGCGGCGTCATCCAAGCGAGCCGTGGCTTCAAGCAGGCAGAGAAGCTAATCCCGACAGACCTGCACCATTGCGGCGCGGTCGGAAACTCGTAGTGCAGATCGGTGAAACATTCGGCGAGAAAAACGCTCCGCTTTTCGTCGAGAAACTGGACGCGCTTGCTCTCGCTGAAAAACTCAAGCTGGATCTGGCTCCCGTGATGATCTACGGCGATGACGTAACGCATATCGTTACCGAGGAAGGCATCGCAAATCTCCTCCTGTGCAGGGACGCCCGTGAACGTGAACAGGCTATACGGGGCGTAGCGGGATATACCGACGTTGGCCGCGCTCGTGACAAAAAGATCGTTCAGCACCTGAGAGAGCGGGGCGTGATCCGTCGCCCGGAAGACCTTGGCATCGACCCTCTCGACGCAGATCGAAACCTCCTGGCAGCTCGCTCTATCAAGGACCTGGTCCAATGGTCGGGCGGTCTTTACGCTCCTCCCTCGAAATTCCGCAACTGGTGAAAGGAGTAACATGATGGAAGACCTCACCTTTCACCATAAGACACGCAAGCGCGCTGCAGGTGACAGAAAACTTGCCATCGTCGGAGTGGTCGCCTCCGGAAATCTCGAAGTTCTCGCCGAGCGTGTCCTGCCTGATAACCACTGCCAAATCGAAATCAAGACGGCAGCAGAGGGCTTCAAAGAGGTCTGGACCGCGGTCATCGATGACTTTGTCGAGCGATACGCACCCGGCGGTCTCAAGTTGTCCATCAATGATGGCGGTGCACGACCGGATACTGTGATGCTGCGACTGGCGCAAGCGGTCAGCGTGATGGAGGAACAACAATGAGCTCTTCGAAAAAACCGTGGCCCTCGAAGATTCACGAGGATTCCTCAAGCTGGTATGAGGCTTCGGCGCGTAAGCGTGTCGACTTTTTACTAGACGCCGGCAGCTTCCAGGAATTCCTAGGTCCGGAAATGCGGGAGGTTAGCCCTCACCTTCGAGTCTTTGACCTTCCGGAGCAATTCGACGACGGCATTGTGATCGGGCGCGGCACGATCGGAGGTTCTCCGGTCTTCGTGGCCGCACAGGAAGGTCGCTTCATGGGTGGAGCGTTCGGCGAAGTGCACGGAGCGAAAATGACAGGCCTGCTTCGAGCGGCACGCGATGCGAAATCGATACCCGTATTTATCCTCTTTGACACGGGTGGAGTGCGGCTTCAGGAAGCAAACGCAGGAGAGCTTGCAATTGCCGAAATCATGCGCGCCGTCGTCGAAGCTAGGACGGCAGGCGTAAAAGTATTCGGACTTATCGGCGGCCGTGCAGGCTGCTACGGCGGTGGCGGTCTCACAGCTGGCTGCTGCTCGGCGCTGGTCGTATCCGAGCAAGGACGCATTGCGGTCTCCGGCCCAGAAGTCATTGAGACGAACCGAGGCGTAGAGGAATTTGATTCTCGCGACCGAGCCTTGGTTTGGCGGACAATGGGCGGAAAGCACAGGCGCCTAATCGGTGCAGCCGATGACTTTGTCGACGATACGGCAAAGGCATTTCGAGACGCCGCGACCGCGCTTGTGCGGGCCGTCGGGGGGCTCACACTTGAAACCCTAATAAACGAGCAGAATCGACTCGAGAAGCGGCTGGAAAACTTCGGGGCTTCTCATGACGCGCTCGATATCTGGCAGGCGATCGGCGTGCCGGATGCGGCGTTGGTGCCTGAAATGCCCGCCGAGAAATTCATATCCCTGGCCGACAAAGTATGGAGCCCCGAACATGACGCTCGATGAGATCCTCGCCTCGATTTTCCCCGGCGGTCACAAGGTTACGACCGATAAGGGAGTCGTCACCGGACACGGCTCCCTTCGATCAGCAGACGGAGCCTTGGTTATCGGCATCTCGGACCGGAAGGCGCTGGGCGTGGACGAGGCGATCAGTCTTTCGAGCTTCGTGCTTGGAAACTTGAAAACAGGAAAAGGTCCGATCCTTGTCATTGTGGACAGTGACAGCCAAAGGATGAGCAAGCGTGATGAGTTGCTGGGCCTGAATGAATTCCTGGCCCACCTCGCCAAGTGCCTGATTTACGCCGATATCCACGGTCGTCCGACCATCGGAATTCTCTACGGTCATTCAGCAGCCGGGGCGTTCCTCGCCACGGCGTTGGCAACGCGTGTGTTGGTCGGGTTACCAGGTGCGTCACCGGCGGTCATGGACCTGCCCTCGATGTCGAAGGTGACGAAACTTCCTGTCGAGGTTCTTGAAGAGAAGGCCAAATCAACGCCCGTTTTCGCACCTGGTCTCGATAATCTGGCAAAAACAGGAGCGGTTCACCGCATATGGAGTGAGACCGAATCCCTTGCGTCCCAGCTTGAGGCCCTGTTGGCTGAACTGCCGGACGCTCGAGATATACGGGACGCTTTGGGCAAGGAACGCAACGGGCGCTCCAAGGCTGCCGAGATCGCGGAGCGGGTCCATGCTCTCGCACTCGCACGGTAACGCGGCGCCGCCAAGGCGGCACGACCTGATCTCGCTAGAACCGGCCTCCTGGGTCTCTATATTCGCCGATAACCCTCATCTACGGTCTGAGCCCATGCTCCCTGAATGGAGTAGGCGAGGATGGCCGCTCATCACCCGGCGGCCCGAACCGGGCGATGCAGCCGGAGTGTCTGTCGGGCTTCCGCTCCCTCCTTACGCCGGGAAAAAACGCCTCTCGTTCGTTATCCAAGAGCATCAGATCCGGTCGATCGATCGCCCGCCCGCTTTGAACTCGGTCGACCACCGAACCCCCGGCGAGTGGCTTCCAACACTACATGCACTTGATATCCTGGCTTCGCGGCACGGCATCGAAGCTCGGGTGTTCGGTAGCCTTGGATGGAGTGTGATTACAGGTTTGAACTATCTGACAATCACCTCGGATCTTGATTTCCTGTTCTATTTTCATCGGGATGCGAATGTGTTTTCCCTGGTGGACGATCTGGAGCGCATCCAGTCTGCAGCTCCGATGCGCTTGGACGGCGAGTTGATCCGCGATGACGGTGCGGCCGTTAACTGGCGGGAGTTCCTCGGCGCGACCGGGGAAATACTGGTGAAATCGATATCCGGAACAGCACTTTGCCACCCAACCGCGTTTCTGGGCGGAGGTGCGAGGCCATGAAGAACTATTTGTTGCCCGCTCCCGCACAGCAAGAACGCTCCCGCATCAAACGAAGGCTGCCGGCCAACCTCCATTTCATCGCATCGACGGCCACTGCCTGTCTCTTGCTGGAGCTTGAGACGTGGCCCAAACCGGGTCTGGTGAGCCACATTGACTGCGGCAGTCACTATGACATGAATTCCGAGACGTTTCGTGACAGCGCGGCGGCAATCAAGCCATTCTTCGGCGCTCTGGCGGACGCCGGGGCTCAAGACTGCGAAATGGGCCGCCTTAGGGTAATCGGTATCGAGGCGGAAGCAGCAATGCGTGCAGCCACCAGCGGTATCAATACCCATAGGGGAGCGATTTTTGGAATGGGACTTCTGTGCGCAGCCGCAGGCGCGAAAGCGAGCGGTGCAGTTGCAGAAGATCTTTCGCTCGGCGCAATCGTCTCTGAACGTTGGGGACCTGACATCGTCGACGGCCCGGTGCTGTTGCACAGCCATGGCGACAGAGCGCGACGCCGATTTGGTGCGGGCGGTGCCCGCATGGAAGCGGCGCAAGGTTTTCCAACCGTTTATCAGGTTGGATTGCCCGCTCTGAGGGACGCTCTCGAGGCACGTCCGCACGATCTGGAGGCCGCTCGGGTCCAGACTTGTTTCGCACTCATTGCAGTTCTCGAAGACACAAATCTGCTTCATCGGGGCGGTCCGCACGGCCTCCTGCACGCGAAGCAACTCGCACAAGAGTTTTTGGACGATGGTGGGATCCGTGCTCCCCACTGGAAACGTCGCGCCGCATCGATCCATCGAGAGTTCATCGATCGTTGGCTCAGCCCAGGAGGTTCGGCGGATCTCCTGGCAATGACGCTGTTTGTCGATGCACATGAACGGCGAGGCATCTGATGGCACATACGATCCTGCTCGCATTGCTTCCGATTTTCTTCGTCATGGCGCTTGGCTACGTTGCCGGGCGCTGGAACATCGTCGATAATCATCATGTTGAAGGGCTTAATGTCCTCGTGATGACTTTCGCTTTGCCCGCATCTCTGTTTGCAGCAACCGCGACGGCCTCGCGTACCGAAATGTTCGCTCAAGCACCACTCTTCCTGATCAGCAGCGGCGTGATGCTTGTCGTCTTTGTCGCCTGGTATTGCTTGCAAATACGCTACATGAAGGTCGGCAAAGCAGACGCCTCGCTGCAGGCCCTCACGATCGCATTTCCAAATCTGGCGGGTGTGGGCCTCCCTCTTCTCGCTGACGTCCTCGGCCCGGCAGGGACCGTGCCACTCGCAATCGTGCTCGCAAGCGGCTCGATCATCATCAGCCCTCTGTCATTGCTCCTCGTGGAAATGTATGCCGGAAAGCCGGCCGCGAATGGCGGTCATCAGCCCAAGATCTCCAGCAGTCTATTTCATGCCCTGACCAAGCCCGTTGTTGTCGCCCCCATACTTGGCATACTTTTTTCGCTGAGCGGATTTAAAACAAACGATGCCGTCAATGCCAGTCTCCTTCTAATCGGTCACGCGGCACCCGGCGTGGCGCTGTTCCTGACAGGTGTCGTGCTGTCCTCGCAGGCTTTCCAACTCAACAGGAAAGTAATAACCGCAACAATCATGTCTAACTTGGTCCGTCCTGTCCTGACGACTTGCGTGGTGCTTCTATTGCCGATCGCCTGGGACACAGCAAAGGTCGCCATCTTGCTGGCTGCGGTGCCTTCTGGGTTTTTCGGAATTCTGTTCGCTGTCAACTATCGCCTCGATTCCGGTGCGACGGGATCGATCGTGATCGCAAGTACGGTCTCGGGCATCGTAACATTGGCGATCGCCATCGCCGTGCTGTTTCCGAGTTGAATCCAATGCCTGTCGCCATCTTGTGTTCCGGACAAGGACATCAGCATTCCACGATGTTTTCTCTCACGGAGAGGGCACCGGAAGCAGATGAGCTGTTTGCTTACTGCGCGAATTTACTTGGGGGAGTTGACCCTCGCGAACTCGTAAGACGAGAATCCTCCGAAACGCTTCACGGCAACCGATTGGGCCAGATACTTTGCACCCTCCAGACACTCGTGATGTTTGCAGCGCTAGAGTCGTCCTTGCCCTCCCAAAAGATAATCGCGGGGTATAGCGTCGGAGAGGTAGCGGCTTGGGGCATATCAGGCGTGTTCACGTCCACGAAGGTCCTGGACCATGTTGCGTGCCGTGCGGACATCATGAACGCCGTTAGCTCTCCAGGTGACGGCCTTTTGTTCATTCGTGGTCTTTCACGGGACGCGATCGATACTCTGTGCGCAGAACACGGTGCCGCAATATCAATTGTCAATCCCGGTGACGCGTTCATAGTCGGAGGCAGGCGAGCGGCTCTCGACGCCATCGCCGAAGCAGCTCGTACCGCACGAGCTAAGAGGGTGGCGTTCGTTCCCGTCGAGGTCGCCTCTCACACAAATCTGCTGAAAGAAGCTTCCGAACATTTCCACGACGTCCTGCTGAATGCAGCACCGTGCCCGCAGCATCCGGGAGTTCGCTTGATTAGTGGCATCGATGGTGCGACCGTTGTCGATGTGAAGAGCGGTCTTGCCAAACTTGCAAGTCAAGTATCGCAAACTGTACTGTGGTCGGAGTGTCTGCGGAGCTGTGTGGAAGCCGGGGCAACGTCGTTTCTGGAGTTAGGCCCTGGAAGAGCGCTAAGCGAAATGGCGATTTCCGCTTATCCCGAACTTCCGAGCCGAAGTGTCGATGAATTCAGCTCGGTTGCGGGCGTCAAGAACTGGATCTGTTCACACTAACGAGAACCCCTGTCGGCGAGAGGTTGCCCGGGCTCAATCCTTATCAAGACGCCGATGCGCTCGGGGACTTTTACAAAGTTGCCCGTCGCGTTGTCGGGTTTGAGAACTGCGAACTCCGAACCCGCGGCAGGGGAGAGCCGTTCAACGTGCCCGCTTAGACGAGCGTCACCAAGCGCATCAACCCGTACTTCCGCCGGCTGTCCGGGGGAAGATGTTGCTCGTATGTGCTTCCTTGTAGTTCGCGATCACCCAGAGATCTGGAGGAACCAACGCGAGGAGCTGCGTACCAGGTTGTACCAGTTGCCCAACCTGAACATTGATTTCTCCCAGTTGCCCGTCGTCAGGTGCGAAAATCATCGCATGTGAAAGGTTGATCTGCGCAAGCTGCAACGCAGCTCGAGCCATCTCCACCTGGGCCTCCAAGCCGTTCTCCGTGACGTCCACGGTTTTGATCGCTTCGCGAGGGATCTGTTCATCGGCTTGAGCTGTCCGCACCTGGGCTTGCGCTGCCTGAAGCGCAGCCTGTGCCTGATCGTAGGCGCTGCGGGCAATCGCGGCGTCCTTGATCAGTTCATCCGCTCTGGTCATGTCCGCCTGGGCCTTCACCAGCTGAGCATGGGCATTGTCGACCCCGGCAAGCGCCACCTCCAGGTCGGCCTCCTTTGCGGCATGGTCCTGTTTGTTGTTATCCAGCGCAACAAGTTGTGCGTCCAGGTTGGCTTTTCCCTGGGCCACCTGGGCGCGGTATATGGAATCGTCGATTGCGACGAGCGTGTCGCCCTTCCGTGCCTTTTGATAGTTGTGAACCATCACACTGCTGACATAGCCGCTGACCTGAGGAGCAATGACAGTGACATTCCCTTCGACAGATGCATTGTTGGTGTATCGAGAAGTCAGGTCGAACGGAGGCAGCCGCCACGCAAGAAGAACTGCGAAACCCGCTGCAAAAGCACCCAGAGCTATGGCGACAATGAGCAAACGGCTGCGCCGTGCGGGTTTCCAGCCAGCTGTTTTCGGGGGAGGCGTTGGAGCCTCGTAAGACGACGCGGGTATGTCGCTCATTGCGCGGCTCCTTGCCGGTTGCTGGGGTTTGTCTGAAGTCTGATCCTGATACTCGTTCCCGTTAGAGACGCGGCTGCGCCGAGCGCAATGAAGGTGACCCAAGAGAAAAGTATCGTTGAAGGCCAGGATCGCGGCCTCGCGAGCTCCACCCTGCAACCAATCCCTAACAAATGAGTATAGAATCCCGCTGTAGAGCGCTGAATGCGGCGAAGCTCTTTGCAGACGCCGTGATCGAGTGCTTCCTGGCAGGCGGCTACAACCTCCCAGGCGCGGTCCGCCAAGCAGATGAGAATGTCTAACGCTGTCCCCTAAGGCGAACCGGCCCAAGGTCGATAGCGGCAAAACCCTCGCCGGCTCATTGGACGGGCCCGTTCTTTGAAAGGATCTGTCGGGCCGCAACGAGGTCAGAGGTTTCGAACCCTTCCTTGAATTTGGCGTAGACGCGACCGAGCAACTCTTTGGCGTTGCTTTCTCTTCCCATGCATCGCCATAGCCTGGCAAGCGATATGGCCGACCTCAACTCCCAACTGTTGGCAGACTGCCGAACGGACTCCTCCATCGATAGAACCAAAAAAGCTTCGGCCTGTGCGAGATCAGGGTCCGGCTGGGCGAGTAAGATCTCTGCTCGTGTACGATAGATGTCGGGAAGCCAGACAATCTCGCCGATCGCGTCGGCAAGATTGTGGGCTTCCTCGACAACAGACTTCGCTTCCGCGAAACGACCGAGATCAGCCAAACCCTTCGCTAGGAAGCAGGAAACCGACGAGGAAACGATGTTGTAGTTCTCTGCTTTCAACGCCTCAAGAGAGGCTCGTAGCAACACTATTCCTCGCTCGCTCCGCCCGGTCTCCACCATGATCTGGCCGTTTAGGGCAGCCCCGAGTGTCTTGAAAGCCTGAAGCGAATATTTATCCGCCTGCGCCAGAAGTATCTCGACGGCGGCAGATGCTTCGTCGAAGTTACCGCACCAACAGAAAACCGGGATGGAATAGGTGAGGGCCACGCAATAGGACACATGATGGCTATATCTGGAAATTTCCCTGATCGTCTGTCGAGCGACCTGCAGGGACTGGTCTGGGTACCCTACGAGCCACAGCGACCGGGCCAGCATGAAGCGCCCGCGCGCTTCCGTGAGCAGGTCGAGTTGAATTGGTGCGGCCTGTGCAGCCAGTTTAAAACCATGCCGGCAGTGCCTGAGAGCGCCCGCCTGGTCCCCTGCCTGATGACACGCCACGCCGAGTATGAGCTCGGCGGCGATCTCGTCCTCCACAACTCCGATTTTCTGGGCGATGCCGGCCGCTTGGTTGGCCGCATCGACCGCCGCGCCCGCGTCTCCTCGTCTTGTGAAGAAGATGTTCAGGTCGGTCAAAAGGTTCAACTGCCGCCGGTTGTCGCCCAACCGCTTCGCGAGGTTCAGAGCCGCCTCAATCAGGAACTTCGTTTCGTCGCGGTTACCCAGTGTGTACATCGCCGATCGGGCAAGTGCTTCGGACAGGCGCAAGTCCAGTGACGTGCCCTTTGCATTCGGTTCGATGATAGCGAGTGCACGCGAACACCACCTTTGACACTCGCCGTACTGCGAGAGGTCTATCAACAGAACCGAGGCGCTGGCGGAAAGATCAACGGCTACAAGTGCGTCCCCACTATCGGAAAAGCACCATGCAAGCGCTTTTCTGATGTTTCCCAAATGTGGGATGAAGGACGACATGGTCCTGGCATCGTGGATCGCACTTTCGACGGAAACTGACTTCAGGAAATGCCTGAAATAGTTTGCGTGTCTGCGCGAAATGACGTTGACGTCCTCCCGCGGCGCGAATTTGCTTCCGGCGTAGGTGCGAGTGGTGTCAAGCAACCTGTAGAACAGGTAGCGACCGATCGGCGACACGAAAATCAGCGACTTGTCGACCAGCGAGGTGATTATGAGACTGGTTTGTCCCACGGTCCATCCATCCTCGGCTGCTACTCCGTGCGCTGCCTCGACGCTGAACGGACCCGCGAAGACCGATAACCTGAATAGCATCGTCCTCTCGACATCCGAAAGGAGGTTGACGCTCCAGTCAAGCATCGCCTGCAAGGTCTGATGCCTGGGCAATGCGCTACGCCGACCCCGCAGATGAAGTTCGGCACCGTTTGCTAGAAGCTCGGCCGTCCCGCCGATACCAAAGGTGCCAACACGGCTTGCGGCAAGCTCAACTGCAAGCGCGATACCGTCCAAACGGCGGCACATGTCGGAGACTTTCAACACCTCGTCATCCGTTAGCTCGCTGTTGTGGCCACTCGCACTGGCACGTTCCAGGAACAATTGAACCGCAGGAAAACGAACGACTTCTTGTCTGGAGAGGTTTCCTTCCGGCGGAACCTCGAGCGGCYCCAGCAAAAAGATCGTCTCTCCGTCCGCCCGCAGGGCTTCCCGGGAGGTGGCGAGTACATAGACGGTCGGCGCATAGGCGTGTATGCGGTCGGCGATCTGCGCGACCGCGACAATCAAGTGCTCGCAACTGTCGAGTACGACCAAGCATTTCTTAGAGGCAACGAACGCGAGGATTGCCGGTTCGGCGTTCGGTCCCTGAACGGCGCACCCGAGAGACGACGCTATCGCGCTCGGCACGTCCGCCTCATCCGCAACCGAACTGAGATCGACAAAGAAGACGTGATCCTCCCCATATTCTTGCCTCATCTGGTCGGCGACAGCGACCGCAACACTGGACTTCCCGATCCCACCGGCACCCACAATGCTGACGAAGCGCCGCTCCTTGAGACGCTGCCTGACGCTGGTGACGGTCTCTTCTCGTCCGATGAGGGTTTCAAGAGGCGCGGGAAGTTCATGGCGCATGCCATGCCGCGATGATGCAACCGGCAACGGGATCGCAGCCCTTGCCACTCGGATGAGAGGGGCTACGAAGCAGTAGCCTTGTCCTGCGACGTTGACGATATACCTGTTGCCGCCCTCTCCGTCCGCTAGTGCCCTTCGCAAGATCGAAAGCTGCGTGCGCAAATTCGCCTCTTCGACGACTACGTCCCTCCAGACGAGCTTCATGAGTTCGTGGCGGCTGACAACCTCACCGGCCCGCTCGATCAGACTAATCAAGATGTCCAAGGCGCGAGAACCGAGCCGAATGTCTTCGGCGTTCCTTGTCAGGATTCTCTCATGGATGTTCAGCTCGAACGGCCCGAAATGTACGATGCCGCCCTGGTCGGAGTTCATCACTTCGCACAAACCCTATGCATCGATTTACAACTATTAACATAACACGACTCTCACAAACGGCGGAGTCGCGCGATGGTGTCCGAGGGTAAAAGCGGTCTCGTTAAGATCTGCTGCGGAGGAATCCATGTTGTCACGGAACATCCGATGTATCGAAGGGAAATCATCGCTTCGGCTTTTGTTGAGGAAGGCGGCTATGATGGAGGAGTCCTCTCCAGCATCGGGTGGGCCGCGGGTGTCAGCGACCGCCGTCGAGTTGTCGCACAGTTAACCCGATGTTCAAACCTTTCGAAATCGTGGAGGAACTGCCCGCGCTGGCGATAATGTTGGACCATGAAGGGCATGCGATCCACTTGAACAGGCACTGGGCACTACTTACAGGCGAAGACACTTCCTCCTTGCTCGGCGACCGCTGGAAGTCGTTCGTGCACCCAGCTGAGATTTCCGTACTCGAGCGCTTGTCCGCCGGTGGCGATCATCAAGCGGTCGTACGCCTGCGCGGCCGCGACGGCGAATTCCGTTGGCAGCTCTTCAAAGCGTCCGATGTCCACCAGGGTCGACTCCTTGTCGGTATGGACGCCGACAGCGTTATCGTCTCGAACATCGCCCGCGAGAAAACGGCCGCCGATTTCGAGCGGACGCTCAACCTCGTACCCGCGATGATCTGGCGGGCCAGGCCGGACGGCTTCCTCGACTACGCCAACAAACGATGGCTTGATTTCTGCGGCCTGACCCTAGCTGAAGCCGTAGGGTGGGGTTGGCGCGACGGGGTGCATCCCGACGACCGGGAGGGCATAGAAACGTACTGGCGGGGGATGCTCGTCCGTGGTTCCGAGGGAAGCTACGAAGCTCGCGTCGGCAATGACACGATCGGCTACCGCTGGTGCCTGAGCATTGGAACGCCTCGACGCGACGAGGACGGCGCGATCACCGCCTGGTACGGCGTGATTTTCGACATCGAGGAGAGAAAGGCGGCAGAGACGTCGCTGCAACTGAGCGAGGCTTATCTCGCAGAAGGACAGGAACTCAGCAAGATCGGCACCTTCGGCTTCGAGCTTTCCGCAGAAAGGTTGTTCTGGTCGGACGAAACGTACCGGATACTCGAGTATCACCCGAAAACCCGACCGTCGCTATCCCTCCTTCTCTCGCGTATTCACGAAGACGACCTTTCGGGTTTTGAGCGGTTCCGCGCGGACCTGCGCAAGGGCAGGCCGAAGATCGAAGCGACTTTCCGCCTTTCTTTCGACGACCGCAGGATCAAGCATATCCGTGTGCTCGGACAGCTCGCCTCCCCCGGGGCGGCCGCCTACACCGCCGTGATAATGGACGTCACCGCGGAGGTCCAGAGCGCCGAACGCCTCAAGCAGAGTGAGGTGGAGATCGCCCATGTCGCCCGCGTAGCAATGGCCGGGGAACTCACGGCCTCGATCGCGCACGAGGTCAACCAGCCTCTCGGTGCTCTGGTCGCCAGCGGCGTAGCGCTGCTCCGCTGGATCGAACGCGATGAGCCTGACCTCGAAAAGGCAAAGGCGAACGCCAGACGCATGGTCCGCTATGCCCAAGTGGCAAGTGACATCATAGCGCGCGTCCGAACGCTTTTCGAAAAGGGCGGATCGACGTTCCAGGACGTCGACTGCGGCGAACTCCTATCGGGATCGCTGTCCTATGTCGATGCTGTGGCCCGTCGAAGCAAGGTCGAGGTTGAGATCGACATCGCGCACGATCTACCCAACCTCAACGGCGATCCGGTCCAGCTTCAGCAGGTCATCATCAACCTGATAATGAATGCGATACAGGCGCTTTCCCACGACGATTTCAGCAACCGGATCGTCCGCGTCTCGGCGCGCCTTTACGAGGATGCCGTCGTTATATCGTGCAGCGACAACGGACCCGGCTTTTCCGGCGATGGCGAAGCTTTCTTCAAGCCCTTTCACACGACGAAGGAACACGGAATGGGAATGGGTCTCGCCATCTGCAGATCAATCGTCGAGGCGCACGGCGGCAAGATAACCGCCAGCCAAAACCCGGCGGGTGGCGCGACTTTCAATGTCCATCTGCCGATCATTTCATCCGACTAGGAAAGAAGAGTTTCATGGACGCCATACACTGCGAACATCAGCGCGACAGACGGACGGTATGGACACTCGAGAGTGACGACGGGCTACCGAACCTCTCGTCCTGGCGATGCCCAGGGCCCTCCGGCAGCAAACACGGCGCAGCAAATCCTCGAGCAACTCTTTGCCGGCGGTTAGGCGGCGTGCTTCGAGAACGAAGTCTTCTGGGCGGCCTGCGAGGGCGGACGCCATCTTTCGGACGAGGGTGTTAAAGCTGCCCTCAGGACTTTGTATTCCTGCCAGGATATATATCTGGATAAAAAACTACGTAAACAATCCCGAATATTCGGATTATGTCAACCTATATAAGGGTACATACTAAAGAATGCAAGTGTATCGTATCGATATTTTTTTAGAGCTTTATATTCAATACACCGACTGTGAAGAGTGGCAATCATTATATACTTTCACAACCAAGTGGCGCGCGTATTTACACTTGCGTATCCATCGAGAGGAATGCAGAAATGAACCGTCTTGCCCACATTGCTATAATCGTCGCCGTTTCAACCATCGGCTTCAGTGGTGTCAGCCACGCCGACAGCCTCACAATGAACGGCGGTCCGGAAATCGAGAAAACCTTGCTCACCTACAGTAAGCCTTTCTCGATCATGTATCTCGAAGACTACGACAACGCGAAGTTCGACAATACTTCCGGCACCGACGCCGAAGCTCCGCGCACCACCGGCGGCATTCAGCATATCCAGGCTTCGATTGCCGCAAACAAGGGCCTCGTCGAACGCCTCCAGAAACGCGGCGTCCACGTGAGGGATATCGTCAACGCGGAACAGGCGGCCGACGGCAGCATCATGTTCACCGTAAACTGAGGTTCGACGAATGGCCCGGACGCCAGCACTCGCCCAGGCCATTGTCTTTGATAGGCGCGCGCAGCTTTCCTCGGCAAATTCCTGCAAAGCGCTCCCCGCCGAGCGGTATCTTACACTCGGCGGCCGTTCTCATCTATAAAAGGCGCCACGCGATGGATCAGCACACCATTGTTAATTCCGACACCTTGTTTCGCCCTGTAAATCTCAACGGTCTCTCCTTAAAGAACAGGATTGTCATGGCCCCCATGACGCGCAAGTTCAGTCCTGGCGGCGTTCCGGGTGCCAATGTCGCCGAATACTATCGGCGTCGAGCGGAGGGCGGTGTCGGCCTGATTATCACCGAAGGCACGACGATCGGCCGATTGGCGGCTTCGAATGATGCGGGCATTCCTAATTTCCATGCGCCGGAGAGCCTTGAAGGTTGGGCCCGAGTCGTCTCAGCGGTTCACGCGGCAGGTGGTCGCATTGCGCCGCAACTCTGGCATCAGGGTCTTTCGCGTAAGCCGGGCACTGGCTCTCACCCGGAAGCACTGTCTGAAGGTCCAACTGGAACTGCTCCGGACACCAGGACAATGAACGATTCCGATATCGCCGATACGATTGATGCTTTTGCGAGCGCTGCCGCTGCCGCCCGTCAGACCGGGTTCGATGCAGTGGAACTTCATGGCGCGCACGGCTATCTGATCGACCAATTTCTTTGGGCGGGTACAAACAAGCGGAAGGACGCGTATGGCGGCGATGCTGTTGAACGGACCCGCTTTGCCGTGGAAGTGGTACGGGCGGTTCGCGCGGCCATAGGGCCGGACTTTCCTTTGATCTTTCGGTATTCGCAATGGAAGATACAGGATTTTTCAGCGCGGCTCGCCGAAACGCCGCAAGCGTTGGAGGCGCTTCTCGCTCCTCTAGCCGCGGCGGGTATCGACGTGGTCCACGCCTCGACGCGCCGCTTTTACGAGCCGGAATTTCCCGGGTCCGATCTCAACCTCGCGGGTTGGACCAGCAAACTGACTGGGCTCAAAACGATCAGCGTCGGTTCTGTCAGTCTCTCAGGAGAAGACTTCTCCGCGCAATTGCTGGGAAAATCAAACTTCGCGCCGGTCTCCGGGCTGGAGGAACTCATTCGCCGTATGAACGCCAATGAGTTTGACCTGATCGCAGTCGGACGCGCGTTGATCGCAAACGCCGACTGGGCAACCATGATACGCAGCAACAGACAAAATTGTCTGAACCCGTTCGACAAGAAGATGCTGTCCACGCTCGACTGACGTGCGGACGCGAAAAATTTCACCCACTTGATCCGAAACAAGGAATAAGATCATGAAAACCTATCTGATAAACCATCTTCGCATCCCCAACGATATTCCCAACGAGGCTGGCTTGTCCTACCTGGATCAAGTTGAAGCCACCGTCGCCCCCTTTGGCGGCAGGTGGTTGGCGCAAGGGGCGGCTGAGGTGGTCGAAGGCACATGGCCGGGTTCGGTCGTCCTGATGGAATTCCCAAGCCGAGAGGCCGCGACGTCTTGGTACCGGTCAGAAGAATATCAGGCGATACTTCCGTTGCGGAAGAACAGTGCAATTTCCGACATCATTCTAATCGATGAGATGCCAGAAGATTTTACGATCAAGGGATTCGTCGCCAATATACGTGAAGCGCAGCGGACGGGCTGACTCGTTCAGTTTCCAGGTCGGTCGATCCGAGAGATAGAAGTCGATCTCGTCAGTGTCAGCGTTATGATTTCACATTACTCGTCGGTCACAGCTAAGGTGGTGTCACCATTGCAAAAGCCGGGATCCGTCTGAACGAGACAGCGCTCGCTACGTTCCTGCGCAAGCGCTTGACGTGGGCGACAACGAAGGCACCCTGGGGAAAACGGCCAAGCGTCCTGGGAAAAGATAAGGCGCGATGAAGAGGAAGACGCACCACTACACTTTCTGCACCCAGTCGAACTTACCAAACGCTGCGTCAGGACATGCCGCACGAGCGGGCGGAATTGAAGCACGGTCGCAGGTACTTGCCGCAGCGACGTGCCTTCACGACGCAGCTGACGGCCAAGGCAAAAACTGCGCGATCGAAATTGAGGGAGCAGCGCAGCCATCTCGTAACTTGGCGCCCATACTCTACACTCTTTTGATGGCCGCGTTGGACGGCATCGCTTGATTGACCCGCACCGGCGGCACGGCAGATGCCCATCAAACAAATCAATGCTGTAAAGACCTTCCGTTCAATTCTTCGACACACGATAGGCCTGATGACATTCGCCGCAGTTCGCACTCAGGGTCTTCAGCGTATCGCCGACGCCAGCCTGGTCGCTCGGAAGGGTCGCGAGTGCGGTTTCGGCGTCTGAGGAAAGCTTCGCGGCCTTGGTCTTGAAGTCATCAATGTTGTCCCAGAGCTTTGGGTTGACTTCGGCATCAGCCTTGTCGCTATTCGGGCCAAACTCGTCTGGGAAGGCTTTGGCCGTTTCCGCAATCGTCGTCAGCGCTGTCTTGACCGCGTCGGCGTCGTACGGCTTCGCGCCCTTGGCAATGCCGGCAAGCGCTCCGGCAGCGCCGCCGATTTTTTTCATCATGGCAATACGGGAATCATGCGTGCCATCAGCCGCACCCGCAGGGCTCCAAAAAACGCCGAGCAAGACAATGGCCGATATAATCTTTTTCCGACTCATTTTACCTCCTCTGAGAACTATCCAAAGCTCTCGCTTTCTTCACTTCGATTAGGGCCGATATTCCGGCGATCGACAATCTACACCTAGGTATGAACAGGACGTGTGCGATGATCCGCTCCCTCCCCCTTGAAGTGATAGATAACGTTAGAACTCGGCACATGCCTGCTGAGAAAGCAAGCAGCATGTCAAGTCGTACCCAAGCTTGCCTCAAGCGCGCAGAACCTGATGACAGATACTTTCGTGAGGCTGCACCCTGCGCCGGGGCGGCGCACATAACGGCAGTTTACTTCCTAGGAATTTGCCGTTTTTCGTACGAAGGAGGTCAAATATCAATCTGCATTGCATGGGCCCAAGTTGAAAACTCACCCTTAGAAACTCGCGACAGCCCGCATACCAAAAATCGCTGCATTCTGTATCCGCGAATTCGGCTTGTCGGGATCGGGGGCATTGCCGCCGGGGCGGATGACATATTGGAAGAAGGGCTGGGCCTTCAGCCATGGGGTGACGGCGGCCTGATAGGTGGCTTCGATCACGGCCTCGGAACTCGGGATCGGCTGCGACGTGCCGCCAAAGGTATTTTCGGCCCTTGCCTGATCCTTCATGCCCGAGCTCATGCCGGCATAGGAAAAGCCGATCCCGGCTATGTCGTTGTCGCGGCCGGGCAGGAGGCCCTTGTAGGCAAGGCCGAGATCGACATACCAGCTGACGCTGTTGCGGTCCTGCTGCGGGGCGATGGCGACACGCACGAAGCCGTTCAGGCTGCTGCCGGCGCCGCCGGCCTCCTGCCACAGCGTCTGGTCGGCGATTGCATAGACCGCGAAATCGCCTTCAAGGCCGCGCGGGTCTCCGCTTGCGGCCGGATCGGCGAGCGAAAGGCCGTTCGAGGCGGTGGTGAGGCTGTCGAAGCGCTCCGAATTGTACCAGCCGCCGATCTTGTAGGTGCCCGGCAGGCCGGTGCCGCCCTTATCGGGCGTATAGGCATAGGCCGCCTCGGCAATCGCCAGCACGCCGTCTCCAAGCGGAAAGCCCAGTCCGTTGGCGTTGCCATCCGGGTCGGAGCCGGTCGGGCTGCCGTTGAAGATCGCGGCCTGCAGCGTCCAGGCGTCGTCGGGCTTGACGATGATCTGCGCGCCCGGCACGGCATAGGGATAGGCCGGCCCGCCGCCTGGAAGATCCTCGGCGAAAATGCCCGGCCATCCGAAGGTGGAGTTGACGAAGAGGCTCGCCGTATTGCTGATCGCGAAATTCTGGTCGGCAAGGATCTGCCCGAGCTTCAGCGTCACCTTGTCGTCCATGAGGCTCTGCGAGAGATAGAATTCGCCGAGCCTGAAGCCGGGATCGGCTTCTACGGACGTTACGGTCAGCAGATTGCCGATATCCTTGCCTGACAGGCCTTGACCCTGGATCGCATAGCCGGAAACATGGATTGCGCCGCCCGTCCAGCCCGCCAGCCGTTCCATGTCGAAATCACCCTGCAGCTGGAAAACGCCGTCATAGGCCGCTCCCCTCTTCAGGCCGCCGGAGACATTGCCGAGACCATCGGAGGTTTGCGTCATCGTGACGGTGACGCCCTCATCGCGCAGTCGGCTGCGAAAGCCGTCCCAATCGCCGGTCAGTGTCGTATCGGAATAGGAAGGCTGCGCCGCATCGTCGGCCCGCGCGCCGGCGCCATGAAGGCCGATCGCAAGAGCAAGAACGGCGCCAGGTAGTTTCGTCATTCGAGTCCCTTTTCCGGAGGCTCTGATTTCGGTGGGATGCGCAGGACTGATCTGGAGCGTCTGCGCGCGGAATCGAGCTTTCCATCATTGGAGCGATTTGCGCGGCAGGGCAAGTTTGTCGGGGGTCTTATGGCCGATTGTGCTTGCCCTGTTGCCAGTGCGGGACACGTCATCCGCGGTCCGGCGCGATGCCGTTACGGCCGGGCGACATGCCAGACGCCTTCGGCGCCGTCACCATGGACGTCTCCCGGCTGGGAATCGAAGTGATAGGTATAGAGCGGCGCGCCGTTATAGGCCCACTGGGTGACGCCTGTGGGCCGCGTGACGATGCTCCAAGGGCCGGAAGCCTTGGCGCCGGCCGGTGCTTCGAACGGAGGCCAGGCGAGAGCGCAGATCAGGGTGCATTCGGACTTTCCGGGCTGGTCCTTGTCGAAGGTGTAAAGCGACTGACCATCGGCATCCGTCAGCAGCTTGTGCTGTCCGATTGTTGCGACGGCAGCGGGCGACATGGTCTTTGCCTCTGCCAGCGATGCCGACATCAGGGCGAGGCCGAGGGAAACGAAGAGGGTTCTGGTCATTGCAGACATTTCGAGGTCCTTTCTGTTGTTGCTCCGTGCCTGAAAGGGGGCCCGCGGCACGGGCGGCGCATGGTTGGGGGAGGGTTTCAGTCTCGCGGGCAGCTAACCCTCGGCGGTAGGTGCCGGCGGCACCGGCAGAATGAATTCCGATGCAACCTCCAGGTCGTATTGTCTTCGACGGCGCGCATCGTGCCGTCGCGATTCCAGTCCTTTCCAACATGAATCCAGTCGATGATCATCAGGAAGGGCTTGGCGTCCGCCCTGGCTAGCATAGGAGACGGTGATGTTCATCGGCGCGTAGGATTCGGTCACATGAGGCGTCAGGCCGCTTCTCGCTGCGTGGTCCTCAGCGCCCAACGTCCCTGCAATCTATCAAAGGCGGGACCGGAACCAGTCGGTGACAGCTCCCGAGGCGGTCTCGAATTCCCGCTCGTAGGGGTCGAAGTGGCCGCCCTGGATCATGACGAGACGCTTGGGATGCAGGGCGCGCTCATAGGCCTTGAGCGCGAGGTCGGTCGGGGCGGTATGGTCGTGCTCTGCCACGATCATCAGAAGCGGGGTGGGGGAGACGCGGTCTATCCATTCGCCGGGGGCATACATGCGGGCCCAGCGGGTCGAGCGCAGCGTGACCTTGTTTTCCCATTTTCCGGCGGGCGCTTTCTTCAGGTAGAAGTCCACGGCGTCGGTTGCCTTGTAGGACGAGTTCTGATCCGCCTCCGTGCTGACGATCACCTGCATCGCGGGCGGCTCGCCGCGAAGCTGGGCAAGGTCGTCGGCGGCCAGCAGCGCTTCGAGATCGGCCACTTTTTCCGAGGGTACCCGGCGCAGGCCAGAGGCATATCCGTCAATCGTTGGAACCTGGGCGGCGATCGCCTTCAAGCGGCGGTCGGTCGCACCGAGGACGATGGCGTGGCCGCCGGCGAAACTCGTTCCCCACAGGCCGACGCGATTTTCGTCGACTTCGGGGCGCTGCTGCAGATACGAGATCGCCCGGCGCCAGTCGGTGATCTGCTGCCACGGGTTGACGTCATGGCGGGGTTGACCGCCGCTGTCGCCAAAGCCGCGATGGTCATGCAGCAGCACCACGAAACCGGCCTTTGCGAAGGCTTCGGCAAAGGCATCAATGCCGTGATACTTCGTACCGGCATAGCCATGGGCCATGGTGATGGCCGGAAGCGGTTGTTGCTGGCCCTGCGGTATGTAGAGCCATGCGGATAACTCGATACCGCCCTCTGCGGGAAAGCGAACGTCTTTTTTCGTAAACATCGGTCGATCCTCTCATTGATCCAGTGAGCCCAGCAAGGGGGCAAGGCTAAGCTCTGCGTCTCGCGTCTGAAAGCCGTGCTCGAATGCGCGTCGAATGCGCCGTCCGGCCTCTTCATGGCGCAGGCTTTCGCCGAAGAGGTCGGAGTCGCGCCGGAAGTCCTCGATCGGCGCAAGGGTGGCGGCGTTCACCCGATCCTTGATAGCGGCGAGCCCCGCAGCCGGGAAGCGCGCGATGCGATGGGCCAGCGCGGTCACAAAATCGGCAAGCTCCAGGGGCGGCAGCGCCCGATTGATCCAGCCGTAGCGCTCGGCGGTATCGGCATCATAATCCTCGGCGGACAGCATGATCTCCAGCGCGCGCCCGCGGCCGACAAGCGGGGCCAGATGCTGGACGCCACCGGCGCCCGGAAGCGCGCCGAAGGCAGCCTCGATCTGGCTGAAGACCGCCGCACCCCGGGCCGCGAAGCGCATGTCGCAGGCAAGGACGAACTCGCTTCCGGCGCCCCGGGCGCGACCCTCGATCTGGGCGATCGATATGAGGCGGCTCTGGCTGAGGTGGCGGAACAGGAGACCGATGGAGGGTTCGCCTGCGAGCCTTGCGGCCTCGTTGCGATACTCGCTGACGCGGGTCACATCGACGTGGGAAATGAAAAAGTCGGGATCGGCGCTGCGGAAGACGACGACCTTGATGTCAGGGTCGCTCTCGGCATGTTCGATCAGCGATACGAGATCCCGAACCAGTTCGGGGCCGATCAGGTTCATCGGCGGTGCGTCGATCTCTGCAAACAGGACGCCTTCAGCACTCTTCGTCTTGATGGTTTCGAGGTTCATGGCAGCAACCCTTCCTTGGCATGGTTTAAAATAAACCCTTCCAAAGCTGAGCAGCAGCCGTTAAAAACGAGAAGCATCCTTTCGCAGTTGGAAGGCTATGGATCGCCTCGAGGCAATGACGATATTTCTGGCGGCCGTGGAAACGGGCAGCCTGTCGGCGGCCAGCAGGCGGCTGCGTATTCCCCTGGCGACGGTGAGTCGAAGGGTGTCCGAGCTCGAAGACCATTTGAAGTTTCGCCTGCTGGTGCGGGGCAATCGCAAGCTCACGCTCACGCAGGCCGGGCAGACCTATCTGTCCTCCTGCCGACGGATCCTCGAAGACCTGGCCGAAGCGGAACGCGATGCGGCCGGCGAATACGAGACGCCGCGCGGCTTGCTTACGGTCAGCGTGCCGCAGGTTCTGGGGCGCGTTCATGTGATGCCGGTCGTTGCCGAATTCCTGCGCGAATACCCCGACATCCGCGTCAGCGTTCAACTCACCGACCGCAAGATCAGCGTGGGAGAGGAAGGCGTCGATCTTGCGCTTCGCGTCGGCGAACTTCCAGACAGCAGCATGATCGCCTTGCGCGCCGGTTCGTTCGGCCAGGTCATCTGCGCCAGTCCATCCTATTTCGCGGATCGGCACGTTCCGGAACATCCTGCGGATCTGGCCGCGCATAGCTGCATTGGCTATGAGGGGCTGGCAACCGGAACGCGCTGGGAGTTCGGCTCCGGCACCGCGCGCCGGACTGTCGAGGTGCCGTGCCGCCTCCTCGTCAACTCGATCGAGGCAGCGTTGAGCGCCGCGCTGGCCGGCGGGGGGATTGCGTGCGTTTTGTCTTACCTGGCCGATGAGCTGGTCGAGGCGAAAAAGCTTGTGACCGTTCTCGACGCTCACGCTCCGCCTGCCATCCCGGTCAGCTTCATTTATCCCGGTCAGCGCCAGGTGCCACTCAAGTTGCGCGCATTTCTGGATTTCGCAGTTCCGCGGATGAAAGACAGATTGCGGTACGGACAGCACTAGAACTGTCAGGCGAAAACGGGGGAGCGCCCGTCATCGGGCGGCGGACGTCGATCTATAGCAGCCAGTGGCCGGTGCAACCCTCACGCCTCGGCGCCTGCCATCCGGTCCATTAAGGAGCATCTGTTGCGCGATCTAGCTCCCAAAGGTGGCGTCGCCTTTACGGATCGTAGCCGCGGGCAAGGCACGCGTCCCGAATTTCAGAGCACGGTCGACAATGCGATTTCACGCCAGGTGCTGACGGCGCTGGCGTGGAGTTGGCGGTGGTCTGCGGCAGTGAGATGTTTCCGACGGAGATGAAAGAGGTTGGCGACCTGGCCATGAACCGAAACGAAACGTTGACATTGCCGCGCCGATTTGAAGCGCATCATCCGCCTCTCTCGTCGCCGCAGCGGAAGATGAGAATTTCCGGCGCGGTTGTTCAACCCCTTGTGCGATCGATGCTCAACGCCGGGTATCAACTCAGCTTTCGCGGCAGCATAGGAGCGCAGCTTGTCGGTGACCATCACCCTCGGCGTGGCACCCTGGCTTTTGAGCAGTTTGCGGATCAGCCGCAGCGCAGCGCTCTTGTTCCTACGGCTTTGTAAAAGCGCATCGAGAATAAGGCCTTCGGCATCGACGGCACGCCACAGCCAGTATTTCCTGCCCTTGATCGATACCACAAGTTCACCAAGATGCCATTTGTCGGCAAAGTTGCCGCGTGATCGCCGCCGGAGTTGATAAGCGAACTTGAGGCCAAATTTCACCACCCATTTCGACACTGTCTGAAACGACACTGCAATCCCGCGTTCGGCAAGCAGGTCTTCGACATCGCGGAGGCTCAGCGGAAATCGGTAATAAAGCCACACGGCATGGGCGATAATCTCGGCCGGAAAACGATGGCGGTGGTAACGGGCAAGCGGTTCTTCGGTCATGCTGGTCGAATATCACCTCGATCAGCAAAATCCGTTAAGGCGACGCCACCTTTCAGAGAGATTTCTCTGTCTAAAATAGCAGCCAATCGCTCGGAAAAAGTGTCCTGCGACAATCACGGTGTTCTTGGACAGCAATCTTAGCGAAGCTAGATCGATATCGCCGGACCCTCGACGGGGACCGCCCAAGATGAAGACATCGGCGACTGAAACCAACGAGGAGATCGAAAACGATAAGCTGGCTCCTGAGACTAAATCCAGAAGCCACTCTCGCCACCGGATAAGGCGGCATTTCCTTGTTGGCGCACGGCCCTATAGTAATACGCGGTCGGTTTCCTGAACCAGTATTCGCCGCCGGAATCAGCCGGGCCAGCTTGAACCCAGGATGACGCTGCACATATCGACCCGCTGAAACTTCGGGTCCTTGAATGCCAGCACGTCATCATTGAAGGTGCCGAAAGTGGTGTGGGGCCGGTGCTTCATGCCGTGATAGAACGCGTCGATGATCCCGTGCTTAAAGTTATCCTCACGCGGAAAAGCTTTGACAACGGCCTGCCGTTCCTCATCGGTGAATTGATCATAGCCGCGGCCGGCCACATCCATGCCGGCCCCGCTATGAAGCAGCGCGATCTCGGGATCCATGAATTCCGGTATGCCCGGCGTCGTGTGTAGAGCGACCGCGTTCCAGACGATTTGCAGGTCGTTGTTGGTGACGCCGTAGCTCTTGAGGAAATCCCGGGCAGCATTGGCCCCATCGACCTCAAAGCGCAGCTGGCTGTTCTCGTAGTGCGCCGTCAAGCCGATGTCGTGGAACATCGCAGCCGTGTAGAGCAGCTCGGGATCGAAGGTCATGCCTTTGCGGCGTCCTGTTATGGCGCCCCAACAAAAGACGCGCGCAGAATGATGGAAGAGCAGGTCGCCCTCCGTGTCGCGAATAAACTGCGTCACATCGCGACTGAGTTTGCTGCCAGGAATTCCTAAGTTGGAAAGCTCGTCTGTGTTCATATCAGTATCTCCTTTGCTGCGAGACCGGTCGATAAATAGCACCCGGCTGGCTAGGCGGCTCAGCATGACTTGGGATATCGCGCCGCGCGGCTCGGTGCCTTGTGGAGCGATATGGCTGTGGTCCGACCGCTTCATTGGTCAGCGCCCGGATCCCATTCATTTGATCGGGGTGGTAAGGGTAGTCTCGTCAGCATCGACAACGAAGACGGCGAGCAACCTGGCTGGTTTCGTCTTGCTCGCGTTGCGGCTCACCGAGTGGACCGCACCGGGTGGTTCAAACCAGCTGTCGCCGACCTTGTAGATCCTGGTTCGGCCGTCGTTCACCTTCGATTCAATCGCGCCTGCAAGCACATAGGCGTAGATGAAGGCGGATTTGGCGTGGCTATGTGCCGGCGATGCTGCGCCCGGTGCATAATCGACCTCTACGACACGAAACGACTTACCGGGGATATTACCAATCGCCTGATCGAATTTGGGTATGACCGTTTCGACCTGGCCGTCATGGGCAAAGGTATGCCCGCCAAGAGTAAAGGCGAGTGCGACGCAGATCGCGGGGAGGATGGTGCGGATTTTCATGGGTTTCTCCTTCTGATGCTGGAAAGATGGCCAGCCGGAAGATCAGAATAAAGTACCAAGAACGAAGCAAAATCCTGTACCATGGCTCATGAACAAGCCATTGAACTTTAATATCGATCGGTCAGCCAAAACGTCCCTATCGGAGCAAATCCGAAAAGCGATGGCCGTGGCTATGGAAAGCGGGGTGTTGGTGCCCGGCGCACGCCTGCCGTCATGGCAGGATCTTTCTGCCCAACTCGGTGTCGCGCGGGGAACGGTTCGAACTGCATACGCAAAACTCGCCGCCGCACAACTGATCGAAGCGTCCCGAGCCTCAGGTACCCGGGTTGCGCAGCGCCCTCATGCGGTCAAAAAAGGCGACCCTCTGCCACAGGCAGGCTCGTTTCTGGAGACCTATCTGGAGATGACGCAGGGACCGGCGTTCTTCCAGATGGGCGTCCCGGCAACCGACACCTTCCCAGCGACGTTGTTCTCACGCATCCACGCGAAGGCTGCCCGCACAAAGGCAGGTGCGTTGCCTCTTTATCCCGATCCGCGCGGTGAGTTCGAGCTCAGGCGCGAAATCGCCTCCTACCTCGCCGTCGCCCGAGGGATAAACTGCTCGCCCTCGCAGGTGATTATCACCGGTGGATTCGGCGCGGGCCTCGGCTTAGCGCTCAGCGTCCTTGCTCTGGCTGGCCATGCCGCCTGGGTCGAAAATCCGGGATTCCCTTGGTCAAGAAAAGGCCTTGAGCTTTCCGGCCTTTCACTCGCACCAATTCCCGTCGATGCGGATGGCATCGATATTGATTTCGGATTGCGTCAGCATCCCGACGCCAAGATTGCCGTTGTGACTCCAGGGCAGCAAGCCCCTCTCGGGCCGACGATGTCGCTTGATCGACGTCTTGGTCTCCTCGAATGGGCCAGCAACGCTGGCGCATGGGTCATCGAAGACGACTATCTGAGTGAGCTTCAGTTGACGGGACGCGCCGCGCCGGCGCTGGCATCACTCGACCGGGGCGGGCGCGTCATCCACATCGGCTCGTTCAGCAAGACGATCAGCCCGGCAATACGGCTCGGTTTCATTGTCGCGCCGGCCGATCTAGTCGGCCGGTTCTCCGAGATGGCAGCCTGCCTGGCGCCGGCCCCTGGACCTGCGATACAGGTCGCCACCGCGGAGTTCATGCAGGAGGGTCACTATATCCGCCATCTGCGCCGAACCAAGCGCGCCTACGCAGCCAGGCAAGAGGCGCTATTGGATTACCTGCGGTCGCGTGTTGGTATCGATAGGGCCGAGGCGACCGGTTTGGCCGTCTTACTGAGATTGCCCGAGGATGTATCAGACGTGGCAGCTGCTCGCGCAGCTTTCAGCTTTGGAATGTCGCCATCGCCGCTGTCGGCCTGGTACCTGTCGTCCGACGACGCGGCATCCGGGCTCCTTCTCGGCGTCGCGACGACGCCGATGAAGAATCTCGACCGATCCTGTGATCGACTGCTCGAGGCGATACGTCACTCACGCTTGCCCGCTTTACCCTGAACCAGCTCTACGAGATCTTGTAGGGCAGTTAGCTTAAACGGAGAGAACAATCTTGCCCCCTGGCGCACTACGCACCCCGTCCAGCATCAGATGAGCCTCGTACGCATGCTCAAGCGGGAGGATCGTCCCGACACGCGTCTTCAAAGCGCCATCGTCGATCAGCTCGGCGATCTTCTTCAGCTGCTCGGTTCCGACGCTGACAAGAAAGAACGCGGCTTCAACCCCATGCTCACTTGCAAGATCCTGGTCGGGTGGTGAGACAGCCGAGATCAGTTTGCCGCCGTGCTTCAGGACCTGGAACGAACGCTTTTGGGTGTCGCCGCCGACGAGATCAAGGACAGCGTCCACATCCCGGGCAACGTCTTCAAAGCGCTCGCTGTGATAGTCGACCAAAGTATCCGCGCCCAGTTCACGGAGGTAGGCGAAGTCTCTCCTGGCAGCAGTGGCGATGATCTCGATACCCGCACGCCTAGCCAGCTGCACGGCATAAGCGCCGACATTTCCGGCGGCGCCGTGGATCAGCACCTTCTGCCCGGCGACGAGCTGCGCTTGATCAAACAGGCCCTGCCACGCCGTGACGGCGATCACCGGTACTGAGGCGGCATCAGCGTAGCTGATCGTTGCAGGCTTGCGAGCAATCATCTCCGCCGACGCCACCGCATATTGCGCATATGCGCCGATGAATCTCGGATTGGTTACGCCATAGACCGCGTCCCCAACCGAAAGACTGGCCACATCGGCGCCGATGGAAACGACGTCGCCGGATAGATCAGAGCCGAGCGTGAGCGGCAGGGGCTGAGGCAAGGCGCTCTTGCCGGCCCTGATCCATCCATCCCATGGCCCCACTCCAGCGGCCCTGACCCTTATCAGAACCTCGCCTGGACCAGGCACCGGCTTCGGGACAGGCTCGAATTTCATAACCTCTGGCGAGCCGAAATTATGGACGCGCCACGCCATCACGGATGCATCCCTTTGTTCGGGATTTGGATTAGTGGTTTCGAATGTCATCATGAACTCCTTGAGTTTGCTTTTTGTGGAAGCTCGGAACTTCTGCCTGTCCGCCTAATCGCCGACAGCCCATTTCGAGTTGCGCATCAAATTGCTGAAGTCCCTGCGGCGAAAGGTAGGATCTTTATAAGCCATGACATCGGCAAGCCCGGTGCCCTGTGTCGTCTCCGGACGATGCCCAAGGCTCTTGTAGAGAATCTCCATGAAGTCATCGGCAAAGTGTGGCCGGTGGGGATGGGCCGCCTCGACTGCGTTACGCTCGGCGGTCGTGAAGTTATCGTAGCCAGCTCCAACTAAATCCATATTGGCGCCTTCGGCAAGCAACGCCGCGGTCGGGGAAAGATTGGCGGAAATTCCATTTGTCGTGTGGAGCGCGATCGAAAGCCAGATATTCTCGCGTGAAACTTCCGGCACGCCGTGGCCGCGCAAGAAATCGCGTGCGGCGTTTGCGCCGTCGACTTCGAAGCGAAGATGGCTCTGACCGTACCTGTCCGTCAGGCCAAAGTCATGAAACAAAGCCGCCACATATAGTAGCTCAGGATCAAAGATGAGCCCTTTGCGTCTGCCCGCCAGCTCGGCCCACTGATAGACGCGGACAGAGTGCTCGAACAGAAAGTCGCCCTCCGCCTCGCGAACGAGGCGCGTCGCGTCGCGTGTCAATTCGGTGTCCGGTATATCTGCTGCGGGTTTACTCGTGTTGATATCTGCCTCGACTACAAGCGGTTCGGCTTGGCCGTCTCTCGGAAGACCAGTCAAGCCGGCAAAAACTGAAAGGGTGGAGCAGGTAGCCGCGATGATGGTTTGGAAGTTCATCGAATTTCTCCTTATCGCACGCTGGATATAATTCCGCGCTGGACCAGGAAACAGAACCAAGAATTTCGAAAAATCATGTACCAGCTGGGTCGATTCAGTGGCGTCCTTCACAAAGACCGCGGCGGCGAAGCTGAAGTCGGACTTACGGCATCCACCTGTTCTTGATCGCCGCTACCATATTGCGAGATGTTGCGATCGCCGTAAGCGTTGACCGTTGTATATAGACCTCTGTTTTACACAGAGCCTGTCGCCTTGAACAGGTTCGAACCGGAGACCCGTGGTTTGCGCACGGATTTGAGAATGTGATTTCAACCGTTTTCGCCGGTGAACAGATTGGCGCAATGGTGCGTCTTTCGGTACCACCTTGAGAAGGCCGACCACCTGCTTTATATGATGCGTGATGATTGATGCGCGATGAGGCGGATATGAGAACGACGTTGGCAATCGACGACGATGTGCTGATCGCCGCAAAAGCGATGGCAACCCAGCAGCACCGGAGCGTCGGCGAGGTCATTTCTGAGCTGGCGAGACATTCTCTACGCCGACCGCCCAGCAGCGGCGAGCGCAATGGCATTCCTCTCCTGTCAACTCGGCCGGATACGCCGCCAGTGACACTGGAAATCGTGAACGCCATGCGTGACGAACTGCCGTGACTTTCCTGCTCGACGTCAATGTGCTGATTGCCTTGATCGATCCGGGCCATGTAGCTCATGATGATGCCCACGAATGGTTCGCGGCGATGGGTCAGACCGCGTGGGCTACCTGCCCCATTACAGAAAATGGTGTCATCCGGATTGTCGGCAATCCCAAATATCCCAACTCTCCCGGTTCACCGTCACTCGTGATGGAAATTGTCCGCAAATTGCGGTCGCTCCCCGGTCACAGTTTTTGGCCGGACGATGTGAGCCTTGTCGGGTCAGGTGATATCGCTCCCACGAAAATTCTAACATCGGGGCAGGTAACTGACACCTACCTGCTTGCGCTAGCCAAGGCGCGCGGGGGCCAGCTGGCGACATTCGATCGCAAGCTGTCAGCAGCAGCGGTTACAAGGGGCAATTCTGCCTTGCACCTGATCACCACGAGTAGATCGTGAGTTCCCGTCGATCCATTATGCGATCTGCCTGGCTTAAAACGTGAAGAAATGGGATGCCTACATGCTGCTCAGCCAGTGCGGCATCGTACGCCTTGGCAACTTCGTCGATCCAAAATATTCCGTTGGCGCCGCTGTGAAGAAACAGATCATAGGATAGGATGACCAGCCATCTGTTTTCTCGACAGGCGGGCCGCCGTTTCTTCCTTAGACACTTGCGGCCGGCCAGTCATTTGCCGGCTCTTCAACAGCTCTGCCGAAACGTCGTCTGCAGGGTCGGGATGACGTTAATTGGCAATCCGCAAACGCTCGATTTCTTCCATCGCGGCTTGAAAGACTTCGGCCTGTTTAGCTCCCGAAACGACCCCTTGATCAACCAGGTTTGCAAGACCGTCTCGAAACTCTCCGCGCCAGTCCATCTTTTCGTTTCCTCCGTTTGATCTGTTTGTCGGATAGCGGCGTTTGACAGGAATGCCGTGACGACAATACCAACCGCGTAGATGAGGACGAACAGGCGCTTCGGCGATCCCTTGGCGTAAGCGGTGGCGATAGAAGCCAGCCATTCAAACGGCCGCTCCTGACGTGCGAGCTCGGAGAGCAACATCATACCGATCAGAGACAGATGGACGTCGAAGCACTTGGCAACACCAGCCCAGGCATCGCCTGGACCAATCAGTCCCATGGCAACCAGAAGCGCCGCGCCGAGAATCGCCCAGATGGCTCCAAGCGAAAGGCCACGTAATCACACCCAGGGCGGTCAACCCGGCTATGCCCCAGGTCATGGTCAGTGCGTTCATCGTATTTCCAAACCGAATTTTAGAGCTGGCGCCGACACATCGCCATTAGCGACGGGCCGCAGCATCCATATCGTCCTTTTCGGCGGAGCAATACTGTCTCGACCGATCAGGAAGGTGGCGAATGCAAGCACGGCAACTCCGCCATGGACCCAATAGGCGAGCCCGTAGCCCCCCATGTCCGTCAGCCAGCCGGCAACGATATTGCTGAGCGACGCCCCGATCCCCTGCACCGTCATCACCGCGGCGAGGCCCACATTGAAACGTCCGGTCCCGGCCAGGATCCGTTCCGCCGCGACCGGAGTTGCGATGCCGATCAGGCCGGCTCCGATGCCATCGAGGATCTGTACCGGAAAGATGACGGCAAAATCCGTGAAGGAGCCGGCAATCGCGCCGCGAATTGGCAGGGCCAGCAATCCGATGGTGAAAATGCTTGCTAGGCCAAAGCGGCGGATGAGGAGGGGTGCCGCAAGCGCCATGACGATCATGGCGAGCTGCGAAACGAATGTGGTCACCGCCGTGGTCCGGAATGGGGTGCCAAGCTGGATGGAGAAATCCTGGGCAATCAAGCGACTGATCGGCGCATTGCCGAAGTGGAAGATCATCAGCGTCACGGCGAGCAGGATGAGACCTTTGCTGCCGATCAAAACAGAGTAATCGGACGGACCGGGCGCACCATCATCATGCGCCAGGCCCCGCGCGACATCATGATTGATCCTCTTGGGATCTATCGCAATCGCTGCCGCGACGGCGGCGATTGCGGTCAGGACCATAAGGCCGATCACTCCGTTCAGGCCGAAGGCGACGGTGGCCACGTATATGCCGGCAAGCGAAACGACATTACCAAGATGGTTCCAGAGCTCGTTCCTCGCCACCTGATGCGAAAACTGCCTTTCACCGACGAGTCCCAGTGTCACCCCCATCAGCGCAGGTCCGACGATGGCGCCGACGATTGCAGTGGCCGACTGGCCACCGAAAACCGATGCATTGCCTGGACTGGCGAGCGTCCACAAGGCCGCTGCGGTGACAAATATGACCGGGACGATAATCAGCATGCGTTTGCGGCGGGATGCATCGACCCATGCGCCGAACAGCGGCGTCGCCACCATGCCAAGCGCTCCACCGAGCGTAGCGATGATACCGAGCGTCATCGGTGACCAGCCGTTGGTCGCTAGAAAACCGTCGAGAAACGGGCCAAGGCCATCGCGCGCATCGGCAAGGAAGAAGTTGAGAAATGCAAGCGCCACCAACGATCGGTCGGTCAGGCCTGTCCTTGAGATGGTTTGCATGCCCGTCTCTCTTGCTCGGGTTGTTTTCGATGTGATGGACCCTGGGAACGGGAAAACGGATCCCAAAATTCCGGGCGACTAGCACCGGGTGTCAGGACCCCAATTCGTCAGGGCTTGCCGTGACGGAGCAAGTCTTCCAGCGGGCCGTGACGCGGCGGTCCGCCAGCCGGTCCGAGTGCCTCGACGCTGCCATCCTGCCGAACGATGAAGCTCGGGTGCAGGAAGCCGCGTTCGAATCGGCCTTGGACACTGACGGCTTCATTGAGCCCCACGAGCTTGCCGCCTTCGCCGGCCGGCCCAGTCTCGACCAGGGCCCGTCCACTGTCGTCCTGAACGATGAACTTGTTGCCGAAGACTTCGGCTACCTTTCCCTTGACGGTCACCAGGCTCCAATCCGGCATGGCCGAGATCGCGACCGGCGTCATGGGGGCGAGCTCCATGCTTGGACGGGTCAGTTTCATTGCGCCGGCGCCGGCGGCAGCTCCGAGCGCCAGGATGGCAAAAGCGGTTACCCCGAACGGCGCCAGGCGACGGGTTCGGTGGCTGTGAGGTGGCTTAGGATGCGGGTGCTTGCCGGCCTCGGCCTCGTGATGATTGGCGGGGGTGTTTTGGTCCAGGGTTGACATGGAAATCTCCTGTTCTGGTTTGACGGGAGAGTTTTATCAGTGTGGTACCACCACGGACCTGAACCTTGCGGTTCAGGTTGAGTTAAGCCTTGCTGGCTTAGCAATGGCGCCATCCAGACAGAAACGGACCACAGATGCGCGTGCTTCTTGTCGAAGACGATAACGACCTTTCCAAGCGAATTGCCGCCAGCCTGCGGGCGGAAAGCTTTGTGGTCGATATCGCCCATAACGGTGAGGATGCCCAGCATGCCGGCCTTACCGAGATCTACGACATTGCGGTTCTCGATCTGGGATTGCCCAAGATCGACGGCGTGTCCGTTCTCAAAGCATGGCGGACCGCCGACCGCACCTTTCCGGTCCTGATGCTGACGGCACGTGACGGCTGGCCTGACAAAGTTGAAAGCTTCAAGGCGGGCGCGGACGACTTTCTCACAAAACCTTTCAAGGTCGAGGAACTGGTGCTGCGACTTCGCGCACTCGTCCGGCGCTCGGCCGGTCACGCCAGCTCGAAGATTACATGCGGACCCGTGGCATTCGATGCCCAGCTCGGCACGTTCGAACTCAGCGGCTTGCCGTTGAAACTCACCGCCCTCGAATGGCGGGTTTTATCCTGCCTGATGCTTCGAAAGGAGATCATCGTCGATCGGCGCGAGCTGATCGAGAGGGTCTACGAGGGCGATGCCGAAGTTGATTCCAACTCGATCGAGGTGATCATTGCGAGGCTGCGCCGAAAGATCGGGGCGGAGTTGATTGAAACGGTTCGTGGGCGCGGTTACATGCTGACGGCTGCGTCATGAATGGTCTCGGCTTGTACACGCGGCCGTCGATCTCGCGGCGGCTGGTCGGATTCTCGCTCGTCTTCGTCACCGCGACTGTTATCTTTGCTTCCGTCATTCTCTATCTGATCGTCGCAGGTGTCGTTCGCGAGCAGATCGATCAACGGCTGGATACCCAAATCGACGGACTGCGAGGGAGCCTTTTCCTCAACGCGAACGGAACGCTGGCTCTCAGAACTTCGTTGGACGGCCCGCCATTCGACCGCAGGGGCGCCGGGTGGTACTGGCAGGTTTCGGCCGGCGAAGTTCTCATCACCTCAAGGTCACTCGCTGGTCAAAGTATCGACAGCCCTCCCCGTCCGTTGGATTGGCGACATGTCTTGAGTGGGGCGCCACAGCCGACCGATCACATGCCATTCCAAGGAGGGGAGCTCTACCTGCGCGTCGCTTCGGCGAACATCGGCGGTAAGACAGCTGAGATCGCCGTTACCGCGCCCCAATCGGCGCTGACCGCCCCGGCAAGGCGTGCGCTTCTGTGGTTGATCCCCGCGATGACGTTTCTGGGTACCGTTCTGGTGTCGGGCATCCTGCTCCAGGTTGGTTACGGTCTGCGCCCTCTTCGACAACTGACATCGAGCATCTCGGAAATCACGGCCGGCAATCTGCCGCGCCTGGCAGATGTCGACGTCGAAGAGTTGAGTCTCGTAACGCAGGAAATTAACCGCCTGGTCGATCAGAACCGGCAGCGGCTCGCCGACACACGCCTGCACTTTGCCAATCTTGCTCATGGGCTCAAGACGCCGGTCACAAGTCTTTCGCTCGCGCTGAATCCAGAAAACGACCCTGATGGTGAAATGCGCAGCCTGGTCGACCGGATCGACCGGCGCATTCGCCATCATCTCGCCCGCGCCCGGAAGACCGCGGCCGGGGGGAGTGGTCTCAGCACCGCCATCAAACCTCGTATCGACGATCTCCTTGTTGTCATGACGCGGATTTATGCCGACCGAGGCATCACTGTCCGTTGCGATATCGATCCAGACATGTTTGTTGCCTGCACCGAAGAGGATGTGGATGAGATTCTTGGCAATCTGATCGACAATGCATTCAAGTGGGCAGCAGGCGTCATCCAAATGTCGGGTAGAACCGAAGGCAGCATGATCGTGATCATAGTCGAAGATGACGGTCCAGGCATGGCGCAAGACACAATGGCGGAAGCCTTCCTCCCCGGTAAGCGCATGGATGAAGCTGTTCCCGGTGATGGTTTTGGATTGACGATCGCTAACGAGCTTATCCAGCTGTATGGTGGATCGATTACGCTTTCGAAGGCCACAAACGGGGGATTGAGATGCTCCGTTTCGTTGCAACGGGGTTTAAAAGATGCAACCGGGATCGCGTCGCTTATGCGGAAATAGGAAGACCTTTACGCTTGGTCGTGGGTAGCGCGATGGAACGGTTAAACAACCGTTACAAGGAGGCACCGATCGTTCCAAAGCCTTCGCGGCCGATCGGATCGCGCTTTTTTTTGTAGCGACTTTAAGATTGTTGGGTCTTCAAGCAATACGTCCTCACCGCGACATACCTTTCCCGTCGCCTGCCATCTGCCGCAGCGTCGCTACAACGACATCAAGGTCATAAGGTTTCGGGTAGAACACAGCACGCTCTGGCAAAACCAGTTCTTCAATGCGTTTGTGCCCCGACACGATGACTATCTCGATGGGCGGCCAGCGGTCGCGAACAGCCGCAGCGAGTTTTATCCCGTCGAGGGACCCCGGCATGTCAATATCGGTAAAGACTATCCGAATGTCCGTCCGAGCTTCCAAGATTGACACAGCGATATCAGCATTTGCCGCCTCGACAACATCGAACCCCGCCGCCTCGATAAAATCCACGGCAATTATCCCGATAAGGGGTTCGTCCTCGACTATGAGAACGACGGGTTTCGAGTGAGGTCGAGTTTGGCCCATCGTTTTGCCTATAACGCGCGAGACAGGCCTCACCGAAGCCGGGTCCAACTCAACACTTAGGCGAGAGCGTTGTTCCGACGTTGTCTCGAATGCTGCAACTGGGGTGGTGCTCAAGGACCTTCACGGCTTCGACAGTGCGGGTCAAGGCGACAGGCACTCTTCGCAGATGCCGCAACAGTCCTCGTCGATCACGGCCGGACGTCCGCAGCAATCGCACGACGACACCGAACCGGAGGGGCATTTCTTCGGTTCAGGAGGCAAGATTTCCATCATGTCGTCGTCGAACACCTTTGTGAGGATCAAATCATCCATCTCGCAGCTCCGGGGGTTGAGCTTGAGATGGTGATGAAGGCTTCGCAGTCAAGATCAGCGCCTCGACAGCATGAGAGCGGGAAGCGCTTCAGTTCGATAATCCGAATTCACTCGCCCATCGCCAGACTGATGTCGATCGCTACTGCACCGCAATCGCGAGGGTGGGAGGAGTCCACGATGCAGCATGACAAGCACATGACGAACCGCTAATGTCCGCTTCTTCCGCTCAGGAACTTTGGGGCGACAGGAAAGTTTCACTCCTAGCAAAGGCCCGTCGATTGTCCGAACCCGACCTCCATGAAGAGCCCTCCCCCAATCCCGACCAGCGTCCCACCGCCGATGAACTATCTTATCGGCTACGACAGCAGCGAACGGCGGCCGAGTTCGGCTACTTCGCCCTGAAAAACGAGAGTTTGCCGGAATTGTTACAAGAGGCCGTTCGTCTGTCGGCGCTCGGTGTCGGTGCGACCCAGGCAAAGTATATGGAGCATCTCGGGAACGGCCAAGGGTTCCTGGTCGCGGCAGGCGTGGGATGGAAAGACGGTGTCGTCGGTCGGGCGCGCGTCGGCGACGATTTGGAGAGCCCGGCTGGCTACGCTTTCCACACGAAGCAGGCCGTGATTTCCAACCATCTTGCGAACGAGGAACGCTTTCGGACGCCGACGCTCCTTATCGAGCATGGGATCATGCGGGCCCTCAACGTCATCATCCGCACCGAGCAAAAACCTTACGGTGTCATGGAGGTCGACAGCCCGAGCGATGGTAAATTCGACGAAGCCGACGTCGCCTTCATGGAGAGTTTTGCGTCGATCCTGGGTGTCGCCATCCAGCGTGAGGAACGGAGCGCGAAGTTGCGTGAAGCAATACGTCACCAGGAGGTTCTTACGCAGGAGGCGAGCCACCGCGTCAAGAACTCTCTAACCCTCGTCGCCGGATTACTGTCCATGCAGGCGCGGGCGTCCGGAAACGAAGACGTGTCTCGCGCTCTAAGGGATGCGGGACATCGGGTGCAGACCGTGGCAGCCGTTCACGACAGGTTATGGCGCAACAACGCGATCAAGAGCATCAATCTCGATGCCTTTGTCGCCGAGCTATGTGAACAGCTCCAGGCGTCGGCTCCGGGGACATCGGTCAAGTGTTCGGGAGACAATGTCGAGATCGCAACCGATCAAGCGGTAACGATCGGGCTTCTCGTCAATGAACTGGTCACCAACGCCATAAAATACGCGTACGATCAACAAGGCGGGCAGGTTGACGTTTCGATCAAGCGAAATGGGACCGGAATGCTCCGTCTTGTTGTAGAGGACAGCGGCAAAGGCTTGCCTGAGAATTTCGACTCGGCGAGCCGTGAAAGCCTCGGCGTGCGCCTCATTACCTCTCTCTGCAATCAACTGGAGACGGAGCCGGATTGGCAACGTACTAATCCCGGGACGCGCTTTGTCATCGATTTTGGGCTCTGACTCACATTTCCTGCTGTTGGGTATGATGCTTTCGCTGATTCATCGAAGGATCAGCTTATGCAACAACGATCTCAACGGGCGCCGCGCCCCAGCTCTTTGGATAGCTAGTTGCCGTGGCTCAACAGTCGCTGGGACGACGGCGCACGAAACGCCGCACTCTGGCGCCAGATGAAAGCGAAAGGAGGGATCGTCAAATGATCGGATTTGCGGTAGCTGACGTGGCAGGAAACTCTTCGTTTCAGCCCAAACTCAAGCTCGTTGAAGCATTCGTTTGCGGATTTCTCGCCGCTGTGTTCCTTTCAACCGGCTGCAGTTTCGCGGCGGATTCCGCTGTTCCCATCTGCCTCTGCGAAAACGGCAACGCGTGATGCAGGGCTTCCGATCCGTAGGTGGCGTGCAGGTATTTATGTCGGTGTTTTCAGCGGTAGAAATCTTTTCGTCCCGCCGCGCCAAAAGAACTCCGCTCTCGCCACTCACCTTCATCGGATCCGCGCAATGGCGCAGTGGAAAGCCGTGACCGGCGCAGCTGCGTGAGTTCATTGGAAAACGCCTTGGCGCACTTCGATGAACCAACGTGACATCGCCGACGAGCGCCTTTACCTTGGGATCGGTCCCGGCCTCGGAGAGGACGACGTCACCGTAGGAGTGGCCAACCAGAACCACGCCGCCGCTCGCCGCAGCGATGGCGCATTTCGTGACAGTGACGTCATCCTCCAGCGTGACCGTCGGGTTCTGGACGATGGTGACATCGTAACCGTCACTATTGAGGATGTCGTAAACGCCCTCCCATCCCGAACCATCGACGAAGCCGCCGTGGACAAGAACGATGGATTTCAGTGTGCTATCGGCTGCCATTGCTGCTGGTGCCCATGGTTGCGGCAAGCATCACGCCCGATGCGAGCAAGTTGAAAAACTGGACATTGGATGACTCCTTCATGTGTCCTTGGCGAACTGTCCGCCAACACACGATGACTAGTCCGGATTGCGCGCTTCCAGGTTGAACGATCCTGCGGCGCCGCAGGATCGTTCAACGTCGCGGTCCCATGGCCAAGCGGTAGCTAAGATTGGCGGTTTGGCAAAACTTGTTGGCAGGACACAGGGAGTGCCGCATCGGTGCTCCGGCTACTGACTGTTGATGAAAGCGGGAGCAGCAGCCCGCTCACGGATAGAAGGAGCCTCATCGCCCCTCAAGCTACTTGCCATTGATCCGGCATCGGGTTATATAGTCATTATAGTCACTATGGTCAGGAACGTGCAATGCAGCCATCACCGTATGATGAAAAAAGTTGGACCGTCGCCAATGCAAAGGCGAAACTCTCAGAAGTCATCGACCGCGCGCAATCCTCGCCGCAGACTATTACCCGAAACGGCAAGCCAAGCGTCGTCGTGGTCTCTGCCGAAGAATGGCAGCGGAAGACCGCACGCAAGGGTACGCTTGCTGAGTTTCTGATGGAGTCGCCACTACGGGGCGCCGAACTTGACCTCGAGCGTCAACGCGACAACCCACGTGATCTGTCGCTGTGAGACTTCTGCTCGACACTAATGTTCTGTCAGAAGTGACAAAGCCGCGCCCCGAAGGCCGCGTTCTCGCATGGCTGGATGGACTTGACGAAGACCGCTCCTTTATCAGTGTTGTGTCGATTGCGGAAATTCGTCGTGGCGTTGCGCTGATGGACAACGGCCGAAAGCGCGATGCTCTGGTCGAGTGGCTCGCCCTTGATCTGCCACAACGTTTCGAGCACCGTGTCATTCCGGTGGACGAACGTGTTGCTCTGGCCTGGGGTGACCTGATGGGCGAAGCCAAGCGGCGCGGTCGAGGCATGTCGTCGATGGACGGCCTGATCGCAGCCACCGCAGTTGCACACGGCCTCGTTCTCGCGACACGCAACATCAAGGATTTCGAGGGCGTCGGTATCAATCTCATTGATCCGTGGGGCGAGTGAGATGCAGTTCAATTTCAGTTGAGCCAGCAACGACAAGGGGGCTGATATCGAGGCGAAGGATGTCCGTGGGTGGACGCCGCTCATTGAACAGGCCAACAATCAAGATAACGGGCCTGATGTGGTCGCCGCCCTCCTTGCTCACGGAGCAAACCCTAATACCAAGGGGCCCCATGGTGAAACCGCGCTTTCTTTCGCGCGCGAAACCGGCGACGAGGAATTTATAAAGGTGTTGGTTTCGGCTGGAGCGACGGACTAAGGGAACGGCCGTCTGCGACAAGGTCAAGCGATCCGCGATCGCGCGCCGTGCT
>NZ_JBFTSM010000032.1:0-41766 GCF_056400025.1 Rhizobium sp. 01L419
GCGTGCAGCACGAAAACATTCTTTGCCAGATCCACCCCGATCATCGTGTCTTTCATTTTGCCGTCTTCTCCGTCCTGTGGGCTACAACCACATCATCTTGGCATATTGCGATGCCGTGAGGGGAGGACGGCAACCACCCCATCTTGTTCCCAACCCCGAGAGAGAGCAGCCGCAGGAGGCTTAGCATACTACCGCTCAGCGAAGCCGGGACCGAGTGCGCCCGACGGGGGCGTTCGCTTCAGGCTTATGTCTGGTCTTCGGTGGCACCCTCCATCAAGCCATCGAAAACCTCCATCATCGCATTGGTGATGGCCTGGCCGAGCGCATTGCCGGCCGCACGGACATCGCCCTCGGTGCCATCGCGCGCCGCGCGGGCGAGCTCGAAACCCTGATCAGCCACAATCTGCTTGGCCACCTCGATGGCCCAAAGCCCGAAGTCGCCACGATTATCGATCTGCATTGCCTCTTCCATTATGCGCTCCTATGTCTGGATCGCCTCCTGTTCCATAGGCTCAGATCGATGGCAAGGCCGAGCCCTTGCGGCAGGATCGTCACCCGGATGGGCGGAGAGCGGAACCGGGCTCCGTTCGCACTTGCGAATAGGGCCGCCCGGTTTGGCCGGGCCGCAAACCGATCCTGATGTATTCACCCTCGCAGCCTTGAAAGCGACGGGCCTGTGAAGCGGCTAAGGTGCCGCACACGATGTTCAGTCCTAGGGTGCTGTCCTCGTCAACGACTCCAGGAAGCCTATTTTCAACGCTACGTCGCCGCCTTCAGCAAAGTTGCGGGTGCTGACAAGACCAAAATCGTTTGGGTTGGCAATGTTCAGGCGAACCTAGTCGCCCCGGACGGAGAAATCTGGGATGATATCGCCATCGTCGAATATGAGAGCGTCGAGGCGATGCGGAGTATCCTCGAAAGTGCGCAATACAAGAGCGAAGCCGCCCCGCATCGACTCGCGGCGCTGCAGGACTGGCGCTTCATCGCGACCACCCAAGCCGAACTGCCGGGATGATAGGCTTCGGTGAAGCGCTTCTACCGTTCCCTGCTTGGCAATCACGTCATCGAATTCGATAGTGAGAACGGACGACATTGCATCGACAACGATGGAGCGGCGCCCGGCCTACGATCGCGAAAGAGGAATGGATCACAATGCTGTCCGCCGAACAAAAGAGTGAATTTCACCGAGCCTTCGAAGCTCGTCGGCCTTCTGCCGACGGCGAAGCGGACGCCTATCTTGAATTCGACAGTGCCACTCCATTTTCTCCCCTGGAAGACGGTGACCTTTCATTTCGGTTGGCGCTGACAAGCAATGAAACACTGGACCTTGCGACCAACCCGATCTGCGCGGGACGTCTGGCCGCAGCCTTGCTCGACCTGATATCGAAGAGGGGAGATTTTGTCGTCGACCTGACGATCTGGGACGCAAGAAGCGGGGAGCAGCTTGTAAAGCTCAAGCCTTGACGATCCACGCGCGCAAAGCGGCGCCCTGACTGCAAAAGTGTATCATCGAAAACTGCTAGGACCTAATCTTCACGGAACCGACGCTGATCGCCAAGATCGAGTTCCGGGGCTGGAAACTATGGCGGCGGTTGCCGCCACGCTCCTATAAGGCCTTCTTGAGGTTAGGACCCGCCCGCGCTGTTTTGAAAGGAGCGTCATCGACGCGTTGAAGTTTCATCGGTGCCGAACGGTTGCAGCAACACCGAATGAAGCAGAGGCGAAATATCCGCTGCGACCATACAGGGCGCATCGCGAAGCACGCGATCGGTTTATCCCAGGTAAGTGCAGCGAGATCCCTTTCGATTCCTCCGAGGAAATTCGGCCATAGATATCGCCGCCGAGACCGGCCGTTCTCCGATGCGACGACTGTAGGAACTTTCATGTCGCCGCCGTGTTGTCGTTAAGGCGCTGGCAGATCTGCCGCGTAACGATACCAAACTATTGGAGCTGACCGATGAGTGATACGGAGCAACCGGACCAGCAGACGCCTCCTACCCCGGGGAGCCAGGCTCCCGCCGCGACACCAAACTCAACCGGGCCGATTTCGTCCACACCGGATGAGCCGGCGGTAGACAGCGCGCCGGCATTATCAGCCGACAGCCAGACGCTGCAGGAGCGTCCAAAAACCAAAGGCGTGGCCGACATTGTCTTCCTCGTCGATGTTACCGGCAGCATGGCCCCCTGCATCGACGCACTGCGGCGAAATATCGAAGCCTTTATCGACTCCTTAAGCCAAGGCGACCCGAACAACGCCGCCCTTGTCAAAGATTGGCGCGGCAAGGTTGTCGGCTACCGTGACATTGAAGCCGCCGAAGCCGAAGGCCTGCCGTGGATCGTCGACAATGACTTCGTGCGCGATGCCAGCGCGCTCAAGGCGCAGCTTGGCACGCTACAGGCAAACGGCGGCGGGGACGAGCCGGAGTCGCTTCTCGATGCTCTTTATAAAGTTGCCTCTATGGAGGCTGTGCCGAAGGGTTCGCAGACGGAGGATCCGGCGAGATGGCGCTATAGAAGCGATGCGGCGCGTGTTGTCATCGTCTTCACCGATGCTTCATTCAAGGAGACCATGAGCATTGCCGAGGCAAAGGGCGGCTCGTTGCAGGACGTGGCTAACCTTGTCATGGCCAACCGCATTATTCTCAGCCTCTTTGCCCCGAATTTCGAGGGCTACGATAGACTGAGCCAGATCGACAAGTCGGAATGGGAGGTGGTGGAATACGAAGGGCTTAACCCGCAGGAGGCGCTCCAGAAATTTACCTCCGACCCGGTTAACTTCCGTAACACCCTGAAGCAGTTGGCCGCAAGCGTATCCCGGTCGGCAGCAACCGTAGCGCTTTAGCGACTGTCCCGAAAGCCATGGCCAAGAAACTGAAAATAAGCGACCGGATCCGGCAGTATCGCATCACCAAAGTCTTCGGACCGGGAATGATGGCTATTTCCTATGGAGCTCAGACTTCGAGCGGTGAGAAAGTTTTTCTCAAGCAGTACAAGTCCCCTGCTCCGACGGTTGTCTGGTATAGGGATTTCATTGCTTATCAGGACGAGCTCGGAGCACGCGTCCGGAATGGCCGCGCTGCTCAATTTGCGGTGCGCCAGGTCGATGCATTCGAAGAGATCTGGGGCGGGCCTTGCTACTTTCAGGCATTCGAGTTCGTCGAGAATGGTGCAGACTTGCAGCAAATGCTCGATGAGGAGCGGGAGCAGCATCGTCGCACTAAGCAGGCCGCAACTAGTGATGCCACGGTTTGGGCACGTCACCTCACATGGTCCAAGGTGTTCATGACGGGTATTGCGGCATTACACGAATCGAAGGTCGTCCACGCAGATCTCAAACCGGCGAACGCATATTTGATCACTGACCCGTCGATCAGCTCCGGCTATCAGCTTAAGCTGATCGATATGGACTTCTCCTTGTTGGCTGACCGCCGCGCGCCCTGGCACGGGCATCAGGGTTATGTTGGCACTGACAATTATCGATCCCCCGAACATATGACGCGCGGCGCTATTCCGGGACTGGCTTCGGATATTTTCACCTGCGGCCTAATGCTTTACGAACTGCTCGCCGGCCATCATCCGTACTGGACCGAGGACCAGGCTGATTATGCAAAACTTGTACAGAGCTATGCCGCCAAACCTCCGGCACTTGCCGGGTTAATGCCGGCACCTGCGAGCAATGCCGAGGTCAGTTCCGTCCTCCACCGATGCCTGTCTCCAGATCCCGTTGCGAGACCGACGGCTGCAGAAGTTCGGGCTATTTTGAGTGGACGCGGCGCAGGCTCTGCCGTCTCCGGACAGAAAGCTGCTGCATCGACAACAGAAGGCATCGCTCATCCCGCTTCCGCAGAGCTGATCATTTCCGAGAGGATCGAGCTGCTTGGTTCGAATGGACGTTCGCTCCAGATCGGGGTGATGACGGAACTTGGAAAACCCCTGTTGCGGCAGTTCGGGCCGGAAAGCGAGTTCTGGGATGATCACCAATGTGTCCTGGAACGAAATCCCACACGGCAATGGGTGGTATCTCCCGTGGCCGGTGCGACCAACGAAACACTGGTGAACGGCCTGACCCTGACAGCTCCTCGTCCGCTCAGGCAAGGTGATCGAATTGCGGTCGGACGCCAGGCCAAAGGCATCGCCAAGATGCCCCTCACGGTGCGGGCGCTCAACAAATGACCTCGGCCGGCGGACGTGAAGTGCCCGAGTCCGATCCTCCCCGCGAGCAGCCGGCGATCGCAGAGGCTCATCCGGTGATGACAGATGTGCCCAAAAATGAACCAGGGGCGCCGGGTCCTTCCAATCCCCTCGGCGCGCTTGCCGCAGATGTTCCAGCTCTTGGCCCCGAACCTCCACCGGCGGCGGCTGCGCCACTGGATGGAGAGCCTGCGTCCAGGTCGGAAAGCCTGCCGTCTGACCAGGATCTTTCGAAGGTGGCGGCCTTTGCTCGATTAGAAATCGTCGAGGTGAATGACCTTGATTGGAAAGCTGTCCTTAACCGGGCCAGCCCGTCTTCCATCCGCTCCGAAATTCGGTCTACGGTGGAACGAATGGAGGGTCTGCTTGACCGGGCCGACGGGCCTGGCATGTTGTTCGACAAATTCCGCGCCGATCCCACCGACAAGGTCATCAAGATTTCTGACTTCGATGCCGAAATCCCGCTGTGGATCATCGGCGACTTGCATGGTGATCTTCTGGCGCTCGAGGCTGCACTTGCGGCAATGCGGCAGCCGGACCTGCAGCCCGGAGAAGGTCCACCTCGGATCCTGTTTCTTGGCGATCTCTTCGATGACGAGGGTTTTGGCCTCGAAATCCTTCTCCGCGTATTTGAACTGATCGTAGACGCGCCCGACCGAGTGTGCGTTATCGCCGGCAATCACGACGAAGCACTGTCTTACGATGGCGGTCGATATTCCTCGAGCGTGACGCCATCGGACTTTGCCGACTTCCTCAACGCTAACCTCACCCACGAATGGATCGAGCGGGCCGGTAAGCTTGCCGTGCGCCTGTTTACGAACGCTCCGCGCGCACTCGTCTTTCCCGACGGATTGCTTGCCGCCCACGGAGGCTTTCCGCTGGTTGACTTGCATTCCGATCTCGCTGAATCGGGAGAATGGAACAACCCGATGTGCCTGTCTGATTTTGTATGGACAAGGGCCCATCCGAAAGCCCGCAGGAAGATGCCCAACCGCTTCTCCCGCGGGAGCCAGTTCGGCTACGAGGACTTCGCTGCTTTTTGCTCTTTGAGTGCTGGTCTCGGACGGCCCGTCACACATATGGTACGCGGCCACGATCACGTGGAAGAGAGGTATGCGAGCTTCCCCGCCTATCGGGCTAATCCGCTGCTCACGACCGTCGCACTTTCGCGTCGGTTGAGCCGCGAGGCATTCGGGCCCTACGAGCGGGTTCCTACCATGGCGCGATATGTCGAAGGAGGCCTGCCGAGCGTGTATCGGTTGCACATACCCGCGGAAATGATCCGTGCCTATTATCCTCAGCCGGCCGCCGACAGCATCGACAATCACCCGAGCCGGGAGCCTCAACCATGACGGGCGTCATCTTGCGCTGTCCAAACTGCGGCACCTCCACAGCGACTTCCGGCGAGTGCGAGGCCTGTCACGAGGCAGAAGTCCGCTTCTACTGTACGAACCATAAGCCGGGGCATTGGTTAGATGCACCCGAATGTCCGCAATGCGGCGCAAAGTTTGGCGATCCGCTACGTCCGGCGGCACCGTCGGTCCCCCCTCCCGTTCGCCCACGTCCGCCGGTCCCTTTTCCCAAAGCAGCGCCCCGCGCGGACCCACCAACACCGCTGGATGCGAGCCCCAGGCCATGGGGTCGGAAAGAGCGAAGGAGGCCTGCCCGTCCCGAGGCGGAGGCCTACGGAGCCTCAGCGGGCGACATCCGCACGGCAAAAATGCTGGAGATGCTTCGAGCTCTCTCCCGCGCCGGTCGTATGTCTCGAAGGTCGACCTATCCCGTTCCGGAAGCGCCACCTGCAAGGGCAGCAGCGGGGGGGTGCCTGATGCGCTTTATGCTCCTCATGATGTTCTTGTTCATCATCCTGCCGCTGATATTTTCCCTGATAGGAGGCTCTCTACTTGGCGTACTCGACGGCTATTACTTCTGAGGATCGACGACCACGCCAAGCGCCAAGCGACTGAGGCCGGATGTACGCGCCATCCGATCTGTTTTGTACCTTATACGTGCCGCTCTACCAGCTTTCCTGCCGCGGCCGTGCGAATGGCTAGCACCATCCCGCCGATCCCTGCTCCGGGCCCCGGGGAGCAGGACCTGAGCGTCATGGCGCGATACCAAACGAAGGCTCGAATTCGCCACGTGCCAGAAGCAATAAAAACCATCGCCGCAGCAAGTGCTCTTGAGCGGACAGGAACTCTCGACACCATATTTGACTTCCAGTTTCGAATTAAATCAACTGCTTGGCTTTCGAAGCGAAAGACAGCCTACTCTCCAAACGGAAGTTCAATTTCTTCGCGGTTTTTTTTTGCGCCTTCGATCAGGACCGTGCGGAGCCGTTCGGCATCTTGTGCCGGCAGCATTCCCGCCCCGGTTCGAATACCTTCTTGCCACGCAGACCCGCGCTCCCATGCTTCGTTGTAGACGAGCGCCAAGTCGGCAGATCGCCTTGTCTGCTGCAGAGCTTCAAAGAGCAGCGCAGCTTGACGTACGTCCTTCTCTCGCTTCGCCGGCCCCTGCCCGTCAGTGTGCCGGCGGCTGGCGACTATGAGCTTGTGGACCGCATACCGGGACGGATCGGGGACGACGACTGGGACACCGCTTCGGTGGAGCAGCATTGTCCTGACGGGTTCCCTTATGAGGAAGTCGAGAAAGCGTAGTGGATCCGCGCTGGCGCCACCAAGGGCAGGCATCTTCGCCGGCTGGTCAATGTAATCATCCGAACCACGGTTCGACGTCAAGAATTCAACCCTGTATCCGTCGGCATTCTGAAACGCCGACGAGGCTACGGATCCCGATCGATGTGGAACTGGCCGGAAGCTGGCGTCGACGGTCTGCAGCAGCTCAACGATCGGCGGCAGACTGTCTTCAACCTCCCGACTAATGGCATAGTCCTGGGCGATGTCCGCATCGCCGGTCAGGATCGCAGCCATGGGAAGGCGGACGCCCAGCAGTCCTGAGTAGCATTGAAAGGCAACCGTGCCGATGAGAACACCTCGTAGCCGAAAGAGACCGCCATCGGCAAGAGCCTCGACGATGTCGCCCGACATGGCGTCAGGGGCGATCATCCCGCCTTCACGGGCCAGAGTATTTACCAAGCGCCTGCGAGCGCGTAGATCGTCCTTGTCCCGCTTATGATCAGCTACGCGTTGCGCGATATCCGGATCATCAGCAGAACCGACGTAACGACGTTTGGTGCCACCATGTCCATCTGGGATGTCGAAGTACCAGTACTTTCGTCCCTTGATGTTCGCCGGGGTGAATCGACCCCCCGGGGGGAAATCGGCCGTCCAAGCTGCGTCGAGCGAGCGCTGACCCAGCTCGGCGAGCATCGTCTGGTATATGAGGTCGATGGACTTCATAAGCTCGACTCAGGTGTTATACTGTTTCTCAAAAACAGTATAACGGTCGAGAGGATAGGTCGCAAGATAGGATGCGAGCTCATCGCCTTGATGAGAATGGAGTCGCCAATCAGCTATGAGTGAGGTAACGCGATTACACCGCGTCTGCAGTTCCAATTACGCCCGTGAGTGTTCAGGTGACCGACCTTAGTCCCCAGCACTTTGCTGCAACCGTCGAAGACCTGATGGGTATGCTTTTGAGCGACCGTTGGCCGGAGAAAGCTTCGCCTATTTATATATGGGCGGTAAGACGCTACATTGACGCGGAGCTTTCATTGAGGCCGCGCACACAATGCGGGAATTCAGGTTTCTCCTGGTGACGACAGAAAGGTCACCGCGCGTCCAAACCAAAGTCGTTCTCGTCCGATCTCAGACAGCACCGAGGGCTTCAGGAACATTGTCGGGGATCGGGAGTTTGAGATTTTGGATCGTGCGGTAAGGACGCGCCCCCGTCTCTGCTGTGCCCAGCAGGCGCCGTACGGTCCACGCTCCAGGATATTTTTAAAACCAGCGTTGCCCGCTTCCCGGGCTTCTCTTTCTTCAATTGCACACATAGCGTTGACGATTGGCAACGATAAACGTAATCGATCCTGCCGCCAGCTCAGCCCTGACGCGGTGGCAAAGGGGAGGCCCGGTCAGCACAAGGCGTCTGCCACAGCCTTGGAAATTCCCCAATCCGATCTAATTACGAACTTCCGAGCGTGCAGCACTTTCCTCACCCGCAGCACAATCCACCAACAATGCGCGAATTCAATTCCGCATCTCCTTGCGAGAAACAGGGACACATTGATGACAGCTGCGATGACAAAAATTCAGATCGCCGAGGCAATTCAAGCGACCGGAGTGGCCTGGGCGTCCGAAGGTGTGACCATCCCCCACGGGTCAGATGCGAAAATGTCCTACATGAGGGGGCAGCAACATTTCCTTGGCTGCTTTTCCAATGGAAAGCTTGTGGTAGACGGCCGGCAATTCGACACTCTGTCGCAGGCAGCAAGCGCGCTGGCTTTGAATCGAAGGGGCAGATCTCCGAATTTAAACGGATGGGCTTACTGGCATGTCCGCTTCCCTGGATCGGAAGATTGGATCCCGATGGCCGCACTTAAAAAGGCCGCCGAAGAGGGACTACGCGTCTTGGATGAATCGTAGACGTGAATAGACCGCGGCCCCCTCAGATACGACTAACCTCGCGCTGACCGTGCTTTTCTCCTCAAGTGGAATTCTTCTGTTTGCCGATTTTGAAGATTGGTGAGTCACAGATCTTAGGCATATCGTCGCGGCGAGCCGGCCCCCATAAACGATGGGGATCATTGGCCATCACATGATGATGTGGCGGGGCATTAACAGCCAGGGTAGAATACTTCTTGCTCACGGTGCTTGCTGAAGAAATATTCAGCACTTTTCTCAGAATTGCCGGAACAATATTGCCGCCCGTCGGTTCGCGCGGTGAAGGTTCGTCTCCGAAGACCTCTTCGCTTTCACCGCGCGGGCCGCTGGTTTTCGGGACTTTAGTCCAATCCGACGTGATGTTTTTATGCTTGTAGATGGCCGGGATCGCAAACTTGGGAGGTGGCTGTGATCTTCGAAAAGCGGAATGTTCTCGACAACCCTGAACAACGCGAGAGCTTCGAGAAGGAAGCAGCCGACGCCCTCACCCGACACTACAAGTGTCCGATCGCGATTTTGTTTTCGTGGCAGCCCGGGGAAAAGCCAAATACGATTGACCTTCGTGCGACGCCCCAAGTTTTTGATGAGCGTCCTCACAATCGCATTTGGTAAATAGGAAATGCCATTTTATGCGGGAACCTTTCGATCCTTCAGAAGTATATTGCTTCGAGACGTCCCGGTGGAACTCCAGTCCACATCTGGACGGCTCGTCCCAACTTCCCACCTGGCCCGCTTTGGCGGGCTTCTTTTTTTGACTTTTCGGACAGAGGGATCAAAGGGGCCGGTGTCCAAGTATTTCTACCATTGGTCACCCTTGCCTGAGAGGCTGCGAAATTACGAGGAGCGGCGAAAGGCTTCCGCCTCTGGAACCTTCTCTGGCTCCGCTTGTTGCATCGCCATGAGCGACGCCGAGAAAATCCGGCAAAGGCATGATCAAATTCGTGCTGACTATCTTCGTCATCGCGATGATCATCGTTCTACCCGGCTTCGTTAGGCCTCGAAAAGCTTGGCCGTTTCACCGGTGATGAGAGGAGGCCTCGATGAGATACTACGTTTATGAAATCCACACGGACAACAAGCGCAACCGTCTGCGCGACGTCTCTTGATGAACATGGTTCTAAAACTGTCGGCCGACGCGCCGGCCAATTGGCGCAGAACATTCGGCGAGGCCTGGAAGCCGAGGTCCCTTGCGATGGGCAGGAAAGCCGTCATCGAGGACAACACACTCACCTCGACCTGCATGACATACGAGCTCCAGGGGCAGATCAACCAGTTGAACGAGGTGATATCCGCGACCAACGAGCCCGGCCGTCATATCGCCGAGCAGGTTGCGGCTTCCCAGGATGCCGAACTGAAAAACCTTAAGGGGAGCCTGCGGTACGATTGATCGTTCCCGGATACGGTGCGCGCCCAGGTCACTTTCGGGCCGCATAGTTCTTCATGGTAAGTGCTAGGGAGTGGGTTGTGAGCGGAACTGAACTTTCGAAGACAGACAAAGCGGCGATCGCAGCAATCTACCGGCTCCCCGAAGGAGAGCTTCGCAGCAAGTTGTCGGGCCGCACGATATTGATCCTCATAGGAGTCGCCGTCATTCTCCGGCTCGGTCAGGAGATATTCGTGCCGCTTGCACTGTCACTGCTCCTGGCCTTTACGCTTGCACCGATCGTCTCGTTCCTTCGCAAGCGCTCAGTGCCAAAGATCGCGGCCGTGCTTCTCGCCGTCGTATCGGCCTTCTGTGCAATCGCCGTCTTCAGCATCGTCGTAGCGACGCAGGTGACGAACCTGGCGGAGAATATTCCGACCTATCAGAGAAACCTCGTCGACAAGGTCCATTCGCTGGCTCAGGCGGGCGCCGGCAACGGGATACTGGACCATCTCAGCAAGGCGGTAGAACGCGTCGGAGCCGAAATTCAGACCCGCGCCGTCGAAAGTCAGGCACCACCGACGGGCCAGGCGCCAACGATCCAGAAGCCAATGCCAGTCGAAATCGTGACTCGCTCCGATCCAATCCAGACAATGGGCAATCTGCTTCTGCCTCTCATCAGCCCGTTTGCCACGGCTGGTCTTGTCGTTGTGTTGGTGATCTTCATGCTTCTGGAGCGGGAAGACCTCCGCGACCGCTTCATCAGACTGGTCGGCCTGGGAGACCTACACCGAACCACCGCCGCGCTCCAGGACGCTGGCAGGCGGGTGGGAAAATACCTGCTCATGCAATTGGTGGTGAATACTCTATACGCCGTTCCGATCACTATAGGTCTATGGACGCTTGGAATCCCTAATGCCATTCTGTGGGGGTTGCTGACGCTTGTTCTACGCTTCGTGCCCTACATAGGCGCGATTGTAGGGATGATCCTTCCGCTGTTTCTGGCCCTTGCCATCGCGCCTGGTTGGTCGCTCGTTGTCTGGGTCGGCGCGCTCTATCTGACGACCGAACTCGTCAGCAATAACGTCCTGGAGCCGTGGCTCTATGGGACGCATACCGGGCTGTCGCCATTGGCGATCATCATCTCGGCGATCTTCTGGTCGTGGCTTTGGGGGCCGCTCGGTCTCATGCTCTCGACCCCTTTGACGGTCTGCCTTGTCGTTGTGGGAAGATATGTTCCACAATTCGGATTCCTCGACGTTTTGCTTGGCAACGAGCCCGTGCTGGAACCGCACGAGAAGCTTTATCAGCGTCTTCTGGCGGGAGATCCGAACGAAGCTTCGGACAACGCGGAAGAGTTCCTGGAGGAGGAGTATCTCGTGGATTATTACGACAAGGTGGGCATGCCCGCGCTTCTGCTGGCGGAACTCGACCGTCAGCGCGGCGTGATGTCGGAGAGGCAGATCGAGGTGGTCGCATCTAGCTCCCTGTCCCTGGTGGAGAACCTGTCGGCGGTTGCAGATGAAGAGGAGAATGAGGAAGAGACCGCTCCGCAGGAAGCTCCGAAGACCGAAGCAGAACTCGAACTTCCCGATGGTCAGGGCATCTCCATCCTTTGCCTCGGCGGACGCGGCGGATTGGATGACGCCGCCGCTGCCATGCTTTCGCAGGTGCTGGAAGTTCAGGGTGCCACCGCCACGATGTCGTTACATTCTGACCACGCTGCTCGGGGAGCGCTGGCATTGCCCATCGACGGCGTGGATACGGCTATCGTCACGTTCCTCAACGGCAACTCCAAATCCCGTGCCCGCCAGATCGTTCGCCGCCTGAAGCGCCTTAAGCCCGCCCTGCGCGTGGGCATTTTTCTGCCAACCGCGAACGGCCAGGATTATGCGGAGATCAATCCCGCGGAGATTGACGCGGACTTCGTCGCGACCTCGATCCCTCAAGCCGCGCTTTGCGGCTTGAGTGTGTCGACACCAGTAAGCCTCAAGACCGTGGTGCGTAAGATCGCCCGTCGAGGATCACCTTCCAGCTACAAGTCCGAAGCATCAACCTGAGAAGTTCCGACGATCGCTCGGGCAATCCGCACACGACGGCTCTCCCGCCCTGCTTACGGGCTTCGGCCTCGGTCGAGCTCCGTCTCCGGCAAGTCCGGTCTTGCCTCTGCATTTGCGGCCCGCTCTCTTGGCAGGTGTAGCCATCGTCCAGCATGCCGGCCCCGAAGTGCTTCACTTGCTGAGTGGCCATCTGATGGGTGAGAACAAAGCCCGCTTGTTAGGCTGCAGAAGAGATATTGGACTGTTCGCGTCAGTCGCTGTGGTCGTCGCAGTTGCATTTGATCTGAGATTCGCGGCCGAGAGAATCTCACATTAAATGCTAAACACGGAAAAAACTGCCCCAATCTCACGTTTACTGCCAAACCACATCAAGCGCTGGCGTCTGAACACCTCGTTGTCTGTCGGCAACTCCTGGAGGCAGCAGGCGGGGAATTTCAGTTCGCTGACGACGATGAGGAAACATTGCGAACAGCGGCCATTATCATCGAATTGTACTGCCAGGGTGTTCATGATTTTGACCGGTTGAAAGGGTTGATTTGCGGCGAGAGGCAAGATGTGACCGGAATCTTTTGGCGTCGCTGAAGTTTAACCACCATGGGCCACGTGGCGGATCTATGTACCCTTTGACCTTTCAACCAACTCGCTGCGCGGTCGCCTTTCCACTTCCCTTACTGCCCGCTTCGGCGGGCTTCTTTTTGCCCCTCAAATACGCAGTACGGTGCGGTAGCGTACCAAACGCCCTTCATGCTCGGCTTAGGACTTTAGTCCGCTTGATGAGCGCGACCTGCCCGCTAAGATTACTACCTCCGCTGGATACAGCGCTCGATCAATCAGCTAGCGGAACGTAATGACCACCACTGAATCGGATCGAATACTGTTTAGCCGCGTTTGGGCTCTCGGCGCCAAAGCGGTCAAAGACAATCGCATCACCGCGCTAGCCGACGTCGTGATCGATACTCCTACGTTGGAACAGTACCAGGATAGCCACGGCCAGCGGATGACTGATATGATCAAAGTCGTCCAAATTGGGATCTCACAGCTTCGTGAGGGAGGCCAGCTCGTGGAATGTGACCAAACCAATGTGCCTCCGTCAACCCGTCGGATCGCCACGATGCGTTAGTGACGCCAATTGATTACATCCTATTGCTGAGTTGCCTGAAGAACCCGCATTTCGTCAAATTCCTCTGCCGGTCTCGAATTCCTTCCTCCCAGCGCGACCGCCAAACCACGCCAGCCAGAAGAGGCCGGGCCGGCACAAAGGCCGGCAGCACCCCGATCGTCGCGGGATAGACCGTGCCGATCGTAATCTTGCGTGCCGCCTTGCCGGCGCCCGAACGGAGGATCTCGGCCGACAGATCCACCTCGCTCAGGATCCGGACCGCGCCACCATAAAAGGCCGCCCCTGGTCTTTGGGGCGATGCCAGGTGCGCCTCACTGGAAATAAAGGCAACTGCGCTCACATTTCTAATTTTCTTAATGCTGTTTCAATAAAACCAGATCTATCCTGCGACACTATTGGACCTGGCCATGATGAGCCTGCGAACGAGTAAGAACTCGGCGGCCAGCGGATTGTCTTTTTTGAAGCATCGACGCGAGCGGTTCCAGCACATTCAGCTGTCGTGCGCGCACCAGCGAGACGTCAGCCGCAACGCAAGTGGGGCGATTATGACTTTATCCATCCGTAATATCCTGGTTGGAATATTTCTTCTTCTGAGCGCGGTCATCTGTGTGCTCACCGCGTCATCCGCGATGGACGCATACAACAAACACCAGGTTTTCGGGGATGTATCGAAGCTTACCGCTCTTGACCGCGCACTTTTCCAGACACTTGCGACCTTTCGCAACGAGCGCGGTGATGGTTCATCCGCAGCAAACATGGAAATCGACGCACTCGCCGGCACGCTGGCTTCGCTGAAAAAGGATCGCGGGCTGGTGGACAGCGCCATGGCCAGCGCCAAGGCGATCTACGCCGATATCGACGACAACGCGATCAAAGCGCAGATTGCCGACGTCATGAACACGTTTGACCGGGTGCTGGCGTTTCGGACAAAGCTTGATGATCAGTTGACGAAAAAGCTGGCAGACCGCGACGCCGGACTGCAGGACAATGCCCTCAACCTCGGACAGGAGCTGCTGACGGCGCTGGAAACCGGTTCGACAGCAATCGAAGCCCGAATCCGCGAAAGCGATCCGTCGATGACGGCAATGATCCAGATCCGCTCATTGGCATGGTCAACGCGTGCGCTTGCGGGGGCATCGAACCTCCAGCTCAATATCACGCTTGGCGCAGGCGCGACGATGACAGCTGCGGAGCTAGGCAAGATCCAACTCAACGATTATGCCGTAACCTTCGCCTGGAAGCAGGTCGGCGTCCTCGTGAACCACAAGGACACACTGCAGATCATAAAGGACGCCTACCAGGCCACACAGACCGGCTATTTCGGGGGCGATTTTGCTCCCAAGCGCACGGCACTTCTCGAGACATTTTCTGCAGGCGAGAAGGCGCCGATGTCGCTCGATGTATGGCGGCCGATGGGCAATGACGCCCTTCTCTTCATCACCAATACGGCGTCCGCTGCGGCGGACGGCATGGTGGCTGCAGCCGCAGCCAGTCAGTCTCAGGCATTCGCCCAGTTCATTCTCTATACGTTGATCTTCCTCATCGCTGCTACCGTCAGTGTTGCCGGCATCTGCGTCATCATCTTCCGCGTCACCAAGCCGATCGGCGTTATCACGCAGTCGATGGCGGCCTTGGCGCAGGGCGATCTGAAGATCGAGGTGGCCGGTGTCGCTCGCCGTGACGAAATTGGCGAAATGGCTCGCTCCGTTGAGGTCTTCCAGCAGGCTGCTATCCGCAACAAGGCACTTGAAGAGCAAACGGCAGAGGCACGGGTTTTCGCAGAGCGCGAGCGTATCGAGATGCAGCGGCGCACCGAGGCCGAAGCCGAAGAACGCCTGATGCAGGCAACAGGCTCGCTCGCTGCAGGCCTGCGCCGTCTCGCAACCGGCGACCTCGTCTGTGAAATCGATACGGCTCTAGCGCCGCAGTTCGAGGCACTCCGTCACGACTTCAACACATCGGTCAAGCAGCTTCGCGACGCCATGCGGGGTGTCGGTCAGACTGCGTCATTGGTCAGCAGCGGCAGCGTCGAGATCTCGCAAGCGTCCGACAACCTCTCCAAGCGAACTGAACAGCAAGCCGCTTCGCTCGAGGAAACCGCAGCAGCACTGGAGGAGGTTACCGCCAATGTGCGATCGACCTCCCAGCGTGCCGGAGACGCCCGCGATCTCGTGCGCGGTGCCCGGTCTCGCGCGGAAAACTCAAGTCAGGTCGTTAACAACGCAGTCAGCGCCATGGGCAAGATCGAGCACTCTTCCAGGCAGATCAGCCAGATTATTGGGGTCATCGACGAGATCGCTTTCCAGACCAATCTGCTGGCCTTGAATGCCGGTGTGGAGGCTGCCCGTGCCGGTGAAGCCGGCAAGGGCTTTGCCGTCGTCGCTCAGGAAGTGCGCGAGTTGGCGCAGCGCTCCGCCGGTGCCGCGAAGGAGATCAAAAGCCTGATCGGCAATTCAGAGGTCGCTGTGAGCGAGGGCGTACGCTTGGTCAACGACACCGGCGAAGGCCTTACCGCAATTTCAGAACTTGTGCAGCAGATCAACCAGCACATGGACGCTATCGCTACCGCCGCCCAAGAGCAGTCTATGGGATTGTCGGAGATCAACAGCGCAGTCAATCATATGGATCAGGCGACGCAGCAGAACGCCGCAATGGTCGAGCAGATGAACGCGGCCGGCACAGGTCTCGCGCAGGAAAGCAGTCGTCTGGGCGAATTGCTCGGCACTTTCCAGACCGGCGATGGAGGAACAGCGACCGCCGGACACCGTGCGTTGGGTCCTTCCAGGACATTGGTGCCCGGCCCGGTTAGAGCGTCAGCGCCTGTCTCTCGCCCGGTGCCCGCCGCACGCGGCAATGCAGCGCTCAACAAACTGCAGCAGGAATGGTCGGAATTCTGATCAGAGCCAAGACAGTCAGCCCGGGCGGTGATGCCCGGGCTGTGTTCGTTTCAGCAAGCGCCATAGTGGCTGTGGCGTGGCTTTGTGTGCTGGTTGTAAGAGAAGATCTGCCCGGCCTGTTTAGCCGCTTACTGGCACTCAACCTTCTTCCCGCGACTTCTCGTCATGACAGGCGCACCGGTGGCTCGTAAGCAGCTACTCCAAGAAACGGCGGCGATCCCCTCCAAGCTGCATACCCCGCCTGCGCACATCAGCGAAGCGTCGGGGAACGGTGCGCATTCCCACGTCTGCGGATTTACCCGAGTAGGTCGTCTTTCCTGCGCCGATGCGGACGCACACCAGATGGAAGACAGGAGATGTCATTTTAACCTCATCATTAGCGGGGCGGAATCACCCGCTCTATCCGACCGCACACGGGGGCGTTGATCCGTTCATTTGAACACATGAAGGGCGGCATGCTGGAGCAGCATGATCGTCTTTCCGTCGCGGATGCGTCCATCCCCGATCATCTCCAGCGCTTCGTCGATCGTCGGCTCCAGGCGCTCGATCTCCTCGCCTTCATCCGCATTTCCGCCGCCGCCGGACACTTCGTCCGCAGCTGAATAGGCGCCGACAAAGAAGTGGAGCCTCTCGGTCACCGATCCCGGGCTCATGAAGGCATCGAAAATCTGGCGTACATCGCTCACGCGGTATCCGGTTTCCTCTTCGACTTCCGCCTTTATCCGCTCCTCCGGACTGGCATTGTCCAAAAGACCAGCCGGCGCTTCCGTCAGGAGATCATCATGGCCATTGACGTAAGCCGGATACCGGAATTGCCGGGTGAGCAGCACCGTGCGCCGCTCAAGATCGTATAGAAGAATCGTCGCACCGTTACCGCGGTCATAGGTTTCCCGGCTCTGCTTCTGCCAGGTGCCGTCGCCCCGCAGGAAGCTGAACGTTGTCTTCTTCAGAATGTACCAGTCGCTGGAGAGCGTGGTCACATCCTCCACCTTGATTCGATCAGATATCGTCATGCTCGCCTCCCATGCACATAATTGCATGCTATTGCACGAAAATATCAAACGTGCAACAAGACGCAACTGAAAGAGAGGAACGTCATGCTGACGACCGAAAGAAAAGCCCTCATCCTCGAAACCCTTGGAAACACCGGCCGCGTGGTCGCGAAAGAACTCAGCCTGACGCTGGGCCTGTCAGAGGATACGATTCGGCGCGACCTGCGCGAGCTTGCAGCCGAAGGTCTGCTTCAACGAGTCCACGGCGGGGCTTTACCAGCATCCAAAGCACTCGCTGATCTCCCGAGCAGAAGGAAAATTTCCGTCGAGGACAAAACGGCAATCGCCAAGGCGGCTGCCGCAATGGTGAAGAACGGCCAGATTATCTTTCTCGATGGCGGGACAAATGCCGTTGCGGTCGCCCGCGCCTTTTCCAAGCAATTGAGTGCGACAATCGCCACCCACAGCCCTGACATCGCGGTCGCACTCTCCGACCACCCGGGCATCGACGTCGAGCTCATCGGCGGCCGCATCTACAAGCACTCCAACGTGGCAGTGGGGGCCGTGGCGATCGAGGGCATCTCCCACATCCGCGCCGACATTTTCTTCATGGGCGTAACCGGTATCCATCCTGACCACGGACTGACGACAGGTGACAGAGAAGAGGCGGCGATGAAGCGCGCCATCAGTCGCCAGTCGGCGGAAACGATTGTGCTTGCATCCAAAGAGAAGCTCGGCGCGGTCTCCGCCTACGACATTATCAGCCTCGATCACATCGACGGCCTCATCGTGGAGAAGAGCTGCCCGACCGATCTCGTGGAGCCTTACAAATCCCGTGGTATCTCGATCACGCGCGCATAAGCTTAGACAAACTGGGCATGACAAAAGGAAGAGCTGATTTCAAAGCCAGGTGGCAAACGTCTGAACCGATCGCATTCGAACCCGCCTAGGGCTGGGGAACCGAGCCATCCGGCATTCGCTGGCCACGCGCTTTCATTTCCGCCTTGGTTTTTCGAAACTCGATGCAGGCGTCAAATTTCGGGTTGGACTTGCAATACGTCTCGAGCCGCTGGACATTTGCCGCCATCATGCCAGGGACGTATTGCTGGAAATCCTCCATGCGCCTCCTGGTTTCCGCGGTGACCGCCATCTGGCTCACGCCGGTTGGGTCCAGGCCTCCAAAGGTGTTTGCCGCAGCAATTGCCGGGGCCATCTCGCTTGCCCGTTTTGCGGACTTCATAGCCTTTGCCATTTCGGCATCGGTCAACGGCCTAGCCGTCATCACACCGTCTTTGGTGGTGCCGATATAGCCAACCGGGGTCACAGGCGGGGCGCTCTGACAACCTGCGAGAGAAGCAACGAGAAAGGTGGATAGGATGACGAGCTTGGTTGACACGGGGTTCTTTCGATTTACGGTCAGACGTCTTCGGACGGCTTTGGATTTGAGTGAGATTTTCTATCGCGCGTGGTTCCGGTGGGGTTGCGGCGGACCACCGCACCCCCTGCCGCTACAATCAGATTTTCGCTGCGGTGGATTGTTATGAATGCGCCGAACAATACCTTCTGGTACGACAGCCAGTTGCCATTCATCGAAGCGAGGGTCGTGGCTGACGGACGGCAGATCTGTTTCGACAGGCACAGCCATGAAACCTTTTCCATCGGCGTGATTACCGGTGGTCAGACGAACTATCTGAACAGCGGCCGCACGGGGCAGATTTCGCGGGGCTCCGTCACCATCATGAACCCCGGCGACGTCCATGCCTGCAATCCCATTGGAGGGCGCGGGTGGTCTTACCGAATGTTCTACGTCGAGACGGGATGGTTCGGAAAGATTCAAGCGGGCCTCAGTGGCAGCGGTGACGGGACCTTCCTCTACATCGAGCGAATGGTTCACGATGGGCCGGCTCTCTACAACGGCTTGAACGCGCTCTATGCGGCTTTGGAATCGCCTGACGCCACCACGCTCAGTCGGGAGGTTGCAGCGACTGTAGTTTTCGCGCACGTTTACGAGACGTTGGGTGGCAGCCTGAGAAGAGTACCCCCCGACAGTGACCGGATTTCCATCGCCGCTGATTTCATTCGGGATAACTGGAACGTAAAGCTTGGCCTCGGCGACATATGCGACGCCTCCAGCCTCTCTGCCTCCTATCTCATACGCTCGTTCAAAAGGCGGTTCGGCCTGACGCCGTACACATATCTCATCGACTACCGCATCCAGAAAGCACGACGGATGTTGCGAAACGGCGCGACCATCCTGGATGCGGCTCACGAAACGATGTTTTTCGATCAAGCTCATTTTCAACGCGCCTTCAAACGCTTTACCGCGGTCAATCCCGGCCAGTATGCTGCGGCAGTTTCGAGTTAGGCGCCAGCGAGAGCCAGATAGGCCGCGCCTGCAGCCACCAGCACAGCTAGAAATCTATTTATTGTTCGAATTTTCGAAGGCTCCGCGATCCATCGGCGAAGAGCGGTTCCTGCCATCGCCCAGCATAAGACCGAGACGTAGCAAACGACGAAATAAACGGCCGCGAATGTCATTAGGCGGTCAAGGTCCGCTCCTGCCGCAAAGACTCCCATTCCGGCAGTCGATGCAAGCCAGGCTTTCGGATTGAGCCATTGAAGCAAAGCGCCATCAATCGCGGACGGCGCCGCGGCCATCGTGGTTGCGGACAATCGACCGCCATCGGCCGCGAGCGCAATCGCCATATAGATCAGAAACAGAACACCCGACCAGCGAATTCCGGCCAGTAGATTTGGCAAGCAGTTGACGGCCGCACTCAAGCCAAGGCCCATAAGCATGAGCAGGACGGTGAACCCGATGGTCGCGCCGGTGGCGAACCGCATCGACCGGCCCAGTCCATGTCTCATGCCGATCGACATAGCGAGGATATTGACGGGTCCAGGTGAGATGGAAGCGGCAAGTGAGAAGGTTGCCATGGAAAGCAGCAATGCGGTCGTCATAATCCCGATCCTTGAAGGTTCGGAATGCTCCTAGTTTTTCGCGGGGACGAGGTATTGTAAAATATTGCCCTCGACGCGGCTCAGCGTACCCACGAGCAATAGGCTTCTATTTAGCCACGGCGAAGATGGGTCCCGCCCGTTTTGAAATTAAGGTAGTTCCAGTGCACGACATCCTGGGCGCCGATCCCGTAACGCTTGCCATGGCGTTAGTAATCTGCGTGGGCTCGACGATCATCGGCGGCTATTCGCGATGATCGAATACCGACGGATCCGCATGTTGCGCGAAATCGTCGTCGCCAACCCTCCAGACGCTCGTTTATCACAATAGAGATCATAGACGAGACGATCCACTTGCCTGGCGGCAGATCGGACCGACGCTTCCGATCGGGACAAATGGCCGCATAGTCTATATCGAGGCGCTGGTGACGTTACAGCCGTCCTCTCCTCCCTTCCCAGATCTCAGCATCGTTCAGCTCAACGCCGCCGGTCTCCGAGGCAACGCAGACGTCAATATTCTACAATAATCTCGTCTCATTGAGAAAATACAACCTCCGAAACGTTAGTGAACCGGATGAGGACGGCCACATTGCTGATTGCCATGGAACTTTCTCGCTCGCGCCTCCATCTCACTGGGCCGGTGAACATTGTGGCGAAGCCTCAGTGGTATGCCAAGGAAGACGCCGCGGTCGCCATCGTGGACATCGGACCGTTGAACTTCCGGATAAGATGATCCGTGATCTGCCGTTCGCCAAGCCCATCAAAGTAAAGTGCCATGGCCACCGTGCACAGCACGTCGGCGACCCTATGATCGAAAGGGACTTGGTAGACGCGAAACCAAGTCACGACAGCATTGAATAGAATCGGACTGCCCTTGCTGTCCTCCCTATCGTCTGTGTCATGATAGTGCTGCAACATATCGCTTCCCTTGTATTGCTCGGAACGAAAGTGAGAACAGAGAGTTGATGGAAAGGTTCCGGAGGGAGTTACGACATGGCCGCTCATCGCGCTCAGTGGAAAGGCCACATCAAGATCGGCGAGATCAGCTGTGGCGTTGGCCTCTATACGGCGGCCTCCACGTCAGACCGCATCACCTTCCACACCATCAATGAAGCCACGGGCAACCGGGTTCGCCGGGAGTTCGTCGACAGTGAAACCGAAGAAACTGTCGACCGCGACCAGCAAGTGAAGGGCTTCGATGTCGGCGACGGTCAGTACATTATGATCGACCCGGAAGAAGTGACGGCTGTCATCCCGGATTCCGACAAGATGCTTGAGATCGAAGCGTTTCTCCCCTGCTCCGACATTGACGACGTCTATTTCGACAAGCCCTATTATCTCGTCCCCACGGATGACGTCTCCCAGGATGCATTCGCCGGGCTGCGCGACGCGCTCAAGGAAGCAGGCGTCACGGCAATAGCCAGGACCGTTCTGTTCCGCCGGATGCGAACCGTATTGATCCGCGCGCACGGACGGGGGCTCATCGCAACCACCCTCAATTTCGACTACGAGGTCCGCTCGTCCGACGAGGGATTCAAGGAAATGCCAGAGATAAAGGTCGAAGGCGAAATGGTCGACCTCGCAAAGCACATCATCGGCACCAAGAAGGGTGATTTCGATCCGGCAAAATTCGATGACCGCTACGAAAACGCCCTTGCCGAGCTGGTGAAAGCCAAAGCCGAAGGCAAGACGTTGCCGAAGCCTAAGCCCGTGAAGGTTTCCAAACCAAACGATCTCCTCAAGGCACTGCGCGAGAGTGCGGGCATGGGCGATGCCAAGCCCAAGAAGGCTGCCGCCAATACGAACGCCAGGAAGCGTAAGAAGGCGACTGCCGAGAAATCAACGGCGAAGACCGCACAGAAGAAAGCCGGTTAGGAGGATCACCCATGGCCCTGCGGCGCCCCTACTGGAGAGGCTATCTCAAACTGTCGCTTGTCACCTGCCCCGTCGCCATGAGTCCCGCGACCTCGGAAAGCGAAAAGGTTCGCTTCCACACCCTAAACAAGGCAACCGGAAACCGTGTTGTCTCGCAGTACGTGGACTCGGTCACGGGCAAGCCCGTGAAGGACGAGAACGAGGCCAAAGGCTACGAACGTGGCGAGAACGACTACGTGCTGCTCACAGATGACGACCTTGAGTCTGTCGAACTGGAGACTGTGCGGACCATCGATATCGAGAAGTTCGTGCCCCGTGAAAGCATAGAGTGGGTATACCTTGAGACCCCACACTATCTCATGCCGAACGACAAGATCGGAAACGAGGCGTTCGCTGTCATCCGAGAGGCCATGAAAGCCGACGACGTCCTCGGCATCTCTCGAGTGGTTATCGGGAGGCGCGAAAGAGCAGTCGTGCTTGAACCCCGCGGCAAGGGCATCGTCGTCTGGACCCTTCGGTTCGGCGATGAGGTCCGTCCCGAGGGTGAGTACTTCCAGGACATCGAAAAGAAGGCCAACCCGAAAACCGTCGAGGCCATCAAGAAGATGATCAAGCCACGGCTGGAGAAATGGTCATCCGAACTGGTGACAGACCCCATACAGGAAAGCCTGCTCAAGCTTATTGCCTCGAAGAAGAAAGCGTTGAAGCCTGTCAAAAAGGCGAAGGGCAAGAAGGCCGAATCCGATGCGCCTTCCAATGTCATCAACATCATGGATGCATTGAAGAAGAGCGTCGAAGCCGATCTCAAGGGTCGAAAGAAGGCTGGCTGACAATGCGTTGGTGGAGGCAGTTGCCAGTTGAATCTCGCGACGAATCTCGGCACTTTATCCAGCAGGCATCGGCCGCATGCAACAGAACATCCGATGCTTTCCTGGGCGCTCCGAGGCAATCTCGTCGAGCGCCCTCTTTCGTAATCAGCGCGTGTAAATTTCCGATCAAAATTTAAACCGATTAAAGTGAATATGCGTAGAGGTATCGGGGTTGTCTCGGGGGGGTTCAATGTACTGGAGTTCAAGCTCGGCTTTTGCACCGGTAAGTTTGATATTGCGCGAGAGCGGTGCGCGCCGCGTGGTGAGCACGCTGCGTGATGCGGCCGCCGTGCTTTTGGAGGATTGGCCCGATGATGACGGCGAGGAATATGTGATTGCCGTCAAGGCTTGCGCAGATGCGATAACGGGCGCAATCACGATCGAAGCTTTCCGGCAGGCATTCCTGAAGGCCGCCTTGGAAGCGCGCATTGCCACCTTCTCGGTGGTTGCCGGAAATGCCGCCTGAGCAGGCGGGGCTTCTGGCCTCGGTCTACGCCCTCAAGTGACATCGGTTCCCATGCTAAGATGACTTTCGAACCGAAAACGGTCTAAGCCCCTGAAACGAGAGCTGTGGTTTTACGATGCCGCCGATACAGCCTTCAACATTGGACGCAGACGTTCTCCGAGGGCATTCGGCAACGATCGTGGAGCGCAGTACTTGGCCGAGAGACAGATTGCTTGCGTTCCAGAGTCAGCGTCTGAAAGCAACATTGCGGCATGCCGCGACGTCGTCGCAATATTATAGAGATTCTATCGGCGACCTCGTTTCCCGCAATGCTCCGCTCGAAGAGTTTCCCGTTCTCACCAAGCGTCTGCTGATGCAGAACTTCGATCTGATCGTCACGGACGCGCGTCTGAGCCGGAAACTGGTTGAGGATCATTTGGGTGGAGACGATCCCGGTTCTCCCTTGCTCGGGGAATATCGGGTGGCAGCCACGGGAGGCACGACCGGAGAGAAAGGCCTGGCGGTCTTCGACGGTCCCGCCTGGCTCGACGCCATCGGCAACACGCTGCGATTCCAGAAGATAGTCGGGATCGACGAGACGACCGGAAGCATAGCGATCTTCGCATCGTCGCCCGTCCATATTTCCCACCGCATCGGGGCCGAGCTGCGCGCGTTCCGGCCAGCTGCGCCCAAGCTGAACGTCCTGATGCCGATCGAAGATATCGTGGAGACCCTCAACAAACACCAACCTGAGGTCATTTCCACCTACCCTTCCTTTGTTCGTGAGTTGGCGAAAGAAGCGGCTGCCGGTCGCCTCCGGATCAGGCCAAGGCTTGTGCGAACCAGCGCGGAGACGCTGACAACAGATATCAGGGAGATTGCCACAGCAGCGTGGGGAGCTACCGTCGCGAATAGCTACACCTGTACCGAAGCGGGGGCGATGGGCCACGAATGTCTCCTCGCATCCGGGCTCCATCTGGCGGAAGATGCTTTCGTGTTCGAAGTGGTGGATGGAGGCAATCGCCGGCTCCCGAACGGTGTCGCTGGGGCGAAGCTACTTGTCACGACCCTCACCAATCGTGCACTTCCACTGGTCCGATATGAAATCTCGGATATCGTGACGCTGGCCACGGAACCGTGTAGCTGCGGCCTGCCCTTTTGGCGCATTGCCTCCATCGACGGGCGTCGGGAAGAGGTCCTCCAATTCGTGGGGCGTCGAGGCGAAACGATCGAAGTCCATGCGCACCGGCTCCGGTCGCCGCTGACTGGTGCGAAGGGCGTGCGCCAGTACCAGTTCCGGCAGCTTTCCGACGGTCTCGAGATTACGATCTCGGTGTTCGCGGAATTCGACCGCGAATCCGTTGCGTCCGAGGTCGGGATCGCAGTGCGCTCGGCTCTGGAGACGGTTGGGGCGAAACCCGAGCGCGTTGCCGTTCGCATGGTTGATGATATCGGTCGCTCGGGTTCGGGAGCGAAGGAAAAGCTAGTGATCCGAGACAGCGAACCTCGGGAACACTTACCTCCGGGAACCTGACTAAAGTCCCGCGACGGACTGTTTTCGCCACAGATGCAATTCGATGCCGCTTTCCGGTGCGAGACCGATGATGCAAGCGTTTGAGACGGCTCTTGCTCGTTTCCGGGTTTCCGGTGGTCGCCTCTGGCTTGTGCTGATTGACAACCTACCAATTCACCCTCAGGCCCACCTTGCCGTTCCACGCGTAGTTGTCGCCGTCGAACGTGGTGCTGAAGTTGACGTTGCCATATGCCGACGTGCTGCGGGTTACCTGTCTCGTCGAGGTCGTGGGAAAAGGGGACGAACCCAGACCGTGGCCGGCCGCGCGGGCTCGCTGGCCGTCGCCTCTTGGGCTTCCCACGTGCGGGCCACGCGGGCTCCTACACGTCCGGCAACTGAGTTCAAATTGTCGTAGCGAATTTGGCCGCGCCATCGTTGAAGTCATCGAAGTTGATTGACTACCACACCACTTGCGCCTGGGGTTCAACTAGCCAACCGTTACCCAAGTCGAAGGGGCAGCCGCTTTCGAGAGAAACAGCAAAGCCGAAGCCATCTTGAGGTATCCTGCGGAGTAGCGTCATATCCCAAGCAGTGGCTGTATCAACCGCAGAAACCTGCTCTTGAAGCGAAGCGGCGCTTCAGTTACCGCAAGGCATATGCAGTCTTTGCCTTTGTCAGCTTTCGGCTGATGCATCAAGCTGTCGTCTGCCATCTCGACATCGCCCCGCGCGAATGTCGAAATCTCGTCACTGAAGCTGCCGTCAAGTACCAGGGTCAATTCCATGCCGCGGTGAGAATGCTCCGGGACCGGTTGGCCAGCAGGAATCTTGAGCAGTCTCACCGTCGTCGTTTCGTCGCCAGTCGGGATCATCATCTGTGCTGCGCCCCGCCCGAGTTGCCGCCATTTGAGACCTCCCGCAGCTTCGATGTAAGTCTTCAGCGGCTCCGGGTAAGTCAAATCCGAAGACGACGGCTTTTTGATCGGCACGACCTTGTCAATTTGACCTGCATTGATCTTTGCTTTTATGCTCTCCCAGCTTTGCGACACATCGGTTTCATCCGCGGCTTCGCTCTCGATGAAGTATCCGCCGACGCTTTCCAGTACCGAAAGCTCGGATCGGCATGCCGGGCATAGTGCAAGATGAGTAGCCACAGCAACACTCCAGCCCTCAGCCAGGGTCCCGGCCGCGTATTGCTGGAGCATGTCGTCATCCAGATGATGTACGATCATTTGGCGTCTTCCTGAAGCGCAGTGCGAAGTTTCTCGCATGCAAGTCGAATCCTTGATTTCACCGTACCAATTGGGAGGTTTAGTTTTTCCGCGATCGTCGAATGGGTAAGACCGTCGAAGAACGACATGCGCAACACTTCCGCATATCTCCCCTTCAAAGTCGTCATTGCCCGGCCCAACACGGCGGCACTCTGCTGCCGCTCGATTATCAAGTCGGCGGACTCGAACTCATCTGGCACAAAAGCTGGATCGTTGGGATCGAAGTCAGGTTTTAAACCTCTGCGAACCGAGTCGATCATCTGATTTCTGGCGATTGTAAATATCCAAGTTGAAGCCTGCGCCTTGGATGGATCAAAAAGTGCAGCCTTGTGCCAGACGCGCATCATAGTCTCTTGCGCCAGCTCTTCTGCCAGGATTCGGTTCCCTCCTGTCATCTTGACCATGTAAGAGCGCACGCGGGGATAAAAGTGTCGATAGAGAACCTCGAACGCGCCGACATCGCCCGAATCTGCGACTGCGGACATCAACACTTTGATCCGTTCGGCATCTAAACTATCGCCTTCTTCCTCCAATTTACCGACCTTTCGAGCCTCGCCCGGCGTCGGCCACCCTGTTGCCTCGGCGCAGGCGGCTCGACGTAATGCGGTTCGGCGCGGCAGTTGCATATTCATGGGGTAATCTACGCATCAGCATTCTGCTGGATCAAAAATCAACTCCAAAATTTGCCTCCAGGTCTCTTCTAACGACTCGATAGCAACTTTCATCAATGTCGGATGCGAGCGTCAAAGGCGTGCGGCAGCACCAAAGATTCGCTGCGTGATCCAAAATCCGGCGCTCGATGCGACCGCCGACAAGACGGTTCCCCAAATCAGGTCGGCAGCCGTCAAGACAGTAGACCAGTTTTTCAGGGTGGACTGGTTGGTCAGGTCGTAGGTGGCATAAGCCATAAATCCGACGGCAGCACCGTAAATTGCGGCGGTCGCCATGGACCCTGACATCAACCCAGTCCTGACAGCGAGGAACGTCAGCCCGGCGGCATAGATTACATAGAATGCCACTGCCGGCGCCAGTCGGAACTGCGGAACCAGCATGTCGCCCAGGGTCGGTCGATAGAGACGGTCGGCCATGGTGCTCAGCCAGACAAAATCGATTGCGACAAAAGCGATCAGTGTTGCGGTATAGGCGGTTAGGTAAGTTTTCATAAGGAGCTTCCTAGATGGATTTTCGGGCTTTAGTTGATGCGCGTCCAGTCCACGCCCTTGCAAATCAGACCGGCGATGACGCAGCCTTTCGTGGTCATCCTGTCGCCTTCGACCTTGACCGTCAGCTTGTAGCTTAAGTCGCGTTGCGGATCGAAAGCCGTGCCGGAGTAGCTCCCGTCAGCGTCTTCTTTGATAGACATCACCAGTTTGTCGCCTTCCTTTTCCTTCGGCGTCCCCGGCTTTATCCACGTATTGACCGCGCAGATATCAGTGCCGCAAGGCGCAATCCGCACGCGCGCGTTCCCGTCTCCGCGAGCCCAATTGCCGTTTATATCGGAGGCTTCGGCTGGGAACGCTGCGCCGATGACAATCAGGGGAATTGCCCAGGCAAAGGATTTCAATCTATGACTGCCGAAGATCGCCGTCGTATGCATGCTCGATCGTGTAAAGTCCGACATTGATGCTCTCCTCCTCAAACCCTGCCTCGCAGTAACAAAGATAGTAGTGCCACATCCTTTTGAACGTTTCGTCGAAGCCGAGACTGGCGATAGCCGGCCAATTCGCGTCGAACCGTGTGCGCCATTCCCGGAGGGTGCGGGCGTAGGATTTGCCGAAGTGCTCGACTTCGGTCAGTTTAAGCCCGGCGCCTGTGACTGCGCTTCGCAGCGCCTCGTCCGACGGCAGAAATCCGCCCGGAAAGATGTATCTCTGGATGAAATCGGTGCTGCCGCGATAGGCATCGAATCGGCTCTCTTCGATCGAAATGACCTGCAGCAATGTTCGCCCGCCTGATGTCATGCACCGCTTGATCATCGCAAAGTAATGCGGCCAATAGGCTTCACCGACCGCTTCGAACATTTCTATGGAAACAATGCGGTCAAACTGGCCGTCAACATCACGGTAGTCTTGAAGCCGCAATTCAACCTGACTTGTTTTCCCTGCCGCCGCTACGATGCCTTGCGCCCACTCCAGTTGCGAAGGCGAGAGGGTCAGGCCGACCACGTGAGCATCGGAATGGGTTGCTAAGTCGAGCGCCAGAACGCCCCATCCACAACCGACCTCTAGAACACGGTGGCCATCCAAAACGTCCAGCTTTTCGCGGATGTGCCTGAGCCGATTTTGCTGCGCCGCTTCAATTGTCTGCGTGACGTCCTCGAAAAGGGCCGAGGAATAAAGCATCGAGCCATCAAGCCATTGCTTGTAGAACTCGTTGCCCAGATCGTAATGCGCCTCAATATTGCGGCGGCTGCCGCGCCTGGTGTTGGCGTTGAGGATGTGGCGAAGGCGGCCAACCAGTCTTGTTATCCGGGTCCCAGAGAGAGCTCGCGCCAATAAGTTGGCATTTGCGGCGGCCAGGCGTATGAGCGCCGTCAGATTCGGTGTGGTCCAATCTCCGTGAATATATCCTTCTGCGGCTCCGAGATCGCCCGACACCACAAGCCTGCGAAGCGCACCCCATCGGCGGATGACAATCGTCGCATCGGGTCCGTCCTCAGTTCCTGTCTTTTTGACGGCTTCCTCATTCGGCAGGACGACCGTCAACTGGCCGTGCTGAAGGTCCTTGATCAGCCGTCTAAACACAAATCCACCAATGCCAACTCTCGGCCGCTCAGCCGGACCTGCGATCGGTGGGCTGGCAGCTTCGTCAAATTGCGCCATGGGATCCTGCCTCGCGACCTTTGGAGTTCGAACGGCAAGCGACAGACCAGCCTGGATGACAGGGCCATGACCTCCTGCTTGTGATCCTCATGCAAGCACCTCCCGATCAGCAGCCATCAGGTCAAAAGATCGCGCCAATGGGACGCGGACGATGCGCCCGCTTTCATGGCTGACTTCCCATGGGCGTCGCACGCCGCCGAGATCTTCGGCGACCGCGAGCCCCGCCTGAATGCCGTCCTCATGGAAGCCGGAGCCGAAGTGCGCTCCGCAAAACCATGTCTTGCGTGAGCCCTGAAGCGACCAGATTTCGCGCTGAGCTCTGCCTGTCGCGAGATCGAAAACCGGATGCTCGTAAGTCTCTGTGGCGATGATTGTCTCGGCACGTGGCGGACGGCTCGGATTGAGCGTGACGAAGGTGGGGGGTGCAGAATCGAGCGGCTGCAGCTTGTTCATCCAGTAGGTGATCGAAGGCTGCGTCTGACCCTGCTGATAGGAACCCCTGTTGTCAGCTACGTAGTTCCAGCTTGACCAAGCGGCACGGCGTCTCGGCATAAAGCCGGTATCACCATGCAGAACCGCTTCGTTCCGCGAGTAGCGGAAGCTTCCAAGTATCCTGCGCTCCTCTTCGCTGGGCTCGGCCAACATCCGAAGCGCCTGGTCCGCATGCGTCGCAACCACTACGTCATCGAACAGATATCGTTTGTCGAAGGCGTCGCGGACCTCGACGTGATCGCTCAGACGGCGGAGCTCTCGCACAGGCGTCGAAAGCCGTATCCGGTCAGCGAAACCGGCGATCATTCGCGCCACGTACTCCCGGCTGCCGCCCTCGACCGTGCGCCACGTTGGTCGATTCCAGAGAGCGAGAAGTCCATGATTGCAGCAGAATTTGACGAAACTGGCTGCAGGATAGGCGCCCACCTCCATGGCAGGCGTCGACCAGATCGCCGCGGCCATCGGATAAAGGTGGTCCTCGCAAAACGCACGACCGTAATCGTTTCGAGAAAGATAGTCGCCGAGAGAAATGCCGCCCATCACCGCGAGATCGCGCGGCGCATTGCGATAGAAACGCAGGAGATCGCGTGTCATCGACCAGAAGCGGGGGCTTGCGACGTTCGACCACTGGGCGAATAGGCCAAGTCCTGTCCCACCGGAGTATTCGAATTCTCCTTCGTTGAGGGATACGGCGAAAGACATGTTGGATGCAGCCGTCGGGACGCCGAGTTTACCAAACAATGCAGTGAGATTGGGATAGGTCACTTCATTGTAGACGATGAAGCCGGTATCGACCGCAACCTCGCCGCTCGCTGCCGTAAACGTCACTGTGTTGCTGTGACCGCCAATCCGATCCGCAGCCTCGAACACAGTCACGTCATGATGTTTTGCCAGAAGCCAAGCGGCGGAAAGACCTGAGATACCGGTGCCAATAATTCCAACCTTAAGGCGGCGCGAGCCGGCGCCGCGAGCTCCAAATTCCATAAACACCCTCTCGTTATTTTCAGGCATGAATTAACGATTTCTACGGAGGGAATTCGCTGCGGTTCTCTATCGCGCAATTTTTTTCGCTTTTCTGGTCGCATTCCCCAAACCGAGTTGCCGGAACCGGCGTAGAGACGTTTGCAAAACAAATCTTTCTCGGGAGTATGATGGACATCTATCTTCTGGTCATTATCGCGATCGGGCTCTCTGTGGCGATGGCTGGCGCCTGGGCCATACAGCGCGCGACTGGCCTCAGCGGCTGGATAGACACGATCTGGTCCTTGACTGTTGGAGCCGGCGGCATCGCCGCGGCAATTTTGGCAGATGGTAGCTTCGGTCGTCGCTCCATAGTGCTGATGCTCGTGGCACTCTGGTCGCTGAGGCTCGCCAGCCACATCGGTCTGCGCACAAAGGGCGCGAAAGAAGATCCCCGTTACGCGAAATTCAGCGAAGAGTGGGGCGATAGCGCGCCATGGCGGCTGTTTGTATTCTTGCAGGTGCAGGCGCTCGCCGCCTTCGTCCTGGTATTGGCCGTATATCTGGCGGCGGCCAACGACGAATACCTCCTCCGCCCTCTGGATTTCCTTGCAGTTGCGGTCGGCTTTGTTGCCTTGGGCGGCGAGGCAGCGTCGGATGCCCAATTGGCACGATTTCGGAGGTCATCCGGCGCAAGAACAGGAGTTTGCGAGGTGGGTATGTGGCGTTACTCCCGCCATCCGAACTATTTCTTCGAATGGCTGTTCTGGTGCTGCTTTCCGCTGTTTGCGCTTGCCGGGCCGATATGGAGCTGGCTTTCGCTGCTGGCCCCCATCATGATGTATTGGCTACTCGTCCACGTCTCCGGTATTCCGCCACTGGAAGACTACATGCTGCGCTCTCGCGGCGCCAAGTTCGTTGCACTGCAACAGCGCGTCAACGCTTTCTTCCCTGGCCCACGCCGTAAATCCTCGTCCAATCCCAATGGAGACGCTCTATGAACATGCTGGCCTTCGCCATCAACACGGCCGAACGTGCGCCCATGCCAGACGGGATATCGCTTGCCGCCATCGATCTTTTGTGCAGCCGAATGAAACGACGATTGATGTCGACGACCGACGACGCGGAACAGGCTTTCGTGGCCGCTATGGATCAGTTTCCTGTCGCCATTCATACTGTCGAAGCTAACCGTCAGCATTACGAGGTGCCGGCAGAATTCTTCGCGCAAGTTCTTGGTCCGCAGCGGAAATATTCCTGTTGTCTATATCCCGATGCCACGACCTCTCTTGCTGAGGCGGAGATGTTGGCGCTTGCCGAGACGGTCAAACATGCCGAAATCGAAGATGGCATGAGAATTCTTGAGCTTGGTTCCGGCTGGGGTTCGCTTTCACACTTTCTTGCACGGAAATTCCCAAGCGCACGTATACTCTCGGTATCGAATTCCGCGTCGCAGCGCTCATATATTCTCGGTGTCGCAAACGCGCATGGCTTAAGCAATCTCGACGTCATCACCGCGGACATGAACCAGTTTGAGACTACTCAGAGCTTCGACCGCGTGGTTTCGGTGGAGATGTTCGAGCACATGTCGAACTGGCGCGCCCTGCTCCATCGTATCCACGGCTGGACAAAGCCGGATGGCAAGCTCTTCCTCCACGTCTTTACCCACAAGAACAGATCCTATCGATTCGACCGCGCCGATCCTGCCGACTGGATCGCACAACATTTCTTCACGGGCGGGATCATGCCGGCTCACGATCTGCCTCACAGGTTTGGCAATCTTTTCCAGGTCGAAACGGTATGGCGTTGGTCCGGCATGCATTATCGCCGCACAGCGCTGGACTGGCTTGCCAATTTCGATCGACGCGTCGACCGAATCCGCCCGATTTTCACCGGGGTATACGGTGCGGACGCCTCTCTCTGGCAGCGTCGTTGGAGGCTGTTTTTTCTCTCGACGGCGGGGCTGTTCGGTCATGACGCCGGCGACGTATGGGGTGTCGGCCACTATTTGATGGCGCCGATCCGATGAACGCTGCTGACCAACGGCTGGACCCCCTAACTCAGGCGACCGTTACTGTTGCCTGGGTGATCATCGCAAACAAGCCCTTCTATCCCCTCTATGTCTGGTATCTGGTTGGCAATGGCGTGTCGGCGTCACTCTGGACCTTAGTAGCAGCCCCATTTCTCCTGACCGTGCCTTTTCTCGCGAAGCGTTCGCCGCTCGCTGCAAGAATTGCGTTACCTCTGATTGGAACACTCGATACATTGTTCGAGACGAAGCTGTTCGGACAAAACTCCGGGACAGAATTGTTTTTTGCGGCCTGCATCATGTTGGCTGCTATGTCGTTCCGTTCCAAGGAAGCATGGTGGCAGCGGGGAATGGCTGCCTTCGTGTTCGTCGTTTTTGTCGCTTCGCGATCATATTCAGGTGCGCCGCTGCATGTTTGGAGCGAAAGCGACTTGGCTACACTCTTCAATCTCAACGCGTTCGCGGTCGCCAGCCTGACGACCTTTGTCGCGCTTCGATACGCGGGAATTAGTCGGCAATAAGCAAAATCGGAAACACAGGCAGCTTTAACAATCCAGGGAGGTCTCAATGAAAAATCATCTTCGTAAGATAAGGCCGTTAATGCTGGCTCTCGCCGTCATTGTGTCGGCAACGAGCCTGGCACATGCCGAACCCAATGTCGTAAAGGTCGGACCTGATCACTACCGCGGCACCTGGCTCGAGATCGGTAGGAGACCGATGTATCTGACCGACGGGTGCGTCGCGGGCTACTCGACATATAGGCCCGGCCCATCGCGGAATGAGATTCTCGTCGAGGATGGTTGCAGGGTGGATACGCCAAAGGGCCGCCTGAAAACCGTCAAGGGCGCCGGCACCATCACCGATTTTGGAACGACGAACGCGAAGATGCGCGTCCGCTATCCCTGGTTTATCACATTCAATTACTGGGTTTTTTACAAATCACCGGATAGATCGTGGTTCATCAGCGCCAATCCGTCGATGACCGACCTTTGGATTTACGCGCGGACAGTACCGTCGAAGAGCAAGCTTGAACGCATGGTGAGGAAGGCAAGCGAGCTAGGTTACGATGTGCGCCAGCTAGAGTTTCCGGCGCAGTAAGGATTTCTGACGACAAAGCGGGCGAGGAAATTCCGCGCAAGGGCAGCGTCCGCTCTTTCATCTGGCCTTCACCGTTCACCCTTTCGCGCCATCGCCTTCAGTCGAAATCGGGGGACACTACACATCGCGGCAAGACACCTCAATTGTGGGCCGACGCCGCTCGCGCACCCGACTTTGGACACCCTAGGCGTTGTTGAAGATCAGGCACGTCACGTTCGCCAGCTTCCATCCGGGTGGCTCCTCAAAACCCACCAATGGCGACGACCCAAGCCCGCCGGATAAATAACTAGAAAAAAGTAATAATTCCAGCGAGACGTCTTCCACAAGCGACTGCGGCGGATAGATAACGCGTGCGGCCTGGTATGACAAAGTCGATGGATTACAAGGAGTCAGAGTTGAGCGACAATTCTATCGCTATAACCTCGCCTACGGTTCAGCCAGAACTGGACTTTCTGTCGGGCGGCGGTGAAATGGGCGCGCTGATGCGCGCTCACGACTGGTCGACAACGCCGCTTGGCCCGGCGCGGGATTGGCCGCAAAGCCTCAAGACCGCCATTCGCATCATGCTCCTCTCCCGTCAGCCGATCTGGATCGGGTGGGGCGAGGAGTTGCTCTACTTTTATAACGACTCCTACCAGTCGATCATCGGCGGCAAGCATCCATGGGCGCTCGCAAAGCCGACCGCAGAGGTCTGGCGGGAAATCTGGGACGATATCGGGCCCATGCTGGAGACGGCCATGCGCGGCCACGAAGGCACCTACGTCGAAGAGCAGTTGCTGATCATGGAGCGCAACGGCTATCCGGAGGAAACCTATTACACGTTTTCCTACACGCCGATCCCTGACGACGACGGCACACCTGGCGGGATCATCTGCGCCAATACCGACGACACCCAACGCGTCATCGGCGAGCGGCAGCTTGCTCTCCTGCGGGAACTGGCGACCACTTCATCGGAAGCCCGCACCTGGCGAGACGCCTGCCTGCGAGGTACGGCCGCACTCGCCCTCGATTCACACGACTTGCCGTTTGCGCTCCTCTACATGACTGGTCCCGACAATCGTGTCGCTGAATTGACCGCTACATGTGGCATCGACGCCGAGCGTTCGAAATTTCCGGCGATTGTCGATCTCGCCGAAAGCTCTTACTGGCCGATCGAAGAGGCGCTGCGTACTCAACAGACCGTGGTCGTTTCGGACCTCGCGAGCAAAGCCGGCGCCAATCTGCCAACCGGAGAATGGCGCGTGCCACCGCAGGATGCTGCGATCGTTCCGGTCATGCCCACAGGCGAGACCGGACGAGCGGGTGCGCTGATCATTGGCCTGAACCCGTACCGACTATTCGACGACGCGTATCGCAGTTTCCTGCAACTGGTGGCGGGACAAATCGCCGGATCGGTCGCCAACGCGCAGGCCTACGAGGAAGAGCGGCGCCGCTCCGAGGCCCTGGCGGAACTGGACCGGGCCAAAACCACCTTCTTCTCCAATGTCAGTCATGAGTTCCGCACGCCGCTTACCTTGATGCTTGGCCCGCTTGAAGAAACCCTTGCGGATGCACATGAGCGAGATCCAGATACGCAGAACCGCCTCGAGGTGGTGCATCGTAACGGTATGCGGCTATTGAAGCTGGTCAATTCGCTCCTGGATTTCTCTCGGATCGAGGCCGGTCGTACGCAGGCAAGCTTCGAGCCCACCGACCTCGGCACGTTGACTGCCGAGCTCGCCAGCAATTTCCGGTCGCTGACCGAGAGGGCCGGCTTGAATCTCGTCCTCGATTGCGCGCCGTCGCCAGAGCGTGTGTTCGTCGATCGAGACATGTGGGAGAAGATCGTCCTCAACCTTCTCTCCAACGCCTTCAAGTTTACATTCGAGGGCGAAATCCGTGTCAGCCTGAACTGCAAGGACGGCGGAGCGGTTCTGGTCGTCGAGGATAGCGGCACGGGTATCCCGGCGAGCGAGCTTCCGCAGCTCTTTGAGAGATTTCATAGGGTCGAGGGCGCCAAGGGCCGAAGCTTCGAAGGCAGTGGCATTGGTCTGGCGCTGGTGCAGGAACTGGTCAAGCTTCACGGAGGGACCATTGCGGTCGCCAGCGAGGAAGGCCGCGGCACGGCATTCACCGTGACGATCCCACCTGGATCGCATCACCTGCCGCAAGATCAGATACAGGCCAGCCGCGCCTTTGCGTCCACGGCGGTTCAGGCTGGCGCTTTCGTTGATGAGGCGCTGCGATGGCTGCCTGATCAGTCCGACATCGATGTCGAGGCAGCGGTAATTCCGTTGACAACCGGCTCTCATTCAGGCGTTCGCCAGCGCATCCTGCTCGCCGATGACAATGCCGATATGCGTGATTACGTCCGCCGACTGCTCAGCGCGGAGTACGAGGTCGAAACTGTCAATGATGGTCATGCTGCTCTGGAGGCCATTCGTGAACGGCGGCCCGACCTCCTCTTGACCGACGTGATGATGCCACGGCTCGACGGCTTTGGTTTGATCGGAGCGATCCGCGGCGAGCCGGAGCTCGCAGACATTCCGATTATCGTTCTGTCGGCCCGTGCCGGCGAGGAAGCAAGCGTCGAAGGTCTGAGCGCTGGCGCCGACGACTATCTGGTCAAACCGTTTTCGGCACGCGAACTCAGCGCCCGCGTTGCGGCAACGCTTGGGATGATGCGGGTCAGACGCGAGATGGGTGAGCGCCTGCGGGAAGAGGCACGCTCACTGGAAACGCTCAATCGCGTCGGCAGTGTGATTGCCGCCGAGCTTGATCTCGACCGGGCGGTTCAGGCCGTTACCGATGCGGCGACGGAATTGACCGGCGCCCAATTCGGCGCATTTTTCTACAATGTGTTCGACGACAAGGGCGAAAGCTACATGCTTTATACAATCTCGGGCGTACCGAGAGAGGCATTTTCGTCGTTCCCCATGCCACGAAACACGGCGGTTTTTGGCCCGACCTTTGCCGGAGAGGGCATCGTTCGATCGGACGACATCACCAAGGATCCGCGATACGGCAAGAACGCGCCGCGTCATGGCATGCCGCAAGGACACCTGCCAGTTTGCAGTTATCTGGCAGCACCGGTGAAGTCGCGATCGGGTAAAGTCCTCGGCGGCCTGTTCTTCGGTCACTCCGAGCCTGGCATCTTCACCGAGCGTGCCGAAAGTCTATTGTCCGGGATCGCGGCCCAGGCGGCGATCGCCATCGACAACGCCCGCCTTTATCGCGCGGCTCAAAAAGAAATCGCCGAGCGGGTCAAGACCGAAGAAGCTCTGAGGAAGAGCGAGGCGCGTCTTTCCGATTTGAACGAAAACCTCGAAGCCGCCGTGGCGGAGCGCACGCAGGAGCGCGACCGGACCTGGAACCTCAGCCGCGACCTTCTCGGCGTCGCCGATCGTTCGGGCATCTGGCTTAGCGTCAACCCGGCATGGACGGCGACACTTGGGTGGTCCGCCAGCGACATCCTTGGCAAAACCTCCGAGTGGCTCGAACATCCCGATGACCGGGAAAACACCAGGGACGAGGTCCGTTATCTCGCGAGTGGCAGCGTCACGCCGCAGTTCGAGAATCGCTTTCGCGCGGTCGACGGCTCGTACAGGTGGCTGTCCTGGACGGCCGTTTCCGAAGGTGACCTCATCTATGCGGTTGCCAGGGACGTGACCGCCGCCAAGGAACAGGCCGAGACATTGCGGCTGGCCGAAGAGCAACTACGCCAGTCGCAAAAGCTCGAGGCTGTCGGAAAACTGACCGGTGGCGTCGCCCATGACTTCAACAACCTCCTCCAGGTCATCGGCGGGAATCTCCAGCTGTTGTCCAAGGATATGGCCGGTCATGACAAGGCTCAGCAGCGGCTGCAAAATGCTCTGGCAGGCGTGACGCGCGGGTCGAAGCTTGCGTCACAGCTTCTGGCCTTCGGAAGACGTCAGGCACTGGAGCCGAAAGTCGTCAATCTCGGTCGATTAGTCCGTGGTTTCGATGACATGCTCCGGCGCGCAATCGGAGAGGGCATCGAGATCGAGACTGTCGTTTCCGGCGGATTGTGGAATACGCTTGTCGATCCAAGCCAGGTCGAAAACGCGCTCCTCAACCTTGCGATCAACGCCCGCGATGCGATGGAGGGACATGGCAAGCTGACGATAGAGGCAGGCAACGCCTCGCTCGATGACGCCTATGCCGCCAGACACGCGGATGTGGCCGCCGGTCAATATGTGATGCTGGCTGTGACGGACACAGGTTCTGGCATGACGCCGGAGGTCATCGAGCAGGCGTTCGAACCGTTCTTCACGACCAAACCGCCGGGAAAAGGCACGGGCCTTGGCCTCAGCATGGTCTGGGGACTGGTGAAGCAGTCTGAGGGTCACATCAAAATCTACAGCGAACCGGGCGAAGGCACGACCATCCGCATCTACCTGCCCCGGTCGCGCCAGCAGGAAGATCTTGCCGTCGATATAGACACCGGGCCGATCGTTGGTGGGAGCGAAACCGTTCTCGTGGTCGAGGACGACGAAGAGGTTCGTGCGACTGTCATCGAACTTCTCACCGACCTCGGCTACAAGGTGTTGCGCGCCACCGACGCCCAGACGGGGCTTGCGGTCATCGACAGCGGCGTCCCGATTGATCTGTTGTTTACCGACGTCGTTATGCCGGGGCCTTTACGCAGTCCGGAACTCGCCCGAAAAGCCAGGGAGCGCTTGCCGCAAATCGCAGTCCTGTTTACCTCCGGATATACCGACAACGCTATCGTCCACGGTGGGCGTCTGGACGAGGGGATCGAACTGCTGAGCAAGCCTTATACCCGCGAGGCTCTGGCGCGAAAGGTGCGGTATGTGCTCGGCAACCGTCAGCCGGCGCAGCCAACACCTGCTGCGCCGCAGCCGACCGTTTCAGCGCATACTGTTACGACGGAACGATACGGGTCTTTGCGCATCCTGTTGGTCGAGGATGAGCCACTCATCCTGATGAGTACGACCGATATGTTGGAGACCATGGGACATATCGTCTTCGAGGCAAACACTGCGGAGGAGGCACTTTCGCTGTTCGAACGCGAAAGCGTGGATGTGCTCCTGACCGACCATGGACTACCTGGTATGTCCGGCGCCGATCTTGCTGTCGCGTGTCGGCGCAAGCAACCGGGTTTAGGAGTGGTGTTCTCCTCAGGAGCAAGCGGCATTCCCGAGGTCGAGGGCCACGAGTTGATCGCCGACGCCGTGCTTCTCGGGAAACCCTATGAGGAAACTGGCCTCGCGAAAGCTCTTGAGCAGTTCCGAGTGAGATAATCGACGGGGGCGCATCAGCAAATCTTAGAGGCGTTGATCGCCTTTCTGCTTGGTTTTGCGTCCAGCACCTTCCACTCTAAAGCTCGAGCGCCATATGCAGCGCCAAATAGGAAAGTGGGACACATGGCGGATGGGGAGACGTCGCTCGGTAATCGCGACCCTGAGGCGGTACACGACGCAACCGACAAGACTGATGCCCAAAAGCTCGACGCGATTGTCGAGAAATACGCTGACAAGATACCACGGCCTCTGGGTCGTTTTATCAGGTGGCTGAGAAAGCCCGAACTGGGCTGGCTCCGCCTGGGAGCCGGCATCTTGTTTGTTCTCTTCGGGTTCGTCGGGTTTCTCCCTATCCTTGGTTTCTGGATGGTGCCGTTGGGATTGATCATCCTTGCTCAGGACAGCAAGTGGCTGCAGCGGCCGACCTTGAAGGCCATCACCTGGCTCGAAAGGAAACTGGCGAAGTAGTACCGGGTGGCCTGAAGGTTGCGTCGGACCATGATTGCAGGCGGTTTCGGCAGAACGGCTGTTCAAACTTGACCCGGCGGTCGCGGCGCCATTTCATCTGCCTGTCGCGGTCGCGACCTTAGTCTTTGTCCCCTCCCTCGCATCTCTTATGGCGGCATCTTGCTCGCTAGTCGCGAGACGCTAATTTGGCCGGGCGGATCGGGTCAGTATATTGCTTCCAGGTCGCGGCGGCTCAGGAGTATCGTGTGATTTGGTTCGGCATCTCCATCATCGCGATTGTGGCGCTGGCAGCCCTATGGGCTCTCGCAACTTCAAGCTATGCGGGGTTTCTGAAGCGGATCCAGAAAATCGATTCGCACGTCCTCAAGGTTGCCGCTGCCGACACCGAGCTTGACCGATACGGCGCCAGGCTTTGCCACCAGCGGGAAGCGGCAAGCGGCCTCGTCCTGATCACATCCAACCTGGAAGCGTTCGCAGCCCGGCTTCTAGCGGCCCGTTCCGCCGGGCGCAGCCTCGACCTCATGTACTATATGTGGAATGCGGACCTGACCGGAATGCTGATCATGCGGGAAGTCGTCGCTGCCGCTGACCGTGGCGTACGCGTGAGGATCCTTCTCGACGATCTCGGCGTCTCCATGTCCGACAAAATCTTCTATGCGATCGACTGCCATCCCAATATCGAACTGCGGCTCTTCAATCCCACGAAGGCACGGGAGAATATTCTGCGCCGCGGCCTTGAGATGGCTTTCCGGTTTCGAAGCGTCAACCGTCGCATGCACAACAAGGCCTGGATTGCCGATGGCCGGATCGCGATGGTCGGGGGACGCAATATCGGCGATCCGTATTTCGATGCCGGCGAGGACGCGAACTTCAGGGACTTCGATCTGGTGATGGTCGGTCAAGCCGTTGCGAAGACGGAGCGTCTGTTCGACGACTACTGGAACAGTTCGGTTGCCGTGCCTGTTCGCTCGCTGCTTTCGCGCCGGCCCAACAAGCTGAAGAAGCTTCGACGCAATATGGACCGCCTCGATTTCGAGCAGCGAGCCCAACCATATCTGGATCGAGTTCGCAATCAGACATCTTTCAAGGACGCTGTCGCCGAAGACGGATACATTTGGGTCGACAAAATCGACGTCTTGGCCGATCCCCCCGAAAAGGCCGGTGGGAAGATGCGCAGTGGGCAGAACATGTTGATGGGAACGCTGCTACCGGTGATCACCGGCACAGCCGAGTTCATCCACATCACCTCGCCGTACTTCATACCCGGCAAACGCGGCGTCGAGGCGCTGACGAAGCTCAGCGGCAGAGGGGTGAAGGTTTCCGTCCTGACCAACTCGCTTGCAGCCACTGACGTCGCTGCAGTTCACGCGGGATATTCGCGCTATCGACCGGCATTGCTAAAAGGCGGCGTTGCACTCTACGAGCTGAAATCGATCGCCGACATGGGCTCTTTCTCCTTGCGAGGTTCAAAGAAGGCCAGCCTCCACACGAAGGCCTTTGCCAGGGATGGCAAGTATGGCTTTATCGGTTCTCTCAATCTCGATCCGAGGTCCATTTCCTTAAACACTGAGATGGGCGTGCTGTTCGAGTCCCCACATCTCGTCGCGCAAATGGTCGCGATCTTTGCGGAAGAGACCGAGACAGACCTGAGCTATCCAGTGACTCTCGACAAGGGATCCGTACGCTGGCTGATGGTCATCGACGGGAACCAGACTATACTGCGAGGAGAGCCCGACGCCGGGTTTACCCGACGCGCGACAGCTTGGTTGATTGGGTGGCTTCCACTCGAATCCCAGCTTTAGACGCATATTTATCTTAGCAAGGAAACGCGTCCAAGCGACGCTCTGTCCAATGCTCTTGAAGGGGTTGGAATCCACAACTCCCCCCTGCGATGACTGAAGGCGGCCGGTCGGGGTCAACCCGGCGCCGGTTGCCGGAACATTAGACCGTGAAGATAGTTCGATCGGCCTAGCGAAGGGATCATATGGACAATAAAGCAAAAGCACTTGTCGACGAATACGTCCGCCTCGGCGGTCGCCGCCAGGTAGTCCTTAACAGAATATCTCGTCGACACGGATATGCGGTCGCGACACCCTCGAGGCAGAAGCCTTTTGGCAGTTGAATGTCGACAGCCTTGACGATGTTGCGCGCAGAAACACAGCTGAAACGAGTAGGACGAGACATTCCTGACACTCTGTTGAAGCACATCTCGCCGCTCAGTTGGGAACACGTCAACCTTACCGGCATCTACACCTGGGATTCGGAACATCAGATGCCGAACCGGTTCCGGTCGCTCCGCCTTCCAGCTGGGCTGCAGCGGGTCGCATAAGTTCTCATTCCGTTCGCCCTTAGCGTACGATTTCGCACTGCTCTTCTGTGGTTGCCGTCCGTTGCGCAAGTAGTTTCTGACCTTCTTGAGGTGTGATCGAGTGCGGTCTTCTGTCAGGCCTTTCTTTGCGGCACTTTCAGAGGCCGCTGGCCGGTATGGTGATCTGCGGATCCGGTCCAAATCTTGTTC
>NZ_JBFTSM010000033.1:0-39668 GCF_056400025.1 Rhizobium sp. 01L419
GCAAAGCGTGTCCTTCGACGTTGGCCAGGAGGCCAGGATCGGAAGACCGGCAAGTCGAAGGCCGAGAACGTCAGATCGCTCTGAACCGAGCGGGATCTCCTTCTCGACAAGCCCAATGCATCGCGGGGCGCCATTGAATGGCGCCCCGCTCAAGCAATACCACCAGCCGGCCGAATTCGCCGGCGCGACTCAGGCCAAGGACCCGCTCTTCAGTGCTTTGTAGCGCTCGCGACCTTGGTTGATTTCGGCGGCCGGGCTGTCGTAGGAACGCTCTGCGCGCCAACTTTGGATTTGCTGGCACCTTTCGTCTTCGAAGGCAAATCCGCTGCGACAGCTTTCTTCGACCGAGATTTCTTGACAGGTTGTCCGCCCGCGTCGGCGCTCGCGGCGATTTCCTGAAACGCCTGCAACCAGTGCTTCATGTCCTCCCCATGGGGCCGGCCTTCCTGTTCCCAGATCTCGTAGGCGCGCTGTCTGATTCGGTCTTCGCTCGATGCCATCGGTTTTTCTCCATGTCGGATTGTTGTCCGGATCAGACAAATGGCGCGGTCGGTTACGGCGGCAACTATGGTGCATGTATTTATTGGCTGGGTTTCATCACGAAAACGCGATGGGTCGACTATGCTTCCGGGCAACTTCGAGGTTTCCAGCCGCCGGTTAGGATCGTCTCGCACCAGAGGCCGGGGCGCTTCAGCGAAAGCTCGATATGATTCCTAGGCGCCATTGCTGATTTAAGAGGTTGGTATCTCAACCCACTGAGAAAACATCGCAGCCTGGCCGAAATCCTGCCCTTCCGCGTTTCGGAGCTGCCAGACTATCCCGTCTTCCATCCAGAAGCGGCTCCCTGACTTCGTGACGCGCAGACCACGATAGCCCGCCATATAGCCGTTTTGCGCCACAGCATCGAGCAGCATCTGACGCTCTCCCCGTTCGCTGGGGCCGGCCGACAGCCTGGATTCCAGCTTTACGAATTCGCTCCAGCTATATCCAAACCGCCTCTGGGCCGCACCGTTGGCGTAGACAAACACAGGACTGGGCGCGGTATTATGGGCCAGGACCACAAAAGGGGCATCGCCGTAGAGCCACTCGGGCCCACGTTCCTTGGGAACAAGAGCTCTGCCGACGAGACGTCTGAAGCTCCCGGTGAGAAGCTCGAAAAATTCCGGGTCGTTCGGGTTCAGTTCACCATTCAGCTGCATATGGTTTCCTTCTCCAGCGCGGGCACTGCACGCATCTTCGCGCCCCATGTATTCACCGAACATGGGCACCGGTGCGGCAGCCGCACCGGTGGGAGGGGCCTTTAGTTCGGCAAGAGATAGTTCTTGCGGATATACGAGAGCTTGAAGCCTGCCTTGGTCAGGTTTCCGAAGGATATGTTCGGCTGCCCCTCCTGAGGTTCACTTGTCTCGACCGCAAACAGAGAAACGCCCTGGGCCAGGCCTTCGTTCAGCCGGGCATTGATCAGCGCTTTTTGCGCTCCGCGATTTCGGTATTCAGGGAGTGTCGCTCCTGCTCCTAGCCAGGCGCAACCATTCTCTATAAACAGCGCCCCCGTGCCGACCGGCGTGCCCTCCAATTCCGCAATGAAGCAGGCCCAGCCGCTTTTGCCGACAAGGCATGACCAGAGCGGCTCAAGCTCCGCCGGAAAACCAAAGCCTGCGCACATCAGCTTGCCAAAAGTCGGAGCGTCATCGATACCGGCCAAGCGTGCACGCACGGGCCCTTCGGTTGAAAGCGGAGCGACTGGAGCGGATCGCGTGAGCTTTGCCCAGGCACCGTTTTCGATCAATCCCTTATCCAAAATCCATCCACGCATTTCATCGGAGGCGGAGGATTCGCTGATCTGGACGTGCCGTCTGCCTGTTTTGGTCTTCATCCAACCAAGCGCGGCGTCGAGTTCGTCGATGTCATTCAGGGCCAAAATGCGATTGAGGCCAATGGCGGGAGCCGATGGCAGCGAAATGGCACAGCCGTCGCCCAATGGCATGCAGGCAAATTCGACGCTGTCCTTGAATGGTTGGGGCGTTATCCTGGCCAGATCAACGAAAGCCTTGGCCTCGATCATCTCTTCCCTGGCAATTCGATCGTTTGAAATGCTCAATCTATTTTCCTTTTTTATGACGAGCTGCCCACAGAGGCAGCAGTAAGTTACTGCGGCGCACACCCGTCAGGACCGGAATCGCAGCGTCGAGATAGCCTCCCTTTTCCTCGCGGATAAAGTGTGCGGCGGTCAAGAGAGGTCAAGAGCAACCACGGAGGGCAATGGATAGGCCGCTCGAACACGCAGCAAACCGTTGCGGCAATCGTCGTTGGCTCGTCGCGCGTCAGAAAAAGATCGACATGACCAGATCCTGGTCGAAATCACCAAAACCCTTGCCGAAGAGGTTCATACCGCCTGGGTTTTCGGCTTTTTCGTCGATGCCGATGCGGAAGCGGATCGAGTGATGGTCGGCTATGCCGAGCGAGGTGATGGTCTGGGTCGAGACCATGGCGCCGTCGATCCAGGTGCCGGTCTCGTCAATCGTCCAGGTCTTGAGCTTGCCGTATTGCGAGCCCGACAGCTTCCACCAGGACGGCGAATACATGCCGCGGCGATCGCCATAGTCACCGGGCGAAGTCCAGTGTCCTGCCTTGATGCCGTTGACCCAAATCGAGATGTCGGACGGCCAATTGGCGTTGGTAGCCGGGGTTTCCGAGCTTAGTTCGGCCGTAAATTCAACCTTGCGGATCTTCTTGCCGGACACCTTGGCATTGTTCGGGAACTTGTATTCGACATAGCCTCGTGTGAACCAGAGCAATGCCGCCTGCATGCGCTGCGGGTCGAGGAAGACTTCCTGCACGTCGAGCATGCCTATGACATTGTTGACCGAACAGAGGCCGCAGGGCGCCCCCACGTCGAATTCGGTAAAGAGGCCGATCGGCATGCTGACGGTCACCACATCCTCGCTCGCCTTGGTACCGTTGGTATCGAAGCGGATGAGGATTTCGTCATAGATGCTGGAGCAGACCTTCTGATTTCCCTTCGTCGCCTTCATCGTCTGTGTCTGGATGAGGCCCGCCTGCTCGAGCGACTTCAGATTGGTCGCGGTCGTCGATTGCGGCAAGCGCATCTGCGCCGCGATGTCGTTGACATTCAGCGGCCCCTTCTGGCGCAGCAGGTTGAGGATTTCGATACGCGTCGGGGAACCGAGAGCCTGGACGACGTCAACGTCCCGCATCGGATCAACGGTTAGAAGTTTCGTCTCCATACCTTGATACTGGTTTCCAGTCTCTCTTGTTGGTTTCAGCTGATATCACGGTGGCATAGTCCATGTCGCCGCCTTTTCTGGAAGTGCCGGCCCGCGCCTCGGGAGAGCTCTCGCGGACCGGCAGGGCCTTCTCACCTCGGCCCGGAAGCAATCTCTCATGCACTCAGCCCTTGATGCCCGATGACAGCATGAGGGCCTGCGTTACGCGTTTCTGGAACAACAGATAGGCAACCGCGACCGGCATCGCGGCGAGGATTGCCACCGCCATGTCGCGCGCATATTTCACGCCAAATGCGTCTCTCGTCTGGGTGATGCCGACAGTGATCGTCATCATGTCGTCGGAGTTGGTAACGAGGAACGGCCAGAGGAAGGCGTTCCAAGCCATGATGTAGGTAATGATCGCCAGCGCTGTCGTAATACCCCAGTTCAGCGGCAGATAAAGCTTGAACAGGATCTGGAACTCGCCGCAGCCATCAAGCTTGGCCGCCTCGCGCAGCTCCTTCGGCACGGAATCGAAGAACTGCTTGTAGACGATGACAACAACGGGAACGATCAGCTGGGGCAGGATGATGCCGCCCCACGTGTTGATCAGGTTCAGCTTATGCATCAGCACGAACTGCGAAATGACCAGCGCCTGCGAGGGCACCATGAAGCTCGCCAGGATGATGCCGTAGATAAGCTTGCGACCGGGAAAGACGATCTGCGACAGCGCATAGGCACACATGACGCTGATCAGGATGACGACGACGGTCACCGTCACCGAGGTGACGATCGAGTTTAGATACCAGGTCGATAGCTTGGTTTCGAAGAGGGCATAATAATAGCCTGAGAAATTGAAGACGTCAGGGAAAAGGGTGGTCTTGTTGACCACGTCCTGTTCCGGCTTGATGGACGTCACGATCGCCCAATAGATCGGAAAAGCCCAGGTGCAGGCGATCATCACTGTGAGGATCAGAAGAAGCGTATTGCCGATTGATTTGCCGGGCATCTCAGCGCTCCCTCACTCGCAGGAGCTGATATTGCAGCACCGAGACGACGACAATGATGATGAACAGGATCACCGCGACTGCGGAGCCGAGACCACCGTGGTTCGATCGGAAAGCCTCGCGATAGACGAGTTGCAAGAGCACATACGTGGAATTGAACGGCCCGCCCTCTGTCAGCAGATAGACCTGATCAAAGATCTTGAGCTGCAGGATGAGCTGCAATGTCAGCACCAGCGCGGTTACCGGCCAGATCAGCGGCCAGGTGATGCGCTTGAAGCACTGCCAGCGCGTCGCGCCGTCAAGCGTCGCCGCCTCGTAATAGTCGTGGGGAATGTTGCGCAGGCCGGCAATGAAGAGCAGCAGATTGAAGCCGTTGGTCCACCAGACCGTCACGAGCGCAACCATGGGCATGGCCCATATCGGATCGCGGAAGACGCTGACGCGTGAGCCGGTGAAGGCTTCGATCGCGAACTGTGCGATCCCGAATTGCTGGTCGAGCACCCATTTCCAGATCTGGGTGACAACCGAAACCGGAAGAATATACGGGATGAAGAAGAGCACCAGCACGAGGCTCTGCATCCAGCCTTTCAGGCGCACGACCATCAGTGCCAGCCCAAGGCCGATCAACGTGTTCGGGATAACCGTCAAAACGACGAAATAACCGGTATTCCAGACCGATGTATAGAAGAGCTTCTGATGGAAGAGCCTGATATAATTGTCGAAGCCGACCCATTGGCCTTCGCCGACGAGCGGGGCGTCGGTAAAACTCAAGGCGAACATCTTATAGACCGGATAGGCAAACACGACCGCATAGGCGATCAGGAACGGTGCAATCATGGTGATCGCCGTTATCGTCTTGCGCCGCTTTTCATTGTTGACCACAGATCATCTCCCTGGAGGAAGGCTGGCCGGAGATACTCCGGCCAGCATCGTCTCACTGCTGGCTCTGCAGCTCCTCACGCATCTGATCGATGGCATCCGCCGGATCGAGCTGACCGTTCAGAGCCGGAACCACGAAGTTCTGTGTTGCCTCGTAGATCGGGCCTGCGACACCGGCGAGCTTGGAAACCGGATCGAAGACAGCCGTATCGGCAAGCTTCGCATAAGTGGCATTCGGCTGCATTTCCTTGAATTCCTTGCTGTCCGTCACCGGTTTGAAAGCAGGAATATGACCGGCGCTGGCCCAGGAAATGCTGTGCTGGTTCATCCAGGCAATGATCTGCAGGACGGCCTTCAATTTTTCAGGGGTGATCGGCTTGCTGTCGCTGTTCGGAACGGCGAAGGAATGTGAATCCGCCCAGGTGGCCTGGGTACCCATCAGGTTCGGGATTTCGATGGCGCCCCATTCGAAGCCGAGCTCACCCTTCTTGGCGAGATCGGCCATCGTCGGCACTTCCCAGACGCCGTTGACATGCATTGCGGCTTTGCCCGAGGTGAAGAGCGCAATCGAAGCTTCGTAGGAGATAAGTTTCGGCGAATAGCCTGAGGAAACCCAGTTCGCCATGGTCTGAAGCGCCTTTACACCGGCATCGCCCGGCAGGATCTGGTCGCCGTCGATGAACTTGGCGCCCTGCTGGGAGAGCAGCGTGTAGAAGACGCGCCACATGGAGCCGCCTTCATCCGTGTGCAGCGAAAGCGGATATTCGACCTTGCCTGTCGCCTTGATCTTGTCGAGCGCGGCGTTGAAATTGGCCAGACCGTCGAGGCCCTTCGGCAGACCGTCATCGCCCAGCAGACCGGCTTCCTTCAGAATGGTCTTGTTATAGTAGAGAACGATCGAGTGGACGTCGAAAGGAATGCCGTAGACCTTGTTGTCGAAGGTAGCCTGCTTCCAGGCCGCGTCGACGTAGTTTTCCTTCTTGATGCCTGCGGAAGCAAGCTCCTCGTCCGAGAAGGGCCGCAGGATACCGGTTGGCACGGCGAGCGGATAACGCGACATGTGATAGGTCATGATATCCGGCTGCTGGCCGACAGCAGCTGACGTTTGCACCTTGGTGTAGAAGGGCACGCCCCATTCAAGCGTCGTGGCGTTGATCTTGATGTCGGGATGGGTGTCGTTGAATTCCTTGATGAGCGCTTTCATGCGCACACCGTCGCCGCCGCTTAAGAAATCCCACCAGGTGATGTCCGTCTGCGCGAATGCGGCTGCCGAGGGCAGCAATGCGATGGCCGCCGAAACGGCAAGTTTTAAGAGTTTTCTCACGTTTGTTCCTCCTCTAAAGCATGGGTTGGGTCACCCCGGTGCCCGGGGCGGCTTCTGTCGCGGACCTCCTCCAAAGGCGCGCGATCACGTCTCCTGCATTCCTTTCCGGTCTCCGGATCACAGCTCCGGACCCCGTTCAATCAGCTGAGCCTTCTGCCTTCGGCATCGAAGGCCAGCATCTCAGGCACTCTCAGAGAGAGGCTGATCTTCTCCTTCGGCTGAGGCCTGCTTTCGCGGCACTCAACCGTCATCTCCGCATTGGTCGCGGTCAGCACGTGAAGATATCCGGTGCCGCCAAGCTCTTCGGTGAATTCAGCGGTGACAGGCAGCGTCAGGCCTCCATCTGAGGCGCCAAGCCCGATATTCTCGGGCCGGACGCCGACATTGATGGCTGCGCCTTTAGCGACCGGGCTGCGTGTCGGCAGCTCGAAAACCTGACCCGGCGCGTCATCGAGTTCGATGCGGGCGGAGCTCTGGCCAGCGGCAACGACCTTTCCCTTCAGAAAGTTCATGCCCGGCGAACCGATGAACCCAGCGACGAACATGTTTTGTGGATCGCGATAGAGCTCCAGGGGCGCGCCGACCTGCTGGACGATGCCCTCCTTCAACACGACGATCTTGTCGGCAAGCGTCATCGCCTCGACCTGGTCATGGGTGACATAGACCATCGTCGCACCGATCTGCCGGTGCAGGCGGGCGATCTCCATGCGCATTTTCACGCGCAATTCGGCATCGAGGTTGGAGAGCGGCTCGTCGAACAGGAAGACCCGCGGCTCGCGCACGATGGCGCGGCCGATCGCCACCCGCTGGCGCTGGCCGCCGGAAAGCTGGCTCGGTTTGTGTTGCAGGTAGTCCCCGAGGCGAAGGATATCGGCGGCCGCCTTCACCTTCTGCTGGATCTCTGCCTTCGGCCGCTTGGCAATCGACAGGCTGAAGGCCATGTTTTCGAAGACGGAAAGATGCGGATAGAGCGCGTAGGACTGGAAGACCATGGCGACGCCGCGTTTTGACGCCTCCCTGTGCGTTACGTCTTCATTCTCGATGCTGATCTGCCCGCCGCTCGTTTCCTCGAGTCCCGCAATCATCCTCAGCAACGTCGATTTCCCGCAGCCGGAAGGCCCGACGAAAACGGCGAACTCACCCTGCTCGATCTCGATATCGACGCCGTGAATGACAGCGAAGGACCCGAACGACTTCCTGACGTCAGTCAGTTTTATCCCAGACATATATCCTCCCGATGGGCACTCCGGACGGGGCAGCCTCCTCCGCTGCCCCGATGGCATTCAGCTCACGCCGAGGCGACGGACAGCAGGATGAAATGATAGGATTTCGCCGGCAGCGATCCGGTGAGCCTACCCTCGTCGGTGACCTGGAGGCCGGACCCTGCCTTCGGCACGATGCGGTTCTGGTCTTCGACAGAGTTGCGCGCCTTCAGATCGTCGCCCACCATCGTATGATGCTGGACGATCTTCGCGCCCTTGAAGCCCTGCAGGGCGACATCGAGATCGATCGCCTCGTCAAGGCTACGGTTGATCGCAAAGAGCGCGATGCTCTTGCCATCCTCCTGCAACACCGCCGAAAGATCGAGATAGGGCACGTCCTGCGCCACCTCGCAATCATAGGTCGGGCCTGACGCGGAAATGTTGAGAGCTGTGCCGCGGCCATACTTCGAAGCAAACTGCAGCGGGTAGTAGATCGACTGGCGCCAGGCCGGTCCACCCGCCTTGGTCAGGATCGGGGCGATGACGTTGACGAGCTGCGCCATGCAGGCGATCTTGACGCGGTCGGAACGGCGGATAAAGACGTTGATCAGCGATGCAACGAAGATCGCGTCCTCGAGATTATAGAGTTCTTCGAGCAGCGGCGGGGCTTCTGGCCAATCCCAGTTCTTATAGCGCTGATCGTCTTCCTTGCGATCGTGATACCAGACGTTCCATTCGTCGAAGCAGATCTTCACGTCCCGCTTCGACCGCTTCTTCGCCTTGATGTAGTCGATGACGCCGCCGATCGTGACGATGTAGCGATCGAGTTCGATCGCCTTGGCATAGTAGTTGAGCGTGTCGTTTTCTTCGTTGCCGAAATATTTGTGCAGCGAGATATAGTCGACGCTGTCATAGCTCGCATCGAGAACCTGTGCCTCCCACTCGGGATAGGTCTTCATCTTGTCGTTAGACGAACCGCAGACCACGGTCTCGAGCGTCTTGTCGAAATATTTGAAGGCCTTGCTGACGTCATTGGCAAGCAGACCATATTCGGTTGCGGTCTTATGACCGACCTGCCAGGGACCATCGATCTCGTTGCCGAGGCACCAGATGCGGACATTGTGCGGGTCCTTGTATCCGTGCTTGGCGCGCAGGTCACTCCAGTAGGTACCACCAGGATGGTTGCAATATTCGAGGAAATTGCGGGCATCATTCAGGCCGCGCGAACCGAGGTTCATGGCGAGCATCATCTCGGTCTTTGCGAGCTTCGACCAGTCGGCGAATTCGTTGACGCCCATCTGGTTGGTCTCGCGGGTCCGCCAGGCAAGATCAAGACGCGTCGGACGCTGATCGCGCGGGCCGATGCCGTCTTCCCAATGATAGGCCGAAACGAAATTGCCGCCCGGATACCGGACGATCGGCATATCGAGATCGCGCACCATATCAAGAACGTCGGTACGGAAACCTTCCTTATCAGCTTTTTCGTGACCCGGCTCATAAATACCGGTGTAAACGGCACGGCCCATATGCTCCAGAAAGGAGCCATAGACGCGCTTGTCGACGGTCGAGATGGTAAATTCCCTATTCAGGGTCGCTTTAGCCCGCATTGATGTTCCTCGTTTATTGAATTTAATTTTTGAGCAAGCTATTCTGAGAGGTTTTTTTAATCAAGTATTTTGTTTCATATCAAAAAAACAGTTTCAGTATGGTGCCAGACCAGCGAAATCTATGAGAAATCAGGCGTTTCGGTCCCGGTCGCGGTTCTCCGCCGGGTCGATAAAGCCGCGATTAACCAACCAATCTCAAGGGCGGGAACAAATTCCTTCTCCAGGCGTTTGGGCGCTCGCAACAGGAGGAGGAAAAGATGCCAAATGCCCAATGGAGCAAACCGATCGAAATCAAGTTCGACAATTCCGGATCCAGGACGGTCATGGGCCCGTTCGACGCACTCATCTATCTTCACGACGGGTGGCCACGGCGCACGGGGGCAAAATTCGTCAAAGCAAGCAACGCCTGCAAGGGCGCCGTGGAAGGACGTGTGAGCCTGGAAACGGCAAGGGAAGATTTTCTCGCTGCAGCAGCAGAAGCGAAACTAACCACACATTGAGCCCAGGGGCGGACGCGCACATGCGGCGTCCACCCATATTTATAAGGAGGGAGACTGCATGCGCGCCTTGCTAGTATCGTTGTTGACGTTGGCCGTGGCCACCATTTCGACAGACTCGGCCATCTCTGCCGACATGATTCAAGGTTATGAACGACCCCATGTCGTCAAGCATCGGCCGAAGCCAGTCATTCGTGCACGCTACGTGCAGCGCCGGCATCTCGATTGCACCGATATGATCGTCGAATACCGCTACATTCCGCGCACGGAATTCGTGACGGTGTGCCACCGTCTCTGAAGCGTGCCAGGCCGGCTCGCCAACTCTCGTGTCAGATCGGATAGTGTCCGGGCTGCGATGCCACCGTAATCCACCTGAGATCGGTGAACTCGTTGATGCCGGCCTTGCCGCCGAAGCGGCCGTAACCGGAGGCTTTCACGCCGCCGAAGGGCATCTGTGCCTCGTCATGCACGGTCGGGCCGTTCACGTGGCAGATGCCGCTTTCAATCCGTCTCGCAACCTCCATGGCGCGGGCGGCATCCCTTCCGAAGACGGCGGCAGACAGGCCGTATTCCGTATCATTGGCAATCCGGACCGCCTCATCGATACCGCGCGCGCGCACCATACAGGCAACCGGACCGAAGCTTTCCTCTCCGTAGATACGCATTGATGGGGTCACGTGGTCGAGCACCGCGGCATCCATCAGCGTTCCGACCGCGCGGCCACCCGCGAGCAGGCGGGCGCCCTTGGACACCGCATCCTCGATCAGGCCGTTGACACGTTCCACCGCATCGAGGCCGATCATCGAGCCGAGCGGCGAATTGCTGTGGCGCGGATCGCCGGCCACCAGCGTCGCGGCCTTGCGGGCAAACTGATCGGCAAACACGTCGGCCACCGCTTCGTCGACGACGATCCTCTCGGTCGACATGCAGATCTGCCCCTGGTTCATGAAGGCACCGAAGGCAGCGGCTTTCACGGCTTCGCCGATATCGGCATCATCGAGCACGACGAAGGGCGCCTTGCCGCCAAGCTCCAGCAGTACGGGCTTCAGATGGCGGGCGCAGACCTCGGCGATAACACGGCCGACGCGGGTCGAGCCGGTGAAATTGACACGGCGCACCGCCGGGTGGGCGATTAACTTTTCGACGATGGATGCAGCATCGGCCGGCGCATTGCTGAGCACATTGACGACACCGTCGCCGAGGCCTGCCTCGCGCAACGTCTCGCCGATTAGATGATGCGTCTTCGGGCAAAGCTCGGATGCCTTGAGGATAACGGTATTGCCGCAGGCAAGCGGCAGGGCGACAGCGCGCACGCCGAGAATGACAGGGGCGTTCCACGGCGCAATACCGAGGACGACACCGGCCGGCTGGCGCACGGCCATCGCTAACAGGCCGGGCTTGTCCGAGGGGATCACTTCGCCGGTGATCTGCGTGCACATCGCGGCCGCTTCGCGCAGCATATTGGCGGCGAGATAGACGTTGAAGCCCGCCCAGGCGGCCGTAGCGCCCGTTTCCTCCGCCATGGCGGCGATGAATTCGCCGGTGCGGGAATCCAGCATGTCGGCGGCCTTCGAAAGGCGCTTGCGCCGCTCGGTCGGCGCCAGCGCCGACCAGGCCGGAAAGGCTGCGGCCGCGGCGGCAGCCGCCGCGTGTGCATCTTCTAGCGTCGCCGCGGCGGCCTTCGTCGCCAGCTGACCGCTAATCGGGTTTAATCGTTCGAAGGTTGCGCCGTTCGAAGCCGGGATGGCACGACCGCCAATGAGAAGCATCAGATCAACCATCTCTTTGCCTTTCAGATATGCGCTGTAAAACCCGCCAAGGGCCTGGCGCGATGATGTTTGCTGGTTTCCGGCTCCGCCGGGGCATGCGAATCGGTCACACCGATAGACCGATGTCTTTCATTAGAAGGTCCTCACCCCTATCGCCTGATATTCAAGCTCTCCTCGGGGTCCAGTAGGAACCAATCCATCGGCGAAATGAATGGATTCTCCTGGCAGTTTATTGTACTTTTCCGCGAATTCTTCAAATTCCCGCTTGGCCTGTGATCGCCCAGCCAGTCGCGTGCCCGGAGTTTATGATGTCGGAAAAGTTGCTCGAGGTGCCGGCCTTGTCGGTCACCGCATCGATGATTTCCGCCGGCCTTGGCAGTCAGACCTGGAGCGTTGACGCCCCCGCCAGCCGTCCCTTCTATCAGGCCTTCTTCGTCTCGCGAGGCAGCGCGAGCCTATCCATCGACGGACAGTCGGGGCTTACGCTTTCGGCACCTGCGTCACTTTGGCTGCCGCGACGGATTTTGGGAACTTTCGTTCTTGCCGCCGGCAGCGAGGGAGCGATGCTCTCGGCGGCCGAAGACTTTGTCCACAGAACGGTCGGCGATAGCCCGGCCGCCGTGCAGTTGCACGACATGATCGAACGCGTTGTCGTGGCTCAAAACGAAAATCTGGTGGGGCATGCGGGCGATATCGGTCGCGCGTTCGAGGTCATGACGCAGGAGGCACGGGACCGCCGACCCGGCGGGACAGCGCTTGTCGGCGCCTATTTTTCCGTGCTGCTCCTGCTGATATGGCGGGCCTCAGGGGCATCGTCGCCGACGAAGACGTCAGGCACCGGGGCGACCACCTTGCAACGGTTCAGGCAGATCGTCGAATTGCGTTACCGCGAACAGCCGGCAATTACCGATATCGCCCGAACGATGGGCATCACCTATGACCACCTGCATCGGGTCTGCATTTCCGGCGCCGGACGAAGCCCGATGGAGCTGATCCATGAAAGGCTGATCGCCGAGGCAAAGCTGCGGCTTGGGCAATCGGAACAATCCGTCGAGCAGATCGGCTTCGGGCTCGGCTTTCGCGATCCCGGCTATTTCAGCCGCTTCTTCAAAAGCCGCGTTGGCGAGCCACCTGGCGCCTACCGGCGCAAGATCGCCGCGCGGTCGGCCAAAGGCGCCGCCCCATCCTTTGCCACCTGGCCCTAAGGCACGAGCGATTGAGGCGACGGGTTCAGAACGTCCGCAACTCGCGCGTCAGCGTCTGAAGCTGCCTGAAGCCCTCGTAACGCTTTGCGTGAAGATCGGCGATCGCGCCTTGCATCGGCTTATAGGTCTCTTCGGCTGACGACAGTTTCGACATGGCTTCACGCATATCGGCAAACAGCCCGCCGGCGACGGCGCCGAGGATCGCAGCGCCCAGCATGACAGGCTCTTCAGCCTTCGTTGCGACCACCGGCTTGCCACTCGCATCGGCAAGCATTTGGCGCACGAAATCATGCTGACCGGCGCCGCCGCTGATGACGATGTTGTCGATAGTGACGCCGGCATCGGCCTGCGTGTCGATGATCTGCCTCAGGCCATAGCCGATCCCGCAAAGGCCGGCGACGTAGAGCGCAACCAGGCTGTCGATATCTCTTTCCATATCAAGCCCGGCAATGACGGCACGGGCATGCGGATCGGCAAAGGGGGCACGATTGCCGAGGAATTCCGGAACGACATGCAGGCCAGCGACAAGCTTGACGGCATCCGAGGGCTGACCCGCCTTTTGCGCAGCCCTATCCGCCAGCAGTACCGGCAAGGGAACACCATTGCGCTTCGACAGCTCCCGCGCCTCTGCGGCAGCCGGATGGAAGGAAAGCAGGTGATCGATGGCCGCACCTGCCGCGCTCTGGCCGCCTTCGTTCAACCACATACCCGGCACCATGGCCGAATAATAGGGACCCCATACGCCGGGCACGAAGGCGGGCTCTGATGTCGAGGTCATGGTGCAGGACGAGGTGCCGAAGACATAGCCGAGATTGGCCTGTGGACCGGCGCCAATACCAACGGTTCCGATCCCGCCCGCATGGGCATCAATCAGGCCGGCAGCAACCGCCGTTCCCGCAGTGAGGCCAAGTTCCTCGGCTGCAGCTGCAGTCAGGCCCTGACCGACCGCCGAGCCTGGCTCGACGATGGTCTGGCCGATGCGGGCGAAGCCCTCCTCGGCCAGCGCGCCGAGACCGATCTGGTGGAAATAGGACGCATCCCACCGCTTCTCATGGGCAAGATAAGTCCATTTGCATGTGACCGTGCAGGTGGAACGCGACAGATCACCTGTCGCCTGCCAGGTGAGAAAGTCTGCGAGATCGAAAAACTGCCAAGTGGTATCGAAGATCTGTGGGCGGTTCTCCTTCAGCCAGAGGATCTTCGGCGTTTCCATTTCCGGCGAGATACGGCCGCCGACGTAACGCAGCACGTCATGGCCGAGCGCGTTGATACGCTCCGCCTGAGGAACGGCGCGGTGGTCCATCCAGACGATGATGTTGCGGTCCGGATCTTCGGAGGGGCCGACGGGAAGCGGCCTGCCCCCCTCACCTAGCACGACAAGCGAGCAGGTCGCGTCGAAACCGAGACCCGCCACGGATGTCGGATCGATACCGCTTGCGGCAACGACCTCGCGGACGGAGGCACAGACTGCCGCCCAGATCTCGGTGCTCGACTGCTCGACGATCGAGCCGGCCTCATGAAAGAGCGTGATGTCCCGCTTGGCGGAGGCAAGCATCCGGCCATTAAGGTCGAACAGGCCCGCACGGGCGCTGCCGGTGCCGACATCGACGCCGATGACATGTTTGGCACCCGCTCCTAACGCGTGTGAAGTGTCGCTCATGATCTCTCGATTCAAATCGGCAATATCAGGCTTCTAGAGCAATCCAGAGCCGCACCTGTCAACCTCAGAGGTCGACGCTGTTCGGCAGGATTACCAGATCGCGGACCGTGACGTTGCGCGGTCTGGACAACATGAACAGCACGGCATCGGCCACTTCCTTCGGCTGCATCAGGCTGCCATTGGCAAGCGCCTCTTCCATCTTGGCTTTCGGCCAGTCATCCAGGAGCGCGGTAACGACCGGTCCAGGCAGCACCGCGCCGACGCGAACGCCATGCGGGGCGACCTGCCGGCGGGTGGAGTGGACGAAGGCCTGAACGGCGAATTTCGAAGCCGTATAGATCGGCTCCCAGACGACGGGCACGACGCCGGCGATCGAGCTGGTAAAGAGGATATCCCCGGACTTCTGGGCGATCATATGCGGCAGCACCGCATGGACCGAACGGAAGGCGGCATTGATGTTGAGGTTCAGCATACGGTCCCAGGCATCCGGATCACCTTCGGCAACCGGCCCGCCAATGTAGGCGCCGGCATTGGCGTGGAAGATATCGAGCCGGCCGGCAGCTTCCAGAATGCGCGGCAGCATTCCGGAAACCTGCGGGCCGTCGAGTAGATCGACGACGAGCGGCAGGGCGCCCTCACCGATCTCCCTGCAGAGAGCCTCGAGCCTGTCCTTGGCACGGTCGATGAGCACCACGGTGGCGCCTTCGGCATGCAGGGTGCGGGCGCATTCCAGCCCGATACCCGAAGCCGCGCCGGTGATGGCGGCGACCTTGCCCTTCATGAGATCAGTCATGCGAATACTCCTTGAGAATGCGGTTCAGGCGCGGCCGTGGCTGACACGGGACCGGCGGGCAAGCGAATCGACGATGACGGCGATTGCCAGGACGGCGCCCGTGATCATGTAGCGCAGCGACGAGCTGAGATTGAGAAGCGTAAGCCCGTTTGAAATCGCCTGAATGACGATGATGCCGAGCAGGGCCGAATAGGCGCTGCCGCGTCCGCCGAACAGGCTGGTGCCGCCAATGACCGCCGCCGCAATGGCATTGAGGTTCACGTCGCCCGTGCCCGCCTGCTGGCTGGACGACGCGAGCCGTGAGGCCGACAGGATGCCGCCGATGGTGGCAAGCGTCGAGCAGAGAACGAAGGCACTGAGATAGATGCGGCGCACATTGATGCCGGCGCGGCGTGCGGCCTCGCGATTACCGCCGACGGCAAACATGGAGCGGCCCCATTTGGTGCGGGTCAGCGCATAGTTCAGGATAACGGCAATTGCGACGAAGAGGCCGAACATCCACGGCACGCCACGGCCGAGATTGAGATAGTAGACGGCAAATTCCAGAGCAGCCGTCAGAACGATGGCCTTGACCGCAAGCGTACCGACGGGCGGCGAAGACAGGTTGGAGGCCAGCCGCTGATGGCGTTTGCGCATCTCATTGACGACCATCACCAGACCCGGCAGCAGCGCCAGCATATAGGAAAGCCAGTCGGGCATGACGAGGATCTGGCCGAAGCGCACGAGCGGCGAGGCAAAGGGCAGATTGATGCTGCCCGTCGGCCCGAGGATATAAAGCTGCATGCCAAGCAGTGCCAGGAGGCCGGCAAGTGTGGCAACGAAGCTCGGCATGCCGAGCCTGTTATAAAAAACCGCGTAAAGCGTACCGACGACGATACCGGCGATGATCGCCACCAGGATCGCCAGCGGGATCGGCCAGCCCATATTGACCCAGAGCACGCCGAGGATGGCGGAGGAAAGACCGCTCATCGAGCCGACCGAGAGATCGATTTCGCCGAGCATCAGAACGCAGACGATGCCGAGCGAGATCACGCCGACAGTGGCACAGTCGAACAGCAGGTTGACGAGATTGTTCGGTGCCAGAAACACCGGATTGAGCAATGAAAAGACCGTCGAGATGACGACGAGGCCGACGAAGACTGGCAGCATGCCAAGATCGCCCGACCGTACGCGGTCGAAGAAGGCCTTGATCATACCGCGAACGTTGTCGTCGTGGCGGACGCGTTCGTCACTGCGATCGAGAGCAGCGGCCGGCTTGCTGATGGGATTTGATATCTTCTGGCTCATGCAGGCCTCCCGCTGGTTTCATGGGGCGCGCCGGTCTTGCGCTCGATCCGGCGGGACACAGCGTTTTCGGTAGCGCCGGTGATGGAAGCGACGAGATCCTGGTTGGAAGAGTCGGGCGTAAAGACACCGTTGTTGCGCCCGAGGCGCAATACCACGATGCGGTCCGCCACGGCGCGCACGTCTTCCATGTTGTGGCTGATAATGATGACGCCGAGGCCGCGCTCGCGAACGCGCTCGATGAGGTTGAGCACTTCCGCGGTCTGGGCAACGCCAAGGGCTGCTGTCGGCTCGTCGAGCATGATGATCTTCGGATCGAGCAGCAACGAGCGGGCGATGGCAACCGTCTGGCGCTGGCCGCCCGAAAGGGAGGCAATCGGCTCGCGCACTGAGGGGATACGGGCGGCGAGTTCTCTGAGCAACGTCCAGGCGCGCACCTCCATGGCCACCTCATCGAGGCTCCAGGGGGACATTTCATGGCCAAGAAAGAGATTGGCGACCACATCGAGGTTCTCGCAGAGCGCAAGATCCTGGAAGACGGTGGCAATGCCGAGCTCCAGCGCCGCGCCGGGGCTATCGAGCGTGACATTGCTGCCGCAGAATTCGATCGTTCCGGAGGACGGCTGGTGCACGCCAGCAAGGACCTTGATAAGTGTCGATTTGCCGGCACCGTTATCGCCGACCAGCGCCACAACCTCACCGGCTTTCACTTCGAGCTCGATATCGGTCAGTGCCGAAACCGCGCCAAAATTTTTGGAAATATTGCTCAACCGGAGGATCGTCTGTCCTCTCTCCGGCATATCCTTCACGTCCCTGCTCATGGGTGCAGCCCTTCCTGCCATAGGGGCATCCGGCCGCGACGAACGCGGCCGGAGCTCACTCAAGCGCGTTTAGTTGGTGATGCCAAGCTTCTTGCAGCCTTCGGCATATTCGCCGGTGCAGATCTGCTCAGGCGTCTGGATCTTCTTGTCGAAGATCTCGGCCTTGATGTTCTCCGCAGTCACGACGGCGGGAACGAAAAGCTGCGACGGCGTATTGTAGAGCGTCGTCTTGGCCTCAGGCTTTTCGCCCTTGATCATCTGCACCGCCACATTGGCGGCAGCAGCAGCAACGATCTCCGACGGCTTGGAAATCGTGTTGTACTGGTCGCCGGAAATGACGAGCTGAAGGGCTGCGATCGTCGCATCATTGCCAGTGACCGGCGGAACCGGCTTCACGCCGGCGGCCTTGAAGGCGGCGATCGCACCACCTGCCGTGCCGTCGTTGGCGGCGACGACGCCCTTGATGTCGGCGCCAAAACGGGTGATCTGGCCTGCAGCCCATTCCTGTGCCTTCGGCGGCGCCCATTCCGGCGTGTCATATTCGGCCAGCGTCTTGTAGGCGGATTCCTTGAGGCCACGATGAACACCGTCACGGATGAGGCCGGCAGCCGCATCGGTCGGTGAGCCGTTGATTTCCAGCACCCCAGCTCCGTCAGCGACACCAGCTGCCTTCAGGTGCTCGACGAGCGACTTGGCGATCGCATAGCCGATGCCTTCATTGTCGAAGGAGACGTAATAATCTGCCGGCTTGTCCGGGATCGGGCGGTCATAGGCGATGACCTTGACGTCCTGGGACTGGGCGATTTCGACGAGACCGGCCGCAGCGGCAGAATCCACGGGATCGAGAACGATCACCTTTGCGCCCTGGGCGATGACCGAATTGAATTGCTGCTGCTGCAGCGAGGCATCGGCATTGGCGTTCTGGTAGATCACCGTGCACTTCGCGCAAAGCTTCTCCATCTCGGCCTTGAAGCCGGGGAAGTCGTGCTGCTCGTAGCGGGTGGATGCCTGGTCGGGCATGAGGAAGGCGACGGTCGCCGCTTCCTGGGCCGAGGCCATGCCGGCAAAACCGATGAAAACGGTCGCCGAGGCCATAAGCAAATTGCGATAATTCATTTTCTCCTCCTTGGTGTGATCGATAGACAGGCCCAGGCATTGCTGGAAGTCACCACGGCTCGCCCGCTCGCCGCCGCCGTCGCCGCCATGAAAACGACGAGCAAAGCGTCCCCGCAAAAGGACAACCTCTCCGTAGCTTCTTAGAAATACCTCCCTGTACCGGTCCGTTGACCGGTTTGTATCATCGATTGCGCAAGCTTGCTCAATCGATGAAGCAAGAATTGCCACTTCTGTCGATTGATGTCAAGTTAGGCCAAATGGAGAAAGACATTTTGAATCACGTCAAACAGACGAAGAGGACAACGATCTATGATCTGGCGGCCCTTGCCGGCACATCGGCCAGCGCCGTCAGCGCTGTGCTCAACGGCAACTGGAAGAAGCGCAGGATCAGCAGCCAGCTTGCCGAAAAGATCATGCGGATCGCCGAGGAACAGGGTTATGCGCTGAACATGCAGGCGAGCCTGCTAAGGCGTGAAAAGTCCCACATCATCGGCATGATCGTGCCGAAATACGATAACCGCTACTTCGGCTCGATCGTCGAACTCTTCGAAGACATGGCGCGTGCGCGCGGCCTTTTCCCGATCATCACTTGCACACGCCGCGACCCGGAGCTCGAGGTCGAGGCGGCGCGCACCATGCTGTCCTACCAGGTCGAATGCCTGATCGCGACGGGCGCGACCGATCCCGACCGGATCACCGAAATGTGCGCGGCCGCAGGCGTGCGCAGCCTCAATCTCGACCTGCCCGGCGCGCTCGCCCCGTCGGTCATATCGGACAACTTTGCCGGTGCCCGCGAGCTGACGTGCCGCATTCTGAAAAACAGCGAGCAGCGGCTCGGCAAGATGGAGCCGCTGCTCTTCATCGGCGGCCGCGGCAGCGACCACAACACGGCCGAACGTATCCGCGGCTTCCGCGCGGCCCATGCCGACCTCGGCGTTGCCGTTCATGAAGAGGATATCCTTGCCTGCGGCTATGCGCCGGAAAAGGCTGAAAAGGCATTGGACGAGCGCGCCCTTCAGGCCAAGGCACTACCCAAGGGCATGTTCATCAATTCGACGATCTCGCTTGAAGGCGTCATGCGCTGGATCCGCCGCTCCGGTCATCTCGACGACCGCAGCCTCGTACTCGGCTGCTTTGACTGGGACCCCTTCGTCACCCTGCTCGGCAACGGTATCGAGATGGTGCGCCAGGATGTGCCGGGCATGTTGAACAAAGTGTTCGAGCTCATCGAATCCGGGGCGAACAAGCCTATCGTCATCCAGGTGCCGCCGCTCATTCCGGAAGCGCAGGACGCTTGATCGCTTTTTATTGGCCCAGTCGATCTCTCGATTCTTGGTTCTGTTGACCGGGCCAAGGACGGCTTAGCTCTTGTCGATCTCAATTCAGCAAGAGCAGGACATGATCTTCAAGCATATCGAAACCAGAGAGGATATTGCCGAGAGCTTTCCTGTCATGCGCGAGTTGCGACAGCACATCGACGATGCCGACATCTATCGCGAGCGCATCGAGCGGCAGCAGTGCGAGGGCTACAAGCTTCTCGGCGTATGGCAGGATGGCAAGCTCTCGGGACTGGCCGGCTATCGCCATCTCGAAAACCTCATCTATGGCCGCTTCACCTATATAGACGACCTTGTGGTCAGCCATGAGAGCCAACGCTCTCAATTCGGCGCGGGCCTGATTGCCGAGGTGCGAAGGCTGGCAAAAGCCGATCGCCGCGTCTTTCTGGTGCTCGACACCGGGCTCGCCAATTCCCTCGCCCAGCGCTTCTACTTCCGCAACGGGCTTCTTTCCCGCGGCCTGCATTTCAGTCAGGCTCTGGAGGAGACCGGCGCATGAAGACCATCCTGCTTCTCAATGCGAGCCCCATGGGCACGGCATCGCGCGCCTATACGCTGGCGAAAAAGGCAGCCAGCAATCTGCTCAGCGCCTACTCCGACACTGCACTCGTCGAACGCGACCTTTCGCGCCTCCATGCTTCACCGATCAGGGCAGCCTATGCCGACGCGATCATCGGCCAGGCTGAACATGACGCGCCCGATTTTGCCGCATCGGAAATGCTGATTCGTGAGGTCGAGATCTGTGATTATCTGATCGTCGCCACACCCATGCATAATTTTTCGGTGCCGGCATCGCTGAAACTCTGGATCGACTATGTGCTGCGCGGCGGGCGCAGCTTTACCTATCGGGATGGCTATAAGGTCGGCCTGCTCGCCGATCGCCCGACGCTCATCGTCGTCGGTTCGGGTGGGGTCTATCACGGTCCGCAGGCCCGCCAGCCCGACTATCTCTCTGCCTATCTCACCCATGTTCTGGCGACGATCGGCCTTGAGGATGTGCGCTTCATCCGCCTGCAGGGTTTGGTGAGACCGGATGTTGCCGAGCAAGCCCTGGCGCAGGCCGATCGCCAACTTGCTGCCGATCCAGTCTTCGGTCTAACGTCTGCCCTCATGGGATCGTAGCGCCGGCAGCACACGCGCTGTCTTGAAAAGAACGGCTGTCATGGCGAAGCAAAAACCGGAAGACGCCACCAGCATCACGCTTTCGTCCGAAGATATCAGGCCGATCTACCTGCAGGTGACAGCCCGCTTCAAAGCGGCCATCGCCGAAGGCAGGCTGGCGCCCGGAGACAGGGTGCCCTCGGTGCGGGCGCTGGCGAGCGAACTCGGGCTGTCGCGCGGAACGGTCAACCTCGCCTATCAGATTCTGGCCGAGGAAGGCTATTTCGAGTTTCGCGGCACCGCCGGTACCTTCGTCGATGCGCGACGGCCTAAAGCGAGTGCGCCATCCGCGCCAATATCGATTGCAAGCAGCGAAGGGCTCAAACAGTGGCCCGAAGTCCGACCCCTGCAGCTCGGCCTTCCCGCACTCGACGCCTTTCCGCTAAAGACCTGGAGCAGGCTCGTCAATCGGGAGGCGCGGAAGGTGGGGGCAGAAAAGCTCGCCTATCCAGGGCCTGCCGGCCTCATGGCACTGCGTGAGCATATTGCGGCCTACCTCACCTTCTCACGCGGCATTGCCTGCCGGCCGGAACAGGTCTTCGTGACATCAGGCCATCGCGCCAGCCTCGATCTCATCATGCGCACACTCTACCAACCGGGCGACGGCATCTGGTTCGAAGATCCAGGCTATCCCATCGTTCGGGAATTCCTGCTGTCGCTGAAGACCAGGCTTCATCCGGTGCCTGTCGATCAGGACGGCATGGTGGTGGAAGAAGGCCGACGGCGTGCGCCCGACGCGCGTTTTGCCGTCGTCACGCCTGCCAATCAGAGCCCGCTTTGCGTGATGATGTCGATGGAGCGCCGCGCCGAGCTGCTCAAATGGGCGGAGGAAGGGCAGCGCTGGATCGTCGAGGACGATTACGACAGCGAGTATCGCTACAATCGCCGGCCGCCGCTATCGCTGAAAGCCATGGACCGGAACGAACGTGTGTTGTTTACCGGCTCGTTCAGCAAGGTTCTCTTTCCGGCGCTCCGGCTCGCCTATCTCGTCGCGCCGCTGTCGGAGGTCGGCAATTTCGAACGCGCCAGCCGGTTTATGAGCGCCGGTTGCCCGGAATTCCATCAGGCCGTCGTCGCCGAATTCATGGAGCAGGGTTATTTCATCCGCCATCTGAAGAAAATGCGCTCGCTCTATGCCGAGCGCCGAGAGTTTCTGGCCGATGCCCTGCGCGAGGTTTTCGGCGACGGGATCGCGATTGTCTCGCCGCCTGCCGGGCTGCATCTCGTCGTGCAGATCAGGGGAGTGGGGTCACTCTACAGCAAGATCGGGGAGCTGGCCCACGCTGAAGGTTTGGGCCTGCAGCCGCTGTCGTCGTGGCAGATGGGATCGCCCTCTATCGGCGGCCTGCTCCTCGGGTTCACCAATGTAGCAAACCGGCAGACGGCCCGATCGCTTTGCATCAGGCTCAAGGCTATCTGCACAGCGGTTGCCGATCACGGATGAAGCTGGCCTTGGTCTAGTCCAATTGAGGCTTTTTGTCTCTGTTTCGCGGGCCAAGCGTATGGGATAGCGCCTTATCTAATCGTGATAGAATTTCGAGGAATACCCAATGGCTGAAACCATCTTTCTTGCCGGTGCGACTGGCGCGATCGGACGCAGGCTTGTCCCCATGCTCAAAGAGGCCGGTTTTCAGGTTTACGGCACGACCCGAAAGCCCGAGCGTCAGGACCATCTGCGCCAGGCGGGTGCCATACCTGTCGTCATCGATGTCTTCGATGCTGCGGCACTCACCGAAGCCCTACGGCAGGCAAAACCTGACATCGTCGTCCATCAACTAACCGACCTTCCCTATGGCCTGGAGCCGGCGCTGATCGAGGAGGGGCGCATCCGCAATGCCCACCTGCGCGAAGTGGGAACCAAGAATCTTGTCGACGCCGCTGTTAAGGCCGGGGTGAAGCGGCTGATCTCGCAAAGCATCGCCTGGGCTTATCAGACAGGTGCCACGCCGCTCACCGAGAAGACGCCGCTTCAGGAGAGCGCGGTGGCAATCAGGACGCTTGAAGCGCTTACGCTCGGCACTACCGGCATTGCCGGGACGGTGCTGCGATATGGCCTGCTCTATGGGCCTGCAACCGGCTCCGACGCTCCGAACGGGCCTGTGACCGTGCATGTCGAGGACGCTGCGCGCGCTGCCCTGCTGGCCGTCCAGACAGCTGTGGGCGGCGCCTTCAACATTGTCGATTCAGGCGGGCCGGTTTCCAATGCCAAGGCCGGATCGGTGCTGGGCTGGGTTCCGAAAAACGGAATTGGGAACGGTCCAGCATCTACGGTTTGATCGTAAGCGTCGACTTTCGCAATACCCTGAATTTGGGGATGTTGACGGCGCTGAAACCGCTTTCTATGGGAAACTGTCGACCCAGTGCGGCGGCAATAACGGGCGTCCGGTCATACGAGGTGACCGGACGCTTTTTAGTTTATGGTTCCGGCCTATTTCACCGCTTCCGGCGTAAAACGCGCATAGAGCGCGTGGCTATTGCCGGGGTAGACGAAGCGCACATGCGTAACCGGGCCGGACTTGTTCCAGGTGCGTCGTTCGACAACGAGGCACGCGGTTGACGCCGGGATGGACAGCATGGCGCCTTCCTCCTCATCGACGCCGATTGCAAAGATCTTGTGCTCGGCCGTACTCCACGGAACCTGGCTCAGCAACCAGGGACCGGGGGCCGTTTCCTCGAATTCCTCGCCGGCTGCTTCGGGCACCGTTTGCAGGTTGATGAGCCGCTTTTCCAGGCAAAAGGGCTTCGCTCCGGCATAATGCGTGCAGACGATTTCGACGAGGCTGGAATTCTGCTGCAGATCGAGCATCTGCCGGTCCAGGGCCTGCGCCTTCCTGCGGACACGCTTTGCGACCTTGAAGGAATAGGCGAGGTTTAGGGACTGGACCTCCGCCTTAATATCGTGGATTTCGAGCACCGCGGACTGCGCCTGCGGCTGCATGACGAAGCTGCCGGATTTCTTGCGGCGCTCGATAAGCCCGGCCTTCACAAGCTGGGTCAGAGCCTTGTTCACCGTCATCCGCGAACAGTCGTATTGCTTCGTCAGCTCTATTTCGAATGGAATGCGATAACCCGGCGGCCATTCGCCCGAGACGATGCGACCTTCGATATCCGTGAGGATGCGCTGGTGTAAGGTCGTTTCCTTGGGTTCATTCATCGTCACGCTCCGGCTCTTTTCTCGCTGTAACGCCGAAGCAGCGGGGAGGAAAGATCGTCATGCCGCCAAGAGCTCGTTCATGGCGGCAATGAAGCGGCGGTCAATCTGGTCCCGACGCCGATGGCGGCCGTTTTCTACCTGCTTGCGGCCGCGTGCCCAGACCCTATCGACCGTGACGCCGCCGGCAAAGATCCAGTGATCCAACAGCTGGTTTTCAGAGAGATAAGGAACGGCGCCCGTATCAAGCGACAGCATGTCGGCATAATTGCCGGCCAAAAGACCGGCCGGCGCCTTCAGCGCCGCACCGCCGCCGGTAAGCGCCTGCTCGAACAGGGCCTGACCGGTGGAGCCGCCACTCGATGCAATGACATTGCGGGCGCGGAGCGCCAGGCGCTCGGAATATTCGAGCTGGCGCAGCTCTTCGGAAATGGAAATCAGAATGTTGGAATCCGAGCCGATGCCGAAGCGCCCACCATCGGAAAGGAAAGGCGGCGCGGAAAAGGTGCCATCGCCGAGATTGGCCTCGGTAATCGGGCAGAGCCCGGCAATGGCGCCGCTTTTTGCCATGCGGCGGGTTTCGTCCTCGGTCATATGGGTTGCATGGATGAGACACCAGCGCTGATCGACCGGTGCATGGTCGAGCAGCCATTGGACGGGTTTGGCGCCGGACCAGGCGAGGCAATCCTCGACTTCCTTGACCTGTTCGGCGACATGAACGTGGATCGGGCCATCGCCGGCGAGGTCGATGGCGACCGAGAGTTCCTCCGGCGTGACGGCCCTGAGGCTATGCGGCGCGACGCCGAGTTCGGCGCCTTCAAGCTTGCCGGTGATCTGCCTGCAGGCTTCCATCAGCCGCACAAAACTTTCGGCGGAATTGATGAAGCGGCGCTGCCCTTCGATGGGTGCTGCCCCGCCGAAACCGGAATGGGCATAAAGCACCGGCAACAGCGTCAATCCGATTCCGGTCTCCGCACTTGCGGCACCAATCCGTTCGGCCATCTCGGCGATATTGGCATAGGCACCGCCGTCCTTGTCATGATGCAGATAGTGGAATTCGCCGACACGGCAGAAGCCGGCTTCCAGCATTTCCATATAAAGCTTGGCGGCCACCGCCTCGACATGCTCGGGCGTCATCGACAGCGCGAATTTGTACATGACTGTGCGCCAGCTCCAGAAGCTGTCATTGGCCGGACCACGGACTTCCGCAAGGCCGGCCATGGCCCGCTGAAAGGCATGGCTGTGGAGATTTGGCATGGCAGGAAGGAGAACGGCATGGCGCTCGTCGCCGACATCAGGCGCGACATCTGTCTCGATTGCAGCAATCCGCCCGCCTGAAAGCGTCAGGCGCACATTCTTGCGCCAGCCTTCGGCCAGCAAGGCAGTCGTCGCATGAAGTTTCGTCATGATTGCTCCCCTTCCTTCTTATGAAGCCCGTCCGCTTGCCTTTGTGCACAGGGCCATAAATTTCCACTTGTCACCACTGTTATTATGTATATACATATTCACCCATAAAGAAAGGCGTAAAGCTGATGAGTGGGAACAAATTTTCTAGATCGAGCCGCGGTTCGAGCACCCGTTCGCTTTGGCGCAATGCGCGCCTGGCGACACTGCGGGAGGATCTTTCGGGCCTCGGCATTGTCGAAAAAGGTGCCATCGTTTCCGAGGGCGGGCGCATCCTGTTTGCCGGGCCGGAAGGCGACCTCCCCTCCTCCCTGATCGAGACAGCAGAGATCATCGACCTTGAGGGCCGCTGGGTCACGCCGGGCCTTGTCGACTGCCATACGCACATCGTCAATGGCGGCAATCGCGCCCGCGAATTCGAAATGCGCCTTGAGGGCGCCACCTATGAAGAAATTGCCCGGACCGGCGGCGGCATCGTCTCCTCGGTGAAGGCAACCAATGCGCTGTCCGTCGAGGGACTGGTCGAGGCGACGCTGCCGCGGCTGGATACGCTGCTGTCGGAAGGTGTCACCACGATCGAAATCAAATCCGGCTATGGCCTCAATATCGAGGCGGAACTGAGGATGCTTCGGGCCGCGCGAGCACTTGGAACGGTCCGCCCGATACGCGTCGTCACCTCCTATCTCGGCGCTCACGCGACGCCCGTCGAATACAAGGGACGAAACCAGGATTACATTTCCGATGTCGTCCTGCCCGGACTGGAACAGGCACACGCGGAAGGCCTCGTCGACGCGGTCGACGGCTTCTGCGAAGGCATCGCCTTCTCGGTGAATGAGATTGGCCGAGTCTTCGACAAGGCCCGCTCGCTTGCTATTCCCGTCAAGCTCCATGCCGAACAGCTTTCCAATCTCGGCGGCGCCAAACTCGCTGCTTCCTATGGCGCGCTTTCGGCCGATCATCTGGAATATCTGGATGAGGATGGCGCGCGGGCAATGGCTGCGGCCGGCACCGTTGCCGTTCTGCTTCCGGGCGCCTTCTATGCGATCAACGAAAAGCAGAAGCCCCCGGTACAGGCCCTGCGCCAGGCCGGCGTGCACATCGCAATCGCCACGGACTGCAACCCCGGCACCTCACCGCTGACCTCGCTGCTCTTGACCATGAATATGTCGGCCACACTCTTCGGGCTGACCGTGGAAGAATGCATTGCCGGGGCGACCCGCGAAGGTGCCCGCGCGCTTGGCCTGCTTGGAGAAACCGGCACGATCGAAGCCGGCAAGTCCGCCGATCTGGCGATCTGGAACATCGAGAGCCCGGCCGAGCTCGTCTACCGCATCGGCTTCAACCCACTCTATGCGCACATCTTCAAGGGCCAGAGGATCAACCGATGACCATCACCCTCCATCCGGGTTCCGTTTCACTTCAGGACCTCGCAACCATCTACTGGACCGGCGTTCCGGCAAAGCTCGAACCGTCCTTTGATGCGGGGATCCTCAAGGCAGCAAAACGGATTGCCGAGATCGCCGCCGGCAATGCGCCGGTTTACGGCATCAACACCGGCTTCGGCAAACTCGCTTCGATCAAGATCGACAGCGCCGATGTGGCCACACTCCAGCGCAATCTCATCCTGTCCCATTGCTGTGGCGTCGGCGAGCCGCTGCCGGAAAATGTGGTTCGCCTGATCATGGCGCTGAAGCTCGTTTCTCTCGGCCGCGGCGCCTCCGGCGTGCGGCTCGACATCGTGCGGCTGATCGAAGCGATGATGGCGCGGGGCGTCATCCCGGTGATCCCGGAAAAGGGTTCTGTCGGCGCCTCCGGCGATCTTGCGCCGCTGGCCCATATGACGGCCGTGATGATGGGTCATGGCGAGGCGTTCTTCGGCGGCGAAAGGCTGCATGGCGCAACCGCGCTTGTCAAAGCCGGGCTTCAGCCAGTCGTATTGGCCGCGAAGGAAGGGCTGGCGCTCATCAACGGCACGCAGACCTCGACGGCCCTGGCGCTGGCCGGTCTTTTCCGGGCGCACCGGGCAGCGCAATCGGCGCTGATCACCGGAGCCATGTCGACCGATGCCGCCATGGGCTCATCGGCACCGTTCCATCCGGATATCCATACGCTGCGCGGCCATCGTGGCCAGATCGATACGGCGGCGGCCCTGCGGGCGCTGCTTGAAAACTCGGCGATCCGCCAGAGCCATATCGAGGGTGATGAGCGCGTTCAGGATCCCTATTGCATCCGCTGCCAGCCGCAGGTCGACGGCGCCTGCCTCGATCTCCTGCGCTCGGTCGCCCGCACGCTGGAAATCGAAGCCAATGCGGTGACCGACAATCCGCTGGTCCTGTCAGACAATTCGGTCGTCTCCGGAGGCAATTTCCACGCCGAGCCCGTGGCCTTCGCCGCCGACCAGATCGCCCTTGCGGTCTGCGAGATCGGGGCGATCGCGCAGCGCCGTATCGCACTGCTGGTCGATCCTGCCCTTTCCTACGGCTTGCCGGCCTTCCTCGCCAAGAAGCCTGGGCTCAATTCCGGCCTGATGATCGCCGAGGTCACGTCTGCCGCACTGATGAGCGAGAACAAGCAGATGTCGCATCCGGCTTCTGTCGATTCGACGCCGACATCGGCCAATCAGGAGGATCATGTCTCCATGGCCTGCCACGGTGCGCGACGGCTTCTGCCAATGACCGAAAACCTCTTCAGCATCATCGGCATCGAGGCGCTCACCGCCGCACAGGGGGTGGAGCTTCGCGCACCGCTCGCAACGAGCCCGGAGCTCAAGAAGGCGATCGCCGCCATCCGGGCCTCTGTGCCCTCGCTTGAGGAAGACCGCTACATGGCGAACGACCTGAAGGCGGCCACCGTGCTCATTGCCGGCGGCAGCCTCAACGCATCCGTTTCAAGCGGCATTTTGCCCGTTCTGGAGATCTGACATGTCCGTTTTCGAGGTCAAGCAAGGCACCTGCCCCGTCATCCTCGGCTTTCCTCATACCGGCACCGACGTGCCATCCGACATCTGGGAGCGGCTGAATGACCATGGCCGGCTGCTTGCCGATACCGACTGGCACATCCACCATCTCTATGACGGCCTGCTCGACAGCCCGACCGTCGTGCGCGCCACCTTCCACCGCTATGTGCTTGATGCCAACCGCGATCCCTCAGGCATCAGCCTCTATCCCGGCCAGAACACGACCGGGTTGATTCCGGAAACGGATTTTGACGGCAAGGCGATCTGGAAGACGGGAGCGGAGCCGACCGAAGCCGATATCGCCACGCGGCTGCGCGAATACCATGCGCCCTACCATGCCGCCCTCGCAGCCGAGATCGAGCGGGTCAAAGCCATTCACGGGGTTGTCGTGCTCTACGACTGCCACTCCATCCGCTCGCACATCCCCTTCCTCTTCGAGGGCAAGCTGCCGGATTTCAATATCGGCACGGATATGGGCAAGACCTGCGATCCGGCAATCGAACAGGCGACCGTCGCCATCGCCGCGGCCGCGACGGGTTATGACAGCATTCTGAACGGCCGCTTCAAGGGCGGTTGGACGACGCGCCATTACGGCAGGCCGGAAACCGGCGTGCACGCCATCCAGATGGAGCTTGCCCAATCCACGCATCTTGCAACCGAGGCACCGCCCTTCGCCTATGACGAGGAGGAGGCCGACAATCTGCGCATCCATCTCAAATCCATCCTGACGCAGATCGAAGAGATCGCGCTCGGTCTGAAACGCTAAACAAGGGAACATCATCATGACCGTAAACCCGCGCCACAATATCCGCGACGTCCGTGCGCCGCGCGGCGATCAGCTGAACGCCAAGAGCTGGATGACCGAAGCACCGCTGCGCATGCTCATGAACAATCTCGACCCCGATGTCGCCGAAAACCCGCACGAGCTTGTCGTCTATGGCGGCATTGGCCGCGCCGCCCGCACCTGGGACGATTTCGACCGTATCGTCGCAACGCTGAAGACGCTGAACGAGGACGAGACGCTGCTCGTTCAGTCCGGCAAGCCGGTCGGCGTCTTCCGCACCCACAAGGATGCGCCACGTGTCCTGATCGCCAATTCCAATCTCGTGCCGCACTGGGCGACCTGGGATCATTTCAACGAGCTGGATAAGAAGGGCCTTGCCATGTACGGCCAGATGACGGCCGGCTCGTGGATCTATATCGGTACGCAGGGGATCGTCCAGGGCACTTACGAGACCTTCGTCGAAGCCGGTCGCCAGCACTATGACGGCAATCTCACGGGCAAGTGGATCCTGACCGGCGGACTTGGCGGCATGGGCGGCGCACAGCCTCTGGCCGCCGTCATGGCCGGCGCCTGCTGCCTTGCCGTTGAATGCGATGAAACCCGCATCGATTTTCGCCTCCGTACCCGCTATGTCGACGAAAAGGCCCATACGCTGGACGAAGCGCTTGCCATGATCGACAAATGGACCAAGGCCGGCGAAGCAAAGTCGGTTGGTCTCGTCGGCAATGCCGCCGAAATTTTCCCGGAACTCGTTCGTCGCATGAGGGCAGGCGGCCCGCGGCCCGACATCGTCACCGACCAGACCTCTGCGCATGATCCGCGCAACGGCTACCTGCCGGTCGGCTGGACCGTTGCCGAAGCCAAGGCCAAGCGCGAAAGCGATCCGAAGGCCGTAGAGGTCGCCGCACGCGCCTCGATGAAGGCGCATGTGGAGGCGATGGTCGCCTTCTGGGATGCCGGTGTTCCCACACTCGATTACGGCAACAATATCCGCCAGGTCGCCAAGGACGAGGGCCTGGAAAACGCGTTCGCCTTCCCCGGCTTCGTGCCCGCCTATATCCGGCCGCTCTTCTGCCGCGGCATCGGTCCGTTCCGTTGGGCAGCGCTCTCGGGCGATCCGGAAGATATCTACAAGACCGATGCCAAGGTGAAGGAGCTGCTGCCCGACAACAAGCACCTGCATAACTGGCTCGACATGGCGCGCGAGCGCATCGCCTTCCAGGGCCTGCCGGCACGCATCTGCTGGGTCGGTCTCGGCGACCGCCACCGCCTCGGCTTGGCCTTCAACGAGATGGTCAGGAACGGTGAACTGAAGGCGCCCGTTGTGATTGGCCGCGACCACCTCGATTCCGGCTCCGTCGCCTCGCCGAACCGCGAGACGGAAGCAATGAAGGATGGCTCGGACGCCGTCTCCGACTGGCCGCTCTTGAACGCTCTGCTCAACACTGCCTCAGGCGCCACCTGGGTTTCGCTGCATCATGGCGGCGGCGTCGGCATGGGCTTCTCGCAGCATTCCGGCATGGTCATCTGCGCCGATGGCACTGACGATGCGGCCCGCCGCCTGGAACGGGTACTTTGGAACGATCCGGCGACCGGTGTCATGCGCCATGCCGATGCCGGCTATGACATCGCCATCGATTGCGCCAAGGAAAAGGGCCTTCGCCTGCCCGGTATCCTCGGAAACTGAGCCATGAAGGTCCTGCGGGCTGCCGATCACAAGCGCATGCCGTGGAAGAACGGCGGCGGCGAAACGGTGGAAATCGCCATTTCGCCCGAAGGTGCCGGGCTTGCCGATTTCGACTGGCGGGTCAGCATGGCAAGCGTCGCCTCCGACGGGCCTTTTTCCATCTTTCCCGGGATCGACCGCACGCTGTCGATCCTGGAAGGCAATGGCATGCGGCTCCTCATCGAGGGGCGCGATCCGGTGCTGTTGACGCAGGAAAGCGATCCACTCGCCTTTGCCGCCGACATTGCGGTCTCGGCAACGCTGCCTGATGGAACGATCACCGACCTGAACGTCATGACCCGGCGCAGTATCGTCAGACATGTTGTCGCGCGGCTCAAGATCGATGGCGGGAGAAGTGAGGAGTTTGCGCAGGCAACCTTCATGCTCTTCTGCGCCAACGGAAACCTAACGGTGCACGCAGGCACGGAGAGGATCGAGCTTGGCGCCGGTGATGCGCTGCTGTTCGAAGACAGCAAAGGGGACAGGCTGAGCCTCGACGGTCGGGCGCTTTTCTACGCCATTTCAATCGACAGGGCGGAAAAGCCATGAACGCTGCTGGAAACACCGCTTTTTCGGACCAAGTTCCATATACAACTGGATCATTCCTCGAAGATCTTGCCGCTGCGCGTTTCCAGCCTGTAGCGGTGTCCGGGATAGACGAGACGGGCGGTGGAAACCACCTGACGGGCCGACCAGGTGCGGCGGCGGATGGCAAGGCATGGCTCATTCTGCAGGATTGTCAGCAGCTTGCATTCCCAGGCGCGCGGCACCACCGCCTCGACGATATGCTCCGACGCGCTGAGGGGTGCGGCTGCCGTCAGATAGGCATTGGGCGTCAGCGTCGAAAAGTCCTGCGCCAGATAGTCCGGCACCGCCCCCGGATTGACGAAGCGATCCTCGATCTGAACAGGTACGCCATTCTCGCTATGGACGATGAGCGAGTGGAAAACAGGGGCACCAATCTCAAGCTCCAGCGCATCAGCAACCTCCGGGGAGGCCGTCTCCTCAGCCAGAACGATGACATCAGCCTCATGCACGTGGCCGCGCTCAGCGATCTCGTCGGCGATATTGCGCACCTCGAAGAGCGCCGAATACCCCTTGCGTTCCGCAACGAAGGAACCGACGCCCTGGATGCGGAGGAGTTCGCCCTCGTTCGCCAATTCGCGGAGCGCCCGGTTGGCGGTCATCTTGCTGACGCCGAGCTCCACCACCAGCTCGTTTTCGGAGGGAACGCGGTGGCGCGGCGGCCATTCGCCGCTGCGGATCCGGTCGAGAATGACCTGCTTGACGCCAGCATAAAGCGGGCCACCGTCATTCTCCGCCAGTTCGCGTTTCATCTCGCCGGAACGCTTCATTGCCTATTCCCTTTGCATGAGTGGAATCTGCCTTTTAAATCGACTTTCCACTTGCATATCATAAAATATTTCATATGGTACCCTATACAACCTGCCGATCCTAGAATGAAACGAAGGATCAGGACGGGCAAGCCGGCAAAGATCGGCATTCATGCCGCAAGGTCTGTCCAATCTCAGAGGAGATCACATCAATGAAGCTCAGCACGATACTTCTTTCCTGCGCGATGACGGCAGCCGCCTTTGCGGCTCCTGCCGCCGCCAAGGACTGGACGGAGGCGACCATCACGCTCGAAGGCGCCTACGCTCCCTGGAACCTCACCAATGCCGACGGCTCGCTCGGCGGCTTCGAACCGGAGCTTGCCAAGATCCTGTGCGAACGCGCCAAGATCGAATGCACCCTGGTCGCATCCGACTGGGACGGCATGATCCCGGCGCTGAATGCCGGCAAGTTCGACGTCATCATGGATGCACTGTCGATCACAGATGAGCGCAAGCAGGTCATCGACTTCACCATTCCCTATGCCGCGACGCCGGCAGCCTTTGCCACCGCCAAGGACAGCCCGCTTGCCAATGCCGCCGGCACAGGTGCTACGATTAAGATGACGCCCGGCCAGACCGGCGTAAAGGAAATCGACGCACTCAAGGAAGTCTTCAAGGGCAAGACGATCGGCATCCAGGCGGCAACCGTCTACGCCAAGTTCGTCTATGACAATTTCGGCAGCATCGCCGAAATCCGCGAATACAAGACGGGCGCCGACCGCGATCTCGACCTTCAGAACGGCCGTATCGACCTCGGCTTCGACGATGCCGTCTACTTCGCCAACGCTTTTGCATCCGCTAACGACACGCTCGCCTTTACCGGTCCGGAAATCGTCGGCTCGATCTGGGGTGAAGGCGAAGGGCTCGGCATCCGTAAGGCCGATACGGACCTGCGGGACAAGCTCAGCGAAGCCATCAAGTCGACACTTGCCGACGGTACGGTCAAAAACCTCTCCATGAAGTGGTTCAAGGTCGACGTCAGCCCGCAGAACTAAGCTTTCGACAGAATGCCGCGTCCCGTGGTCTCCGCTTTGTGATCGGAGACCACGTGCTATTCTGACCGCCCGTCATAACGACGACGACAGCGCTGGGAAGGCCCATGGCGACACTCGAACTCATTGGTTTCGGCTCAACAGGATGGGGAGCATTTCTGCTTCTCGGCACGCTGTTGACACTCAGCGTCACCGCCACCGCGCTGGCGATCGGTGCGGTGCTCGGCGCGATCATCGCGGCGGCTAAACTCTCCGGTAATTTCGCGCTCGCCACGATCGGCCATATCTACACCACAGTCTTTCGCGGCGTGCCGGAGCTGTTGATCATCTATCTGATCTATTTCGGTGGCTCCTCAGCCATTACCGCGATCGGCCAGTCGATGGGCTATGAGGGCTTTCTCGGCCTGCCGTCCTTCGCTGCCGGTGCGCTTGCGGTCGGCATCATCTCCGGCGCTTATCAGGCCGAGGTCTATCGAGGCGCCTATAACTCAATTTCCAAGGGCGAACTCGAGGCCGCCTCGGCGATCGGCATGCATCGCGGCCTCAGGTTTCGCCGTATCATCATTCCCCAAGTCCTGCGCCTTGCCATCCCTGGCCTCGGCAATGTCTGGCAGCTCAGCTTGAAGGATTCGGCGCTGATTTCGGTGACGGGCCTTGCCGAGCTGATGCGATCGAGCCAGGTCGCCGCCGGTTCTACCCGACAATATTTCTTCTTCTATATCGTCGGCGGCGCGCTCTACCTGATCCTCACCAGCCTGTCGGACCGTGTCTTCAACGGCGCCGAGCGCAAGGCCAATCGCAGCATGCCCGCCTCGGCCATGGGCCAGGCATAGGGAGAGTCAGATGGATATCGCTTTCCTCTCCAGCGCCATGATCACACTCCTGAAAGCGGTGCCGACGACGCTCATCCTGTTCTTCCTGTCGATCTTCTTCGGTGGGCTGTTGGCGCTCGTCATCGTCACCATGCGCGTTAGCGGCAATCCGGTCCTCTCCGGCTTCGCCAAGGGCTATATCTTCGTTTTCCGCGGCTCGCCGCTCCTGATCCAGATGTTTCTGGTCTTTTACGGGCTCGGCCAGTTCGGCGTCATCCGCTACTCCTTCCTCTGGCCGTTCCTGCGCGAACCCATGGTCTGTGCGGTTCTCTCGCTTGCACTCTGCACGGCCGGTTATTCCGCCGAAATCTTCCGCGGCGGCATCCGCGCCGTCTCACCAAAGGAAATCGAGGCTGCCCGCGCCATCGGCATGTCCGGTTTCCTGATGGTGCGCCGCATCCTGGCGCCGATCGCCTTCCGCCATGCGCTGCCGGCCTATTCGACTGAGATCGTGCTGATGATGAAATCGACGGCACTTGCGAGCCTGGTCACGGTCTGGGAAGTGACGGGGGTGGCGCAGCGGTTGATCTCTCAGACCTACCGGACGATGGAGGTCTTCCTCTGTGCCGCCATCATCTACCTCGTTTTGAACTTCATCATCCTGCAGGGCATGTCCCTCCTGGAATATTGGCTGTCCCGACATCGCCGCGCCATTCCGCCGGCGCTGAAGGCTTGAACCGACTGAACGTGATTGGAGCTTCCATGCCCGGCGTAACCCGACTTTCGGTCCGCAATATCAGAAAGAGCTTCGGCACGCATGAGGTGCTGCGCGGCATATCGCTCGATGCCGAAGATGGCGACGTCATCTCGCTGCTCGGCGCCTCCGGCTCCGGCAAGTCCACCTTCCTGCGCTGCATCAATCTGCTTGAAGTGGCGAGCGACGGTGAAATCTGGGTCGACGGTGAACATATCCAGATGATCCACAAGAACGGCAAGACCAAGCCGGCGAGCCAGAAGCAGGTCGATCACATCCGCTCCGAACTCGGCATGGTCTTCCAGTCCTTCAATCTGTGGTCGCATATGACCATCCTGCAGAATGTCATCGAAGGACCGGTCCATGTGCTGAAGCGGCCAAGGGCTGAATGCATCGCCGAAGCCGAAGCGCTGCTCGAGAAGGTCGGCATTGCCGACAAGCGCCATGCCTACCCGGCGCATCTTTCGGGCGGCCAGCAGCAGCGGGCGGCCATTGCCCGTTCGCTCGCCATGAAACCGAAGGTCATGCTGTTCGACGAGCCGACGTCGGCGCTCGATCCGGAACTGGTCGGCGAAGTGCTGCGCGTCATGCGCGCGCTCGCCGAAGAGGGCATGACCATGCTCGTCGTCACCCACGAAATGAGTTTTGCCCGCAATGTGTCGAACCGCGTCGTCTTCATGCGCGAAGGGCTGGTCGAAAGCAGCGGCACGCCGAACGAAATGTTCAGCGGCGGCGCATCGCCGGCCTTCCGGCAGTTCATCGGCCATTTCGGAAGCGGCCAATGACCATCACTATTAAGACTGTGCTTGGCTGGCGCGATATCGCGCGCATGGCCGAGGGCGAGACATTGGCGCTGTCGCAGCCGGCCTGGGATCGCATCATCAATGCAAGCCGGATCGTCGAGCGCATCGTCGAGACCGGCGTGCGGGCCTATGGCATCAATACCGGCGTTGGCGCGCTGTCCGACACCGTGGTCGATCGCGCCTCGCAGAGCAGGCTGTCGCGCAACATCATCCTCAGCCATGCCTGCGGCATCGGCGCATTGCTGGCGCCGCGCGAAGTACGAGCCATCATCGCAGCGCAGATCGCCAATTTTGCCCACGGGCATTCCGGTGTGCGCGCCGAGATCGTCCAACATCTCATCGCTTTTCTCGAAAAGAATTGCATTCCCGACGTTCCCTCGAAAGGGTCGGCCGGTTACCTCACCCACAACGCCCACAATGCGCTGGTTCTTATCGGCGAAGGCAGCGCCAGTGTTGCTGGCACGCGCATGAGCGGCCGGGAAGCGCTTGCCGCCATCGGCCTCGAACCCCTGGTGCTCGGCGCCAAGGAGGGGCTGAGCCTCGTCAACGGCACGGCCTGTGCGACCGGGCTTGCAAGTGTTGCCCTGGCGCGCGCCGAGCGGCTTCTCGACTGGGCCGATGCGATCGCGGCACTCACGCTTGAAGCGGCCGGTTGCCAGATCGCGGCTTTCGACGCGGCCGTACTGGCGCTCCGCCATTCGAAGGGCATCGGCCATGTCGGCGCGTCGTTGCGTGCCCGGCTTGCCGGTAGCGAGCTCATCGCTGCAGCCCATGGCAGGCGCACGCAGGATGCGCTCAGCCTGCGTGCGGTGCCACATGCCCATGGTGGCGCGCGTGATGTCTTCGATGCCTCGGCATTCGTCGTTAATCAAGAGCTTGCCTCCGTCACCGACAATCCCGCCGTGTCAGGCACGCCGGAACAGCCAATCGTCTCGTCGGAAGCACATGCCGTCGCACCGGCGCTTGCGCTGGCAGCCGACAGTCTGGCAACGGCGCTTGCACAGGTCTCTGCCATGAGCGAGCGGCGCATGGACCGTCTCGTCAATCCGCTGGTGAGCGGCCTGCCGCCATTCCTGGCGAGCGATGCCGGCAGCAATTCGGGCTTCATGATCGCGCAATATACGGCAGCCGCCCTCGCCAACGAGAACCGACGGCTTTCAGCACCGGCCTCCACCGATGGCGGCATAACATCCGGCCTGCAGGAAGATTTCCTGGCGCATCCGACCCCGGCCGCCAACAAGCTTCTGGCGCTGATCGACAATGCCGAATATATCCTGGCGATCGAACTGATGGCAGCTGCACAGGCCCACGAATTCCTTGTTGGTACCGGCTCGAGAGCGCCGGGCACCGATGCTGTCTACAAAGCCGTTCGCGCGATCGTTCCCCCCTACGCCGATGATCGGCCGCTTTCGCACGACATCGAGACTCTGCGCAGGCTGGTCAGCAAGGCTGCAGCGCCGGCAATATCCTGAGGAGACGTTCATGACCGCTCACTTCGACGTCGCCGTGATCGGCCTCGGTGCCATGGGAAGTGCTGCGCTCGCCTTTCTCGCGGCCCGCGGCGTCAAGGCGATCGGTTTCGATGCCTATTTTCCCGCCCATGCGTTGAGTTCTTCACATGGCGACAGCCGCCTGATCCGGCTAGGCTATTTCGAGGACCCGTCCTATGTTCCACTGCTCAAGCGCGCCTACCTGAACTGGCGGTCGCTGGAAGACCGCCTGCAGACGGACATTCTGACGATCACGGGCGTCCTGCAGATCGGCGCACCAGACAGCAAGATCGTTGCCGGCACGCGCGCCTCTTCCGAACTCCACGGACTTGCCTATGAGGCGCTGGACAAGGCGGAGATGGCGCGCCGCTTTCCGGCCTTCCAGCTCGACGACCACGAGATGGCATTGCTCGACCCGCAGGGCGGCTATCTTCGCCCCGAGGCGGCAGTCATGGGCTACCTGAGGCTTGCCGTTGAGGACGGTGCCGTCCTGCATTTCGGCGAGAAGGTAACGACAATCGAGCCCGATGATGCCGGTGTGACGATCATCTCTGAAACCGGGCGGTATCGTGCAGGGAAAATCATTGTGGCAACCGGATCGTGGATTGCCGAACTGATACCCCAACTGAAGCAGGCCGCCGTGCCAATCCGTCAGGTCGTTGCCTGGTACCAGCCGCAGGATGATTTCGCGACGCAACCGCGGCGCATGCCCTGTTTCCTGCGGGACGAAGGCGCGGAAGGCACCTATTTCGGTTTTCCCGCCATCGGCGTCGATGGGGTGAAGGTCGGCAAACACGCACATTTCCGCGAGCCGATCGATCCTAACAAGCCAAACCCGCCGGTCAACGATGCCGATCGGGATTTGCTTGACAGCTTCATCAGGAAGCGCGTTCCGGGCGCAACAGGTCTTCGCATGAAGGCAGCGACCTGCCGCTATACGATGCTGCCGAGCGAGGATTTTCTTCTCGACCATATACCGGGCGAAAGGAACATTGTCGTCGCCTCTCCCTGCTCCGGCCATGGCTTCAAGTTCACCAGCGTCGTTGGTGAAATCCTGGCGGACCTTGCCGTTCATGGGCAGACCGATCTGCCCATCGACGCCTTCTCCTTCGCCAAGGTCTAGAACGGCGGGCGGCGGCTCGCGAACGGCAGCCCGGGGAGCATCTGCGGCTCGGCGAGCCGCCTGCGAGCGAAACTCGTGAACGATCTCAAGATCATCGCTCGCGTCGATCTCGCCGAAACGCAGAACGCCAAATTCACTGATCTGTCTCTTGTTCGAACGGACAGTACCGCTAAGGAGATCGGAAGGGCCGGAGGAAGAGCAACGTACTGCCTGACATTGCGAGCCTAGGGTCAAACATCTAACGAAGGCAAGGAAGTGCGTCGCTTTGGTGAAGACGATTATGTCATGGAGACAGGCCTGTTAGCGGACATCGCCCTCGTGCATGCCTGGAAGGGGGGACCTGGAAGGCAATCTCGTCTACCGGAAGACGGCACGCAATTTCAATCCTGTAATGGCAACGGCTGGCCATCTGACGGTCGCCGAGGTCGAACATCTGGTGCCAGCCGGTGAGATCGATCCCGACCACATCCATACGCACGGCATCTTCGTTCAGAAGATCGTTAATGTGCCTGCTGCGGAAAAGCGCCTCGAGAAGCGTACGGTAAGAACAAGACAGAGAGAGGTCGCCTGACATGGCCTGGACGTGCGAACAAATGGCGGCCCGCGCCGCCCGCGAACTGCAGGACGGCTTCTACGTCAATCTTGGGATCGGCATTCCAACGCTGGTCGCCAACTTCATTCCCGAGGGGATGGAGGTAACGCTCCAGAGCGAGAACGGCATGCTTGGAATGGCCCCCTTTTCCTTTTGAAGGGGAAGAGGATGCGGATCTGATCAATGCCGGCAAGCAGACGATCACGCAGCTTTCGAAAACCAGCTATTTTTCTTCCGCCGACAGTTTTGCGATGATCCGGGGCGCGGACATATCGATCTGTCGATCCTCGGCGCGATGCAGGTTTCCCAAAGCGGCGATCTGGCAAACTGGATGGTTCCCGGCAAGATGGTAAAGTGCATGGGCGGCGCCATGGATCTCGTGGCCGGCGTCAAACGCGTGGTCGTCGTCATGGAGCATGTGGCCAAGGGGGGAACCCAAGCTGCTCAACGAGTGCACCCTGCCGCTGACCGGCAGACGCGTGACCGATATGGTCATCACCGATCTCGGCGTTTTCCGCGTTGCCCGCGCCGGCCCGCCGCAATTGACTTTGATCGGATTGGCTGACGGCGCCTCAATCGCTGAGATCAAGGCCATGACCGAAGCGCCGTTTGATGTCGACTTGACTGATTGAAGAGGTAGAACCCATGTCCACACACTCCGTCGTCATCGCCAGCGCAGCGCGCACCGCTGTCGGTTCCTTCAACGGTGCTTTCGGCACAGTTCCCGCTCACGAGCTCGGGGCGGCGGCCGTCAAGGGCGCGCTGGAGCGGGCAAATGTCTCCCCTGAAGAGGTGGAC
>NZ_JBFTSM010000034.1:0-34526 GCF_056400025.1 Rhizobium sp. 01L419
GTCCTCCGTCAGGCGATCTATTGCTGCCGCAACTTCGGCACGGTCTCCATCGTCGGCGTCTATGGCGGCTTGCTTGACAAGATCCCGATGGGCTCGGCGATCAACCGCGGCCTGACTTTCAAGATGGCCCAGACACCGGTGCAGCGCTATCTGCCGCTGCTGATGGAGCGCATCCAGAAGGGCGAGATCGACCCATCCTTCATCATCACCCACCGCGCATCGCTGGAGGATGGCCCTGACCTCTATAAGACCTTTCGCGACAAACAGGACGGCTGCATCAAGGTTGTCCTCAAGCCATAGGGAGAAGCAAATGCGCTGCGCTGGATGGCTCTGATGTCATCATCGCGCCAACGTCACTCCCGCCGGGATCTTGGCCCATCAACATGCTAAAATGCCGGCCGGGCTCGCGTGTAAAGTGAGGCGTTTCCATCGCCAAGCAAGCAACGGAGATCAATGACATGAACGAGACCAACAAGGGTACGGAAACCAGGAGCCTGCGGATCGCCAAGGAATATCTGCGTCTCGGCGGACACCGCCGCTCCAAGATCGACGACAACATCACCACTGTACGCCAGTGGGAGAAGGATCCGCCCGAGGCCGAACGCTTCTGGCAAGAACAGGTGCAGTCGCTTTCTGCAGCTGACCGCAAGCAGGTCGAGGATTTTCTGCCCAGCATCAATTCGCCCTGAATGCTTGAAGCTGCAGATTCCATGCCCGACAACTGGATCCATCTCTGCATCGATATGCAGAGGATGTTCGCGGAGCAGACGCCCTGGCATGTGCCATGGATGGCGACGGCGTCGCCACAGATCGTTGAACTCTCGGGACGGTATGCAGAGCGAACGGTTTTCACACGTTTCGTTCCCCCGCCGAACGCTGATGCCATGCCCGGCATGTGGAGGAACTATTACGAAAAATGGCCAATGATGACCGGCGAACGATTGCCGTCGGAACTCATGGATATCGTGGCCGATCTGAGGCCCTTCGCACCGCCTGCCCGCTTCTTCGACAAGCGAACTTATTCTCCCTGGATCGACGGGCGGCTACATGAAACCCTTGCGCGGGAAAAGGTCGAAGCCATCGCCATTACCGGCGGCGAGACCGATATTTGCGTGCTCGCCGCAGCCCTTGGCGCAATCGATCTCGGCTATCGCGTCATTCTTTTGAAAGACGCCGTCTGCAGCAGCGCGGACGAAACCCATGACGCTACCCTCGAATTGCTGGGCGGCCGCTTTTCGGTGCAGGTGGAGATTACCGACACAGATGCATTCCTCTCCGGTCTCTGACCTGCCTCTATCCCTTCTCACTCCTTCGGAATGATGCTGATGTTGCCGCTCACTTCGAGAATTGCAAACCGGATATCTTTGACACTTGCGATGCCCTGCTGTGTTCTTGCGGCCTGCATCACATCGTCTCTCTGAAGTCTCGAACCCTTGAGGGCAGCCTCGTCATAAACGCCGTTGGTAACGAGGACGGTTGGAGCGCCGTCGATCAGTCTGGCCGTCCGGCGCGACCAGCGCTTCAGGTAGGAAAGCGCGATGTCGGTCGTAAACAGCGTCAGAATCAGTAGCACGGAATTGGTGATCGAGAAATCGTCGCCCAGCATGGCCTGCTGTGTCGTTTCCGAAATCACCAGCACGATGACGAGATCGAAGGGTGTCATCTGCGCCAGCGTGCGCCGGCCCGACAGCCTGATAATCACCAGCAGGGTGAAATAGATAGCGACACCGCGAATGACTGCGTCCATTGGCACCTCAAGGCAAGATGAGGACCGAACGTTCGATGACGTCCTGGTCTATACCGATGTGGAAGGAATGCAGCCCCGGCTTCTGCGTATGAAGCCTCAGGATCACCTGGCTCGTCGCGCCAGGATCGGCGGGAAAGACATAGCCGATACGGCCGTTCTCGTAATCTGCCGCTTTCTGCGGCGGGTCGATGCCTTCGACGGAGAAGATCGTCAGAAAGTCTGGATCGACAACGAGCCTGCGGTCCGAAGCCGACGGCGAAAAAAAGACGCGCAGTTCGTCGGGCGCATTCCAACGCGTGATGATCGGAAGCTCGAGGCTGCCGCCGGCAAGCTTCAATTCCTGCTGGGAGAGAAGCCCGCCGCGCCCAAGCGCTCCGAAAAGCGCGGCAACGAGAATGGCGGCAAAACCAAGCCACGCCCAACGCTGTGCACGCCAGACGCGCTGCTGGAAGCGAGTATGATCCTCGATACCTTCGGGAAGGCTGCTGCTCGTTTTCGGCATGTCAGTACCTGAACGAGCAGCCTTTCCGGCTGCTGTTGAATTGCCTCATGATGCCTCCGGCTCAGTCGCCATTCTGAGTTAGCGCGGCCGGTGCAGTCGGCAAGACGTTATGAACACAAGGAAAAGCTCCGGGCTTGCGGGCAGTTCAGGTCCAGCAGCTTGCGCTCAATAGGCCCTTCAAGTCTTGCGCCACCAGTCGCGGCTCTCGTCGGCGATCTCGATCCCCGCGATGTCGGCGCCGGCTAGCCAATCAGCAACCGTCCTCCCCCCGACCACCAGTTCGGGCGCGATATCCGCAAGCGGCATCAGCACGAAGCCCCGCTCCGTCATTCGTGGATGCGGCAGTTCCAGCCGCGGCGCATCCTGCTCGACGCCTTCATAGGTCAGTACATCAATATCGAGCGTGCGTGGCCCCCAGCGTTCGATGCGCTCGCGCTTCATGTCCCGCTCGATCGAGAGGCAGAGATCGAGCAGCGCTTCCGGAGCAAGGCGTGTTTCCACCGCCACGCAGGAGTTGAAGAAATAGGACTGGTCCGTCTTGCCCCAGGGCGGCGTGCGGTAAAGCCGCGAGACGGCGGCCACCCGGCAGTCCGCGTTGGCGTCCAGTACCGCAAGTGCTGACGCCATGGACTTGACCGGATCTCCGATATTGCCGCCGAGGCCGAGCGTTGCGAGACGGAATGGATTATCGTGCACGATGCTCAACGGTCACCTGCACGAAATCGAGCACGCCGGGGATCGGCGCATTCGGCTTGCGCACGGTGATCTTGGCCCTGATAATCTGCGGGAACTTCTTGCTGAGCCCCTTGGCGATATCGAGCGCCAGCGCCTCGATCAGGTAGCGCCGCTGGCCGACGACGATCCCCTCGATGATGGTGAAGGCGGTGCCGTAATGCACTGTCTCGTGTATGGAGTCGTTTTCGAGCGCGCTGCCCGCTTCCACCTCCAGTTCGGCATCCACGAAAAAGCGCTGGCCGAGGAACTCCTCCTCGTCATGCACGCCGTGGCGGGCGAAAAAGGCGCAGTTCTGCATCAGGATCGTATAGGTGCTCATGACGGCCTCCCCTAAAGCATGTCGTGCAAAAGTGTATAGCGGTTTGCGATGACGACATGCGAAACAAAGACTTAAAGCATGTCACGTAAAAGCGCGTAGCGGTCTTGCGATATCGACATGCGGAAACAAAGACTTAAAGCGTGGCAAGCGGATCTGAAGGATCGCGACACGCTTTGGAAGCGTCGTTCCGGGCGGCCAGCATAGCATCGGCCACGGCAAGCGCATCCCTGTTGATTGCGACATTGTGTACCCGGAAAACTGCCGCGCCTTGAATCCGCAGCAACGCGCTAGTCGCAGCCGTCGCCGCATCGCGCTCCGCCGGTTCGCGGCCGGTGACCGCGCCGAGGAAGCGCTTGCGCGAGGTGCCGGCAAGAAGCGGCAGGCCGAAGCGGTGCAGTTCTTCGAAACGTGCCATCAGTTCCAGATTTTCACGCGGCGTCTCCTTGGCAAAGCCGAAGCCCGGATCGAGCACGATACGGTCACGCAGGACGCCGGCGGCAGAGGCGATCTCCAGCGAGCGATCGAGAAAGAAGACCTGGTCCTCGATGATATCGTCAAGCTTCTGCCGGTCGCGGCCGGTATGCATGATGCAGAGCCCTGCCCCGGTCTCGGCCGACAGCGCGGCAATGGCCGGCTCCTTCTGCAGGCCGAAGACGTCGTTGACGATATGGGCGCCGGCACCGATGGCAAGCCGCGCCGTTTCCTCGCGATAGGTATCGATGGAAATCAGTGCGTCAGTACGGCGGCTGAGCGCCTCGATGACGGGCAAGACACGCGCCTGCTCCTCCGCCGGACTGACGGAAGCCGCATCCGGTCGCGTCGACTCGCCGCCGATGTCGAGGATCTCGGCGCCGTCTGCGATTGCCTGCAGCGCGTGCTCGACGGCCCTGTCGACCGTCTGGTAACGCCCGCCGTCGGAGAAGGAATCCGGCGTCACGTTGACGATCGCCATGATCACCGAGCGTTTGTGAAGCTCGATCTCGCGATCATGGGCCACACGCCAGAAACTGCTATCGAGCTGCTTCACCAGTCTAATCCCGTCGCTAGCCAAAAAAGCCGCTATCCGATATTGCTCTTGCGGTGGCTATGCCCCAAGCTCCGCCAAACTTCAACACAGGTTCAGTTCAGAATGCCGCTTGCGTTGCGTTATATGCGCCTTCCCATCGCCCTTTCCATGATTGCCTTTTTGCTCTGCGGCCCCGCGGCTGCCGAAGTCGTTGCAACGAAAAGCTATTCCTATTTCAACATCAAGGGAAAGACGGCCGACGAGCTGGACGATGAACTGAGCCGCCGCGGCCCGACGGCGAACGGCTCTTCCGCCCGCCATCCCGGTGCTACCAAGATCCGCTTCGGCGGTGAGGCAACCTATATCCAGGAAAATGGCCGCTGCCGCGTCGGCAACGTCAAGGTCACCGTCCACACACAGATCATCATGCCGCGTTGGGCCAACCGCAAAGGCGCAAGCCGCGAGCTGTCGATGATCTGGGATGCGTTATCGAGCGATATCAGGCGCCACGAGGAGCGCCATGCCGAGATCGCCCGAACCCAGGCGCGCGCCATGGAGCGCGAACTCAAGGCACTGCCTTGGCAGCGCAATTGCGAGGCGATGCAGGAACTCGTTTCGGAGAAGTCGGCTCGCGGAATAGAGGAGCATGACAAGCTGCAGGCCCGATTCGATCGCGTCGAGGCGGTCAATTTTCAGAATCGCATGCTGAGATTGCTCAACAACAGACTCAAGGGCAAAGGCGGCGAAAGATAAGCCCCTTTTGCCCTTAACACGAGCCGAGATCGTTAGCTGCACAATGAAACTTGTGCGAAACTTGTGCGCTTCCCAGCCTTTTATCGATCATTTTTCATTCTGGTGGACTCAACCGGAACGCGGTAATATGACTATATTCGAAAGTGCAGTAAGGCAGCTGGCTTTCGTGATTGTGTTCTCCTGGCGCGTTCCGAAGCCGCGGGTGTTCCTCCCTCATCCGTAGGTAATGCGCCCGCCTCGCCTCGCTCGCCTCTGGCGTGCGAGGCTTTCTTTTTGGCAAGAGTCCGACTTTTTCAGGAATATGAGAGTTTTTAAGCCTGCCGTTCCGGCACGTGCACGGTGAGGCCGTCATAGGCAGCCTTCATCCTGATCTGACAGGAAAGGCGTGAGGTCGGACGCACGTCAAAGGCGAAGTCCAGCATGTCCTCTTCCATCGCTTCCGGCGGACCGACAACCTCGGTCCACTGTTCGTCGACATAGACGTGACAGGTCGCACAGGCGCAGGCGCCGCCGCATTCGGCCTCGATGCCGGGAACGGAATTGCGGACAGCATTCTCCATCACGGTGGAACCTTGATCGACATCGAGATCGAAGCGCGTTCCGTCAAAGGCGACGATGGTAAGTTTGGGCATCAGGATTATTTCCGGTCTTTGTAGCAGGTGGGCGGATTTTTCTTCCGACAATTCGGCGCATCAGTCAACATTGCCGGATCGCCCGAGCCTCGCAGATTGGCCAGGACTGCGCCATTCTCTATGCGTCATGGGGGAAGTCGCAAAAAGACCCGCCGTTCCCTAATGGAACAGCGGGCCTAGGTTAGCCCCTACCTGCTCTGCCTTATCCGCGGCAGAGTTTCAGAATGAAATTTTCGGCGTCGACAATGGCCGCACCCAACGCAGCCATGGCGGTCGCGTCGCCATTGTTCTCTTCCACGGCTTCCGCAGACTGCGAAACCCGGAAGGCGCCGACGGAGCTTGCTGCACCCTTCAGGCGGTGTGCCGCTGCGCCCACCTTGGTTGCCTCGCCGCTTGCAATGTCCTGCAGGCAGGCGCGCGCCTGGCGCGCAAACATCTGGAGAACTTCGATTTCCACCGTCTTGTCGCCCATCGTCTGGCGCGCAAGATGGACAAGGTCGATCGGCCTGATCTTGGAGGGCGAAGGGCCCTTGGAATTATCAGGTGCTTCGAACGCAATACTCACTGCTGCCATTTGCCAATTCTCCGGTCTTATATCGCCCGCGGTTGCATCTGTTGTGCGGTCGGAGAATGGCGATCACGTTAAATTCCGGCGCATTCAGGGCGAAAATCTAACCGTATGGTTAACGTCCCTTAAATATCGCTAAAATATCGGCTTTTAGGCCCCGTCCAAAATTTAAAGGTGTTAACAACAGGTTAAGAGGGGTGGAAACGCAAGGGTTCATTAATTGTGTAGGCAGCCCAGATGTGTCACTACGATACTGTTGAGGCGGGCTCATGCCGCGCGCCTTTGCCGACAGAGTGGATAATGGTAGTGTTTTGATACCTTTCGTTTGAAAAATCGGCTATCTACTCTGAAATGACATGCTTATCCGTCCGTCCTGGATGGAAGGCTGGCACGGCAAAGGTTCTTTCCGGGCGAAGGCGGTGGCCCGGATGCGCTGCCGGTCTGGCCGGGAATTGCGAGGCATATCGGAATGGCGAATAACAAGTACAATGAATCGATAGAGGACAAGGCGTTCAAGGCATTGGACGAGGCGCTTCAGATCGATTTCGGCCAGGAGAACGTGCCGTCTCGCCGCGGTAACGCGCCCCACGCCCCGGAGGCTAATGTGACTGACCCATCCAATGCCCGTAATCAGTCCCAGGAAGAAGCACAACGCCGCCGAGGCCGCGCTGCCCGCACAGGCGACCAGCAGGCTCGGGCACCGGCCTTCGCCCCCGCTAATGATGCCAGCCGCAATTCACCCGCCTCGCTTCTGAAGTCACTGGAAAACGGCTCCAGCCGCCCTGCCCTGCGCATGGCCACTTTCATTTCCATCCTGTGGGTCATCATCGGCCTCGGGCTGATGTTCATGCTCTACGGGCCGCAGATCTCGCAGATCCGCTCGCTGACCGATCTTGCCGCTCTACCGGGCGTGATCGCCGGCGTCGTCGGCATCATCGTGCCTGTCATGATGTTCTATGCCTTCGCCATCATGATCGCGCGCGCCCAGGAAATGCGCAACGCCGCCCGCTCCATGGCTGAAGTTGCGCTACGCCTTTCCGAACCGGAAACCATCGCCTCCGAACGCATCATGACGGTCGGCCAGGCCGTGCGCCGCGAAGTCTCGGCGATGAACGAAGGCATCGAGCGCACCATTGCTCGGGCCTCCGAACTCGAAACGCTCGTGCATTCCGAAGTGAATGCGCTGGAACGTTCCTACGCGGATAACGAACTGCGCGTACGCGGCCTCGTCCACGAGCTCGGCTCCGAGCGCGAAGCGATCGTCAACCATGCCGATCGCATCCGTTCGTCCATCGCCGGCGTCCACGACCAGCTCAAGGAAGAGCTGTCGCTTGCGACAGAAGAGATCGCCATCCGCCTCGCGACCTCGGGCGAAGCCTTCGCCTCGCTGATCGATACGCGCGCTGCCGCGATCATGGAGAAGTCGGACAGCGCCATGCAGTCGCTCGGCACGCTTTTGGCCGCCAAGACCGATACGCTGCTCCATACGCTGACCGCGTCCGGCCTTGCTATCGGCAATGAATTCGACAACCGCCTCGACTCGCTGACCAACACGATCAACGAACATGGCGAGCGCCTGCTCACCCAGTTTGAGACGCGCGCCTCGACGATGGACGCGAGCACCGAGCGCCTGAACGCCGCGCTGCAGGAACGCACCCAGCAGCTCAACGAAATCCTGATCACCCGCACGCGCGATATCAATCAGAGCCTGACATCGGGCGAACGCACCATCGGCGGCACGCTCGACGACGTGCTCTCCAGGCTGAACGCCGCGCTCGACGAAAAGGGTGCAAGTTTCCGCCAGAGCCTGCAATCGACGGCCGACGATGCCGTCATGGATCTCGACGTGCGCTCCGGCTTCTTCGAGGAACGTCTGCAGACGACCGTTGCCCAGCTTTCGACCGCCTTCGACGAACGCGTTGCCGAATTCACCGATGCCTTCGACAAGCGCGCTGGCTCGCTCGACACCAAGCTCATCGAAAGCCTCACCCGCATCAACGAGACGCTGTCGGGCAACGCCGATTCTATCGATAACATCCTCAATTCCAATATCGATCGTCTCAGCATCTCCATGAGCGAGCAGTCGCTCACACTGGCGACCGCCTTTGCGACCGGCCAGGAAGTGCTGGAAAGCACCCTTGCCAGCCGTTCGGAAGAGATCACCTCGGCGCTGACGACCCGCACCGGCGAACTGGGTTCGGCGCTGAGCAACGCCACGTCGGAAATCTCGCTGGCGCTCGCAACCGGCACGTCCGAACTGCAGAACAACCTCGCCGCCCGGGCAATCGAATTCCGCGATACGCTGCAGACGACCACGACCGAAATCGCCACTGCCGTCGATAGCGGCACCGAAAAGGTCACCGGGGCATTCGGCGGTCGCGCCGAGGAGCTGAGCAGCGTTCTCGCCGCTCGTGCTGCCGAGATCACCGATGCGCTGAAGACTGCCCATACCGGCCTCGACAGCGTGATGGCGGAACGCGGCGGCGCGCTGATCGGCGCCCTTGCCGACCATCACACGCGCTTCGACGAAGCGCTCACGAGCCGTTCCGACGCCATCATCAATGTCGTGTCGGGCACGCATGACCGCCTCGCCGAGACGCTCGACGAGAAGGCGATGGCGCTGGCGATCTCGCTGAACGAGACGCAGTCGCGCATCGAGGACACGCTCTCGACCCATTCGGAATCGCTCATCAATGCCGTTTCCGGCACCAATGACCGCCTCGCCGAAACGCTGCAGCAAAACCAGGCCCGCATCGAGGATACTTTCGCGACCCGGTCCGAGTCCTTCTTCAATGCCATCTCCGGTACGCATGACCGCCTCTCCGATACACTGGATGAAAAGGCGATGGCGCTTGCCATCTCGCTGAACGAAGGCCAGGCCCGTATCGAGGATACGCTTGCGACGCGCTCGGAAGCCATCATCGATGCCGTCTCCGGCACGCATGAGCGTCTCTCCGAAACGCTCGACGAAAAGGCGATGGCGCTTGCCATCTCGCTGAATGAAGGTCAGGCCCGTATTGACGATACGCTTGCGACCCGCTCGGAGGCGCTGCTCAGCGCCGTTTCCAGCACGCATGACCGTCTCGCCGAGACGCTTGATGAAAGGGCGATGGCGCTCGGCATCTCGCTGAACGAGGTGCAGTCGCGCATCGAAGATACGCTCTCGACCCATTCGGACGCATTCATCAGCGCCGTTTCGGGCACCCATGATCGCCTCGCCGATACGCTCGACGAAAAGGCCATGGCGCTTGGCATTTCGCTGAACGAGACGCATTCGCGCATCGAGGATACGCTGTCGACCCGGTCGGAAGCGCTGATCAGCGCCGTCTCGGGCACGCATGACCGCCTCGCCGAAACCCTTGATGAAAAGGCGATGGCGCTTGCCATCTCGCTGAACGAAAGCCAGAGCCGCCTGGAAGACACGCTGACGGCGGGCGCCGACGCTCTCGTCAATGTGGCCACCGGCACGCATGACCGGATCGCCGCATCGCTCGGTGAAAGCCAGTTCCGCATCGAGGAAGCGCTCACCAGTCGCGCCGAATCCATCGTCCATGCCGTCACGAACAGCGCTGACCGCCTGTCCGATACACTTGACGAAAAGACCATGGCGCTCGCCATTTCACTCGATGACGGCCAGAGCCGCTTCGAATCCGCGCTCGAAAACCGCAGCAACGCCATCATGGACACCGTTGCCAGCGCCGAGGAGCGTGTTGCCGGCGCCTTTGCCGACCGCACGGAAGCGATCCGCGCTGCCTATACGGGCAATCAGGCGCGTCTGGAAACCGCGCTTGCCGAGCACACCTCCACCCTGTCGGAAGCCCTCGATGCCGGCAGCGCCCGCATGGAAGGCATCATCGGCGGCATGACGGGTCGCATCGAGGTTGGCATGACCGACGCCCAGCTGCGTATGGCCGCCCTAGCCAACGATGCCGCGAGCAACGTCGAAGGTGGCCTTGCCGCCGCCCATGAGCGCATTCGTGCCACGCTTGACGATCGCACCAACGCCATCAACCTGACCCTGAGCGAGGCCCATAACCTCATCAACGACACGCTCTCCGAACAGGCGACCTCGATCGGTACGTCGGTTGCGACGAGCATCGGCATGCTCGAAATGTCGCTGGAAGATCGCGAGGCCGCGATCCGCAATGCGATCGACAAGAGTGCACAGACACTTGAGGATCGCATGCGCGAGGGTGCCGGCCATATTGCCGGCCGCTTCCAGGAAGCCGCCAACACGATCTCGCGTTCGGCTGCAGATTTCTCCGGCCATCTCGACCATTCCGTCGACAATCTCACGGGCCGCTTCACCGAGACCGGCGCCCGCGTCGAAGCTGGCCTTGCCGCCATCGAGGCCCGCATTGCCGATGGCGTCGGCGGCGTGGCCGATAAGGTCGATGCTGCCGGCAGCCATCTCTCCGGCGTGCTCGAGGACGGCATTTCGCGCCTCGGCGCGCTTGGCGACGACACAACGCAGCGCATCGCCGCAACCCTCGGCAACAGCGCCGCAAACCTGACGCATGCGCTCGACAGCCGCACCGCCAGCCTGACCGAGGCCCTCGACAGCCGCGCCACCAGCTTGACGGAAGTCTTCGACGGCCGCAGCGCCAGCCTGACGGAAGCACTTGATGTCGGCAGCGCCAACCTGACCCAGGCCCTCGACAGCAGCAGCGCAAACCTCGCGCATGCTCTCGATAGCCACAGCGCCAATCTCACCCAGGCTCTGGACAACCGACGGGTGCATCTTGCCGAAACGCTCGACAGCGGCAGTGCAAACATGGCGCAGTCGATCGACGACCGCACCTCGGCGCTGAGCGACATGATGGATCGCGGCAACGAGCGTATCACCGAACGCTTGTCCACCATGGACCGCGCTCTGACCGTCGGTCTGGAGGCCGTCAACCGCACGATCGAAGGCAAGGCCGCCGGTCTGGCCGCAAGCCTGCGCAGCGCCGTTGCCGAAGCTGCCGAAGGCATGGATGGCGAAGCCACGAAGTCTTCCGAGCTGCTGAGCCGCACCGGCCAGCAGTTCGCCGAAGCCATGGACGAGCGCTCCTCGCAGATCGTCAACCGCGTCGCCGAGGCACAGAGCCGCCTCGCCGGCCAGGCTGCCGCCGTTGCTCAGACCTTCTCCGAGGCCGGCAATGTCATCGTCAACAAGGTGGCGGAAGCAGAAAGCATCGTCAGCACCCAGGTCAACGCCATCAATCACGCGCTCGCCGATGCCGGCCAGACGCTGGAAGCGCATGGCAACTCCATCCGCTCGACGCTGACGGATGCCGGCGGCCAGATCACCTCGAGCATGGCCGATGTGGACCGCGCGCTCGAAGCCCGCACCAGCATCATCCGCTCCAGCCTGGAGCAGCGTGCCCGCGAAATCGACACGACGCTCACCGATATCGACAAGGCGCTGGAAGCACGCGGCAACTCGATCCGCGCAACGCTCGACGAGCGCACCCGTGACCTCAACTCCATGCTGGCCGGCCGCTCCACCGAGCTGACGCGCATCCTGGACGAGACGGCCCGGCCGATCATCGACCGCTACACCGATGCCGGCCAGGAAGCTGCCGCCCGCATCACCGCCGCCGCAAGTCTCAGCGCCGACCGCCTGCGTGCAGAAAATGACGCTGTCACCCAGGCCATCACAGCGCGCGCCGAAAACGTCGCCAATGCCGTTGCCGCCATCGAGAACAGCCTGACGAGCAACGTCAACGGCCTCGTCCAGCGCATGTCGGAAAGCAGTGCGGCAATGGCTGTCATGATGACGCGCGCCGCAGACGAGCTGACCGGCGTCGACGGCCGTCTCAGCGACACGACCTCGCGCTTCACCGACTCCGCCGCCAAGGCCGCCGAAATGGTCTCCGCCTCCACCCGCCTTCTCGAAGGCAAGGTCGACCGCCTGTCGGATATATCCGGCCAGACGCTCGCCCAGGTCGGCAGCATTATCGGCCGCTTCGACGACCACTCGAAGGTTCTTGGCCAGGCATCGCATCTCCTTGCCGCAGCCCAGTCCGGTCTCGTCTCTACGCTGGAAGAGCGTGAAGGCGCTCTGCAGACCCTCGCAGCCGGGCTCGTGCAGCGTTCGGCCGAAATCGAAAAGACCATGCGCGGCCTCGGCGGCATGATCGAAACGGTCTTCGAACGCGCCGAGCAGCGCTCCAACCAGGTCACCGGCACGCTGCGCCAGAGCGTCCAAGCCTCCTTCGCCGATATCGGCCGGGTGCTCGCCGATACCGAAAAACGCGCCGAGGATGCCGCCTCCACCATGCGCGACGCGATCAACCGCGCCGGCGAGGAAGCCAATGCCACGATCGACACCAGCTTCGCCAATGTCGAGCGACGCTCCGGCGATCTTTCCAACCGCCTGCGCGGCGGCCTGACGGCTTCGCTGTCGGAAGTCGAACGCATGCTCGGCGAGGCAGGCCGCGCCTCCGACAATGCAGCACAAAGCCTGCGTGAATCGCTGCGTGATGCGATCGACGAGGCGGTCGGCCGCTTCTCGGGCGCCACCGAAGAGATCCGCCGCTCGGCAACCGATATCCGCAACGAACTCGATGCTACCCGCGCCGAACTGAAGCGCGGCGCCTTCGACCTGCCGGAAGAAGCCAAGGAAAGCGCGTCCGCCATGCGCCGCGCCGTCGCCGAGCAGATCAAGGCCCTGCAGGACATCTCGCAGATCGTCGGCCGCTCCAGTCAGCGCCTGGAGCTCTCCGAGCCGGTCGCCCGCACGCTGGCACATGCCGAGCCTGCTCCGCGTGTTGTCCAGCCGGTGATCCCGACCGCACCTGCCCCGCAGCCGGCACCAACGGCGCGCCAGTCGATCGAATCCATGGGTCTGCGTGGCACCATCACACCGACGCCGGCGGCAGCACCTGCGCCCGCTCCGGCCCCTGCTCCGCAGCGTCCGGTTGCCCAGGCCCCCCAGCCAGCTCCGACCCCGGCTCCGGTTCGCCAGGAAGCTCCGCGCACGGAACCCACTAGCGGCGGCTGGATCAGCGATCTTCTGCGTGGCGCCTCGCGTGACGAGACAGAGGAAGCACCGCGTGCCCCGGCCCGTCCGGCAGTGGAAGCCGCCGCTCCGGCCCCTGCTCCCACCCAGCGCGCCAATGACAGCCGCAACCCGCGCCATGTCGTTGAATCGCTGAATTCGCTCTCGGTCGATATCGCCCGCGCCATCGATCATGATGCCTCGGTTGACCTGTGGCGCCGCTACCAGCGCGGCGAGCGCGACGTCTTCACCCGTCGCCTCTACACGCTGAAAGGCCAGCAGACCTTCGACGAGATCAAGCGCAAGTATGACCGCGAACCGGAATTCCGCACCGCTGTCGATCGCTACATCGGCGATTTCGAAAAGCTGCTCGCCGATGTCGCCCGTACCGATCCGAACCGCACGGTAACGCAGTCCTACCTGACCTCTGACACCGGCAAGGTCTATACGATGCTTGCTCATGCGGCAGGTCGTCTGAGCTGAGTTGTCGGGCCGTAAAAGGCACGTCATGGGATAGTGAGACAAAAGGGGTCATCTGTGGATGGCCCTTTTTTATTGCCCCGGCTCCTTCATTCCGTCACAAACATTCCCGATCCGCATTCATCAGATTGGGTCGCCAGATCCGTCAGACCCTCGCCAAGCCACTTGCCAAGCCAGTAGCTTGCCACGACAGAGACAGTAGACATTGATGACCAAGACGACCTCCCGGCTGATGGCCGCCGCCTTCTCGTCCGTATTTCTTCTGGGCGCGTTCATTCAGGCCGAAGCCGGCCAGGCAAGCTTCCTCGTGGATGCTCAGACCGGCCAGGTTCTGGAGGCGTCCAATCAGGATGATCTGAACTATCCGGCGTCGCTCACCAAGATGATGACGCTCTACCTCACCTTCCAGGCGCTGCACGACAAACGCCTGACTTGGGACCAGAAGCTCACCATGTCGGAAAATGCCGAGAGCAAGGAGCCCTTCAAGCTCGCTGTCGGCGCCGGCCGCAAGGTCACCGTCAAGGAGGCCGTCGAAGGCATCGTGGTCCTGTCGGCCAATGATGCCGCTGTGGCGCTTGCCGAACAGCTCGGCGGCTCCGAACAGGCCTTCGGTACTCTCATGACGGACAAGGCCCGCCAGCTCGGCATGAAGGACACCGTCTTCAAGAATCCGTCGGGCCTGCCGGATCCGGAGCAGGTCACCACGGCCCGCGACATGGCCACACTCGGCGTTTCGCTGATGCGTGATTTCCCCGAGGAGTTCAAGCTCTTCTCCATGCGCGGCTTCCAGTTCCGCGGCATGAAGCTGCGCGGCCACAACAATCTCATGTACCGCTATAGCGGTATCGATGGCATCAAGACCGGCTTCACGGATGCTTCGGGCTACAATGTCGTAACGTCAGCGGCAAAGGACGGGCGCCGCGTCGTTGGCGTCGTCATGGGCGAAAAGACCGCCAGCCTGCGCGACGACAAGATGGCCGGCCTGCTCGACAGCTACCTGCCGTCCGCTTCGACCGCCACGGCCTCGGCAACGGGCGGCACGCCGACGATGACGGATGCTCAGCCAACGAAATGAGGCGACGAGCGCAAGCTCTCTGGTGTTTGATTGTTCGCCGATGGACGTTCAATGTCAGTGGATCACTGCAATCGGTCGTTTCGGGAAAGAAATCGTTGCTGTTCTTTCTGGAGTTCGTTCTTCGGAATGCAGCCGCGCAACCACCCATAGTTCATGGCGGAGCCAGAAAACGCCGCCGTGCTCGATTCCGGGCTACCTCTTCGTACCGTCCATTGAAGAAGCGAACCTGGCAGAATACCGGTTTTTTGGCAGCCAAATCGCACGCATTCGAATTGGATCGATTTGTCTGCTGGGGTGCAGCTGAAGCCGAGAGCGCGGAGTTTCGTGGCCATCGTGGCCTCTTTTCCGTTTACTTCCGAAACAAGCCTTTCGACAAACGCCTTATACTCGTTCATGGCAAGAGGCGGTGAAGCGGATGTATTGCTCGTAGCATCCTGGGCTTGCACACCGCTCCAGCCTTCAAGGAAGGCCAGGAGCGCAAAAGCCACATTGCGCGTTATTCCAAGCTGCGATCGACGAGCCAAAACCCCACCTCCGGCTCCCGCCTATTAGATTGACTTCAGCGTCCAGCCAACAATCTGGTCGGTGACCGATGTAAAGGCACGGCCCAATCCCTTGACGAAGCCCACGTTGTCGCCGCCGGCCGGAGCAGTGGCCCGGAAGACCTGCTGGGCACGCACTGTGCCGTTTCGATCGTTGAGGATCTTGGCGGAAATCTCCACCACGGCCTTGTTGCCAGACGCTGCGTCGATCTCGAAGGAGCGGATGTCGGTGACGACCTGATAATCGATCGCCAGTCCCTGCCCCGGCTTTCCGACGCCGCCGAGCTTGCCGGAATTCTCGAAGGCCTGGACGAGCTTCGACTGCACCATGCGCGGCAGCGTGTCGCTCCATTGGGCGCGCGACAGATACTGGATTTCGGAGGGCGAAACGCGGATGACGATCTGGTCGCTGTTCAGCGCCTTCAACGCCGTCGGATCGGCAATCAGGATCTGCCGGGTCTTGGCCGATGGACCGGTACCATCCACAGTGGCTGCAGAGAGATCAAAGGTGTCGTTCTTCGCCGCCGTCCCGCAGCCTGCCAGAAGCGCTGCCGTCAGCGGCAAAATAATCGCCGTCCCACGGATCCAGGAACGGCGCGACATCGAATGCGATAAACCCATATTACGCTACCTCTGAATTCCGTTTAGCGCCGCGTGCGCCCGTCATATTGTTTAACCGTCGGTCCGCCGAAAATGATCCGCTGCGGGTTCTGGTCGAAATTGGTGATGGCGTTGTTGAGGTTGTTCGCGGTCCCGCGCAACTCGTTGATCAGCGTCTCGACATCACGCAATCCGCTGCCCGAGAACTTCTGCAGATTGTCGGCGATCGGCCCGATGCGGGCATTGACGTTGTCGGCGACCTTCTTGAACGATTCCAGCGTGGCGCGCGCCTCGGTGAAGAGCGAATTCGTATTGTCGGAGCCCAGCAGCGCATCGACCTTGATGAGGATACCGTCGACGCGGGTCGAAGCAGAGTTCAGCTTGTTCGCCATCTGCTGGACGTCCTGGATCGTCTGGTCGATATCCTTGCGGCGGTCCGACACGGTGTTGGTCACGTCGCGGATCGAGGCAACGGCGGCGCGCGCATCCTTTGTTGCCTGGGCAATATCGTCGACAGAACCCTTGACCTTGTTGGTGTCGATGGCGGCGACCAGCGTATCGACACGATCGAGCGTCACCTGCGCCTTCTTGCCGAATTCGTTATAGGTCGTGACCGTCTGATCGAATTTGGCGACCAGGCCCTTAAGATCGCCCGAGGCGTCGGCCACGTCGCGGCTCACCTTCTCGGCATTGGCCAGGATCGTGTTGATCTTCTTCGCATCGACGGCCTTCACCAAATCCTCGACGGCAGCAAGTGTCGAATCCACACGGCCTGAAACGTTCCGAACGGTGTTGGAGAGATCGCCGACACTCTGCAGGAAGCTGTCGATATTGCCGGAATTCTTGGCGAGCGCATCCGAGAAGGTCTCGGCATTCTGCAAGGTCTTGGTCAGCGGCCCGCGCGCATCGCGCACGAAGCCTTGCACGTCACCGACGGCATCATTGGCGCGGTCGAGGATCTTGTCGGCCGTTGCCAAGAGGTTGGTCACGCTCGACTGGTCGGCGACGATGACCGCGCGCTTGCCGCTTTCCAGCGCCTGCTGGAGAATGTTCTTGTCTTCCTTGCGGCCGCCCGACAGCTCGATATAGGCCGCACCCGTCAGGCCCTGGATTTCAAGGGCCGCCTTGGTGGAGGGATAGATCGGCGCATCCGAGCGCACCTCGGTGAAAGCCAGCGAATATTGCGGATCGTCGGCATCGATGGACAGCGTCTGCACCGAACCGACCTGGATACCGTTGAATCGAACAGGCGAACCGACACTCAAACCGTTGGCAGAGCCCGGAATGCGCACGATCAGCTCGGCCATCGGACCGCTGCGGCCATATTCGGCCATCCAGTAGACGAAACCGAATGCGGCTGCGATCACCAAGACGGTGAAAAAACCGACGATCGTGTAATTGGCTTTGGTTTCCATCGTCTCCGGTCACTTCCCGCTGTCATGCTGCGCCCGGGCCGCCGGCGCGTCGTCCTGCGGCACGATCGAACGCGCGCGCTTGCCCTTGAAGTAGGCCTGAACCCACGGATCGTCGTAGGCCAGCATGTCGTCGATCGTTCCTTCCACCATTACCCGCTTCTTTCCAAGCACGGCAATACGGTCGCAGACCGAAAACAGGCTGTCGAGGTCGTGGGTCACCATATAGACGGTTAACCCCAGGCTATCGCGCAGATTGGCGATCAGTTCATCGAATTCCGCAGCACCGATGGGATCGAGGCCCGATGTCGGCTCATCGAGGAAGACGAGTTCGGGGTCGAGTGCCAGGGCACGGGCGAGCGCCGCGCGCTTGATCATGCCGCCCGAAAGCTCGGAAGGATATTTGTCGGCAGCGTCGGCGGCGAGCCCCACCATGCGGATCTTCAGATGCGCCAGTTCATCCATCAGCGTAACAGGCAGATCCAGATATTCGCGCATCGGTACCTGGATATTCTCCTTCACCGTCAGCGACGAGAAGAGCGCGCCCTGCTGGAACAGCACGCCGAGCCGCATGTCGAGCGCATTGCGCTCCGGTTCGTCCAGTTCGTCGAAATCCTGGCCGAGGATCTTGATGGTGCCGGAACGGCGCGGCAGCAGGCGGAGTACCGTGCGCATCAGCACCGATTTGCCAGTGCCCGAAGCGCCGACGAAGCCGAGGATTTCACCGCGGTAGATATCGAGGTTGAGCTTGTCGAGAACCACTTTAGGCCCAAAACCGACCGTGACGTCGCGCGCCGACAGCACGACATCGCGTTCCGCTTTCCCGGCCTCGTTTCTGGTCGTTTCGATTGGTTGCTGATCCACGCCGCCCGCCATGTCAGAAATCAATCGCTGCATAGAACATCGCAAAAAGTCCGTCCATCAGGATGACGACGAAAATCGCCTTCACGACGGCGGCCGTCACATGCTGGCCAAGCGATTCGGCACTGCCGCCAACCTTCAGGCCCTCGACGGCTGCGACGATGCCGATGACCAGCGCCATGAAGGGCGCCTTGATCATGCCGGCCAATATGGTCGAAAGCGTCACGGCCTCATGCAGGCGCGACAGGAAGGTGGCAAACGTAATGCCCGAATAAAGATAGGCGACTGCAGCCGCTCCCCCGAGCGAGGCGAAGTTGGCAATCACCGTCAGCAGCGGTAGAGCGACTGTCAGCGCCACCAGCCGCGGGAAGATCAGCACGCCGATCGGGTTGAGGCCCATCACCTTCAGCGCGTCGACTTCCTCGCGCATCTTCATGGAGCCGATTTCGGCGGTGATGGCGCTGCCCGAGCGGCCGGCGATCATGATGGCGGTCAGAAGTACGCCGATTTCACGCAGCTGAAGAATGCCGACGAGATCGACGACGAAGATCTCCGCGCCGAAATAACGAAGCTGGAAGGCGCCCTGCTGCGCGATGATCGCGCCGATCAGGAAGGACATCAGCAGGATGATCGGAACGGCGCGCACGCCCATATGGTCGATCTGGTTGACGATCGAGGCCGGCGAAACGCCGCTGCCGCGACCGAACTTCATCTGCGCGCCGCGCACCGCCGATCCCAGGATATACATGGCGGCCGCCACATTGTCCCAGACATCGAGCGTCATCCGGCCGATCGGCGCGAAGATGAGCTGGGCGATCGAGAGCTTCTCCTTCTGCTCCGGCTCCTGCTTTTCAGGATCCTTGGAGAAGGTGGTGATCAGCTCGTCTATATGCTCGTTCGTGCCCTCGAAACGAACCGCGCGGCCCGCCGCTTCCTGCTGTTTCTTTAGCCGGCAAAGTAACCAGATGCCGGCCGTGTCGATATCGGTGACACTGGAAAGATCGAGCGTCAGGTCACCGCTGTTGCTGCGTGCCAGTTTCTCGAAATCCTGCAGGACGAGGTGGATGTTGGCGCTGCGCCAATTGCCTTCAAGATGCACATGCTGCCCCGAGCCCTCGGCTCGGTCGTCCACATGCAGCGAGGCGGCGTTGCGTTTCTCGGACTTCAAATGACTTGTGTCTTTCAATGCTTGCAGCGACAGTTCCGACTCGCGAACCTTATCGTTCGCCGCCCAGCGCGTTAATATACAGAAGCACCGCGCAATTTCCATGCTCGCAGGAGAGCAATTATGCCGCGTCACCTTGATATCCAGATGAATTCATTCCCGATTGCCGGCACTTTCACCATTTCCAGAGGGGCGAAAACCTCCGCCGAGGTGATTACCTGCACGCTGAGCGAATCAGGCAAGAGCGGGCTTGGCGAATGCGTGCCCTATCGCCGCTACGGCGAGACGATTGAAAGCGTGCTCGCGCAGATCGAATCGGCCCGCCCGCTGATCGAGGAAGGCATTTCGCGCGCCGAACTTTTGCATGCCATGCCACCCGGTGCGGCGCGCAACGCCGTCGATTGCGCCCTCTGGGATCTGGAGGCCAAACTGTCAGGCAGGAGCGTCGCCTCCCGCCTCGATCTCAGGCATCTGAAGCCGCTGACCACGGCCTATACGATCTCGCTCGGTGAGCCCGACGTCATGGCAGCGCAGGTCCGCACACACGCGCAGCGCCCGCTTCTGAAGGTCAAGGTCGGCACCGGCGACGATGAAAGCCGTATCCGTGCGGTGCGTGAGGCGGCCCCCAATGCGGCCATCATTCTCGATGCCAATGAGGGCTGGCCGGAGGATCGGCTGGAACATCATCTGCGTATAGCGGCCGAAGCCAATATCGCGCTGGTCGAACAGCCGCTGCCGGCCGGTCGCGATGACATGCTGGGCGAGATCGCCCGCCATGTTCTCATCTGCGCCGATGAAAGCGTGCATCACACTGGCGATCTCGCAAGCCTCGCCGACCGCTATGATGCGATCAACATCAAGCTCGACAAGACCGGCGGCCTGACTGAGGCGCTGGAAATGAAGGAAGAAGCGCAGCGGCTCGGCTTCTCCATCATGATCGGCTGCATGGTCGGCACTTCGCTTGCGATGGCGCCCGCCGTTCTGTTGGCGCAGGACGCCGATTTCGTCGATCTCGATGGCCCGCTGCTCCTGGCCCGCGACCGCGAGCCCGGCCTGAATTATGCTGGCTCCCTGGTATTCCCGCCCGAAGCCAACCTCTGGGGCTGAAGGTAATAGGCGATGATGACGAGGGTGAGCCCGAAGGCGGCGACACAGGCCATCACATAATAGCTGTAGAGGCCGAGCGCGGCGTAGATATAGCCTGACGCAATGGTCATCAGCCCCGAGGCCATGCCGATATAGAAGAAATAGGCGCCCTGGGCTGAAGCTTCCTGCGTCTCCTGCACCGTGGCGACGATGCGCCGCTGCACGCCGGTATGCACGAAGGCATAGGTGAAACCATGCAGGCACTGCAGCGTGAAGAAGCCGAGAAAACTCGTCTCCGTCGGAAAGAACACCCAACGGCAGACGCTGACCGCACAGCCGAAGCGGATCAGCGTCCAGGCATTGAAGCGGCGGTTGAGGCGTCTGGAAAGGAAGAAGACCGTGACTTCCGAGGCAACGCCGGCACTCCAGAGAATGCCGACCTCTGTTCCCGAGAAGCCGAGATGGTGCCAGTAGATCGAGGAAAAGGCGTTGAGCAGCGCGTGGCTCGCCTGCTGGATCGAAACGCCGAGCAGCAGCAGGAGCAGATGCGGTTCCCTCAGCCCGCTGCCTGTCGTCGCCGGAAGGTTGATCGGCTGGCCGCGCCGCCGCGTCGGTCCGATGCGCGGACAGAATATCGCCATGGCGATAGTCAAAATGAAGCCGAAGATCATGATTGGCAGCACCATGCCGCCACCCCAGCGGCCGACCAGTTCGCCGCCGAGCATCGTCGAAACGATGAAGGCGATGGAACCCCAGACGCGCATCGAGCCATAGTCCAGCCCCCAGCGGCGCACGCCTGATATCACGATGGATTCGACGACAGGCACATAGGGCGCGAAAGTGGCGCCCTGCAGCGCAAAGACGATCAGCACCGACCAGAAGCTCGACGTCCAGTAAAGCGCCACCGCCGTCAGCAGCGATAGCGCCCCCGACCATAAGAGCACATGTGCCCGCTCCCGCATGCGGTCGGCAAAGACAGCAACGATCGGGGCGACGAGAACGCGCACGATCATCGGCACGGCCAGGATGGTGCCGATCTGATGATCGTTGAACTGGTGGGTCGAAAGCCAGACGGGGAAGAAGGGCAGGACGATACCGTTGACCAGCAGCGGCGCGCTGTAGCAGAGCGCGCTGAGCAGCCGGAAGCGCGGCGGCGCTCCCTCACCCGTCGAGGGATTTTGTGCGGGAATCATGATGGACCTGAAGGAAACTGTGCGTTGCCTAACACATCCAATCAAGCACGACTATGGCGAGAAATAGCCCAATCGAAACGATTAAAAAAATGAACCAAAACGATTTAAAAAATAAATAGGGCCTGTCGCAAAGCGGCGGCGGGCTAAATTCCTGGATGTGCCGGCAGAAAGCCGCCGGCACGGTACGCGCGCAATATTCAGGCGGCCTGCGGGGCGAAATCACCCTCTTCAAGCAATTCGATGGAGGTCAGTGCCGGCACGTTGCTGGTCAGCGCGCGCCAGGTGATGAGTTCGAAAGTGCCGTCTTCATGCTCGACGATTGCCGTGCAGCTTTCGACCCAGTCGCCGGTGTTGATATAGCGGATGCCTTCCATATCCTCGATCACGGCGTGATGGATATGGCCACAGATGACGCCGTCGGCGCCGCTCTTGCGGGCTTCCTCGGCAACCACGCGCTGGAACTCGCCGATGAAATTGACGGCGTGTTTCACCTGCAGCTTGGCCCAGGCCGAAAACGACCAGTAGGGCATGCCGAGACGGCGGCGGATCGCGGCAAGCACGATATTGATGCGGATCGCCGTGTCATAGGCCCAGTCGCCGAGATAGGCGAGCAGTCGGGCGTTGCGCACGACGACGTCGAATTCGTCGCCATGCAGGACAAGGTACTTCTTGCCGTCGGCGCCGTCATGGATGATGCGGTCGACGACTTCGATGCCGCCAAAATGGGTGCCCGGAAAGGCGCGCAGGAATTCGTCGTGATTGCCGGGGATATAGACGACGCGCGTACCCTTGCGCGCCTTGCGCAAGAGCTTCTGGACCACGTCGTTGCAGACCTGCGGCCAGTACCAGCTGCGCTTCAGGCGCCAGCCATCGATGATATCGCCGACGAGGTAGATCGTGTCGGCCTCGTGATACCTAAGGAAATCCAGCAGAAAATCTGCCTTCGCAGCCTTGGAGCCGAGATGCACATCGGAAATGAAGAGGGTGCGGAAGCGCCGGGGTTCCATCATGTCTATCACAAGCCTTTCCGCTCGTGTCCCATCGTTCTTCGTCTAGCCTTCCAAAATCAGACTCGTGTATCAGGAAGATGACAAAACGCAGGAAAGCCCTGCGAAGCCGATCAATCCACCGGTCAGAGCGTCCCTGGTGAAGTGCTGCAATCTGATCAGGGAAGGCTCTAATGTCAGCTCCCCTTTACCGTCCGGGTCAAAAAGTTCCCCTGCGGCCATTTCCGTACTGTCCAGGCCGGTCGATTGATGTATGGAGGAGTCTTCAAAAGACTTTGAAGGACGATTGGAAGCGGCGATGGATCACCAGGAAAAATCCCAGGAAAAAGCCAAGACGGAAACGAATCTGTCGGGCGGCAGCCTCGACGAACAGGCGCTTTTCTTCCACCGCTATCCGCGCCCCGGCAAGCTGGAAATCCAGGCGACCAAGCCGCTCGGCAACCAGCGCGACCTGGCGCTCGCCTATTCTCCCGGAGTTGCCGCTCCCTGTCTCGCCATTCGTGACAATCCGGAACAGGCGGCCGACTACACGTCCCGCGCCAACCTCGTCGCCGTGATTTCGAACGGTACTGCCGTTCTCGGTCTCGGCAATATCGGTCCGCTTGCCTCCAAGCCGGTCATGGAAGGTAAAGCCGTTCTCTTCAAGAAATTCGCCGGCATCGACGTCTTCGATATCGAAGTGGATGCTGCAAGTGTCGAGCAGATGGTTTCCACCGTCGCTTCGCTGGAGCCGACCTTCGGCGGCATCAACCTCGAGGACATCAAGGCACCGGAATGCTTCCAGATCGAGAAGCAGCTGCGCGAGAAGATGAAGATCCCGGTCTTCCACGACGACCAGCATGGCACCGCGATCATCGTTGCCGCCGCGATCCTCAACGGGCTGGAACTCGCCGGCAAGAAGATCGACGAGGTCAAGATCGTCGCCTCCGGTGCCGGTGCGGCAGCACTTGCCTGTCTGAACCTGCTCGTGACGCTCGGCGCCAAGCGCGAAAACATCTGGGTCCACGATCTCGAAGGCCTCGTCTATGAAGGCCGCGTCGAGCTGATGGACGAGTGGAAAGCGATCTACGCCCAGAAGAGCGACACCCGCACGCTCGCCGATAATATCGGTGGCGCCGATGTCTTCCTCGGCCTGTCCGCTGCCGGCGTGCTGAAGCCGGAACTGCTTGCGCAGATGGCCGACAAGCCGCTGATCATGGCGCTCGCCAACCCGACGCCGGAGATCATGCCGGATCTCGCCCGCGCCGCGCGGCCCGATGCGATGATCTGCACCGGCCGGTCGGACTTCCCGAACCAGGTCAATAACGTCCTCTGCTTCCCCTATATTTTCAGGGGCGCGCTGGATTGTGGCGCCGAGACGATCAACGAGGAAATGAAGATGGCCGCCGTGCGCGCCATCGCAGCGTTGGCCCGCGAGGAGCCTTCGGACGTCGCCGCCCGCGCCTATTCCGGCGAAACCCCTATTTTCGGCCCTGACTATCTCATCCCCTCGCCCTTCGACCCGCGTCTCATCCTGCGCATCGCGCCTGCCGTCGCCAGGGCCGCTGCCGAAAGCGGTGTCGCGCGTCGCCCGATCGCCGATTTCGATGCCTATCTCGACCAGCTGAACCGCTTCGTCTTCCGCTCCGGCTTCATCATGAAGCCGATCTTTGCGGCCGCGAAGACGGCAGAGCGCAAGCGCGTCATCTTCTCCGAAGGCGAAGACGAGCGCGTGTTGCGCGCCGCCCAGGTGCTGCTTGAAGAAGGCATTGCCGAGCCGATCATCATCGGCCGTCCGCAGGTCATCGAAACGCGCCTGAAGCGCTACGGGTTGCGCATTCGTCCGCTGCAGGATTTCGAGGTCATCAATCCCGAGGACGATCCGCGCTTCCGCGAATATGTCGATCTTTATCTGCAGCTGGTCGGCCGCCGAGGCGTCATCCCGGAAGCCGCCCGCACCATCGTGCGCACCAACACGACCGTCATCGGCGCCCTGGCGTTGAAGCGCGGTGAAGCGGATGCGCTGATCTGCGGCCTCGAAGGCCGTTACGAGAAACATCTGCGCGACGTGCGCCAGATCATCGGCAAACGTAAGGATGTCTGTGATTTCTCAGCTCTCAGTCTGATGATCTCGCAGCGCGGTGCGACCTTTTTCACAGACACCTATGTGACCTTCAATCCGACAGCCGAGGAAATCGCCGAGGCGACGGTGCTCGCTGCCGAGGAAATCAAGCGTTTCGGCATCACGCCGCGCGCCGCCCTCGTCTCGCATTCGAACTTCGGCTCGCGTGAATCCGAAAGCGCTACCAAAATGCGCAATGCGCTGCAGTTGGTGCGCGAGGCGGCCCCCGATCTCGAAGTCGACGGTGAAATGCACGGTGAAAGCGCGATCTCCGAGGAGCTGCGCCGTCGTGTCATGCCGCACACGACGCTGCATGACGAAGCCAACCTGCTGGTCTTCCCGAACCTCGATGCGGCCAACATCACGCTCGGCGTCGTCAAGTCGATGACCGACGGATTGCATGTGGGCCCGATCCTGCTCGGCACGGCAATGCCCGCCCATATCCTGGCGCCGTCGGTGACCTCGCGCGGCGTGGTCAACATGGCGGCGCTTGCTGTCGTCGAGGCATCGCAGCCGGCGTGAGCCGGTTGCCCGTTCTCATTTGAAATCGGGCCCATCTCAAAATCAGGGACTCCGTATCGACCGGCGTCCCTGATCAGCCAGCGCATCGGCGCGCTCATTGCCATCGGTGCCTGAATGGCCCTTGCACCAGGCGATACCTATCATCGGGTTCTGCGTTAGCTCGACATCGAGGGCCTTCCAGATCTTCGCATCTGATATCACCCGGTTTCTGGCCTTGCCGTTCGGGTTGCTTTTCTTCCAGCCATTGTTTCTCCAGATCGGACGCCAGCCGTTGCAGCCTTCCACGGCATAGACGGAATCCGACCAGATGACCGCCGCTGCATCAGCTGCTGTGCGGTTGATCCATATTGCCGCCTCGAGCACCGCGGTCACTTCCATCGTGTTATTGGCCGTATCCTTTGCGCCGCCGAAGCCGGATGCGATTTCGACGCCATCGCGATAGGCGACAAAGGCCCATCCCCCGTGGCGGGAGCCGGGCTCAAAACAACCGTCCACGAAAACGTGAAGTCCGCCTCGGGCATCCGGTATTGCCGAAGTCGTTTCCGCGGCGGCAGCTTCGTCAGAAATATCTGTCATGTCAGCTGTTTAGCTATGAACCTTTTTCCGGGCGGGTGCAGGAGAGATGGGAATGGAACCATCGGGCTTGCTGGATAAGGTCGCAAAAATGCGCTAGGAATTACTCCGAGCTTATTAAGGGAAATACGTTAAGACAAAGCGCGGTGGATTGAAGCCGCAATCGACAGATAAATGCTTTTCTCTTTCCGGAACGACGTCGTGAAGCGCCGAAACCTGTATCTCGTTTTCTATCTGGCATTCGCGGCTCCTGCGGTGGCGCAGACCAATGCGATCTGCGAGGATCTGCGTGGGCGCCTTGCCGACTTGCCGCAATCGATCGGCAATAACGGCCCGGAGATGCGCCAATATGCGGGCGCGCTTGCCGAACAGAACCTGGAATTGCGCAAGGTGCGCGGCGATCTGCGTCGGTATGGCTGTACCTCAGGCAGCATGGTGGTCGTCGGCGGCGAGAATGCCGGCTTCTGCACCGAGCTCGAGCAGGCTGAAGCCAAGATGGTGGACAATATCAGCTTCCTTCAGGATCGCCGCAACGAATTGCGCCAGTCCGGTACGGATGCGGCCCGCGAGGGCCTGATGGCCGCACTCGAAGACAATGGCTGCAACAGCGACAGCTTTGGCGAACCCGCTCCGAGCGACGTCTATGCCCCAGCTCCGAGCATCGAAGAGCAGGCCATGCGCGGCGATACGTTCATTCCGCTCGGCGGCGGCGAGCACTATGGCCTGCCGCGCGCCGAAATGCTCTCGCCTGTAAGCACCATCTGCGTGCGCACCTGCGACGGCGGCTTCTTCCCGATCAGCAACAACGCCACTTCGGTGGATTTCGGCCGCGATGCGGCGACGTGCTCGAAGATGTGCCCAGGCGTCGAGACGGAGCTCTTCTATCGCGACGTTTCCAGCACCGAGACCTCGAACATGATCTCGACGGCGACGGGAACGCCCTACAGCGCGATGAAAAACGCCTTCGCCTACAAGACCCGCGCGCCCGGCGAAAAATCCGCCTGCTCCTGCAATCTGACTGCCTATTACGAGCAGATGCGCAAGAGCCAGGCTGCCTACGCGCCGGCACCCGAACCGAAGGGCTCGATTACGACGATCAAGACGGAAGCCCCGAAGGCCGCGAGCGCGCCGCCTGCCCCGCAGCCGCAGGTGGCGGATCGTCCCTATGACCCCGCCGGTAACAAGGTTCGTCAGGTCGGCCCGCAATTCCTCGCCGGCGATCAGGGCAAGATCGATCTCGCCAATCCTGCAACATCGGGCCCGCAGCCCCAACAACAACAGCAATAGGGTATGATCTCGGCCGTCGGGACAGCGTCTTCAGTTTGAGGCGCGATGCTCCCTGAACGCTGCCGCCAGCGTGCGCAGTGCCGCGCGCGATTTGGCATCCGTTAGCGTCGAGTGCAGCACGACCTCCGAGGATGGTAGCGACGGCAGGCCGAACCGCTCGCTGACCTCGACCGTACCGACGGGTGCCAGGCGATAGGAAAAGGTCGAGACAGCAAGCCCGGCCGAAACGGCTGCGGTCACAGCCGAAGAGCCGCCGCCGAGGAAGACTTCCGCCCAGGGAATGCCCGCCGCATCGAGCGCCCGGGTGCAGACATCCCGCACCCTGCAGTTGGGCGACAGTGCTGCAAGACGCAGCGGCTCACCGCAGCGATATTCGAATTGCGGCGTTGCGAACCAGCCGAAATGCTCCGGTGCCAGAACCTCGCCGTCGCGCCGGTCCTCGTCCCGACGGACGATCGCCGCATCCAGATCGCCGCGGTCGAAGGCTGCAAGCAACTCGCAGGAATTGTCGAGCCGGACCTCGATCGTCAGCCCCGGATCATGGGCATTGAGGCGTGCAAGCAGCGTCGGCACTTCCGGGCCGGCGACATGGGCCGCAATGCCCAGCCTGAAATGACGGCGCGACGAGGAAAGTGCGGCGACCGCCCGGTCATGGGCCGCGAGGAATTCCCGTGCGGCATCAAGAAATACCGCGCCCTGTGCGGAAAGCCGCACCAGCCGCGGCGTGCGCTCGATCAGCCGGTGGCCGAGCCGCTCTTCCAGCCGTTTCAGCTTGACGCTGATCGCGCCCTGCGTGCTGCCAAGCTCACTGGCGGCGCGGGTGAAGCTCTTGTTCTCGGCGATCGTCACGAAGGCCTGAACGGAATCGACATCGAGCATGGTCATGGCATCTATCCGAAATTGTTGTGTCTGAAATAGTTAATCATCCAATTCTGTAATGTTCAAGCTCTGCTTATGCTGACGCAAATGGACGACATCGGATGTCACCGTTGTATGTCTCAACCTCGAAAGGCCAAAGCATGACCCCTGCCTCCCCTCCTTCCTCACGTATCAGAGGCATTATCGCCCTGATGGCCGCTTGCCTCTCCTCGCTCATGTTCGGCCTTGAAATATCGAGCGTCCCGGCAATTCTGCCGACGCTTGAAAAGGTGCTGCATGCCGATTTCAGCGCGCTGCAATGGATCATGAACGCCTACACGATTGCCGTCACCACGGTGCTGATGGCGGCCGGTACCTTTGCCGATCGTTACGGCCGCAAGCGTGTCTTCCTGATCGGCATTGCCGCCTTCGGCTTGACCTCGCTCGTCGCCGGCCTTGCGCAGGATGCCTCGCTGCTGATCGCCGCCCGCTTTCTGCAGGGCATGAGCGGCGGCGTCATGCTGATCTGCCAGGTCGCCGTTCTCTCCCATCAATTCCGGGAGGGCCGCGCCCGCAGCATGGCCTTCGGCTGGTGGGGCATCATCTTCGGGATCGGCCTCGGCTTCGGCCCGATCATCGGCGTTGCCATCGTGGCAGCCGCCGGCTGGCAATGGGTGTTTCTCATTCATGCGGTCCTTGCCGTCATCACCATAGCCCTCGCCGTAACCGGCATTGAGGAATCTCGTGACCCAAGTGCGGGACGGCTTGATTTTGCCGGCATCGCCACCCTTTCACTATCGGTCTTCTGCCTCGCCTTCTTCATCACGCAGGGGCCGGCCCTGGGCTTTGCCAGCCCCACGGCACTCGCCATTATCGCTCTTTGCGCGGTAAGCCTTATCGCCTTCGTCATTGCCGAGTGGCTGAACCCGCGGCCCATGTTCGATGCCTCGGTCTTCCGCATCCGCACTTTCTCGGGTGCGATCATCGGCTCGGCTGCCATGAACATCAGCTTCTGGCCCTTCATGATCTATCTGCCGATCTGGTATCAGGCCGGCCTCGGCTACGGCAGCCTTGCCGCCGGTCTCTCGCTGCTGGCCTATACGCTGCCGACCCTTGTCGTGCCGCCGTTTGCCGAGCGTCTTTCGCTGCGCTACCGGCCGGGCCTCGTCATTCCCGGCGGTCTCTTCACCATCGGCCTCGGCTTCCTGTTGATGAAGTCTGGCAGCGCCGCCACCGAGCCAAGCTGGCTGACCATGATGCCTGGCGCCCTGCTCTCAGGCATCGGATTGGGCTTCACCAACACTCCGGTCAGCAACACGACGACAGGCGCAGTCTCCAGCGATCGCGCCGGCATGGCCTCCGGTATCGACATGAGCGCCCGTATGATCTCGCTCGCCATCAACATCGCCGTCATGGGCTTCATCCTCTTCAACGGCGTCTTCTCGCATCTGAAGAGCGTCCTGCCGTCATCGATGGCGGCGGACGATCTCCGCTTGGCTGCCGAACGCATTTCCGCCGGCAATATCGCCTCCCTGCCCGATATCCCGGCCGCGACGGTGCATGATGCGCTCGTCCAGGGATTCGGCGCAGTCATGCTCTACGGCGCCGTCGGCGTCTGGCTGATGGCCGCCGCGAGCTTCCTCGTCTTCGGCCATTGGAAAGCCCCTGTTTGCGCCAGGGAATGCGATAGCCAGCCAGCCCAATGATGCAGACCCGCGCCGGCCCAATCCGGCGCGGTCTAGCCTTCCACCTGCCCCCAGCCGTCATGGAAGACCAGTTCTTCCAGCGGCATCCTTTGCCGCCAGCCTTTGACCGCCAGTTCCGGCTGATCGCAGAGCCGTTCGACGAAGCCGGCGCAGAGCCAGGCCACCACCTCGATATGATCGGGAATGCCGAGGATTTCCTTCAGGTCGCCCTCGCGAAAGATGCTGACCCAGCCGATGCCGACGCCTTCCGCTCTGGCAGCAAGCCACAGGTTCTGGACGGCGCAGACGGTGGAATAGCTGTCCATGCGCGGATTATGTGTGCGCCCCAGTACCACGCTGCCGCTGCGGGTAGGATCGCAGGTCACGCAGATGCCGAGTGGCGCCTCGACAATGCCTTCGAGCTTCAGCGAACGGTATTTTTCCTGCCGTTCGCTGTCGAACATGCGGGCCGCTTCCTCATTCGCCTTCACGAAAGCATCGCGCACCCGCGCCCTGACCTCGGCACTCTTCACCAGAATGAAATTCCACGGCTGCATGAAGCCGACCGAAGGCGCGTGATGCGCCGCCGTCAGCAGCCTTGTGACGAGATCATCCGGCAAAGGATCGGGCAGGAACTGGCTACGCACATCGCGCCGCGTCATGATCGCATGATAGACGGCCTCGCGTTCGGCCGCAGAAAAACCGGATGCCGGGCAAGCGGCATCATCAATGGGTCGCATCGTCAAATCCCCAACAACGCAACCGCCCGCCGTCCGCGCGGGTTGGGTCTATCTTGCCAGGCCGGTCTTCTGACTTGGCGTCATTCGCTTCGCCGCAGCCTTCCCGGCCTTGCGGCCAGTGGCGTGATAAGCGGCAAGCGTCAGCCTTACAGCGTTGGGCACGTTCCGGTCTCACACCGGATTCCCGATTCTCCCGCCTGTGAAAGCGGGCACCTGAAGGGTGATCTATGGCGTGGAAACGGCATGGCGGCAAGCTGCATGCGACATTCATTTCGTGGACAGTCCGGAAATGCTGGCCTAGAACGAAACCCGAATCCGACTGGCGCCGAAAGCGCCCCTTCATTCTCATTGCATTCCGGTTGCCCGTGTCCCGTCTAACGCCGATGATCCTCGCGGTCGCCCTGTTCATGGAACAGATGGATTCGACCGTGATTGCCACCAGCCTGCCTGCGATTGCTGCCGATATAGGCACTTCGCCGATCGCATTGAAGCTTGCGGTAACGAGCTACCTCGTGGCCTTAGCGATCTTCATTCCGATCAGCGGCTGGATGTCGGATCGCTTCGGTGCCCGCAATATTTTCCGCCTGGCGATCTTTGTCTTCATGGTCGGCTCCGTCGCCTGCGCTTTCTCCAATTCCATCGCCGCCTTCGTCATCTCCCGTCTCATTCAGGGTGCCGGCGGCTCGATGATGACGCCGGTCGGGCGATTGCTGCTGGTACGCGGTACGCCACGTCACCAGCTGGTGAATGCCATGGCCTGGCTCACCATTCCGGCGCTGATCGGCCCGATCATGGGACCGCCGATCGGCGGCTTCCTGACGACCTATCTCAGCTGGCACTGGATCTTCTGGATCAATGTGCCGATCGGCATTATCGGCATCATCCTCGTCACCCGCTTCCTGCCGGCTGTCGAACCGCGCAGACCGAAGCCGATGGATTTTCCGGGTTTCTTCCTGTCGGGCATCGGCTTTTCCGGTTTCGTCTTCGGCCTTTCGGTCATCAGCCTGCCGGCGGTTCCCGTCATCTACGGTTATGTTACCGTCGCTGTCGGCATCCTTTCCGGCATCCTTTATTTCATCCATGCCAGGCGCACGCCGCATCCGCTGCTCGACCCGAAAATGTTCCGCTATCCGATGTTCCGGGCATCGATCCTCGGCGCCTCGAATTTCCGCATGGGGCTCGGCGCGTTACCCTTTCTCATGCCGCTGATGCTGCAGCTCGGCTTCGGCATGACGCCGCTGCAATCAGGCTCGATCACCTTCGTCAGCGCGCTCGGTTCGATGGGCTCGAAATTCGCCGCCACCCGCACCTACAATGCCTTCGGCTTCCGCAACGTCATTGCGCTGACCACCTTCCTCGCCGCGATCTTCCTCGGTGTGAACGGCCTCTTCACCGTCGAAACGCCGCTCTATGTCATCATGGGCTGTCTTCTCGTCGGCGGCCTGCTGCGTTCCATGGCCTTCTCAGGCGTCAACGCCATGGCCTTCGGCGATGTGGACGAGGCCGACAGCAGCCAGGCAACCGCCATCAATGCGGTGGCCCAGCGCATCTCCATGGCCATGGGTGTTGCCGTCGCCGGCACGATCCTGGAAATCTCATCGAGCTTTCACGGCGGCAAGCTGCTGGTTTCCGATTTCCATATCGCCTTCTTCATGGTGGCTGGGATCTCCGCCCTTGCCTGCATCACCTTCCTGCGCCTGCCCGCCAATGCGGGCGAGGAACTGACGACGCGCCGCCGCAAGAACCGACATGCAGAGCCGGAGGAGGCACAAGGAGAGGCAATGGCGGAAAGCCGCTGAAAACCTCACGGATCGGTCATTTTCTCTCACAGATTCCGCGTGACAACTCCCATCGGCATAGCTACATAGGCTGCATGTCGATTTCGTCCGTTTATGCATCGCGATTTTATTCGTACCGCTGCTTCCAGCGGATGCGGGTCTGTGCGTAGACGAAACTAACGCAACGACAAACCCGAACAGCCGCTAGTCAACCTGGCGGCTTTTTTGTTCCGCACGGTATGACCAAACAGGAGAGCATACCGTGACTGACACTATTGATGATCTTCGCATCGTCGAGATCACCCCGCTGACCAAACCTGCCGATATCATCTCGGAAATCCCGCGTAGTGCCGCGGTCACCGAGACCGTGACCGGCACCCGCGACACGATCCACAATATCCTGACCGGCAAGGACGACCGCCAGCTGGTCATCATCGGCCCCTGCTCGATCCATGATCCGGCAGCCGCCCGCGAATACGCCTCCCGCCTGGTCGAGCAGCGACGACGCCTCTCCGGCGATCTCGAAATCGTCATGCGCGTCTATTTCGAAAAGCCCCGCACGACCGTCGGCTGGAAGGGCCTGATGAACGATCCGCATCTCGACGGCACCTATCGCATCGAGGAAGGCCTGCGTATCGCCCGCCGCCTGCTGCTCGATATCAACGCCATGGGCCTGCCGGCCGGCTGCGAATTCCTCGATACGATCACGCCGCAATACATCGCCGACCTCGTCAGCTACGGCGCCATCGGCGCGCGCACGACCGAAAGCCAGATCCACCGCCAGCTCGCCTCGGGTCTCTCCTGCCCGATCGGCTTCAAGAACGGCACGGATGGCAGCGCGCGCATCGCACTCGATGCGATCATGGCGGCTTCCCAGCCGCACCATTTCCCGGCCGTCACCAAGGACGGACAGGCAGCGATCGCCTCGACGCGCGGCAACGAGGACTGCCACATCATCCTGCGCGGCGGCAAGCGCCCGAATTATGAGGCAGCCGACGTGCAGGCCGTCATCGCCGAGGCCGTCAAGCTCGGTGTCGATCCGCGCATGCTGATCGATGCCAGCCACGCCAACAGCAGCAAGGACCCGATGAACCAGCCGAAGGTCGTCCACGACGTCGCCGGCCAGATCGTCGCCGGCAACCACCACATCAAGGGCATGATGATCGAGAGCAACCTCGTCGCCGGCCGCCAGGATCTCGTTCCCGGCAAGCCGCTCGTCTATGGCCAGTCGATCACCGATGGCTGCATCGGCTGGGATATGTCGGTCGACGTACTCGAGGATCTCGCCAAGGCCGTCCGCGACCGCCGCAAGGCCGCCGTCGCTGCCTGACCGACAGAATAAGGCGCGGCGGGTGAAATCCCGCCGCCAATTCACAGGGCGGTGCGGCACTCCCCCTTCTCCACAGCGGGGAGAAGGTGGCCCGAAGGGTCGGATGAGGGGGCTCCGGGTACGAATTCAGCTTATGTACCGCATCCGACAGGTCGCTGGTATATAACTGGCGACACCACATTTTTCGTTTCCATTCAGGCCAGCGCAGTGCCCGGAGCCCCCTCATCCGCCCTTCGGGCACCTTCTCCCCGTTGTGGAGAAGGGGAAAGCCGCGCCCGCTCGGCACACTCGAAGGCATCGTGCGGCACCACCCTCACTGTCGCCGAGTGGTCCATGCCTTGGCAGGAGCGTGACTCGGTCGCCCCATCATCAAATCAAGACCTCACCGGGAAATACCGCACATAGGCGAATTCATCGCCATCGGGCGACCAGTTCGGCACGTTGATCGTGCCCTGCCCGCCGATCCTCATCAAAGAGGCGATGGCCCCGTTATCGACTCGTTTCCATGAGCAACCGGCTTTTAGGATTTTGACATGCGTTGCAGGAAATTCGCACGATCTGATGCTCAGTCCTCGTCCAAAAGACGCGACCCCTCATCGGTCCAGAGCCCGCCCCACGGCTCCGGTTTGACCAAACCATAGGATGCGAGCACTTCGACCGCCTCTTCGCCGGCGCTCATGGACTTGTGAACCAGCCCGTCCCGACCATCGTCCATGTACTGAACGCACATAGAGGCCAGAGCCTTCAAAATCGTTCTTTCTTCCGGTGTCATTGTATTTATGTTCCCTGCTTGGTGAAATCCTGAAGCGTTGATTGTTAAAGCACAATCTCGCAACCACCACATGGGGTAATCGCAGGAGCCATGCCCCTTCGGATTCGAACATTATCTTGGAAGGCGGCTGTTCCCCGATAAGATGAGGTACGGGCTCTCGACTGGACGCCGGGCCCAGCATCAATGGAGAACAGCCATGGAAGAGTATATCG
>NZ_JBFTSM010000035.1:0-33311 GCF_056400025.1 Rhizobium sp. 01L419
TCATCTGCCTGAAGCATATCTTCGCCCTGCATTGTCCGCGACAATGCAGGATGCCCTGAAGTCAAGCTCATCATCCATCTCTCCTCGTTCTGAAACGAGGGGGCAGTTCTTCATTTCGTTAGGGGGTCAGTTTCTCACTTCGCCTGACAGGATGACGACATCGAAGCAACAGTGGAGATTGAGGAGATACGTTGAATATCACCGGCCGAACCGGGCGAGATCATCATGGCGTCGCTGACGGAACGCCACATCCTGCCATTCTATCGCCGGCGGAAGAGCCGGGCAGCCGGTTAAGGTATCCGGCATCCGTTTTGCGCAAAGCGTTCGGCGCGCAGATTGATGTCATCCGATGCTGCTCTATTCTCACAATTGATCAAGGGAGGATCATGCCATGGCCTTCATTCATACCCCCGATGCATCTGCCAGCGAGAAGACGGCTTCGATGTACGCCTCGGCCGAAGCGAGTTACGGCTATCTGCCGAATATGTACCGCGCCTTCGGCCACCGGCCCGAGGTGATGGAACACTGGGGGACGCTGCTCGCCAGCATTCGCGGCCATATGAGCCAGCGGCGTTATGAATTGGTCACGCTGGCAGCAGCCAGGGAGCTGAAGTCGTCCTATTGCATGTTGGCACATGGTTCGGTGCTGCTGCGCGACGGCTTTACCAATGACAGTCTTTCGGCTGTCGCCGGCGGCAGCGAGAAAGCGCCGATCGATACGGTCGAGCGGGCGATCATGGACTTTTCCGCCAAGGTGGCGCGCGACGCGACCTCGGTGACCCAGCAGGACATCGATGGCTTGAAGCGCCTCCAACTGAGCGACGCGGAGATCTTCGACGTGACCGCGGCAGCGGCAGCGCGCTGTTTCTTCTCCAAGATGCTGGATGCGCTGGGTGCTGCGCCCGATCATGCCTATGCCGAACGGCTCGATCCCAAGCTTCGTCAGAAGCTTACCATCGGCCGGCCGATCGAGGGGCTGAATTCGAACCATTCGTAAGAGCTGCGATCGTGCGGTATTGGATTGGTCCTTACTGTGCTGGCGGGTCTGCAAAATGCGTGATCGCGAACTCGGCGATCTTCTGGCCGGCCTTGTCGGCGTCATCCAGCACGGATGGGAAAAGCTGCCATTGATGCGGCATTCCCGGCCAGACCTGCGCTGTCACATCGACGCCATCCTTGCGCGCCTTGTCGGCAAGTCGCAGCGTATCGTCGAGCAGCAGCTCGCCGGAACCGACTTGCAGCAGCAATGGCGGAAAACCCGAGAGATCGGCATAGAGCGGGGAAATGTCGGGATCCGTCGCGGAATTATTACCGAGATAGGCCTTGCGGAGCGCCTCCAGCGCAGTCTTGTCCAGTACCTGATCGTTAGCGGCGTTCGACGTGACCGATGCGCCTGATACAGCCAGATCAGTGATCGGGCTCAGCGCCACGACGGCGGCCGGCAGCGGCTGTCTGGAGCGCATTTGCCGCAGCACAGTTTCGAGTGCGAGATTGCCGCCTGCACCATCACCCATAACAATGATATTTCCGTTGCTGTAGCCGCTGTCGAGCAGATAGCGGTAGGCGCTCAAGGCGTCGTTGATCTGCGCGGGATAGCCGTATTCCGGGGTCCGCCGGTAATCGATGAGCAGCACGTCGCTGGAAGCGGCCTTGGCAAGCGAGCCGGCAAGCAGGCTATGGCTGCGAATGGAGCCGCTGTAAAAGCCGCCGCCATGGATGAAAAGGATCGCGCGCCGGCCGATCGGGTGGTGAAGGCGCGCCGGCCAGATCAGCTCGGCCTCGACCCCGCCGGCATCGACATGCCGGATCTGAATGCGTGTCGGCTCCGGCAGCGATTCCATGAAATCGCGGAACGCGGTGCGCCGGTCCCGCAGGGTCTCGGCACCTTTGAAATGATCCTTCCGGTGGGAAAGCAGCTTTTCCACCTGCTCCTGAGAGGCCGGTGTCTGTGCGGGCATCTCCTCTGCCCCGAGGGGAAGAGCAGACAGAACCACGGCTGCAAGCGCTGACAGCAGGCCCGTGCGACATTCCACTTTCCACCGACTGTTGGCAGAAAAAATCGGCTTCCTCATTCGCCCCTCCGGCGCTGATCTTCTTTTGTGCGGCGCATCTTCACCACTTCGCCACCGAGAGTCAAAAGGGAGTTTTGGGTGATTGCCAGGAGCCTCTCCTGGTCAGACTGGAGCATTCCGACCACAAAAGGTTCCGGGTTCGTAGTTCGCATTTTTTAGTTGTGCTAGACTACTTTAAGGAGGGGAAGATCATGGATAGAGCCGCTCTGCTCGGGACGTGGCGAATGATTTCCTGGACACGAACCGTCGTTGCGACGGGGGAAGTCAGCGACGCCATGGGTGCCGATCCCATCGGATATATCGCCTATCATGCCGATGGCCGGATGATGGCTTTCGTCACCAACCGCCGCAGGCCGAAACCCAACGGCAAGGCCCCCAGCGATAATGAAAAGGCAGCGCTTTTCGATACAATGCTGGCTTATACGGCTGCCTATACGCTGGAGGGCGACAGGGTGATCCATCATGTCGAGGCCGCCTGGAACCCGACATGGGAGCGCCCTCTCGTCCGGCCTCTACATATGGAAGGTGACACTCTCGTCATCAGTGACGCGCCCGGCACCGATCCGGTCACGGGAGAGGATGTCGTCTACCGGCTGGAATTCCGCAAGCTCTGACCACTCAATCACCCCGGATCGCGTCGATCACTGTCCGGAATCCTGCCGAAATATGTCGTCGGCTGGGATAATAGAGATAAAGCGGCTCCTCCGGCTGGCACCATTCGTCCAGTACCTGGATCAACTGATTGCTCGCGATCAACGGCACCGCCCTGCCCTCCCAGACATAGGCGAGTGCAACGCCGCTGAGCGCCGCCGCCGTCATCAATTCGTGATCGTCTAGGGAAAGCGGGCCGGTTGGGTGGAAGGTTATGGCCTGCCCGTCCTTTTCAAAATCCCAGGGGTAACGCACGCCTGAGGGGAACATGTTCTGGACGCAGATATGCCGCTTCAGGTCATGTGGCGTCTGCGGCTTCGGCCGGGTTTCGAAATAGGCGGGTGCCCCGACGACGACGAGGCGCATGCGCGGCTTGATGCGCACGGCGATCATCCCTTCGGTGACACGCTCGCCGAAGCGAATGCCGCCATCGAACCCCTCCTCGACGATATCCACCAGCCGGTCCGTTGCCGCGATTTCAAGCTGCAGGTTCGGGTTCTTCATCAATAGCGGCCCGATGACCTGGCCGACGACGAAGGGCGCAATGGAATTGCCGACATTAATGCGGACACGACCGAAGGGCGTATCGCGGAAACGGTTCAGCGCATCGAGTGCAGAATTGATCTCGCCGAAGGCCGGATCGAGATGAGAGCGCAACAGTTCGCCAGCCTCTGTCAGCGAAACGCTGCGGGTCGTACGATTCAAGAGGCGAATGCCGATGCGGTCTTCCAGATTGAGCACGGCATGGCTGATCGCGGAGGCTGTGACACCCCTCTCCTCTCCCGCCTTGCGAAAGCTCTTGTGCCTGGCGACAGCGACAAAAGCCGCCATTTCGGAAAGCTCGGTCGCTCTCATTGCTGAATTTCACTCATCATAGCATCTCAAATAACAAATCTTATACATCAGCGAGATTTGCGTCAAATTCCTCTTCGTCAGCAACGCACTGCTGAAACAAACACTCTGACGAAAGGGAATTGCCATGAAAGTCTGGTTCATTACGGGTGCATCGCGTGGTTTCGGCGCGCTGATGACCAAGGACGCTCTTGCCGCCGGCGACGCTGTCGTTGCCACCGCTCGCAACCCCAAGACTATCACCGAACAGTTCGGCGATCATGCGAACCTGCTTGCCGTCGCTCTCGACGTCACCAACGAAGACCAAGCCAGGCAAGCCGCGGCTGCCGCCATCGCCCGCTTCGGCCGCATCGATATCCTCGCCAACAATGCCGGTTACGGCCTGCTCGGCGCTGTCGAGGAAGCAACTGCCGAAGAGATCGAAAAGATCTATGCCACCAACGTCTTCGGCCTCTTAAAGGTCACCCGCGCCGTGCTGCCCTATATGCGCCGCCAGCGCGCCGGCCATATCCTGAACTTCTCCTCGATCGGCGGTTACTACGGCTTCCCCGGCTGGGGCGTCTATGGCTCCACGAAGTTTGCCGTCGAAGGCCTGTCGGAATCGCTGGCGACCGAAGTCGAACCCTTCGGCATCAAGGTCACGATCGTCGAGCCCGGCTTCTTCCGCACGGACTTCCTGCATGACAATTCGCTGGCGGTCAGCCCGGCCTCCATTCCTGATTATGTCGGCACGCCGGCCGGCAACATGCGCGACTTCGCAGCCGACGCCAACCATGCCCAGCCGGGCGACCCGGCAAAGTTAACTGCCGGCATCATCGAGATGGTGAACTCGGCCAACCCGCCGCTGCGCATGCCTTTCGGCAGCGATACGGTTGCCAAGATCGAAGAAGAAAATGCCAGCGTGGAGAAGGAACTGGCCCAGTGGCGCAAGCTCGCCGTCTCCACGGATTTCGAACAGACTGCCTGAGAAGGCCTGACTTTCCCACAGCAACAAGCGCGCCCTCCGGCGCGCTTCATTCATTTCGGCGTGAAGATCGTCGCATCGGCAAGATTTTCACTCGCGCCGGCGCAGCGATGACCTAAATCTACGGGCGTCATCACGAATGCGGAAGGGCAAGGCATGACTATCAAATCCATTTGCATCTACGGAGCCGGCGCACTCGGAGGTGCAATCGCCGTCAAGCTGGCAAGCCGGCTCGGCGATGACGTGACCGTCTCGGTCGTCGCGCGGGGTGCGCATCTAGACGCGATCTGTGAACGCGGCCTTTCCCTTCATGAAGCAGATGCAGACAGGCCGATCAATGTACGGATCACGGCAACAAACGATCCGACAACGCTGCCCCCGCAAGACCTCATCATCACCGGCCTCAAAGGCCATCAACTTAGTCCTGCGGCAGAAGACATGGCCACCCTGCTGAAGGAAAACACCCGCGTCGTCATGGTGCTGAACGGTATTCCCTGGTGGTATTTCCACCGGGATACGCAAAGCGGCCATGCCGAACTTCAGCTCGAAGAGCTCGATCCCGGCGGTAAGCTGTGGCACCTGATCGGGCCGGAGCGGGTGATCGGCTGCGTGGCACTGCAGGGCGCCGAGGTCGTCAATCCCGGCGAGATCCGCCTTTCCAATGTTGGTCGTTTCGTGCTTGGCGAACCGTCGGGCGAGATGTCGACCGATCTCGAAACCGTTGCCGGCCTCTTTGCCAAGGCAGGCCTCAATGTTTCGACCACGCCACGCATTCGCGACGAGATCTGGAGCAAACTGACGGGCAATGCGGCTTTCAACCCTCTCAGCGCCCTGACGCGCGCCTTGATGACCGACATCATGGCCGATCCGTCGCTGTTCGACATGGTCGGCAAGATCATGAAGGAAGTGCGCGCCGTTGGAAGTGCCCTTGGCGCGAAATTCAGCATCACCATCGAGGAAAGGCTCGAGCAGTCGCGCAATATCGGCCCTGTACGCACATCAATGCTTCAAGATCTTCTGGCCGGCAAAGCGCTGGAAATCGTGCCGCTCGTCGGTATGGTCGTGGCACTCGGACRCACTGCCAACGTGCCGACGCCCGTCTCGGAAGTCGTGCTCGCGCTGGTCACGCAGCTCGACAAGGAAAACCAGCGGGGCGGCTGACATCGGCCTCTTTATGCGATTCCTATATCTTCGATCTCCACTCCGAATGGATTTCCTATCGGAGGCGGCAGTAGCCTTTGCCACAACAGCAAAGGTTACCGCCATGCGAGATGTCATGTCCTCCCGATACTTGCCGCTTCGCCCCTACCACATCACGCGCGGAAAGCGGCAGATGCGTGAGAAGCGCACGGCCCAGACGCTGATGATCTTCGGCATCGTGCTCGCCTGTGTCGAACTCTATGTGATCCTCGGCTCGCTCTGAGACCCCATCATGAACAGCAAAGGAAGACTGCGCCCGGGTGGCGCGATCACCGCGCTCGTCACGCCGTTCCGCAACGGCGAAGTCGACAGCGCAGCATTGGAAGCTCTTGTTGAATGGCAGGTGCTGAGCGGCGTCGATGGACTCGCCCTCTGCACGGCGGCGGGTGAAGGGCTGAGCCTTTCACCTCGGGAACGCCGCATGGTGCTCGACATCTGCATCCGGGCCGCGGCGGACCGTATTCCGGTGATCGCCGCGGCCGGAACCAATTGCACCGAGACTACGATCGCGCTTATCCGGGATGCGGAAGAATGCGGTGCCCGCGCTGTGCTTATCACCGTCCCCTATTATTCCAAGCCAGGGCAGAAGGGCATTCTCCATCATTTCCAGCAAATCGCTGCGGCAAGCAATCTGCCTGTTCTGATCGAGAATGCGCCAGCTCGCACGGCGAGTGACCTGACGGCGGAAACGCTGGAGCGACTTGCCGAACTCGATGCGATTGTCGCTATCGTCGATGCGACGGGGGATATTGCCCGCTTCGCCAACCTACCGCCTGCACTGCGACGCCGCTTCCTTTTCCTGTCCGGCCATGACGGCACGGCGCTTTCCTTTCATCTGGCGGGCGGCAACGGCATCGTGTCGGCGGCCGCCAATATCCTTCCGCGGCTCGTCACCTCGCTGCAGCAGGCAGCTTATGGGAGCGATATCTCCGCAGCGTTTGCGCTCAACGACAGGCTGCATCCGCTCGTCGCGGCACTGGGTTCGGAGAGTGATCCTGCCCGAGTGAAATATGCGTTGCAGGTGCTGCGCGGCACGTCGGCCGATCTTCGTCTGCCACTCGTATCGGCCGAGGCCGAAAGCCGCGTCGCGATTATAGCCGCGCTTTCTCCTTTTGTCGGCGGCGGCGCTCAGCGCATGGCGCTGTCCCTATGAGATTTTAATATTTTCGCTTTTGGCACCAAATGGAAACCCTATCCGCCAGCATCTATCTTTATCAGCGTGACACCGCCGCGGAACTCAAACGGCGGTTGAGTTAGACTTCGAAAGGACAAACGATGTCACGCCTGACCGATACGAATGCCAAGACCGACCCGCTGCAACGTAGCGTAAGCGCCCATACAGCTGCGGTCGATCCCTCCCACCCGCTACTTGTCGGCCTTGCAGCCGTCGCACCACGGCTCGGCGTCGTCATGGCCTTTGCCGGGCTCGTGCAGGTAAGCTTTCACCTTATCTCCCAGTGAGCGCCGGATCGAGGATCACGACAATGGCAAATGCACAGCAACGCCGGCAGTTTTCGGCTCCCCTCACCACGCGTCCGGCCCGCTTCACTGTCGGCCGCGCCAAGGGCGGAGGTTGGATCGTCCAGGATCGCGAGGGGCTCGTCGGCGGCCTCTTCGTCAATGAAGCCGCAGCCCTCCATTTCGCTGCGGAAGAGTGCAACCACAATCCCGCTGATATCTGCCGCGCGGCAACGGGCACGGTGCTCGATTTTGCACCTCTTGCGCGTGGTGCCGGCAATATCCACTAAATACCGTGTCGTTCCTGCCATTTTGGCACAGCAGGAACGGCACCAGGCCCAAGGTTTCCAACTTTTCCTTAACTGCCGTCCTGATAGAGTCCCGCGTGCAGAGACTACATGTGCCGCGAGACCGATGCCGAAACCAAACTTCCGCTTCACCCATTATGATATCAAGGAACAGCGCCCCGGAACGATTGTCGAGGTGTCGCTGAGCGCTGTGAACAATGTGCGGCTGATGACTGCCCCGAACTTCCAGCGGTTCACCGAAGTGCTCGACTTCAAATATATCGGCGGTGTCGCGCGCAAATCACCGATCAGGCTCGCCATTCCCGAAAGCGGCCACTGGCATATTGTCGTCGACATGGAAGGCCATCACGGGCTTGCAGATTCCTCGGTCAAGCTGATCAACGCGCCCGTCACGCAGTCGCGCGTTTCCTGATCTCAGCGCGGAACCCTATCAGCGCTGATTGCGCTCCTTACGAAGTTTCGCCCACCAGTCCAGCCGCTTGCGGATCTCGCGTTCGAAACCGCGCTCGGGCGGATCATAAAAGGTCTGGCGGCCCATCTTTTCCGGAAAATAATCCTGGCCCGAGAAGGCATCCGGCTCGTCATGGTCGTAGCGGTAGCCATCGCCATATCCTTCGCCCTTCATCAGCTTGGTCGGCGCGTTGAGGATATGCTTGGGCGGTAATAGCGAACCGTTCTGCTTGGCGGCCATCGTCGCCGCCTTGAAGGCGGTATAGACGGCATTCGATTTCGGTGCGGTCGCGAGATAGACGCAGGCTTGCGCGAACGCCAACTCGCCTTCCGGTGAACCGAGATAGTCATAGGCATCCTTGGCGGCATTGCAGATCACTAGCGCCTGCGGGTCGGCAAGGCCGATATCCTCCACCGCCATACGCACCAGCCGGCGACCGAGATAGAGCGGATCCTCACCGGCATCGAACATGCGGGCGAGATAATAGAGCGCAGCATCGGGATCGGAGCCGCGGACGGACTTGTGGAGTGCCGAGATCAGATTGTAATGACCGTCCTGTGCCTTGTCGTAGACTGGCGCCCGGCGCTGGACGATACGCGTCAGGCCCTCGGTATCGAAGGTTTCGCCCTCGCGGGCAGCACGCCAGACTTCCTCGGCAAGGGTCAGCACCGCGCGGCCGTCGCCATCGGCCATACGGATCAGGCTGGCGCGCGCATCCTCGGTCAGCGGCAGCGGTTTCTGCTCGACAGCCTCGGCACGTTTCAGCAATTCCTCGAGGCTCTGTTCCTCATGCGACTTGAAGGTCAGCACCCGCGCGCGCGACAGAAGGGCGGCGTTGAGCTCGAAGGACGGATTTTCCGTCGTAGCGCCGACGAGGATGACCGTGCCATCCTCCATGACCGGCAGGAAGCTGTCCTGCTGGGCTCGATTAAAACGATGGATCTCATCGACGAAAAGAAGCGTCTGGCGGCCGTCCATGCGACGCAGGCGGGCTGTCTCGAAGACCTTTTTCAGATCGGCAACGCCAGAGAAGATCGCCGAGATCTGTTCGAATGCCAGACCCGCCTCGCCGGAAAGCAACCGCGCGACCGTCGTCTTGCCGGTGCCGGGCGGCCCCCAGAAGATCATGGAGCCGAGTGAGCCGCTTTCGATCATTCGGCGCAGAACACCATCTTCACCGGTCAGATGTTCCTGACCGGTGACTTCGCCGAGCGTCTTCGGCCGCAAGCGATCGGCAAGCGGGCGCCGGCTGGCGACCTCTTCCGGAACACGCGGCGCGAAGAGATCATTGCTCATCGAAAGAACTGCCGGATACGCTGACCATCACGCTCGATCTCGACCCGCCACAGGCCCGGATCGGAATCGGCAATCTCCTGCAGGTCGTGGCTGGTCTTCACTTCAGCGCCATTGATGGAGACAATAATATCCTTCGGCTCGAAACCAAGCCGGGCAGCTGGAGAGTCCCCTGTCACGTCGGAGATGACGACACCGGTCGAATCCAGCGGCATGCGGAGTTCATCGGCGACGCGGGGCGACAGGTTTTCCACCACGGCACCTGTGAAGGGCGTACGTCCGCCGATCGTGCGCTGATCGCGCGGCTGGGTTTCCGGCGCGCGGGCGAGCACAAGCGGCATCTGTTCCTCACGCCCGTTCTCGACGACGGTCAGATTGACCGACTTGCCGAGACCGGCAGTCGTCAGGCGATAGAGAAGCGCATCCGGATGCTCGACGGAGACACCATCGACGGCGGTGATGATCTCGCCCACCTTGAGGCCGGCTTTGGCTGCCGGACTGTCCGGACTGAGCTTGGCGATCAGCGCGCCACGCGCCTTGTCGAGGCCGAGTGCATCGGCGACCTCAGAGGTCACCGGATCGAAGCTCGCACCGATATAGGGTCGCTCGAAGGATTTGACGCCGGCATCGGCAGAAGCGAGGAAGACCTTCACGAGATTGGCGGGAATGGCAAAGCCGATACCGTTGGAACCGCCGCCACGCGAGAAGATCGCCGTATTGATGCCGATCAGTTCGCCCTTCATGTTCATCAGCGCGCCGCCGGAATTGCCGGGATTGATCGACGCGTCCGTCTGGATGAAGAAGCCGAACTCGTTCTTGACGACCTGATTGCGGGCAAGTGCGGAAACGATGCCGCTGGTCACCGTCTGGCCGACGCCAAAGGGATTGCCGATCGCCAGTACGAGATCACCGACTTCCACAGCATCGGAATTGCCGATCGGCAATGCCGGGAAGTCCGCCTTGCTGTCGATCTTCAGCACGGCGAGATCGACACGGTCGTCACGCAGCACGACCGTGCAGGGGAATTCCCGGCCGTCGGAGAGCGCCACCTTAATGTCGTCGGCGCCCTCGATGACGTGATTATTGGTCACCACAGTGCCGTTCGTCTCGATGATGACGCCGGACCCCAGCGAAGACTGCTTCTCGGACCGGTTCGGCATCTGCTGGCCGAAGAACTGCTCGAAGAAGGGATCGCCGGCAAAAGGCGACTGACGCCGGACGGTCTTTTCGGCATAGACGTTCACGACGGCGCCTGACGTCTGCTTGACCAGTGGCGCGAAGGAAAGCTGCATCTGCATCTGACTTTCCGGCACGGTCTTGGTCTGCGCTTCGGCGGCAGCCGGCAGCAGAAGTGTCAATGCCAGAAGGGAAACGGAGGCGCGCTTGAACAGGCCTTGCATGGGAATCCTTTTGAAATGCTCTCAAGAAAATGTTGTAGCGCCCGACGCTAGAAAGGAAAGAGGGCGGAAGCATGGAAGATAAGGCATTCCGGATCTGGGAATTTGAATCAGGAAAATCAATCATGTTGCTGATATTTAAACCCAAAAGCTGCGCAGAGTCACCGGAGAGAGATATTATTCGGCAGGCGTGTATCGGGCTGGAAGGCGGGGTTTCGTCCTTGCCATAAACCGAACCTGCATCATCTTCCTGCAGACCGAATATCGTGTCCACGAAGCAGGGAAAGATCATGAAGACAGCCATTCTATCAGCGACGCTTTGCGCCACTCTCTTATCGCTCGCGCCACACGGTGCGCAGGCGGCAAGCTTCAACTGCGATGCAAAGGAGTTGCTGCCGGATGAGAAAGTGATCTGCGAGGACCGGTCGCTCAACGACGCCGATGTTAAGATGGCGACCACCTTCGAGCTGCTGTCCGGCCTGCTGGCCATGGGCGCACGCGGTACGCTGCAGGACGAGCAGACCGCGTGGCTGAAGAAGCGGCAGGCCTGTGGTCCGGATGCCGCCTGCATTGGCGCTGCCTATCAGGAGCGGTTGAAGCAGATGGACGAAACCTACAAGAACATCAATCGTCCACTCTAAAGACATTCAGTCCGGTGTGCTCTGACCCTGGAAATCGGCAATCATCTCGTTGATGAGACTGGCCGCCTGACGTACCCGTTCTTCGCCGTAAGTCGCGCCGTGTTCGTTTGCCCAGACGGCTTGGCGGCCGGAGATATCGGCAAGCGCCCTCTTCCCCGCCTCGGTCAGTTCCATCAGCTTGGCACGCTGATGGACAGGATTGGCGCGGTAGGCAATCAACCCCTCGCCTTCCAGCAGATCGGCAATGCGCTGCACTCCCTGGCGCGCAAGGCCGAGCGCACGCGCGGCATCGGCAACCGACATGGGCGCATGATCGGCTGCGGCAAGCACCTGCCAGCGCGCGCTCGTCTGCCCGGCGGGTTTGGCAAGCGCGTCGCCCACAGCCTGCAAATGGGCCGAGAAGCGGAGCACCGCTATGGAAAGTGCAGCAAAGGCATCGCCATCGGGCGTACGTTTTTTTGTCATCTTGACAACATATTGTCATACATCGATAATGACAATATGTTGTCATACTACAATGCGATACGCAAGGAGGAGCATATGAAGAAGACCTATCACGGAAGCTGTCACTGCGGCCGGATCCGCTACGAGGCCGATATCGACCTTCAGGCCGGGACGGGAAAGTGTAATTGCTCGATCTGCTGGAAGCTCCGCTATTGGGGCACCAATATCAAGCCAGAGGACTTTCGCCTGCTGTGCGAGGAAACTGGCATCAGCGATTACCAGTTCGGCACTTTCTCCGGTCATCACCGCTTCTGTGCCAATTGCGGAGTACCGGCTTATGGCGACGGTTATATCGAGGCGATGGGTGGCGCCTATGTGTCAATCAATCTCGCCTGCCTTGACGATCTCGACCCTGCCGAACTCGCCGAGGCGCCGTTGCAATATTATGATGGCAGGAACAATAGCTGGTGGACTGTGCCTGCAGAAACGCGGCATCTCTGAACATGAAAAGACCCACTGACGTTTAATCAGTGGATCTTCAGTTTGAGAGGTTGTTCGCTCAGCGCGCGTTCAGGTCGCGAACCGCACCACGGTCGGCGCTGGTTGCAAAGGCCGCATAAGCCTTGAGCGCAGTCGAAACATTGCGCTTGCGCGGCTCGGCCGGATGCCAGCCCTTCTGATCCTGCTCGGCGCGACGGGCGGCAAGTTCCTCGTCACCGACGCGCAGGCTGATCGTCCGGTTCGGAATGTCGATGTCGATCATGTCGCCTTCGCGCACCAAGCCGATCGTGCCGCCGTTTGCCGCTTCCGGCGAAGCATGGCCGATCGAAAGACCGGAGGTGCCGCCGGAGAACCGGCCGTCGGTGATCAGCGCACACGCCTTGCCGAGGCCCTTCGACTTCAGATAACTCGTCGGATAGAGCATTTCCTGCATGCCGGGGCCGCCCTTGGGGCCTTCGTAGCGGATCACAACGACATCGCCGGCCTTGACCTCATTGGCGAGGATCGCCTTGACGGAAGCATCCTGGCTTTCGAAAACGCGGGCCGGGCCAGAGAATTTCAGGATCGATTCATCGACACCGGCAGTCTTCACGATGCAGCCATCGACCGCCAGATTACCCTTGAGGACAGCAAGGCCGCCATCCTTGGAGAAGGGATGCTCGACCGAGCGAATGACGCCGCCGACACGGTCGGTATCAAGCTCGTCCCAGCGAGCTTCCTGGCTGAAGGCGACCTGTGTCGGGATACCGCCCGGTGCCGCACGGTAGAAGTTGCGCACAGTATCGCTGGTGGTGCGCGTGATATCCCAACGATCGATCGCATCGCCGAGCGTTTCGGCATGAACCGTCGGGCAGTCACGATTGAGCAGGCCACCCTTATCGAGCTCGCCCAAGATCGACATGATGCCGCCTGCGCGGTGAACGTCTTCCATGTGCACGTCGGACTTGGCAGGTGCGACCTTGGAAAGGCAGGGAACGCGGCGCGACAGCGCATCGATGTCGGCCATGGTGAAATCCACCTCGCCTTCATGGGCAGCCGCCAGAATGTGCAGAACGGTGTTGGTGGAGCCGCCCATGGCAATATCAAGCGTCATGGCATTCTCAAACGCCTGCTTCGAGGCGATGACACGTGGCAGGGTCTTTTCATCTTCCTGCTCATAATAACGGCGGGCGAGGTCGACGATCAGGTGGCCGGCTTCAACGAAGAGACGCTTGCGATCGGCGTGGGTGGCGAGTGTCGAGCCGTTGCCGGGCAGCGACAGGCCGAGGGCTTCCGTCAGGCAGTTCATGGAGTTTGCGGTAAACATGCCGGAGCATGAACCGCAGGTCGGACAGGCCGAACGTTCGATGACTTGGACGTCTTCGTCTGAGATCTTGTCATCGGCAGCAGCAACCATGGCGTCGACGAGGTCGAGTGCGTGGGTCTTGCCATGCAGGACGACCTTGCCGGCTTCCATCGGGCCACCGGAAACAAAGACAGTGGGTATGTTGAGGCGCAGCGACGCCATCAGCATGCCGGGGGTGATCTTGTCGCAGTTCGAAATGCACACCATGGCATCGGCGCAGTGCGCATTGACCATGTATTCCACGCTGTCGGCTATCAGTTCGCGCGAAGGCAGCGAATAGAGCATGCCGTCATGGCCCATGGCGATGCCATCATCGACAGCGATGGTGTTGAACTCCTTGGCGACACCGCCGGCCGCTTCGATTTCGCGAGCGACGAGCTGGCCGAGATCCTTGAGATGAACGTGGCCGGGCACGAACTGAGTGAAGGAGTTCACCACCGCGATAATCGGCTTGCCGAAATCCGAATCCTTCATGCCCGTGGCGCGCCAAAGGCCGCGCGCGCCTGCCATGTTGCGGCCGTGGGTCGTGGTTCTGGAACGATAAGCTGGCATCGGTGTCTTCCTCAATATCCAGGAATGGTCTGGCGATGCGAGGCGGCAAAGGATTTGCGAAGGCCGGGCAGTCGCTGCTTTTTGGAATTGTCCTAATCCAATCGGCCCAAGCTGTCACTACCGGGAATGCCCAAAGCGGTACGGGCACCATCAAGCATATACGGATGCAAGGGCTCTTTTGTTACGGACTATTCCATCACGGACGAACACAAAAAATTGGCTTTTCGCCGCTAATATTCAGGGCATACACACTGATCCGAAACGCGCAATTTGCGTTTAAAGATTCACAAGGGCCGCCCCGCCCAAGAGGAATTCGATATGCCAAGCTATCGTCCGCCCAAAATCCGCTCCTCGGAAATCACACCGCGCGAGGTTTACCTGAAGCGCCGGGAGTTTCTCGGCGCGGCGACGCTCGGCGCCATGGCGCTCTATGGCGCTGGCAAGGCGAGCGCTGCGGCACTTTCGACTATCAAGAGCAATTATACGGTCGACGAAAAGCTGACGCCGATCAAGGACGTCACCACTTATAACAACTTCTATGAATTCGGCCTCGACAAAGGCGATCCGGCTGCACTTTCCGGTAAGTTCAAGCCGCTGCCCTGGACGATCAAGGTCGATGGCATGGTCAACAAACCCGGCACCTTCGACATCGAGACGCTGATGAAGGAATTCCCGATCGAGGACCGCACCTACCGCATGCGCTGCGTGGAAGCCTGGTCGATGGTCATTCCGTGGGACGGCTTTCCGCTTGCTTCACTTCTCGACAAGGTGGAGCCGCAGGGCAGCGCCAAATATGTCGCCTTCGAGACCATCGTGCGGCCGGAGGAAATGCCCGGTCAGGCCGGCTTCTTCCAGTCACTGGCCTGGCCCTATGTCGAGGGCCTTCGCATAGACGAGGCTCGCCATCCGCTGACGCTGCTTGCCGTCGGGCTCTATGGCGAGACGTTGCCGAACCAGAACGGCGCCCCGGTTCGCCTCGTCGTGCCGTGGAAATACGGTTTCAAGGGCATCAAGTCGATCGTGCGCATCACGCTCACCGATCAGCAGCCGAAGAATACCTGGCAGGTCACCAACCCGCAGGAATACGGCTTCTACGCCAACGTCAATCCAGCGGTTGATCACCCGCGCTGGAGCCAGGCGACAGAGCGGCGCATCGGCGAAAGCGGTTTCTTCGGCGCCAGCCGCCACCCCACCCTGCCCTTCAACGGCTATGCCGATGACGTGGCCAGCCTCTATTCCGGCATGGATCTAAAGGCGAATTTCTGATGGCGGCTTTTTCGTTCGCCATTCCGAAGCGCTGGCAGCCGGCTTCCGTCTGGCTGCTCTATGTCGTCGGGCTTATGCCCGCCGCCTGGACTTTCTATCTCGGCGCGACGGATCAGCTCGGCGCCGATCCGGTGAAGACCTTCGAGCTTTTCCTCGGCATATGGACCATCCGCTTCCTCATCCTGACACTGGCAGTTACCCCTGCCCGCGATCTCCTCGGCTGGAACTATCTGCGTTACCGCCGGGCGCTCGGCCTTCTGACCTTCTACTATGCTCTGATGCATTTCACCGTCTATATGGTGCTCGACCAGGCGCTTGATATCGCTGCCGTCATCGACGATGTGCTGAAGCGTCCCTTCATCATGTTTGGCATGGGTGCCCTTGCGATGCTCGTGCCGCTCGCCGTCACATCCAACAATTTCTCGATCCGCAGGCTCGGCAAGAACTGGATCTGGCTGCACCGCCTCATCTATATCATCGCGGCCTCAGCAGCGCTGCACTTTGCGCTGTCGACGAAAATCCTCGATCTCGAGCAGTATATCTACGTTGGCCTGGTCATCGCGCTGATCCTCTACCGCTCCTACAAGCCAATCGGGCGGAGCAGGAAAAAGGGTCAAGGACGATCAAGCCGCGCCCGCGCCGTGGCGTCATCGGCTTCGTAAAGGTCCGCTTTAAGGCCGCGAAGGTGATGATTTTCTATGCACTGGATCAAGCGCATACGCGGCCGCGATCCCGATAGCGTATGCCAGGATATTCCAGAGCGAGAATACCCGTCCCAGCAATAAGGCGCCTGCGGTCGTCAGTCGAAAGGCATCAAGCCAGGGCGAGTGATAGAGCCGAAACAGTTCGACGCAAATGGCGACAACCGTTGCCATGGCGGCAATTCCCGGGGGGCGAACTTTTGTGACGAAACCTGCAACAGCAGATGCCAACAGGAAATACACCATCGATCCCCAAAGCAGCGATCCGCCATACTTGACGACGACGAAGGGCAGCCCGACGGAATAGCCGAACCGCCGAAGCATCAAACCAAAAATGATGATCAGGAGTAGGGCCGCGAGGCGCTGGAACTGCGCGCCTTGAACCACTCTGCACAATTGCAATTGACCACCATCCTCTCGACTGATTTGGACGGCCTAACCGCGAAGCAGCAAATTATCAAGCCGTCGCTATCCCAGCGTAGTCGAGCCTGATAGCTTCCCGATACTTCGAAACGAGTCTGGGATCACTCGCAAGAACATGCCGAAAGTCGCCGCGCTTCAAGGATTACTCCCCCTACTGGACAAGCATCTGATCGACCGGCCGGCCGATCTTCCACGCAATGGCATCGAACGCTTCGTTGTCGAATTCTTCTATTTCGGCGTCAAGGAGGCTCGGGCCTGCCTCTTCGCAGGCCTGTTTTTTCTGTCGGTCTTCCTGGTTCCGCGTGCAGGCATCATCGGTATCCCGCGCTACGATCTGCTGCTGCTCATCGCTGTTGTAATCCAGGCCGGGATGGTCTGGGCAAAACTCGAAACTATCGATGAGTTGAAGGCGATCTCGGTCTTCCATGTGGTCGGTTTTGCACTGGAGGCCTTCAAGACGTCCGGCAGCATCCAGTCGTGGAGCTATCCGGATTTCGCCTATACGAAGCTCTTTGGTGTTCCGCTGTTTTCCGGCTTCATGTATGCGGCCGTCGGCAGCTATGTCATCCAGGCCTGGCGCCTGTTTGATCTGCGCGTCAGACACCATCCATCCTATTGGATGGCAGGATTCATGGCATTGGCGATCTACGTCAACTTCTTCACCCACCACTATATCGGCGATTACCGCTGGTACATCGCCGCCTGCACGCTCGGTCTTTATGCGCGCACCACGGTCATCTTCAGGCCCTATGATCAAGACCGCAAGATGCCCCTGCTTCTCGCCTTCGTCCTGATCGGCTTCTTCATCTGGCTCGCAGAGAATATCAGCACCTTCTTCGGCGTGTGGCGCTATCCAAACCAGATCGGCGCGTGGTCGACCGTGCATATCGGCAAATGGACTTCGTGGTGTCTGCTGGTGATCATGACCTTTACGATCGTTGCGAACCTCAAGCATATCAAACACAAGATCCACGTGCCTGAATGAATTTCCGAAAACGGGCAGAGAACCAGGATATGTGCGGAGCGAACGCCGGACCGGCTTTTATCTCGCCATTCCTGTCAACTCATAGGGAGCGCCAAGCTTGATTGACCATATCCCGTCTCTGTAAGCGATCTCACAAAGAGCAGGCTCTTTTACCAAAGCGCCTTCGCGCCTTTGGGATACACATTGAAGGAGAAAGTGTTCTGGGCCTTCGATATAGGCAATGGCTGCCTGTTCGAAATCCAGCAGGCCGATAGCACCCCGCCTTTGACGCGCGTCCACGTCGCCTTTCGAGCCGGCAACAGGCGGAGGTCGAGTCGTTCTATCAAGGCGCTCTTGCAGCCGGCGCGCGGGACAATGGCGCACCTGGCCCGCGCCCGGACTACGCGCCCGATTATTATGCCTGCTTTATCCTCGATCCCGATGGCGACAATATCGAAGCCATGATCAATCAACCGCTTGTCAAAGCTTGAACAGAAGCGGGCTCAAACGCACAAACGCAAAAAGCCGGGCAAAGCCCGGCTTTCCTGTTCCCGTAAGCGGAAAATGTTAGGCAGCGACAGACTGCTCTTCAGCAGCGACGCGAGCCTTGTCGGCTGCACCCTTTGCATAGGTGTCGCGGTCAACGAATTCGATGACGGCGAGAGCAGCGTTGTCGCCCTGGCGGAAGCCGGCCTTCATGATACGCAGGTAGCCGCCATTGCGGGTTGCGTAGCGCGAGGCGATCGTGTCGAACAGCTTGTTGACGACGACAGCGTCCTTGATCTGCGAGATCGCCTGACGACGAGCGTGCAGGTCGCCGCGCTTGCCGAGGGTGACGAGCTTCTCGACGATCGGACGGATTTCCTTGGCCTTCGGCAGGGTCGTGACGATCTGCTCGTGGGTGATGAGCGAAGCCGCCATGTTGGCGAACATCGCCTTGCGGTGGCTTGCAGTTCTATTCAGCTTGCGGCCGGCTTTACCATGGCGCATTGCTATTCTCCTTTAATGCAGGTGCCCTTACGCTAACTGGGCCTGCCGTTTCCTGGCACATGCAGGCGATAGGCCTGCTGTTTGACGGGGAAAGGCAGCCGTAAAAAGCCTGCCTTTTTTGTTTGTTAATACTGGTCTTCGTAGCGCTTGGCGAGATCTTCGATGTTCTCGGGCGGCCATGCAGGCACTTCCATGCCGAGGTGCAGGCCCATGGAAGCGAGAACTTCCTTGATCTCGTTGAGCGACTTGCGACCAAAGTTCGGGGTGCGGAGCATTTCTGCTTCGGTCTTCTGAATGAGGTCGCCGATGTAGACGATATTGTCGTTCTTCAGGCAGTTTGCCGAACGAACGGACAGCTCGAGTTCGTCCACCTTCTTGAGGAGCGCCGGGTTAAAGGCCAGTTCGGTGACTGCCTCTTCCTCGGTTTCCTTCTGCGGTTCGTCGAAGTTGACGAAGACGCCAAGCTGGTCCTGCAGGATGCGAGCCGCGAAAGCGACGGCATCTTCGCCGGAGATAGAGCCATCGGTTTCGATGGACATGGTCAGCTTGTCGTAGTCGAGAACCTGTCCTTCGCGGGTGTTTTCAACCTTGTAGGACACCTTCTTGACCGGCGAGTAGAGGCTGTCGACCGGGATAAGACCGATCGGAGCATCTTCCGCGCGATTGCGCTCAGCCGGGACGTAGCCCTTGCCGTTGTTGACGGTGAACTCCATGCGGATCTCGGCACCCTCGTCGAGCGTGCAGATGACATGCTCGGGGTTGAGGATTTCGATATCACCGACCGTCTGGATGTCACCAGCCGTTACAACACCCGGACCCTGCTTGCGCACGACCATGCGCTTGGCATCGTCACCATCCATCTTGATGGCGATTTCCTTGATGTTGAGTACGATGTCCGTAACGTCCTCGCGAACGCCCGGGATCGACGAGAACTCATGCAGCACGCCATCGATCTGCACGGCCGTAACAGCGGCACCGCGCAAAGAGGAGAGCAGAACGCGACGCAACGCGTTGCCGAGGGTGAGGCCGAAGCCACGCTCAAGCGGCTCTGCAACGAGAGTCGCCTTGGTGCGCGAGCTCGAAGAGAACTCCACCTTGTTCGGCTTGATCAGTTCCTGCCAGTTCTTCTGAATCATGATTTTGCCTTCCGTTCGTTGCCACTATCCAATCGTGACAACCGAGCTTGAAAACCACCGGGAGCGCTGAGGCGCTCACCGGTGACGATAGCGATGATCAGACGCGGCGCTTCTTGCGCGGACGGCAGCCATTGTGCGGGATCGGGGTCACGTCGCGAATGGACGTAATCATGAAACCGGCAGCCTGGAGCGCGCGCAGAGCCGATTCACGGCCGGAACCCGGACCGCAGACTTCGACTTCCAGCGACTTCATGCCATGTTCCTGGGCCTTCTTGGCGCAGTCTTCGGCAGCGATCTGAGCAGCAAACGGGGTCGACTTGCGCGAGCCCTTGAAGCCCTTGGCGCCAGCAGACGACCAGGCAATTGCATTGCCCTGCGCGTCAGTGATCGTGATCATCGTGTTGTTGAAGGTCGAGTTGACGTGAGCGACACCCGACGAGATGTTCTTGCGCTCGCGACGGCGAACGCGGACGGCTTCCTTAGCCATGGTATTCCTTTCGTTGATCTCTTCACCGCCGTAATCCCAGCGGCTACACCGGAACGGCACCTGTACGGCCCCGCTCCAAACTCAAAAGAGGCCGGCGCAGACCGCCAGCCTCCCCACTCCGGTTTCCCGGAAATTACTTCTTCTTACCAGCGATCGCCTTTGCCGGACCCTTGCGGGTACGAGCATTGGTGTGCGTGCGCTGACCGCGGACCGGAAGGCCACGACGGTGACGCAGGCCGCGGTAGCAGCCGAGGTCCATCAAGCGCTTGATGTTCATCGAGGTTTCACGGCGAAGATCACCCTCGACCTGATAGTCACGGTCAATGGTTTCACGGATCTGAAGAACTTCAGCATCCGTGAGCTGATGAACACGGCGATCAGCCGGAATACCGACCTTCTCGACGATTTCCTGCGCGAATTTCTGTCCGATCCCGTGAATATAGGTCAGCGCGATGACAACGCGCTTTGCAGTCGGGATGTTGACGCCAGCGATACGTGCCACGCCTGTTCTCCTTGCATTCCAGTTGCCATCCGGCAATAGGGCTTCGTTATGCAGCCAAAGGCCGCTCGTTCAAATTCGGGTTCGTAACATCGCAAAACGACCGAACCCGGATTTCCTTCGGGAAATCCGCGCCGATCGCAGGGAATGTCGCGAGTTGGCGCGGTTTAACGGAATCAGTGCAAAAAAGCAACCGCTCCCGCGAAGTTTATTTTCAAAGCTTTAAAGCTTGGAAAGGATGCCTTCGATTTCGGCCGTAACCTGATCGATCTCGGCCATGCCGTCCACGGACGTGAGTTTGCCCTTGGCGTAATAGTAGCCGATCAGCGGCGAGGTTTCCTTGTAGTAGACCTCGAGGCGCTTGGTCATGGTCTCGGCATTGTCGTCGGGACGACGCTTGAAGTGGGTAGAACCGCACTTGTCGCAAACCCCTTCCTTGACCGGGACCTTGTCCGTGTCGTGATAGACCGTGCCGCACTGAGCGCAGGAATAGCGGCCAGCCACGCGGCGGACCAACTCCCTGTCGTCCACACGAAATTCGATGACGACCGAAAGGTCCATGCCCTTGGCCTTGAGCATCACCTCTGTCGCATCCGCCTGCACAAGCGTGCGAGGGAAACCGTCGAGGATGAAGCCATTGGCGCAATCGGGCTGATCGATTCGCTCAGAGACGATGGCGTTGACGATCTCGTCCGAGACAAGATTTCCGGCGTCCATGACAGCCTTGGCGCGCTTGCCGACTTCAGTACCGGCCTGAACGGCGGCGCGCAGCATGTCACCCGTGGAAAGCTGCGGAATGCCGTGCTTTTCCACGATCCGCTGGGCCTGGGTCCCCTTACCCGCGCCCGGCGGCCCCAAAAGTATAAGTCTCATCGCCCCCTCTTTCCTCCACGCAACTTCGATTTCTTGATCAGGCCTTCGTACTGCTGTGCGATCAGATGGCCCTGGATCTGCGCCACCGTATCAAGAGTTACGCTAACCACGATCAAAAGCGAAGTCCCACCAAGGGCTAATGGAATGCCGGTTTGCGACACCAGAATCTCGGGGAGGATGCAGACGAAGACGAGATAGATAGCGCCGATCACCGTGATACGGGTCAGCACATAGTCGATATACTCGGCGGTGCGGTCACCCGGACGAATGCCGGGGATGAAGCCGCCATGCTTCTTCAGATTGTCGGCCGTATCCTTCGGATTGAAGACAATGGCCGTGTAGAAGAAGGCGAAGAAGGCGATGAGGCCCGCATAGAGCAGCATATAAAGCGGCTGGCCATGGCCGAGGGCAGCAACGATAGAGGTGGCCCAGGCAGGCATCGCTGTCGTGGCGGCAAAACCTGCGATCGTCGCGGGCAAAAGCAGCAACGAGGACGCAAAGATTGCCGGGATGACGCCCGAAGTGTTCAGTTTCAGCGGCAGGTGCGAGGTATCGCCCTGGAACATCCGGTTGCCGACCTGGCGCTTCGGATATTGGATCAGCAGACGGCGCTGCGCACGCTCGACGAAGACGATGACGGCGATGACCGCGATCGCGACAACGATGACGAGCAGAATGAGGCTCGTCGACAGCGCACCGGTACGGCCGAGTTCCAACGTGCCGGCAAGAGCGGTCGGAAGACCGGCTGCAATTCCTGCGAAAATGATAAGCGAAATACCGTTGCCAATGCCGCGCGAGGTGATCTGTTCACCGAGCCACATCAGAAACATGGTGCCGCCGAGCAGAGTCAGGACGGTCGAAATTTTGAAGAACCAACCCGGATCGACAACAAGGCCGTTGCCGCTCTCAAGACCGACAGCAATGCCGTAGGCCTGCAGCGCGCCGAGGATGACCGTGCCATATCGGGTGTACTGGTTGATGATCTTGCGGCCCTGCTCGCCTTCCTTCTTCAGATTTTCGAGCGCCGGCACGACCGAGGTCATGAGCTGCACGATGATCGAAGCGGAGATGTAGGGCATGATGCCGAGCGCGAAGATCGCCATGCGCTGCACCGCGCCGCCCGAGAACATGTTGAAGAGACCAAGAATGCCGCCGGCCTGACCCTGGAATGCCTGGGCGTAGGCCTGAGGATTAAGGCCTGGAAGCGGAATATGGGTGCCCAGCCGGTAGACGAGGAGAGCTGCCAGTGTGAACCACAGGCGCTTCTTAAGATCCTCGGCCTTGGCGAAGGTCGAAAAGTTGAGGTTTGAGGCCAGTTGTTCCGCTGCAGAAGCCATGCGATTCTCCGCGCTACCAATTCCGGCGCTCTCGAATTGGCCGGCACCGGAATCAGTATGAATTTCTTTTAAAAACCGGGCCTTGGACGGATTGCTGGCGCAACCCTGTGCCTCACCCTTGTTTTCAGTCTTACCGCACCGACGCGAGCCGCGTCCAAGCAGGTTTAATGAGGCTCACATATGGGAGCAAAATCGCCCGGTGTGAAGCACCCCGGGCGATATATCATGTGTTTATTATTCTGCCGCTGCGGCAGAAAGAAGCGTTATCTTGCCGCCGGCCTTTTCGATCTTCTCGACGGCAGACTTGGAAGCGCCTGCAACTTCGAGCGTGACCTTAGCCTTGAGCTCGCCATCGGACAGAACGCGAACGCCGTCCTTGGCGCGACGGATGACGCCGGCAGCCTTCAGAGCCGCCGCATCGATCGTTGCCTTCGCGTCCAGCTTGCCGGCATCGACGGCAGCTTGGATGCGTGCGAGCGATACGACAACGTAGTCGGCTGCGAAGATGTTGGTGAAGCCACGCTTCGGCAGGCGACGGTAGATGGGCATCTGACCGCCTTCGAAGCCGTTGATGGCAACGCCCGAACGGGACTTCTGACCCTTTACACCACGACCACCGGTCTTACCGGAGCCCGAGCCGATACCGCGGCCGAGGCGCTTGCGGCTATGGGTAGAGCCTTCGTTATCCTTGATTTCATTGAGTTTCATGAGCTTTACTCCGGACTCACTTCTCGTCGACGACGCGAACGAGATGCTGGACTGCACGGATCATGCCACGAACGGCTGGAGTGTCTTCCAGCGTGCGGCGGCGGTGCATCTTGTTCAGTCCGAGACCGATCAGCGTACGCTGCTGGACGTCCGGACGGCGAATCGGGCTGCCGACCTGTTCGATCGTAACAGTCTTCGCTTCAGCCTTCTTGGTAGCCTTGGCCATTGGTCAGCTCCTCTTATTCTTCAGAGGCGTTGCCGGAAGCGGCACGGCGAGCCTGGAGCGTAGCATACTTGATGCCGCGCTGGGCTGCGATGTCCTTCGGGTGAACCTGGTGCTTCAGAGCGTCGAAGGTGGCGCGAACCATGTTGTAAGGGTTCGACGAACCGGTCGACTTGGCGACGACGTCGTGGACGCCGAGCGTTTCGAAAACGGCGCGCATCGGACCGCCGGCGATGATACCGGTACCAACCTTGGCCGAGCGCAGCAGAACCTTGCCGGCGCCATGACGGCCATGGACGTCGTGATGCAGCGTACGGCCGTCACGCAGCGGTACGAAGATCAGCTCGCGCTTGGCGGCTTCGGTTGCCTTGCGGATGGCTTCCGGCACTTCACGTGCCTTGCCATGGCCGAAGCCGACGCGGCCCTTCTGGTCGCCGACGACGACGAGTGCTGCGAAACCAAAACGACGGCCGCCCTTGACGACCTTGGCGACGCGGTTGATCGCGACAAGCTTGTCGACGAATTCGCTATCGCGCTCTTCGCGGCTCTGGCGGTCTTCCCGCTGCGGCCTTCTTTCCTGTGCCATTGTCCTCTTCCTTTTTCTTTTCCGGGTGCAATCGGCAAACAAAACGAGGACCGCATCGTCTTCCTCAAGGGAACGGTTTGCGGTCCGGTGAAATCCGGCCGAGGCTTAAAAAGCCTTCGGCCGGAAACTGATTAGAAGGTCAGGCCGCTTTCGCGGGCTGCATCTGCCAGGGCCTTGATGCGGCCGTGATAGATGAAGGCGCCACGGTCGAAAACGACCTCAGTGACACCTGCCTTGGAGGCGCGCTCAGCAACGAGCTTGCCGACGAGGGCTGCTGCTGCTGTGTCGGCACCGGTCTTCAGAGAACCGCGCAGATCCTTGTCGAGGGTCGATGCAGCGGCAAGCGTCTTGCCGGCAACATCGTCGATGACCTGAGCGTAGATGTTCTTCGAGGAGCGATGAACCGACAGGCGCGGACGGCCATTGGCCACCGACTTGAGATGACGGCGCACGCGGTTGGCACGACGTGCAAGTGCTTCTTTCCTGCTAGCCATTTCGCGTGATCCTTACTTCTTCTTGCCTTCTTTGCGGACAATCCGCTCTTCGGCATACTTGACGCCCTTGCCCTTGTAGGGCTCCGGACCGCGGTATTCGCGGATCTCGGCGGCGACCTGGCCGACCTGCTGCTTGTTGATGCCGGTGACGATAATTTCCGTCGGCTTCGGTACAGCGATCGTGATGCCCTGCGGCGGTTCGTAGACCACGTCGTGGCTGAAACCGAGAGCCAGCTGCAGGTTCTTGCCCTGCAGGGAGGCACGGTAACCAACGCCGTTGATTTCGAGCTTGCGCTCGTAGCCGTCCTTGACGCCCTTGAAGATGTTTTCGATCATCGTGCGGGACATGCCCCACTTCGAACGAGCATCCTTCGTCTGGCTGAGCGGCGTTACGACGACCGCATTGTTTTCAAGCTTGAGGCTGATTTCGTCGTTTGCGACGAAAAACAGCTCGCCCTTCGGGCCCTTCGCAGTAACCTTCTGGCCATCGACCGTAGCCGTGATMCCAGCAGGTACCTGAACGGGCTTCTTACCGATACGAGACATGTTTCAATCCTGTCTGTTCGCTATGGAGACCCTGCGCAGTCTTAGAAGACCGAGCAGAGAACCTCGCCACCAACGTTCTGTTCGCGAGCCTGGTGATCGGCCATCACACCCTTCGGAGTCGAAAGGATGGTGATGCCGAGGCCGTTCGCGACCTGCGGAATGGACTTGACCGAGACATAAACCCGGCGGCCCGGCTTGGACACACGGCCGATCTCACGGATCACCGATGCGCCTTCATAGTACTTCAGTTCGATGTTCAGTTCCGACTTGCCGTTGCCGAAATCGACGACGGAGTAGCCACGGATGTAGCCTTCGGACTGGAGGACATCGAGAACACGTGCACGGAGCCTGGAAGCAGGCGTCGAAACCGACGACTTGCGACGCGAAGCACCGTTACGGATACGGGTGAGCATATCGCCCAACGGATCAGTCATTGTCATCTAACCTGCTCCTTACCAGCTCGACTTGACGATGCCCGGCACCTTGCCGAGATTGCCCAGTTCACGTAGCGCGATACGCGACATACGCAGTTTACGGTAATAAGCGCGCGGACGACCGGACACTTCGCAACGGTTGCGAATGCGGGTCTTCGATCCGTCGCGTGGCAGGGATGCCAGCTTGATCGAGGCCTTGAACCGCTCTTCGATCGGAAGAGCCTGGTTCATGATGATCGCCTTCAGGGCAGCACGCTTGCCGGCCTGGTTTGCGACCGTAGTACGGCGGCGCTTGTTCTTTTCAACTGCGCTTGTCTTCGCCATGTCAGGTTCCTTTTCTACGCTCGTCGTTACGGTTACTGACGGAACGGGAAGCTGAACTCCGTGAGGAGTGCGCGAGCTTCGTCGTCGGTCGTTGCCGTCGTGCAAACGATGATGTCCATGCCCCACATCTGATCAACCTTGTCGTAGTTGATTTCAGGGAACACAATGTGCTCCTTGATGCCCATGGCAAAGTTGCCACGGCCGTCAAAGCTCTTCGGGTTCAGGCCGCGGAAGTCGCGAACGCGCGGAAGCGCGATGTTGACCAGGCGATCCAGGAACTCGTACATGCGGGCGCCGCGCAGGGTGACCTTCGCGCCGATCGGCATGTGTTCGCGGACCTTGAAGCCAGCGATAGAGTTGCGTGCACGGGTGATGACCGGCTTCTGGCCAGCGATGGCAGCCAGGTCGGCAGCAGCAACGGTCGGCTTCTTCGAGTCAGCCGTGGCTTCGCCCACACCCATGTTGATAACGATCTTGTCGAGCTTCGGGATCATCATCTCGTTGGCGTAGGAGAACTTCTCCTGCATCGCCTTACGGATCCGCTCGACATATTCCTTCTTGAGCCGCGGCTCGTACTTTGCCTCAGCCATCGATCACTTCTCCCGAACGCTTGGCCACGCGGACCTTCTTGCCGTCAACAACCTTGAAGCCGACGCGGGTCGGCTTGCCGTCCTTGTCGATGATCGAGACGTTGGACAGGTGAACCGAAGCTTCCTTGGAAATAATCCCGGCTTCCTGGGTCTGCGTCTGGCGCTGGTGGCGCTTTACGAGGTTTACGCCGCGAACGACGGCGCGATCTTCCTTCGGCAGGACCTGAAGGACTTCGCCAGTGCGACCCTTGTCCTTGCCTGCGAGCATGACGACCTTGTCGCCCTTACGAATCTTTTGCATCGTTCCCGCTCCTTACAGTACTTCGGGAGCCAGCGAGATGATCTTCATGTGGTTCTTCGCACGCAATTCGCGCGGAACCGGTCCGAAGATACGGGTGCCGATCGGCTCTTTCTTGTTGTCGATGAGGACTGCTGCATTCGTGTCGAAGCGGATGACAGAGCCATCCGGACGACGGATGTCCTTGGCGGTACGAACGACAACCGCCTTCATCACGTCACCCTTCTTCACACGGCCGCGCGGAATAGCTTCCTTGATCGAAACGACGATGACGTCGCCGATCGAGGCATACTTGCGCTTCGAGCCGCCCAGCACCTTGATGCACATGACACGACGGGCGCCGGAATTATCCGCGACGTCGAGGTTTGTTTGCATCTGAATCATATCAGGTCGCCTTCTTGTTCTTACCGGAATGGTTGGGCAATGCCCCCTCTCCCGGCTTATGAGAATTCTCTACCGGCCGCTCGTCGTGAGGACAGCGAAAACACGGCAATAGCTTGAATAGCGCGGGATAGATCGTTGCCAGGGTGGTTTCCCAGATGGGACCTTCCGTGCGCTTAAAGCAAAAGAACGCCCGGCATTCGAGCGTTCCGACGCTGCTTCATACAGAAATTTCCGCGAGACGCAAGGCCTCGCGTGAAATTCTTACTTGGCCTGGGCGGCAATAACCGTCCAGCGCTTGTCCTTGGAGATCGGTGCGCACTCCTCGATGGAGACGATATCGCCGATCTTGTACTGGTTGTTTTCGTCGTGGGCCTTGTACTTCTTGGAGCGACGAACGGTCTTCTGGAGCAGCGGATGAGCGAAACGACGCTCAACGCGAACTACGACAGTCTTCTCGTTCTTGTCACCAACCACGACGCCCTGCAGAATGCGCTTCGGCATGTTTTTTTCCTTTAGGCCTTTGCTTCTGCCGCCTTCTGGCGGGCAATGGTTTTGACGCGGGCGATGTCCTTGCGGACTTCGTTGATGCGCGAGGTCTTCTCAAGCTGGTTCGTCGCCTTCTGGAAGCGCAGGTTKAACTGCTCTTTCTTCAGGTCGGCGAGCTTGTCCTTGAGCTGGTCGGCCGTGAGGCCGCGTACTTCTTCGGCTTTCATCGTGCCTTCTCCTTACTCTGCGATGCGCTGCACAAAGCGCGTCTTGACCGAGAGCTTGGCCGAGCCGAGGCGAAGCGCTTCACGCGCGATTTCCTCGGAGACACCGTCGATCTCGAACATCATACGACCGGGCTTGACCTTGCATGCCCAGTATTCCACGGAACCCTTACCCTTACCCATACGGACTTCGGTAGGCTTTGCGGTTACCGGAACGTCCGGGAACACGCGGATCCAAACACGGCCGGCGCGCTTCATGTAACGCGTAATCGCGCGGCGGGCCGCTTCGATTTCACGTGCGTTAACGCGGTTCGGCTCCTGAGCCTTCAGGCCGAATTCGCCGAAGGCCAGATCAGAACCACCCTTGGCTACGCCCTTGATGCGGCCCTTGAACTGCTTGCGGTACTTAGTACGCTTTGGCTGCAACATTTTCTTACTTCTCCGAGCTTATCTTTCGCCAGCGCTAATTACGCGTTGTCGCGTTCGCGGCGACGATCGCCACGGTCGCGTTCGCGGCTTGCCGGGCCCTGTGCGTCGCCTTCCAGCGCGCGGCGTTCGGAAGCCATCGGATCGTGCTCAAGGATTTCGCCCTTGAAGATCCAGACCTTGATGCCGCAGATACCGAATGCGGTTTCGGCTTCAGCCGTACCGTAGTCGATGTCAGCGCGCAGGGTGTGCAGCGGCACGCGGCCTTCGCGGTACCATTCCGTACGAGCGATTTCTGCACCACCGAGACGGCCTGCGCAGGTGATCTTGATGCCTTCGGCGCCAAGACGCATCGCGGACTGAACGGCGCGCTTCATGGCGCGGCGGAAAGCCACGCGGCGCTCGAGCTGCTGGGCGATCGACTGAGCAACGAGCGTTGCGTCGATTTCCGGCTTGCGCACTTCAACGATGTTGAGGTGCGTTTCGGAATTCGTCATTTCCGACAGCTTCTTGCGGAGCTTGTCGATGTCGGCGCCCTTACGGCCGATGATCAGGCCCGGACGGGCCGAGTGGATCGTGACGCGGCACTTCTTGTGCGGGCGCTCGATGACCACCTTGGAGATACCGGCCTGCTTCAGTTCGCTCATGACGAACTTACGCATCTTCAGGTCTTCGTGCAGGAGCTGACCATACTCGGCATTGTCCGCAAACCAGCGGCTATCCCAGGTACGGTTGATGCCAAGACGGAAACCAATCGGATTGATCTTCTGACCCATTATGCGGCCTCCTCTTGTGCCTGCACTTCACGAACGACGATCGTCAGGTGAGCGAACGGACGTTCGATGCGYGATGCGCGGCCACGGCCACGAGCGTGGAAGCGCTTCATGACGATCGACTTGCCGACATAAGCCTCGGCGACGACGAGAGCATCGACGTCGAGGTCATGGTTGTTTTCAGCGTTGGCGATCGCAGATTCGAGCGTCTTCTTGACGGCGCCTGCAATGCGCTTGCGGGAGAATTCCAGCTCAGCGAGTGCACGCTCGACCTTCTTGCCGCGGATGGCCGCAGCAACCAGGTTAAGCTTCTGGGGGCTGACACGAAGCGTGCGGGCGACTGCCTGCGCTTCGTTGTCCTTGAGCCGGCGTTCTGTTTTTGCCTTGCCCATCGTTACTTCCTCTTTGCCTTCTTGTCCGCGCCGTGACCGTAATAGGTCCGGGTCGGAGAGAATTCACCGAACTTGTGACCGACCATGTCTTCATTGACGCTGACCGGAACATGCTTGCTGCCGTTGTAGACGCCGAAGGTGAGACCGACGAACTGCGGCAGGATCGTGGAGCGACGGCTCCAGATCTTGATTACTTCTGCGCGTCCGCCTTCACGAACCTTCTCAGCCTTCTTGAGAAGATAGCCGTCAACGAACGGACCTTTCCATACTGAACGAGCCATTGGAGACTTCCTCTCTTACTTCTTACGCTGATGACGCGAGCGCATGATCATCTTGTCGGTCGACTTGTTCGACCGGGTGCGCTTGCCCTTGGTCGGCTTGCCCCACGGAGAAACCGGGTGACGACCACCAGAGGTGCGGCCTTCACCACCGCCGTGCGGGTGGTCGACCGGGTTCATGACGACACCGCGGTTATGCGGACGCTTGCCGCGCCAAACAGTACGACCGGCCTTGCCGTCGTTGATGTTGGCATGGTCAGGGTTCGACACTGCACCGATCGAAGCAAGGCAGGTGCCGTGCACGAGACGCTGTTCGCCCGAGTTCAGGCGAAGGATCGCCATGCCCTGGTCGCGGCCGACGAGCTGCGCGTAGGAACCGGCGGAGCGGGCAATCTGACCGCCCTTGCCCGGCTTCATTTCCACATTGTGGATGATGGAGCCGACCGGGATATACTGCAGCGGCATCGTGTTGCCGGGCTTGACGTCAACAACCTTGTCGGAAGCGATGACCTTGTCGCCGGCAGCAAGACGCTGCGGAGCGATGATGTAGGCCTGTTCGCCATCGGCGTATTTGATGAGCGCGATGTAAGCCGTACGGTTCGGGTCGTATTCGATACGCTCGACAGTGCCTTCGACGTCGAACTTGCGACGCTTGAAGTCGATGATGCGATAGGTACGCTTGTGACCGCCGCCGATGAAGCGGGCCGTGATGCGGCCGAGGTTGTTACGACCGCCGCTCTTGGTCAGACCTTCCGTCAGCGCCTTGACCGGCTTGCCCTTGTAGAGGCCAGAACGGTCGACGATGACCAGCTGGCGCTGGCTCGGGGTCGTCGGATTGAATGTTTTCAATGCCATTTTTTTATCCTCAGAGACCGGTGGAGACGTCGATCGTCTGGCCTTCGGCCAACGTCACGACAGCCTTCTTCACGTCCTGCTGCTTGCCGACAAAACCGCGGAAACGCCGGGTCTTGCCCTTGCGCAGCAGGGTGTTGACGGCGGTAACCTTGACGCCGAAGAGCGCCTCGACTGCAGCCTTGATTTCCGGCTTCGTCGCCTTCTTGGCGACATTGAAAACAACCTGGTTGTTTTCCGATACCAGCGTGGATTTTTCGGTGATCGCAGGAGAAACGATCACATCGTAGTGGCGGAGATCGGTCACTTGAATCGCTCCTCTAGCGCTTCAACGGCAGCCTTGGAAAGCACGAGCTTGCCGCGGCGGACGATGTCGTAAACGTTGATGCCCTGGATCGGCAGAACATCGATGTTCGGGATGTTCTGGGCAGCGAGCTTGAAGTTACCGTCGAGCTCGGCACCGCCGATGAAGAGGGCGTTGGTGAGGCCCAGCGTTGCGAATACGCCGGCCAGAGCCTTCGTCTTTGCTTCGTTGGCGACCAGATCATCGATGATGATCAGTTCGTCTGCCTTGATCTTGGCGGACAGCGCGTGACGCAGGCCGAGTGCGCGAACCTTCTTCGGAAGGTCGTGTTCGTGGCTGCGAGCAACCGGGCCGTGGGCCTTACCACCACCGCGGAACTGCGGAGCACGAGCCGAATGGTGACGAGCGCGGCCCGTACCCTTCTGCTTGTACATCTTGGCGCCGGTGCGCCAGACGTCTGCGCGGCCCTTTGCCTGGTGCGTGCCCTGCTGCTTCTTAGCAAGCTGCCAGCGGATAACGCGGGCGAGAATATCTTCGCGGGGCTCAAGGCCGAAAATCGCTTCCGAAAGGGAAACCTTCCCAGCGTCTTTTCCCTCGAGGGTCTTGACGTTCAATTCCATTGGTCTGGCTCCCTTACTTCGCTGCCGACTTGACGGCGTCGCGCACGATGATCCAGGCACCCTTGGAACCGGGTACTGCACCCTTGATCAGGATCAGACCGCGATCTTCGTCGGTCGAAACGACTTCAAGGTTCTGCGTCGTCACGCGCGTCTGGCCCATGTGACCAGCCATCTTCTTGTTCTTGAAAACCTTGCCCGGATCCTGGCGCGAACCTGTCGAACCATGCGAGCGGTGCGAAACAGACACACCGTGCGTGGCGCGCAGACCGCCGAAGCCGTGGCGCTTCATGGCGCCGGCAAAGCCCTTACCGATCGTCGTGCCTGTGACGTCGACGAGCTGGCCAGCAGCAAAGTGATCAGCCTTGATCTCAGTACCAATGTCGAGCAGGTGGTCTTCCGAAACGCGGAATTCCTGCAGCTTGGCCTTGGGCTCAACGTTTGCGACGGCAAAGTTGCCGCGCATGGCCTTGGACGTGTTCTTTACCTTGGCCTGGCCAGCACCGAGCTGAAGCGCGGTATAGCCATTCTTTTCTACGGTGCGCTGGGCCACGACCTGGCAGCTTTCCAAACGCAGTACCGTTACCGGGACATGCTCGCCGGCGTCGTTGTAGACGCGGGTCATTCCCACCTTCTGTGCAATCACACCTGAACGCATCGGTTCAATCCTTCCAACTCAGCTCGAGCAAGCTCAGAGCTTGATCTCAACATCGACACCTGCGGCGAGATCGAGCTTCATCAGCGCGTCTACCGTCTGCGGGGTCGGATCTACGATGTCGAGCAGGCGCTTATGCGTGCGCATCTCGAACTGTTCGCGGCTCTTCTTGTCGATGTGCGGGGACCGGTTGACCGTAAACTTCTCGATGCGGGTCGGAAGCGGAACGGGGCCCCGGACGCTAGCACCGGTGCGCTTCGCCGTCGACACGATCTCGCGCGTGGAAGCATCGAGAATCCGGTGATCGAACGCCTTCAGGCGAATGCGGATATTTTGGCCGTTCATTCGACGTTATCCTTGTGTTTGTTTTCCACATGTCTTTGGGCAAGACACGGGTTGTTCTTTCTTCCTAAGGCGGACCACCGGTTTCAAAGATCGAGAGAGACGCCTGTTACGGCATCCCTATCCACTCTTCAGGGCCTTTTGACCCACCTTATTGTTTGTTTAGTCGCCGCTTCGTCTACCAAAGCGGTACGCAAATCGCGCTCGCGCGCCATTTGCAACATTTCTGTGTAATAAGCAAGCGGCCAGCGCCGCTTGCATCATAATAATGTCATCGAATCGGCTGCTCCACCGGAGCAGCCGAATGAATTACTCGACGATCGAAGCAACGATGCCTGCACCGACGGTACGGCCGCCTTCGCGGATAGCGAAGCGAAGCTTTTCTTCCATCGCGATCGGAACGATCAGCTCGACGTCAACAGTGACGTTGTCGCCAGGCATGACCATTTCCGTGCCTTCCGGAAGCGTCACGATGCCCGTAACGTCCGTCGTGCGGAAGTAGAACTGCGGACGGTAGTTCGTGAAGAACGGCGTATGACGACCGCCTTCTTCCTTCGTCAGGATGTAGGC
>NZ_JBFTSM010000036.1:0-31818 GCF_056400025.1 Rhizobium sp. 01L419
TGTCAGGCGAAGTGAGAAACTGACCCCCTAACGAAATGAAGAACTGCCCCCTCGTTTCAGAACGAGGAGAGATGGATGATGAGCTTGACTTCAGGGCATCCTGCATTGTCGCGGACAATGCAGGGCGAAGATATGCTTCAGGCAGATGAGGTGGTGGCAATGTTGCGGCTGCACGAGCTTGGCTGGGGTGCCAAGCGCTTATCGAAAGAGTTTGGCTGCGCTCGCAACACTGTCCGCCGATATCTACGGGAGGGCGGAGTAGCGCCATTCAAAAAACCGGTTCGCCGCACTGCTTTCGATGGCTTGGATGATTGGCTCCGCGAACGCTTCTTCCGGCACGACGGCAATGCCGATGTGATCCGGCAGGAGTTGGCCAGCGAGCATGGAATTATCATCGGGTTGCGCTCTGTAGAGCTTCGGGTCCGGGAATGGCGGCGCGAACTCAAAGCGCAGAAGCGGGCAACAGTCCGGTTTGAGACACCGCCAGGCCGTCAATTGCAGATCGACTTTGGGCAGACGCGTGTCTGGATTGGCGATGAACGAATCCGGGTAAACGTCTTTGTCGCCACGCTGAGCTATTCCCGACGCATCCATATACGTGCTTCACTGCGAGAAGGACAGACCGACTGGTTCGAGGGCATGGAAGGCGCGTTTCTTCGGTTCGGCGGCATTCCTGGTGAGGTTCTGCTGGATAATGCGAAGGCGCTTGTCGAGCATCACGACGCGGTTAGTCGGGAGGTTCGCTTCAATGCACGGCTATGGGCATTTGCGCGTTATTGGGGCTTCGTGCCACGCGCTTGCGCTCCATACCGAGCCCGGACAAAGGGAAAGGATGAGCGCGGGGTCGGCTACGTCAAGAAGAACGCCATCGCAGGTCGCCGGTTTGAGAGCTGGGCCTCCTTCGAGGCACATCTGGATCGTTGGATACGTGAGGTCGCCGATCAGCGCGACCACGGCACGACTGGCGAACCTCCAATTGAGCGCTTCGCTGGCGAGGTCGATGCCCTTCGGCCTCTGTCAGGCCGTGCACCATTTGGACAGCTGCGCGATCTCGTGCGCAAGGTGCAGGCAGACTGCGCCATCGATCTCGACACCAATAGTTACTCCGTACCCTGGCGTCTCATCGGTGAAAGCGTCCAGGTCGTTGTGCTGGCGGGTCGTGTCATCGTCCGCCACGCCGGCCATGTCGTAGCTGATCATGCTCTCTGCCAGGGACGGCGACAACGGATCATGGACCGGACCCACTTCGTCGGTGTTGCGGGTATCGAAGGGCTGGTTCGTTCCGCTCCAGTTGAGACGACGCCAGCAGCCCTGCTGCGACCGCTTGCAGAATACGAGGCTGTGGTTGGAGGTGGCTGGTGATGACAACCGTAGACAACGATCTACTCATCGCGACGCTCGATCGCCTGAAGCTGACGGCAATCCGCGATCAACTCGACAGCCTGCTGGATGAGGCCGCTCGCTCGAAAATGACGCTGCGCGAGGCACTGGCGTTCCTGGTATCGCGCGAGATTGCACGGCGCGACGAGCGGCGCATCTCCATGTCAAGCAAACTGGCGCAGTTCCCGTTCGTGCGTGAACTCGACGGCTTCGACTTCGAGGCACAGCCATCGGTGGATCGCGGACAGATTAGAGAGTTGGCGACCTGCCGCTGGATCGCTCACGGCGATACGGTCCTATTCTTGGGGCCACCCGGAACCGGAAAAACTCATCTTGCCGTCAGTCTCGGCCGCGAAGCGATCCGCCAAAATTACAATGTCCAGTTCGTGACCGCAGCCACGCTTGTCGCCATGTTGGCAAAGGCCCACAGCGACGGAACCCTAGACAAGCAATTGACGATCCTGTCACGACCGAAACTGCTCATCATCGATGAGCTCGGATATCTGCCTTTCGAAGCGAACGCGGCTCACCTGTTCTTCCAACTGGTCTCTCGCCGCTACGAGAAAGGATCGATCCTGATTACCTCAAATCGATCCGTCGGAGAGTGGGGGAGCGTCTTCGGAGACCCTGTTGTCGCCACCGCGATATTGGACCGCCTTTTGCACCATTCGACAGTGATCACCATTCGAGGTGATAGCTACAGGCTTCGCGAAAAGCGCCGTTCCGGCCTTCTGCAGAAGGCCGGAACGGCGCTCGAGACAAACGAAACAGCAAATCAATGAAGGGGGACAGTTCTTCGTTTCGCCTACGGGGTCAAATCTTCACTTCGCTTGACACATCCTCCACATGCCGCAGGAAGACATCAGCGATGAGCACATGATCCGGCTCGCTGGCCGTTGGCGCCTGAAACTGTTCCAGACGGCCACGGTGCCGCGCTTGCGCACCAGAGGCATACGGCGTCACTGCGCAAGAGGAGGGCAGCCGATATTCTGATCGTCTTCGTCAAGCGTAAATCTGATCGGATTTGCTGCCGCAATTCAATGCTGCGCTCCCGCTCGACCGTTTGTCAAAACCCGCCTGGCCGCCTATATCAGCGGTTCAGAAACAGGAAGTGGACGTGATAATGTTCCAGGCGGCATCGATCAAGGTGGATAATAAGGCCGAATTCTATCGCGAGCTCGCCCAGCAGCTGCAGGGACTGCTCGAAGGCGAGCCGGATATGATCGCAAACGCCGCCAACACCTCGGCACTGATGTTCCAGACGATGGCCGATCTCAACTGGGCGGGCTTCTATCTTCTGAAGGGCGAGGAACTGGTGCTTGGCCCGTTCCAGGGCAAGCCCGCCTGCGTGCGCATTCCTGTCGGCCGCGGCGTGTGCGGCACGGCGGTCAAGGAGCGCGCCTCGATCCTCGTGGCAGATGTTCATGCGTTTCCCGGCCATATCGCCTGCGACGCCGCATCCCGATCCGAACTCGTCGTTCCCGTCCGCAACGGTGATAAGATTATCGGCGTCATTGATCTCGACAGCCCGATTCCCGCCCGTTTCGATGCCGACGATCAGGCTGGCATCGAACGCCTGGCGGAAATCTTTGCTGCGGCAACCCGCTTCTGAGCGGACTGGTGTGGCGACGATCAGCCGCCGCGTCTCTCGCCGAGTTTGATCCTGTATTCACCTTCGGGGAAATCGTGCTAGGTCACTGATCGAGCGGCGCTCGCGTTCAGGCTAGGCTGGTTGTTGGGAGAGAACCATGAAGAAGCTGATCAACGATCCTTCCTCCGTCGTACGGGAAATGCTGGAAGGGGCCGTTGCACTCAGCCCGGCAGCCATATTGCTGGCCGACGAAAACGTCGTGATCCGGTCAGATCTTCCCGAACCTGCCAAGCGCAAGGTCGCCGTTCTCTCAGGTGGCGGCAGCGGCCACGAACCTGCCCATGCCGGCTATGTCGGCAGCGGCATGCTGACGGCGGCGGTCGCTGGCGACGTCTTCACGTCGCCGAGCACCGATGCCGTTCTTGCTGGCATCAGGGCCGCAAGCGGCCAGGCCGGCGCATTGCTGATCGTCAAGAATTATACGGGCGACCGCCTGAATTTCGGCCTCGCGGCGGAACTAGCGCGCGCGGAAGGCATCCCCGTCGAGATCGTCGTTGTCGCCGATGACGTTGCGCTGCGGGAAACCGTTCCTGCCGACCGTCGCCGCGGCATCGCCGGCACGGTTCTGGTCCACAAGCTCGCAGGCGCCGCCGCCGAGCAGGGCCTGCCGCTGGAGGACGTGGCCCGCATCGCCCGCTCGGCTTCCGAGCAACTCTCCTCCATGGGCATCTCGCTTGGATCTTGCACCCTGCCGGCCGTCGGCAAGCCGGGTTTCTCCCTGGGTGAACAGGAGATCGAAGTCGGCCTCGGCATTCATGGCGAGCAGGGTGTTCGGCGGATGCCGATCGCGCCGGTCGGCCAGCTTGTGTCGATCGTGCTGGAAACGATCGAGGCAGACGGAAAGCTCAAGAAGGGCGATCGCGTCGCCCTGCTCATCAATGGTCTCGGCGCGACCCCGCCGATGGAACTGTCGATCGTAGCCCGCTCTGCACTCGCAGCGCTTGAGAGCAAAGGTGTGGCGGTCGAACGAGCCTGGGCAGGCACGCTCCTGTCCGCCCTGGACATGCCGGGCTTCTCGCTCTCCATCCTGCATGTCGATATCAGGTTCCTCGAACTGATCGATGCGCCGACAAAGGCAGATGCCTGGCCAAGGGGTGGAGTGGTCAATCGCAACCGGGAGCTCCCTTCATCACGGGCGGCTGAAAACCCAGCCGAAACCCGCGCGATCACTGCCTCCGGCAGGCAGCTCCAGAAGGCGGCGCACAACATCGCGAACGCCCTGATCGCCGCAGAAGCGCATCTGACCGAACTCGACAGCATCACCGGCGATGGCGATCTCGGCGCCAGCATGACGCGCGGTGCCGAAGCCGTTCTAGCACTTCCCGACACTGCCTTTGCGGATGTCGCAGGCGGCCTGATGGCGATGGGCGATGCCGTCAGACGCGCAATTGCCGGCAGCTCCGGACCATTCTACGCCACAGCCCTGATGCGCGCGTCACGCCAGCTCGCAGGCATTGAGGCCCCGACATCAGTCGAGATGGCCGAAGCCTTCTCCGCCGCCGTTCAGGCCGTCTCCGACCTCGGCGGAGCAAAGCCCGGCGACAGGACCATGATCGACGCCTTGCGCCCGGCAGCGGATGCCTTCATCGCGAACCTTGGAAAGGGACAGGCAACCCAAGAAGCCTGGCAGGAGGCGATTGCCGCCGGAATTGCCGGCGCGGAAGCGACGAAGGCGATGTGGCCAAGGCTGGGCCGTGCAAGCTACCTCGGCGACCGGGCTATCGGTCATCCGGACGGTGGTGCAGTGGCAGTGACCRTGTGGCTTAAGGCAATAGGGGCGAATGAGGCTTAGTCTCAGTTCTGGCAGCCGGTGGGTTTAACACCCGGCTGCGAATTTCTGCAGGCTGCATGAATGACGAAATCTTGATTGCTCGCGCGGTTTCCGGAGCTTCGGACCAGCCTATTTCCCTAGCGATGACACGAGCCTGTAATGGGGTTCCGATGTCGTCGTTATCGGTATGGGGGTAAATAAAATGTCCCAATTTCGAAAACTGTTGGCAGCCGGGGCAGCTGTCGTCGTCATAGTCATGGCATCGTCCTGCACGACGAGCTCGGATAGTTCGATCCAGACCGGCTCGGTCGGGTATGGGCGAAGCGCTGACTTTGGGCTCCGACCGGCGTGCCTGGGCGGATTTGGCAACGATAGACCTTGCAGTTATTGACAAACTGCCGGTCCGTCAGACGAAGCTCCGAAGTTGACTGAACGCTGGATCGCTAGCACAGCGGACCGGGAAACGACGGCTTTCGCCGTTGAAGTCATTGAAAGCGATCCAATATTGTCAGATGAACAGAGGTGATGCGAAAGGACGCAGTTTCCTGTGATGGCGGAGCTTCGCATATCGTTGCCGATGACATAGAGTACAAAAAATCGATAATTGCTTGATTCACACCACGCCGACCTCGGTCCCGAGGCGGCCCATTTTCATAACCAATGGGAGCTGCATGATGGAATATCGTCGTTTGGGAAAATCGGGTCTGAAAGTGAGCGAGTTCTCCTTCGGATCGTGGGTCACGTTCGGCAAGCAGGTCAATGGCGGCGATGCCGTCGATCTCATGAAGCTCGCCTACGATAATGGGATAAACTTCTTCGACAATGCGGAGGGATATGAGAGCGGGAAGTCCGAAATCGTCATGGGCGAGGCGCTGAAGGCGCTTGCCTGGAGCCGCGACAGCTATGTCGTCTCCAGCAAGGTCTTCTGGGGAGGCCAGAAGCCAACGCAGCGCGGCCTGTCGCGCAAGCATGTGACGGACGCCTGCCACGCAGCGCTGAAAAGGCTGCAGGTGGACTATCTCGACCTCTACTTCTGCCACCGCCCGGATATCGACACGCCGATCGAGGAAACGGTCCGCGCGATGCACGATCTCGTCGCACAGGGCAAGGTGCTTTACTGGGGCACATCGGAATGGTCCGCGCAGCAATTGACGGAAGCCTACGCCGTCGCACGCGACCTGCGCATCACGCCGCCGACCATGGAGCAGCCGCAATACAACATCTTCGAACGTCAGAAGGTCGAAGCCGACTATCTTCCGCTCTACGACCTGATCGGCCTCGGCACCACCATCTGGTCACCGCTTGCCTCCGGCGTCCTGACCGGCAAATATAATGACGGCGTACCGGCCGACAGCCGCATGAACCTGCCAGGCTACGAATGGCTGAAGGAAAAGTGGTCGACCGATGCCGGCCGCGCCCAGCTTGCACAGGTTCGCGAGCTGGCAAAGCTCTCAGACGAGATCGGCCTGTCGATCACTCATCTCGCCCTTCTCTGGTGCCTCGCCAACAAGCACGTCTCGACCGTCATCCTTGGCGCATCGCGTGCAAGCCAGTTGCAGGACAATCTCGCGGCTCTGTCGCATAAGGATAAGGTGACATCAGACGTGCTGGAGCGCATCGACAGCATCGTCGGCAACAAGCCGGAAGCGCCGCGCCGCTTCTAGGCAAGGCCAAAGCTAGATCGAGCACCTCTGCTCTTATCTTTATTCCAATAGGAAAATGGCCGGACCTTTATGGTTCGGCCATTTCATTTTCACTGCCCCTTCATTGACCGCGTCGGAACGGGTGGCAGCCAAGTTGATCGCCTCGAACCGGTCTTTCATACGCGTGCTGGTGGGTTGATGACTTCACTGTAGCCAAGGCCCTGTCTTGACCTTGTTGGCTGGACGCCTGCGATCCTACCTTTGCGACACCATGCGAAAAAGGGCAGAATCGGACGGAAAATGTATCTGTCACAGGCTGATGGTCACCTTGGTTCCCGTCGGACTACCTTCGAGAGCTACGCTCCCGTGGTGACGAGTCACGATCTGCTTCACGATACTCAATCCGAGACCGGCACCTGTGCTGCGAGGCGTGACCCTGTAGAACGGTTCGAACACGAGGTCACGATGCGCTGATGGAATTCCCGGGCCTTCGTCCGAGACCGAGATTCCTCCGTTTTCGAACACGTGCACCGATATCGTGCCGCTATTTCCGCCATGGTCGATCGCATTGCGCACAAGGTTGCCTATGGCGCGTGACATCGCCGACCGGCTGGCCAGCCGATAAAGCTCGTCCACGTCACTGTCGAACGAGATTTCATATCCATTTCTTATGGCGAGCGGCGCTTGGTCGGCGACGACGTTTCTGGCGACTTCCACCAGATCGACATTTTCATGTGGCTCGAGAGACTGCTCACTCCGTTCGAAGTCGAGCAATTGTTCCGCCGTCTCCCTTAGACGACCGATGTCATCCATCATGGTGTCGCGCGTGCTTCCTTCCAGTGTCGTATCGATACGCGTCTGCATGACCGCGATTGGCGTGCGGAGCTCGTGTGCGGCATCGATGAGAAAACGTTCTCTGGCTGCGAACTGCTGCTCGAGCCGCTCCAGAACAGAATTGAATGCGTGGATAAGCGGAACGACTTCGCTCGGAACTCGATCCACTGGCAGCCGGGATCCTGGCTGGCGCGGGTCGATCTCCGGCGCTTTCCGAACGACCTCGCTCAATCCTGAGAGCGAACGCTTGACCAGTCGCGGCACGGCGAGGAAGAGGGCGGGCAGGGTAACTGCAAGCAGGGGCACGTAGATCTTATATGTGCCGCCAAGCATCGTGAGGAATATCGACTCGTTTCCGTTGCGGCCGCCATAAAGCACCCGGATCTCGGTCGTATTGATCTCGATGTCGTCGACTGAAGCCGGTACAGGGGCGGTTGCTCCCGTGCCACGAATGTCGGCGTCCTTGATAAGCGGCACGAACTTGGCGAGCTGTATGTAGGCAGGTGGAATATTTCCATATGCCACTGCCGTTCCGTCCGGGGCTGCGGCGTAAAAAAAGAGATTTGGGGTATCATTCTTCAACGCTCGGAGCCGTTCGCTGTCTTCGATGCGAAGCCCTCGTCCAGGTTCGTAGCTCAGGGATCCTTCCAGGGCGCTCAGGAGCCGGCGCTCCATGCTGACGTTCGGAGAAAGGATCATCGCCCCGTAGATGCACAGCCCGACGATCACCGATGCCGTAGTGCCGACGAATAGTAGGCTGAGCTGCCAGTTAAGTCTCCACCACAGCGACGTATTCGGAAATCGCATCAATGTTCCTTCAGCAGGTATCCGACCCCGCGGATGTTGTGGATGGACACGCCGGCGTCCGCGTCAGTTAGGCGTTTTCTCAATCGCGACACGTGAGCGTCCAGCGCGTTGGATTGGATCGTCTCTTCGTAATTGTAGATTTCGGTTTCCAGCGCCGATCTGAGGACGGTCCTACCTTTTCGCTTCGCAAGGGTAACGAGCACCATCAACTCTCGACGAGGCAGGTCGAGTTGCAGGTCGCCGACCGTGACGTCCATCCGGATCGGATCCACGATCATCCGTCCTGCGACTATGGACGGCTCTGCCAAGGCTGACGGGCGTCGCATGACAGCGCGCAGTCGAGCGAAAAGCTCCTCCATCAGAAATGGCTTGCCCAGATAGTCGTCGGCGCCGAGGTCCAAGCCCGCGACCCTTTCCGCCGGTTCGTTTCTGGCAGTCAGGACGATGACCGGGGTCACGACGCCGGAGCTTCGTAGCCAAGGGATGAATGTGATGCCGTCGCCGTCTGGCAGGCGTCTGTCAAGCAGGATCGCATCGTAGGTTTGTTGTCGAGCCAGCTCGATTGCATCCCCAAGAAGAGCGGTGTGGTCCACCGCGATGCCCTTCTTGCTAAGCGAAGCCGCAACCGCTTCCGCCAGCCTTGTCTCGTCTTCGACCAACAGGATCTTCATGTCTCGCCCACCTTTTCGATCCTATGTTCACGACGACCATTGCGACAGGATTACGGCGTGAGCGTTTCGAACGAGGTAAGTCATGGGTCGCTACGAGTTGGATAAAGGAGATCGCATGATCGTGCGCCTTTCGCCACAGGAGCAATAGTCATTACTCGTTCCCGAGATGGTCTGAGCCTGGCAAATCCCATGAGATACCAATCGCCTCCGAACGAAAAACTCCAGGCACTTGCGCGCCTGGAGTTGTTTTCTGATTGGTCTGCTCTGACCTGAATGTAGCGCGCCATTGGGTTCTTCATTCACTGACGCTAATAAGCTCATAGAATCAGTGAAGGACTTTTCCCTTTCGCGCCGTTGGAAATTTCATTGCGCCACAAACATATTTCATTGATCAATCGGCGTCGTTGGGCCCCAAGTTTCCAGATTACTTCTCCGAGCAAGACTTCATGCTTGCAAGCCGGGGCGGCACCATTCCCTCGATACAACTTCGAGGGCATCGCCTACGGTTGTTGCCGAACGCGTGCGGTCAGTCGCCCATAGTCAAGACCCCTAAAGGCTCATTAGTCTTCCTATAGCTCCCAGGATTTGCACCAAGTCTCCTTCGTTTAGTGTCGCTTAAGTTGAATTGTGTAAGAGCGGTTTGATCAACTTGACGATTACGAAAAATTTCGTATATATGGGTGCAGTTAATGAGTTTTAGAACTGTGAAGCCGCTCGTGTTGCGGTCGTTGAAAGATGGGACTTATCGTCACGAAACCAGGCGAAACCTGGCAGCAAAGAATCTATTTCTGGCAGGCAGAATTTCAGCGGATGAGGTTTATGACCTGATAGACAGGTGCAACGGCAGTCATCACGAAAGTTCAGCCTTGCATGGGGAGCCAACCGTTAAAGTCCATATTCTGAAACGTGATGGCTGGTATATCAAATTTTTCTATAAGGAACCGACCACGTTCTTTATCAGTGTCCATAGGGCAGGAGAAGTAGCATGAAGATGTTCGTGTACGGGGACAAAGGCGAGGCATACTGTGAGTCCTGCTCGCGTTTCATGCCAACGACCCTGAAATATAGGGACGTGCCCTTTGACGACGGCCGCGGAGTTGCGAAGCAAATTCTGGTGGACGTCTGCGATCATTGCGACGATGTGCTTGCTGTTCCGCCTCAGTCGGTGCCGTCAATCCGTGCGGCAAGGGATAGTGCCCCAAAGTCTCTTGAGGTCAACTTGCCCGCTCCGATGGTTGAGGTGCTGGATCTCGCTGCATTTACTCTGAATCCGGCCACGACCCAGTCTTTCCGGAAGCCGCTGCTGACTTACTACATACTTCAGATCGCTGCAGACCCGGTCTATCGCCACAGGCTGCAGCAAAAATCTACCGAGTATGCTTCGGTGCGAAAGCAGTGGCGAGATATTCCCACAAGGCGCCTTTCCATGAAGCTTTCGGCGCAATTCTATGACAATGTCGAAAGAGTTGAGCGCGACTTCTCGCTGGGACGAACGGAGTTAGTTGGCTCTGTGTCCTTGATGATCAAGGAAGACATTGTCGATCCTGAAAAGCCCAACGTCGTCCCGCAGTTGCGCGAGTTTGCGCAGCTCATGGTGGCGTAGCTGGATCACCTTCCCGAACCGTCTGGTTCACTTCGGGGGCGTGTTTGCGCTTATGAGTTTTGAGGTTTCGCCACACCATCGGAATAGCTAGGCGAGCTCGATGGAAGCAATCACCGTCACGCCCGAGGTTGAGTAGAGCGCGGGCGTCTCGTGTGCCGTACGCGAGCGCTCAGTCGCCTACCGATGAAGTAAAGCCGCCTCAGCCTCCGCCCGGAAATAAAAACCCTCTCTCAATTCTGCAAACGCGGGCACGCGCTCAACCCCCGCTTTCTGTAGAACCCGCCGTACTGCCCCGTGGTACTGCTCCGTCCATTTGCTGCAGCGCGCTAGGCTGACGTACTGATTCTCGAAAGCGTCCAACGTCTCCAAGGTGGCAACACGCGTGGGCATATGATTTCTTGGGTGCCGAACGATCTCCACCTTAATGGCACCCATGCGAATAAGCGCGCCTACAGAGTTCGTGGTTGCGTTGAGGCGCTCGGCCATCTCCGGAACTGTAAAGACCCCGACGGTGTGGTTATGGATATCTGGCTCAGCCACAGCGAGCGCTTCCAAAACCTCTTCGGGGTCGACCATCAGCGCCATGATCCCAGTTGTCGATCTGTCGATGCCAACGCGCCTGAGGTTCCCGTCGCGGATTAGCCTCAGGATCGTTCCGAAGGTGAGTGACAGGGTCCGACTTGTTTTGAAGACGGAGCGCAAGCCATCAATGTCGTCGGTATTCTCTCTCGCCAGCAAGCCATCTCTGAACTCTACGATTGCCGCCCGCGAGAATCTTGCAGACAGTTCAACATCCTCATCTTTGGGAAACTTGGGCTGGATGAGCCCGTCGGCGACCAAATTGTTGAATGCGGTAGTCGTAATTCCCATGATCTTAAAGGCTTCTGTCGCCCTCACGAGATCGCTGATCATCGAAACCAGATCGTCAACTTCCGCGGCTGGGACTGCGGGGATGTCCGTGCCGGGGATAGTCTGGGTCCGTCCTGTTACCTGCAGGATCTTCTTGAGAAGCCTATCCTGGATTCCGTATTTCGTCGCTATGGCGTTGTAGCTGAAGAATTTTGCATCGCCGAGTTCATTGAAAAGCATTGTGCCAGCCGTCAGCGGCAGGCTGCCGAATGCATACGACCTCGCGGCCTCCTTTACCGGCTCGTACGCAGGGTCATCCTTTCTGTTCGCAAGGACTTGGTGGAACTTTCCAAACAACTCGTTGCCGCCATAATCCGCGCGGACGATCTTGAGCTCGCTGAAGAGATCGAAAAGGAACCTATGGAAGCCGGGTAGGCCTTCCTCGAACATCTCGAAGCCCTTGGCGCCAGCAGCCCACCGATCGCGATCCGATTTGTCAGTAACGGTCACTGCTTTGCCGTGCAGCGCGACCAATCCGGCAAGCTCGCAGATGTCACCGGCAACATACAGGGGCAGGGGATCCAGAAAGTCGTTCCCGGGCTTGAGTCCCTTCAGTCGCTCCACAGCATAGATTTCGAATGCACTGAGTTGCCGGGGCTCGGTCTGTCTGCTGGCCAACGCCACCTCGCGGCGCATATGGCTCAAGGACCAAACGAGATCGTGAATGAAATCGGGCTGTCCGTGCGTTCCCGCCGAGACAAGAGATGTCTCATGCTTGGGGCAGGTCCGGACGAAGCGTGAGTACCACGCCTTCCGGATGTACCGCCGAGTTTTTGGACGCAAGTCCGCCCTACTGTCGTCTTCGGCGAAGCACATCGGACAGAACTTCAGCACGCCGCGCATGTGGAACATGTGTGGCGTCGGATACCCAGCGACCCAGACGGTCTTCTCACCGCTTCGTTTGACTGCAGCAGCATCCAGGAGATCGCTATCGTATCCGCTCAGCACTGAGAGCCGTTGGATCGCGTTGTTTTCACCGGCGACGATCTCTCGGAACGAGAAGCCGAAGTCCTGGCAGATTTCGTGAGCCGTCCGGGCGTTGGCGGCAGCGAACCGTGAGCAGAAGCTAGTCAGGCTTTCATCGTCGGATAGTGGAACTCGAAACAACCGCATCAGATTTGCCCCATCGGTTTCTTACTCGGCGCGCGTCATGGCTGGACCGAGGGTGCCGTCAGCGTTCACGGGTCTGATGATTCCGCGCCAGTCATCGGCATGAAACACGTTGTTCCCGAGGTCGCCGTAGCACTTTGCGAGCCTGGCGTAGGAAGCGATCCAGTCCTCCGTGATCACCTCGGCACGATCCTGTTCGAGGGCATGTTCGATGGCGTGGTGCAAAAGTTCAGCGATCAGGCCGAGACGCTCGCAGGCGCCGTGGATCAATCTCTCGACGAGCTCATGGGGCTGGTCCTCGGACAGCGTAAGTCCAGCACGGTTCTCGATGAACTCGTAGATCATCCACTCGATGTAGTCGGGCGTTTCCTTGTAGGAGATGTGGAAATCGTCGGTACGCCGTTTCATCTGATCGTTCACGTCGAGACCGTAGAGATCAGTGAGTTTGGGTAGGCCGACCAAGACAATGTGAACACGCCAGCTATTGTCCTGGAGCATGTTTTTCAGTGCATTGGATACAAACTCGGCACCCTTGTTGTGAGGCGATTCGAGAATGTGCTGCGCTTCATCGATTACAACGAGGCGCACCCCGTAGTTCCTTAGGCTGCGGCGAAGCTTTCCGACGATGGAGCCCCAGGTTCCGCTGACGCTCTCGTAGCCGAGCTTGTCTAGCATCTCCTTGGCAAGGTCGGTCATTGAACAGGAGGAGGGCGCGTCCAGATAGAGGATCGGCCTCATCTCCTCGCCGTATTCGTCCTCGTAGTTGACCAAGGTGGTCAGTGATTTCAGCGCTTTCTTTACTGTCGTCGATTTTCCGGCGCCGGAATCTCCTGTAATCAGCAGCGCGTGGCCGGGCTCGGGTTCGTCCTCGATGCCGCGTTCGATGCGCTGCAGCCGGACGAGGACCTCATCGTCGTTCGCGGTCCGAATGTAGGTGCGTTTAACCGTCTGCATGATGTCGAAGATGCGCTGCTGCTTTGGGTTCAGCTTTGCCCTCTCAAGACGAGCGGGATCGCCATGATAATTTGTGGTATGGTCCATGAGGGCCTCTACTTTTCGTCAGATTTCCAATCGGGATTGAACAAGGGCGCCCGCTTTCCCGTCTTCTTTTCCGGAGTGGGTTCCGGAGCACGAGCCTCATCGCGATCTAGGTCGGTACCGCTGGCGGGCTTTGGCTGCCGTGGCTTTCCGGGGAGCGAGGGAGATAGGATTCCGGCCTCGCGGCGCGCCTTGTCGAAGCGGTCCGGGTCAAGTGGCCCGGTCGCGGTCGGCCCGAGGATGCTCGACGCCGACCTTGGCGCCGCGACAGATGGCGGCAATTCCTCGGACGTCTCCTCCAGTTCCGCCGGAACGTAGTCGCCCCAGTCCTGCCCCGCCTTCGGCTGGAACAAGTCGGACTTGAACTCGCGATTGAACTTGAGCAGGTCGGTTTGGGTGATGAGATGGGAGGCGACGTTGTTCTTCTCCTCCGCAACTTCGGCATCATGTTCGGTCGCCTTGAGTGCCCTGCGCACGATTGCCAGGTTCTTCTGTCCCTCGTGAGAGAAACGCTTGTTCATCCACTCCTGGGCGACACGCCAGTGGGTGACGGAAACATTGTCAAACCCTGGGATTGGCGTCTTCAAATCGAAGTAGCCGTCCCTGGTGGCGGTCGAAATACGGATCGTGCCGAGATCCCAGCGATTGACGCGGATGTCGACCTTCTGATGCTTATAGTTGTTGTAGATTTTTTGAAGCCGCTTATCGAAATAGGGGATGCCCAGAAATTTCACGCCGTTGCGCCCGATGTGCTGGTCGTAGACGTTCACGTCGAAAATCCGTTCGTGGTTCTTGTCGAGCGGCCGCACCTGATACTTAGCGGTCATCGTCGTCCAGGCATCCAAAGGCGTCATGTTGTTGATGCCTTCGTGCGGAGTATTGTGATACGCGTCCACGATCAGTCGGACGAGGCATCTCGCGAATTCCTCAAAATTCATGGAGGCGTGGGCTTCTGAATCGTAGGCGCCGCGTGCGATAGGATTTCCGAAGGTTCTGCCTGTAAACAGTTCCATGTACCGCTGGTTCTGCGTTCGGAAGTAGCGCTCGATCGTTCCGCGATACCGGGCGTTTCTTACCGGAGGGATAAGGTGAGCGTTGCAAAGGCTTACGACTGCTTTCTGGAAGTTTTTTTGGTTGAAAGCTGCGCCCGAGTCGGTCGCGATCATGTCGGGCTGGCCACTCATTGGCCACGAACATTCGCTTCCCGCGAAGAGCGCGATCTCGCCCTTGGGGCTGACCGCCATCGCCAGTGTCTCGATGCCCGAGCGGCCGCCCGGATCACTGTCCAGAATTCGTAACGCGAGAATCGATTTCGTTCCGACATCGATTGCGATCGACGCCCAGAAGCGCATGGCTTTAATTTTCTTCTTTGTCTGCTCGTCAATGAGTCCGTCGAGGCGCGTTCCTTTCAGGAGTTTCATCACATCGAGCTTGGTTTCATCAATCTCGATGCGCTCCAACGGCTTGAATCTCCGCTGCCCGGCTCCGGTCATCTGGAACTCGTCCTTGGCAACGTCGGCGCCCTTGTGGGCTAGGGCAATGTGGACGTCCGACAAACGATCAGCGGCCCAGCGTTGGAAGGTTCGCTTCTTTGGCCTTTGCTCTTCCGGGAGCGCCGAAATTCTGGGGTCCTCGAGAAATTTGCTGAAGTACCTCGCAGCCCGCGGTCGTTTTGCGTTAGGAATCATATCGATGTATTCGTCGGCGACTTCTCGGACGGGGTCGAATGGAGAGGGTTGGCCTGATTTTCCCCTATGCAATAGGATCAACGACTGAGGATTCTGGCCGTTGAAAAGGAACTTCTCGACGTGATTCAGGAACTGGCGCGGCGTAACGCGTGTCAGTGGATCCCAATCGTACTTTACAGTGCCGCCCCGCTGCTTCCCTTGCAGTTCGTCCCACGCGTCGTAGAATTTTTGGGCTCCGAGTTCAGTTTTGGACCACTTGCCTTCTTCCCACCCCTCGAGGAATTTGGTGACCATCATGAAGCGACTGGCCGCGTAGGCAGGCAGGTTGCTGATATCGATCGACTGAGCGTTGCGGACCGCGTCATCCTCTGCGAACCACATACGATCGACATTGAGGTGCCGTTTCTCGATGAGCTTGGCTACCTCCAATGAGGACGGCTTGTATGGTTTCAGCCGCTGATCGACGTCGGTGAAGATGTAGCCGAGACCATCGGGTCTCGGCTTTACGCGGTAATGGACACCACGGATCTGGACGCGATCCGCTTCATCGAACCGGAAGGTCGTAAAGTGCACCGCTTCCTTGCTCATGCGTCGTACTCCACTGCTTTCACCCACGACAGTTCGGTCAGGGTGCTGTTCTCGTCAGGTGCGAGGTGTTCGATCCAGCCAGCGTCAATGAGATTCCACATCGCATTCCAAGCTGCGCCTTCGTCTCCGAACTTATCCTGGAGCTGGAAGACCTTGATGGGCTTTCCGATCTCCCGCACGAGTTCGTAGAGGCGTTCGCAGTTGGCGGTGTTCTTGAACTTTCGCGAGCGGAGAATTTCACGCGCCCGGTAAACAAGAGCTTCCGTGATGTGCTCGTTGGTCAACATTTCGCACCTGTCCGCGTGCAATCGCAGAGTTTGGTTACGAATGTTTTTCAACGCCTTGTCGAGTTCTCCGTTCTTGTCGCGCCCCGTGGGGCGGCACGCGTAGAGGACTACCTCGCCAGTCGCGAACTCCACCCGCAGGTCGAAGAAGTGCACCTGATCGCCGTTCTCGTCGACGTAGAAGACACGGTGCTGTGTCCTCACATCTACGACATCGTGCCGCGTCCAGAAGTACATCGCACACTCGAATTCGAAGAGGCTTTCGAAGTAGAGGTACGTGTTGCGACCGGGGTAGGCAGCGACGAGGCGGCAAGACGTCGTAGACTTCATGGAGATGCTGCGATGGGCTTCCGTCGGCAGCATCTCCCACGTGACCTCAAAGCCCGCCAACTCCTCAGGCGAAAGCTTGTATGTCACCGCTCCTTTCCGACGTCGTGACAACGCCTCCTGTGTAGGTTTCATCGACGACTGCGAAGCTCGTCAGGACATCCGACACCTTGAAGGGGTCGAATCCCTGACGGAGGGCGTGATAGGTCTCAATGCCGATACGAGCGTTCATCGCCTTCCTCCCTTAGTGCTTGGTCACGCTATTGAAGACGAAGACGCCGTGCTCTGTGATCCAAACATCGCCGGCATCGATGAGCTGCGCAGCGCTTTCGTCTTCCGAAGCGACGGGCTTGGGAAGCGGCAGCATCATGGCAAGCGGCATCTCGTCGAACTCGGGTTCGACCATACGCAGGCTTCCCACAACGGCGTCGAAGCACGGCGCATCATCCGTGTCGAAGGCCAACTCGCGGCACTCCGCAACGAATTCGTCGAACGACGTGTAGGGCAAAAGGTCCTCTCCATTATGGTGGCGGACGATGTTGGCCGCGTCGATATCATCGAGGTGGCGCACGTACGCCTTCTCGAGGAAGAAAGCGGAGAGCGGAACGTTGGAGTTGTCGAAGCGCATTGCAGGCATCCTTTCCGGACAGAGTTCAGCACGGCGCGCGGGATGCGCGACCGTAAATCGGCTAGAGAGGAAGGGTCAGTTGGTGGTGTTGGGAGAGCCATCGGCGGCGACGGCCGGAGGGGAAGCCGGACGGAGCATCGAAATGGTCACGTCGTCATGACGCCTGCTTGAGTAATAAAGAGAGAGGTGCTTCGAAGAAGTCATTGGTGCCCCATGGTCGCGTTGGTGATACGAGTGGGGACGGCCGAGCCTTGGGCTTCGGCCAAAGTCATGGCGATGCCCTAGTTCGAAGAGTGGCGGCCGCCCCGCCTAGCTATCGATATGACTGTGACTTTCACGACTTCAGTTCCTATGGCGTATGTCCACAGCGGAGACACGCGGACGAGCTGTATAGATCGACAACGGCCGTTTTGACGATCGGATTTTTGCGCTGTCGTGCAAGAATCTTGTTTTGTCGTAAACAGATCCTTTCAGCATGCGATCGTCACCGATTGTCGGCAGTAGCGGATGAGATGGTTCCGCCGCAGAGCGATCGAGCTGCGGAAGGGTAACGGGACCCATCGGCTCCACGTACCACCGCTCAGCCATCGGATGATAGACACCCGGTAGCCGAAAGTACGCGTGGATCTTTTGGAAGTCCTGCACATTCGCAGTGACGATCGGCATCCGATACGTGATGGCGACCGCGGCGATCATTAAATCGTGTCCCATGCGATTGCTCTTCTGCTGGCGCTGGACTGTCCACATGCTGCGCAGCGAGGGTACCGAAGTCATATGTGCGTATACTTCTGCGACCTGGGCGCTCATCTTAGGGGATGGAAAGTGGATTCCAAGAATCCGCTTGACCCAGGCGACAATCATTTCAGCTCGCTCCGGATCCGCTTGTCGCAGGAGGTGCGCGCCGCGCATTAGTTCCGTGATGGTGGGGTAGCTGATTGCAAGACGACCGATGCCTACCTTGAGCAGCCACGGACGCAGTCCGGGCGGTGCGCTTGGCCGACCGAAAAGACTCACAATATCTGTATCCAGTAGAAACACATTATCCGCCATGAAAGCCCCTCAGCCATTATGAGACAACAGTGCTGCGCAAGCGGTTGGTGCCCCAACCTCTGTTAATGTGATGATATCGGTATTGCTCCCCGCCGACATGCGGGCTCACTTGTCAGAGCGGCGACGCTCGGCGCGCTGCTGCTCAATTTATTACTAACAACTTGACTGGACCGTAGCCGGCACCTTGTGTGCAAACAAGATCGTGTGCTTACGATTCTACAGTGGCTGTAGCTATGGTTTTGAGAAATCAAGCATTTTTTTTTGTTTTCCACGCGCGATTGTTATCACCAGAGGACGAAAATGCTCGGATTGCACGTGACGATTTTCGATTGGAGCGTAGTCGATAATCAGACTTCGGCGAGCGCTCTGATCACAGACGGAGTGCCGTCGGCCCGCTTGTCATGAATCGAGATGCGGGCCAGTTCTGCCTCCAGTTTCTTCAGTCGCTCGATCTTTCCTCGCACGGTGGCGAGCTGCTCGGACACGATGCGGCTGGCATCGGTGTCGGGCAGGTCGGCGCGCTCGCTGAGATCTATGAGGTCACGGATGGCCTCGATCGTTAATCCGAGATCCCGCGCATGACGAATGAACGTAAGCCTGTCTTTCTCGACTTCGGAATAGCGACGCTGGTTCCCTTGCGATCTTTGGGCGTGCGTCAAGAGACCGGTTTGCTCGTAATACCGGATCGTCGAGATGTTCGTGCTCGTGGCCTTAGACAGTTCACCGATTGTCAACATTGGTGCTGGAGCCTTCCCCAACGGGATATTTCGCAGGACTGGAATTTCAAGGATTTCAGAGATCAAAGCAAGGGGGTTTCGCCTGCGGTTCTTGGGGTCTCATAGGATTCGATTTCTTGCGGCAGCCGCTTGGGGCTTTCTTTCAGGCAGCAATCGCGCGTGCCTCGGGATGCCGGGTCCATTCAGGAATGCCCGGTGATCACCGCCGGGATTCCGTAACGTGAAGGCGGCTATACTGTTTGCTCCGCCCCATTCCACCATGGCACCTGAAAGATGTCGATTGGCGTCGCTCCACAGTCGGTGCAGTGCCAGAGGTTTCCGGCCATGGTGCGGCCGTCATGCACTCCGTCACAATGCAGGCAATGCCATTCGGCCGACAATTCCTCGCGCAGTGGATGCAAGGCCCGGCCATTCTTGTCTGGCATCGTGGCTCGGCGCGGYCAGTCGCGTGAGACCTCGGAGTGCATACGCCTTGCTCGGATCCTCAGCAACAGAGTGGCACGTTCAATAAAGAGGGGATCGAGCTGTTCAATTGTCTTGGTCCGTCCTTTCAGGCGTCGCGCTCTAGGTATTGCTGAGGGCGGCTGATCAAGGCTGATTTCCCAGCCCTGTGTGCCGATGCAAACGCTGAAATCGTCACCGAGCAAATAGAATGGAATGCCGTCGAGCTCACCGTGGATTTCGTCAGCGTCCATGGGCGTAACACCGTCCGGAAGCCAGCGGGTGAAGACAAGACCGTTTCCGAGACCTGCCAGATCGGGACCGTCACCAGTTCCGACCGACGGGCAAGGTTCCGCATAGTCGGAGAGCAGATTGGTCAGGCTTTCGATCTGAGCGGCGGTCGGACGCCAACCCTGCTTATGGGTTTCGGTAAGGCCCCGCCAGGTGGGCTTGCCCAATTCCCGAGCGATGATTTCCAGCGCAGTGCTGTGCTGAAGCCGTTGCGCCCGAGCAAGTTGTTTAGCGATTTGCTTGATAGTCGTGAGAATGTCTGTGGCCATGATGATCCATTCCTTGTTGTAACGAATCCAACCGGGTGCCCACAGCCGACCGGACCCGTCCGAAGGAACGGTGTCAGTCATAGTCATCGATAGCGCACTGCATAAGCTTCGCGTGATGGGCACTCCGGCCTGTGCGTCAAGGCCGAGCCCAAAGTGCCTTCACTGCGTGATTCAGTCAATCGATTTCGCAATAGCCTGTGGACGAAGCAATGCCCCGCTGGGCGGCTGCGTAGAAATACGGATCCCCTCCCGGATGGCAAGATCAGACTTGACGGCACCGATTTCGTTCCCTAAATGTTCCGGTTATGAGCAATATCCTCGCACCCACGATACGAATAGGTTGAACGGCTTTCGGGACCGATCCCGACGCCCACCAGATTCAATCTCGTTGGAGTGCAGGTCATGAAGACTGAAGCAGCTCATTCCGCAGGCAATGAGGCTTGCGATTACATTGAATATCGTCCGTACTTTCCTTTCCTCACGCTAAAATGCGTTGGGCAAGCTCTCTATCGCTCGCGAAGTGCTAGAGATTATGCATGCCTCCTGGATCTCGATTCCGACGTCGTGTCATGGCAGTGCGCGACCTTCTTGCTTGGCGACAACAACAGCGACCGTAAGTTCACCATCGATTTCCTCGTCGAGAAGACCGACGGCCGCGTGATCGTCGAGATCTGGGAGCGGCCGCCTGAAGATCTTTGGTGGGTGAAGGAAACTTCACGACAAGCTGGCTACCGCTACGAAGCGGTTTACATGCCGGAGATCCGGAAGCAGCCGCGGCTACAGAATGCCAAGGACCTCATTCGCTACGCGGGCTACGATGCACCGCTCGGTGATCGAATCCGACTTCAGGCAGCGCTCGGCGAATTCGGTTCGCTTACATTGGCGGAATGCCTTGCCGCAGTTCGTGACGGCCGTCCCATGCAAACCATGGCCGCGCTGATCCTGAAGGGTCACGTGGAAGTCGATCTCGATACCGAGTTGCTTGGACCGGACACCGTCGTCCGTCTGGTAGCCCGATAGGAGCGCGCGATGAGATCGTTCAATTTCACTGAGCGCGCATCTACGATCGAAGTTCACACCTATGCGCAATCCGTCAGGACGGCGCTCCGCCGCTGCAAGGTATTCATTCAAGGGAACCGAATTGTCGCACTGCGGCTGCCGCCCGACGCCGCTCTGGAAGCCTACAAGGATGCTGTAGAGCTGGTTTTGAAATGCGCCAGCCTCAACAATTATGTGATCACGACGATCACTACTTTCGACAAGGGCGATATCGATACCATCGACGCGGTTTATCAAGTTCGATTCAAAGCTGCCGTGGTGGTTTTGGTTCAGCATGGCGCGGAACTCCCTGGGGGACTTGTCGTGGCACTGGACCAGATCGTTGACGTGGTACCGATGCATGCCCGGCATCTCGTGGCCGCCGCTAAGTCCGCCGCAGCAATGGATCTTCCTCTTGAGACGGCCCGAAAGCTGGCCACCTATCCCGCAAGACTTGTGTTTTTGGCCCTCCGTCCCGGTAGACCAGCTGACGACGTGCTTCGAAGGCTACAGGCACACGAGGAGCCGCCGCCGAAGCAGCCCGTAAAGGCTGCGGCGTGGGAGCCGCGTGTCGAAGAGCTTGAGGGGTACGGAGCTGCGAGGGACTGGGCTATCGAACTCGTCGCCGATCTCAAGGATTATCGCGAGAAGCGGATTCCATGGGCGGATGTTGCTTCTGGCATCCTGCTGGCTGGACCGACGGGAACCGGAAAGACACTGTTTGCGCAGGCACTCGCCCGGTCGTGCGAGGCCAAGTTCATTGCGACATCGACGGGGGCCTGGCAAGCGAAAGGTCACCTAGGAGACATGCTCAAGGCAATGCGGCGGAGCTTCAACGAAGCCGTGCAGTCCGGCCCCACGGTGTTGCTGATCGATGAAATTGACGCAATTGGAGATCGAAGACAGTTCCGCGGACACAATGCCGACTACAATGTCCAGGTCGTCAACGCGTTGCTTGAGCTGCTGGATGGATCGGCCGGACGGGAAGGTGTCGTCGTGGTTGCAACGACGAACCATCCACAGAATATTGATCCAGCGCTGAAGCGTCCCGGTCGGCTCGACAGGGAGGTCACCATCGAGCTCCCCGACAGATCCGCACGGGGGAAAATGCTCGAACTACATCTTGGGTCGAGTCTGCCCGCCCAGGACCTTCACGAAGCTGCTGTCGCGACAAGTGGCTATTCAGGCGCCGATCTCGCTCAAGCCGCTAAGGACGCCAGAAGGGCGGCGCGGCGCAAGGGCAGGGACGTTGAGATCGGTGACCTGATGTCCCTCTTGCCTCCAATCACGACTATCGCCGGAGACGAACGATGGGAAGCGTGTGTCCACGAGGCGGGGCATGCGGTCGTAGGCCTTGAACTCGGGGTCGGGGAGTTGGATATGGTCGTGGTCGCCAAGGAGGTGGGGCATCGCGACATCCAGGTCGGTCACGTCCAGTGGCGACGCACGCAGAGGCGCAGCCGCGCCCGCCAAGTCTATCTGAACGAAATCGCGATGATGTTGGGTGGAATGGCTGCAGAGGAAGTCTTGTTGGGCGACATCCAGGACGGCTCGGGCGGCGTGCCAGGATCTGATCTCCAGCGCGCTTGCGATATGGCAACGAGGATGCTCGGTTCGCTCGGGCTGGGTGCGCTCCAGTTTTACGATCTACCATCGTCCAGTGCGTTGGAAAAGATTCGGCGTGCAGATTCGGCTCTGCGAAGACGAGTCGAGCGTCTTTTGGCGGTTGAACTCGAGCGCGCATCGCAAATCGTCAAGGCGCGGCGGGAGGATGTCGAACGCGTTGCCATGGCTGTTGCGGAACGAGGCGTTGTTACAGGAAAGGAAGTGGAGGTCCTCGTCGCTCCGAAGCCTTTCTCGCCATGATCGCAGTGAGATCACTATAGAGCATTAAAGGAGGTTCAATCCTCCCTCAAGATCGATAACTGGTGCGAACGGTCGATTTGGGCGCTCAGCGAGTGCTTCCAGTGCCCGGATAGCGAACCTGTGGCCCATTGGCCGAGTATACGCCGTGTGGAGGTCCTCCGCGCACTGCTTGGCGCCCTGAAGGTCGCACGCTCGGGTCATCGTCTGGCGGGCCGTCTTGATGTGGGCGAGCAGCGCCCGATGATGCTTGTCGATCATGGCAATGCCTACCAGTGGAGCGAGGTAGTCGTCGATGCGTCGCCGGGCGCGGGCGAGTTCCTCGGCCTTGGCGGCCGTAATCTGTGTTGCTGTCATCATTACGGGAGCTCCCATTGCTTCGGCGATCAAGGACATATCCGGGCGTCCGTTAAAGCCCGTGATACCAATCCCGTAAAATCCGATCGACCTTGAAGTTCCGTTCGCAGCGGTTAGGCTGACCTTAACGTCCGAATTCGGAGGCAAGAATGGGAAGTTCGTGACCCTGCAATCCTGCTCGACAAGCCCTTCGCAATCGATTTGAATGCTGCTGACAGAAGCATACCGAGCCACCATCAGAGCGTTGGCCCAACTTTGTTTCGCTCCGAGAACGCGCGAGATTTCGCCTGGCTGCTCGAACTCGATCCCGAGGTCGTTCAATGCAGTTCGGCGCCGCCGCTGCCCTCAGACGGCAATATGAATACCAGCTCGACTTCGTCGTTATCACCGATGCCGGATCCTTCCTGATTGATGTCGGACGCGAAGAGCCACAACCGCCGCCGTGGATAAGAGCCGGCGGCGACCATTGACCGCTGTGGATGGCGTCTGGCATGACGGTTGACCAAAGGGAGGATCCCGATGAAAGACATGCGCAACCTCGATCACATTTGGGAACGTCTCAGTGCGATGGCCGACGGATCCGCAGGGTCGGCCGCGGTGCAGCTTGCGACGATAGGTGACACTGGCTTTCCGGGCTTGCGAACGGTCATTCTCCGCGACGCGAACTTCGATCAGGCAACGGTCTCCTTCGTCACGGACAACCGGTCGACGAAGGTTAAGGAGATCCGCCGTGACCCTCGTGTCTCCGCGATTGCCTACGACCTCGAGAGCCGCGTTCAGATCAAGCTCGTTGATACCGCAGCGATTGTGGAAGACGAAGATACCCGGCGTGCGATGTGGCAGCGATTGAGACCGCATACCCGCAAACAGTTCGAGAGCGACCTCCCTCCTGGAATTTCACTAGATTCCGACGATGGTACCTCGATGGGTTGGGAGGACGATGGCAAAGCCCCCAAGGACCCGTACGAGCGCTTCGCCGTCGTCGCGATCACGATAACCAGTGCCGAATGGCTAGACGTCTCTGGTGAAGACCACATGAGGTATGCCTTCTATCGGGATCGGCGGCCCAAGTGGCATGGCCTTAGGGTTTCACCTTGATTTTGCGTCTCGGGCTCGGTAGGCAATTGATCCAGGAAATCACGACAACCGGGTCAGCGGAGAAATCAGCTGGACGGCCGTGAGAGCGAGCTATGGACTCCGGGACAGGCGTGAAAGATCGCTCCTCCCGGAGTTTCGCTTCACGCCGTAACGCGGCCGTCGTATTGATCTTCTCCAGAAATTGAAACGCAGGAAGACCGGAAACCTCGTCGGTAACCGGCGTGAGCATTCCAGACAGTGATCTTATGCGAGGCTTCATTTGTCCGTCCCCACGATGGCCTCGACGTAGAGCGTGAAGAACACCAAGCCATCAGAGACGGAGCGTGCCGCGCCGCGTTTCGGTATAAGCGTATTCGATTTGCCCCATCGCGACAGGCAGGTGTATGTGGCGTTTCAGCCCTCGAGGAAACGGCTCGTCACATCTGCAGTCAATTTCCACAGACTTCGACGCAGCTCCTCACTGTCCCCTGGCGCGATGGGAGTGAGCCTTTTTGCGTTTTTGACGGAGACGTAGTGCCCAGTATTCGCGCCGAACTCCGGATCGGTTGCGAGGCGCACGATGATGCCGGCACCTCTCGCCGGATTTCCGATCCCCAGCCAGTTCAGAGCTTTCGCGAGGGGGCCTGAAAACCCAAGTTCACGGCCGAGGCTCGTAACATTGAACCCCGGATCCAGGCAGTTTACGGCCACCCCGGTGCTTTCAAGCTGTCGTGCCAGCTCCATCGAGAACATGATGCCCAGAAGCTTGGTGCGGCCATAGACCCTGGAGGATCCGCGAGCGGTAAAGAGGGCGGTATCCAAAAGGTCTTTATTGATGTCGAGACTGCCACTCTGACGGGACGCCTCCGACGCAACGGTGACGATACGGGCAGGAGCCGACTGTACCAACGTGTCGCGCAGTGTCATTGTCAGAAGCCACGGCGCGAAATAGTTCACGGCAATCATCTCCGCAAAACCGTCTTTGGTAATGCGTTGTTCGAAGGCATGCAGACCAGCGTTGTTGACCAGCACATCGATATGCGGATGCCGGGCGGCGATTGCTCTGCCGACCGCGACCACCGCTCGAAGATCGGAGAAGTCCGCGTAAAACACGTCGATGGCCGCGCCCGGTGCGGCAGCTTCAATCAGCGCGCTCGTGGTTGCCGCCTTCGACTGGCTTCTTGCCGTCAGGATGAGATGGGCTCCCTGGCGCGCCAGCTCTATCGCTGCGAGCTGGCCGATACCGTCGGTGGCACCTGTTATGAGAACTTTCGGACGCTGAGGCATTTGCAAGACCGTATTTGGTTGACATATATCAGCTATGTGTCTTTAGTTGATATATGTCAACCAAATTAGGACCCAGGTATTTATGGAAGAAACGCGCGTCGAACATCTCAAGGAGCTGGGCCTGGAGCTCAATGCGCTGCTTGCTGCATCACGGGCCATCACCACCGCGTCGGCAGAACGGTTTAACCCGAAGCTTCAGCCGGCTGCCTACCAGATTGCGATGATCCTGTCGGCACGAGGCAGCGCAAAGGGCAGCCAGCTTTCGGAATTGCTCGACATGGACAAGAGCGCGGTCAGCAGGCTGTTGAAGTCCCTATGCGATCTGGGGCTGGCGGAATCGGCAACCGATCCCGATGACCGCCGTTCGACAATCTATCGGTTGACGGTAGACGGAATCTCCAGGGTTGAGGCATCTATCGAGGTGAAGGCCGGGGCCTTCTACTCCCGCACCGACGGATGGAGCGACGCCGAGCTTGCCCAGTTCAAAGAATTGCTACGGAAGTTCAATCGACACGAATAGGGATGCGATTAGTCCTTGATCATTCGACCACTGCGCATCAGGAGTTCGTATTTGACTGCCATCCGATCCGAAGATCCTGTACTGTGACCAGACGTCGAAATCGAGGATCAGCTGACATGGACGACGAGGGGTTGGCTGAGATTTCGGCCCGGTATGTTCGCTTCGCGAATGAAGAAGCCTGCGGACGTTCGCCGCTCTACGAGGCGTTAGCCCATGCGGTCGCTGGGGACCGGGAGACACTCGGCTTTCTATCGACGCTCCCGGACATGAAAAGGCAACCGAACCTTCTGTTTGCTGCGGTGCGTCACCTGTTCGGCACGTCGACGGACTGGACTGAGTTCCGCCAGGTGCTCCTGGCCCATCCCGACGCTGTCCGTTCGCTGATGCTCGAGCGTTCGACACAAACCAATGAACCAGGAAGGTGCGCCTCGCTGCTCCCCGTCCTGGCGCGATTGCCGCAGCCGCTGGCGCTCCTCGAGGTCGGGACCTCTGCAGGGCTCTGCCTCATGCCCGACCTCTATGGTTACGACTACGGCCACAAGGCGATCCGCGCACCCGAGATGGCCTCGCAGCCACCTGTCTTCCGTTGCTCCGCCAGCGAGACGACCCCATTGCCGACGGCCGCGCCGCAGGTCGTCTGGCGGGCGGGATTGGACCTCAGTCCAATCGATGTTTCGGATCCTGCGCAAGTCGCATGGCTTGAGACACTAGTCTGGCCGGAGCAGACGGAACGGCTTGACAACTTGCAGGCGGCCGTGAAGATCGCCGCCACGGTGAAGCCACGGATCGTGAAGGGTGACCTGCGCGGGAGCGAGTTCGTTCGGCTCTGCAGCGAAGCTCCAAAGGACGCCACCCTTGTCGTCTTTCACACGGCCGTCCTCGACTACATCTCCGACCCCGTAGACAGGGAGGCTTTCGCCGACCGGGCGATGCGTCTCGCTCCGTATTGGGTATCGAACGAGTTCCCCCGCGCATTCCCGTCCATCGCCACGCGCGCAGGAACAAGTTGGCCACCCGGGCGCTTCCTCCTGTCCGTGAACCGCTCTCCTGTCGCCTGGACCGACCCGCATGGAGCTTCGCTCGCATGGATCGCGGACGAGGCTTAAGGGACTGGCCTGAATATCGCAGACAGCATCGGGCTATTTCTGCCATCTACGGCCGTTGGGATCGTTGTGGACCATCAGGACGGATTGGATGGGACGATGTGGAACCGGGCGTCGGTGTTCCGCCAAGCTGCGAAGGTTAGGATTTGCGAAACAGGTTAGGTTTTACCGCTGTTAAACCGCTCGCCCAAGTCCATTTCCATTACCACGTCGGTCTGCAAGTCCTCACCGACTTGAAACGTCGTGCTCCCTGTTGCCGTAAATCCGGCCCGTTGGTAGAACGCAATGGCTCGCTCGTTTCGCTCGAACACGGTCAGTTCCAGGCGCGTAACGCCGCGCTGTTTGGACTCGCTCAAGACCGCATCGAGAAGATCGTTGGCCAATCCGCTTCCTCTCCATTCGGTATCTATGTAAATGCGATTTAGAAGAGCCGAACGGCTGTCGGCTGAGCCCACAACGACATGTGCATATCCTATGATTAAATCATCGACCGTAGCGAGGAAAACGGCGGCTGAGAGATCGGCGATCTCCTCCTCCTGACGTTCGGTGCTGAAATTCTTATTGATATAGGCGTCAAGATCCGCCGCTTCCGTGTCGCTGCTGTAGGTTGCACGGAATAGTCTCGCGGCGAAGCCGGACAACGCTTCTGCATCCGATTGGCACGCACGTCTGATCACAAATGAGCCTGTCAACCTGATGCCTCTCAAATGCTGGATGGGTTTTCGCGGACATCACGACAGCGGGCGTCCTGAGACAATCGAGGGTGTAAAATGTGTCACGGAAACATTTTTGGCAAGGATGACGCATAGCGCTGGTCGGGATCGTCCTTGATGCGGTCAAGGGCATCTGCCCAGAACTCACCGTTCTCGGCAGCTGGCCCTGGAGCTTGCAATAATCGCTGTGCGCCTGGTTCTTGGTGCGTGGCGAAATCTCACATCTGGCGATCGAGCGCTCGCGCTTCTTCGTCCGTTGTCGTTTCGACCCACAGCATTCCTGCAGTCATAGAAGACTGGCCTGGACGGGTTCACCCTCTTTCGAGATGATGGTGGATCCGTATGGCTCGCGTGACGTGATCGTGATTGCATCGTCCGGTGCCGGGCGCGCGAGATGCTGCGCCTCTTCCCAGGGCGCATTCATCCAGATATCCGTCTCCTCCTTCGTCATCAGCAGGACGGGCATCGCCTTGAAGTGCACGGGCTTTACGATTTCGTTCGGGTTCGTGGTCAGGAAGCCGTAAAGGTCGTCCGTCGTAAGCCCGTCCTTGACTTTTCGGACGCTGGTCCACTGTGGCACATGGATCCCGGCGAAAAACATCAACTCCTTGCTTTCATCCCTTCCGAACCAGGCATTCGGGACTTTCCCGCCCGGCTCCTGACTGGCGGGATCGGGTTCGGCGAAAGTCGTCACGGGCACGATGCACCTGTGTTCGATGCCGAACCATTGCCTCCAGTGCTTGAGATGGAGCTTCCGGACGTTCGTCACGCCGCGATCTGGCTCCATCCTAATGAGTTCGTCCATATCGAAGGGCTTCCCCTTCGCCGCGAGTTTCGCGGCCCGGCTCTCGGCAGCTTCCTCTTGGACGCGCGTCGGAGATGGCAGTCCCCAGCGAGCATGGACGAGCTGTTTGCGGCCATCCGCGGTGTTGCGGACGATGGGACCCATTTGGCCGGGGTTCATCTGATACCTGGGCATGAGGTTGATCATGCTCTCGGCATCGATCGCCCACTTCCGAACCCAGTCTATGTCGTCCACGCGGTAAAGGTTACACAAGCCAGCCACCTCCCGTCGGTTGGGATGCGCAACGTAGCCGACCGAAATAAAGGTGCCAACACCTGCGGTCTGGAAAGCGCCGACGACCGTTCCTATTTCATGTCGTATAGGAATTCAGGGAGGTTATCATGCCAGAACCTGCCAATCGCGCGGGAGAAAGTCCGCTTGTCGAGATCCTCCCCCCGGCGAGGTTTTCCCACTGCGGAACTGTCGTCTGCGATTGCTGCCATCAAAGAAAGAGCAGAGACGAGTTCGACGAGGATGCTTTCGGCATCTGTTCCGAATGTATCTGCTCAGATGTGATTGTCGTCGATCTTGTGGTCAGTGCTCACGAGAGTGACCATCAATAACCAGTTGCGTTGCGGGCGCTCACTGCACATCTGTCCTTGGAGCGCCTGCGGGCTTCAATGTTTTGCGAACAATCGGCCCGAACTGCGTCCCGACCATCAAGACACATAGCCTTCATCTCTGGCGAGGCAATAGAAGTCCGCAAAAGCGACATCGATGTCACCGTTGAATGGAAACTTCATCGGTTCGGTCACACCGAGTTCGCCGTCGCAATGGCAGACACCGCAAGCACGATTGTTCTCTCTGTCGATCGCGATGGTGAAGGCACCGACAGGGATGCACGACGCCATATCGACGGTGCCTGCTCCATAGAATTCATATTTTCCATTGCCGTCTGCCGTCACCAGGAATGCTGGACCGCGGCGTCCTAGAGCCCCGACCAGCACCGTGCGAATGTCGCGATGGATCCGGTCAATGTTCAAAGCTTCTGGCGGTGTCCAATAAGTGCCAGTCGGATCCTCATACGGCTCCACTTCGCACAGGTTATCGTTCGGCAGATTACTCATGGCCGTCATCCTCGTTCTTGGTGGTTATGTTCTTATTATGTTCTCTTTCTTAAAGGAGTCAAGGACGACGTTTCGGAGATGCTAAAATGCCATCTTGAAATTCCATGCGGGGGGAGAAAGCCCGAGTAAAGCGGGCGGGCGGCCTTCGGGTTTGCGAGATTCGCGGATGAATCCCGTAAGCCTACAATGACTGCTTCGCGCCAAAAGACGACATGTTCATGAGCATCGAAAAAGGTTGTTTTGATCCTCGTTTCTGGCGTTCGGGAACTTTTCTCTTTCCGAAAATCGGATACTTGCGCCGCTCAGTAATTTACATTGGCCTGCCGTTATGCATAGATCACGAACATGAGCACGCAGCGTAACATCGCCGTCAATAATAATGGCCCCCTTGGGGTCGTGGACGGCGTGTGCGCATTTTAGCGTAGCTCACTGATCATCACAGCCCTGCCGGTTTCGGAAGGGCTTCAGGTTTTGGCTTTTCCTCCCGGCTTTTCCGGAGAAAGTCATGTCTGATACCTTATCGTTAAGCCATCCAGCCATTGCCGATCTGTCCCATTGCATTGGGCATCGCGTTACAATTCATGGATTTGTCGACGCCATTCGCGACCAAAAGCGGATGCGCTTTATCGTTCTGCGCGACAAGACAGGAAAGGTTCAGCTCGCTCAAAACAAAGAAGGTTCAGCGCTGACAGAGGTGGAATTCGGATGATGGGCGACCGTGATGCTGTTGTGGTTAGGCAGATTGTAGAGCTGCCCGACCAGCTTGATCAATTGCTGCTAGAGGCGGAGGCAGAAGGCTTCGAGATGATTTCTGTGCTTGAAGACGAATGGCGCAGCGGGGCCAATCGCTTTGAGCGCCCAGGGGAAATTCTAGCTCTTGCCACAATCGATGGTGAGGTCGCCGGTATTGGCGGCACGACACAGGATTTCATGGATAGCGGTTGGCTGCGTATGAGGCGATTCTACGTTCGGCCAGCCTATCGAAGGCTAGGGGTTGGCAGACAGATCGCGTTGTTTGTTCTTGAACATGCGAAAGCTTTCGATCGCCCGATCGTACTTTATACCGCAGGCCCAGAGGCGGAAGCATTCTGGCCAACGATTGGATTTGTCCCAATTGAGCGCGATAACACGACCCATATCTTTCGTGGCAAGCAATGACGGCTTTGGGCCGAATCCTGCCTTTCAGTGCGAGCTACTATGCCGAGCCATTGAGCTTGGTTTACCGGAAATCTCGGGCTTTAGGGAATGAGCTCGGCATAGTATCCGGCTCGGGATAAGTCAGGGATCTGCACATCGATACCCTGAAAGTGCGAGCTAGAAATTTCCACTGAGTTTGACGCCCACTGTCGGCGCGGAAACCGGGGCCATCGCGATACAATACGAGCCAATTCCTGGGCGGAGGAAGGTGGCCTAGCACTTTGACACGGTACCCAGGCTGAGTACCCACATTTCGCGGTAGCAGAGATCGGGGTCTGAAATCAGGCGTTCCGGCTCTTCGCCGATCGCTTTCCATTGGCGATGATCCGATTCAGACAAGTCGCATGTTCGGGCGAGCCCGGATAAGAATTCGAGATTGTTGCGAATGTATTGCCGCTCTGCCGGCCTGAGCGGCTGACGGCGCTCCGCGAGAGTCGTAACTGCAGAGACATTCTCGAGGCCCGCCGCTCGAAACCACGCCGATACGCGCGTTCCCCTCATCGCGCCGGACATCTGTACATCATCAGACAGCGCGTCGAGCAGACGCCACATCAGTTTGGGATCCTGCGGCTGATACTGCCAAACCGAGATATCGACCTCCTTCACTGCAACGAGTCCGCCGGGCTTTGCGACACGGCAGAACTCAGCGATCGCTTGTGTTAGCTCTTCGTCATTCAGATACTGGACGACGTTCGCGCTCCAGACCGCATCGAAGGTGCCAGTCTCATAGGGCAGCGCGAGGATGTTACCGATTCGCGCGCTTATCGGACAGGCAAACCGCTGGCTTGCAACCAAGCCTTCGATCGCCTCGACATTTTCGCGTGCTAAATCACAAGCCTCAATATGCCCCTCTACGCCAAGCAACTCCGCCATTAAGGGCAGGAAGACCCCATTGCCTGCACCCGCGTCAAGCACTGACCAGCCAGGTCGGAGACCGGCAGCACGAAGGGTGGCATCATATTCGTCCTTCAGCGCCATGTAATGAACGTCGAGGTGTCCTCCAGCGCTGAGCTTATGCCCAGTCGACGTGAC
>NZ_JBFTSM010000037.1:0-30031 GCF_056400025.1 Rhizobium sp. 01L419
GCGCTTGCCGCCTGCCTGCAGGTCGACGCCATCTCCTACAATGCCTTCATTCAGGAACAGAGCCTCGGCATCCACTACAACAAGGGCAACGACATCCTCGACTACATCTCCAACAAGGAGGTCTTCCAGTATGCCGACGGTTTCGTCTCAATTCCGCAAGGCCCCGGCCTCGGCGTGGAGGTGGACGAAGCCTATGTCATCGAGCGCGCCAAGGAAGGCCATCGCTGGCGCAACCCGATCTGGCGTCACGAAGACGGCAGCTTCGCCGAATGGTAAGGAGAGATGGTCCTATGTCGAAGCGCCTAAGCAACAAGCGCATCCTGGTGGCGGCCTGAGCATTCAGCAGCATTCGGCCTGACTGATTGATACCGGATTGCTTTTATCCGATCTCGAGTATCCCACGCAATCTGGATCGCGGGTCCACGATTAGATTCCCTTCAAGAGCCGTATTCCGTTTTTCGACCACAGAAATTGTCGGGTTGACTTTACACGCTTCCGCAGAGCAAGCGGGAGGGAGCCTCGCATTGATGTGCTCGTCAATAATGCCGGAGTATGACCCCACCGTTGATGAGGACCGGACAAGGTTTCGAGTTCCAGTTTGGGGTCAATCAACTCGGCACCTTCGCCCTTACGTCGTTGCTGCCGCCCAAATTGGCCGAAACGCGAGGGCGAGGGTCGTTGTGACTTCCAGCATCGCGCATTCGACCAGCAAGCTTGCCAATGCATGTTCTTCTTCAAGCTGGACTGGCGCCTTCGCGCCGCCGGCTTGCCCGTGATTGCAGCGAGCCGCCATCCGGGCATGACTGCACAGCCTCAGGTCTTCGGCAGATCGAAGAGCGACACCATGTCCGGCGACCAGGCCGGTTCGTAGACGAGGTCGACGACGGCTCGGTTTACGCCGGCAATATCCTCAACGCGCTGACGCGCCGCCTCGGCAATATAGCCCGATGCCGGACAGAAGCGGGTGGTCGTGGTCATCTTGATCTTCACGACAGCAGACTCGGTGACATCGATTTCGTAGACCAGACCGAGGTCGACGATGCTCGTTCCCATTTCGGGGTCTTCTATCTCACGCAACGCATTGCGTACGTCCTGTTCCGTCACCTCAGACGCCAGCATTGTTCTGATCTCCCGTGGTTGTCCTGATCATGATTCGATAGGTCTTGCCGGAAACATCGAAATTGCCGACCCATTCGTGGCCCCGTGCCTTCAATTCGTTGAAGAGGAAGACAGGTTCCCGGTTGAGAAGGGCAAACAGAACCTCGCCGTCCTCCATCGTCTCCAGTCGAGATAGAATGCGCTCCATTGGTTCAGGTGGCGCAAGGTCGGTCAGATCGAGGTTCCAGACCGGATCAGGCCAGGCCGCTTCCGTCGCGGCGACGGCGGGTTCCGTCCGCTGGATGGGCTTGTTCGGAATGAACTCGATTTCCCAATCATCGTCAGCCAGACGCCTTGCGACATGTGAGTAGCCGCGCTTTTCGAGCTGGCGGATCAATGGGACGGGCTCGAATATCGCACGCAGCTTCAGACCCTCATCGGGATTTAGGCCGTCGAATGTGTCCATGATGAGCTGGAATGGCATCCCGCCATTGCGCAGAATCTGTCGGACGTCGAGTTCACGGAACTGAACCATTGGCGTTACCTCTGTGGTTTGCGGCGACGAACAGCGCCGGTTTATGAAATGGTGCGGTCTTGATCCGGGGTTCTACGTTCGCCAGCGCGCGGGCGAGCACCAGCTCGAAGATGAGCGCGAAGGTCGATGCGGTTTGCACGACTGCGAACATGCGAAAACCCATGTCCGATCCAAAGCAGAGCGCGATCGCGGCGCCAACTACGGAAAGGTAGAAAAGGCCAAGCCAGACGCCGGCCCGGCGTCCGTTGATTAGTTTGCCGAGCTTCGGCGTCGGCCTGCGGCCAAGAAGCGGGCCGAAGGCCTCGATCCAGGTGAGAAATGGAACGATCTTCAAGAGCTGGGCGAGACCGAAGCCGGTGAGCCAGCCGAATACGAAGAGATAGACGATCGCCGACACGATACGCGTCTCTGCCTCGAGGAACAGGGACAAGGCAAGAAGGGCGACGGAGAGGCCGAGCATCGCGAAAGCCGGCAACGAACCCAGCGTATTCAGTTCGAGCCCCGGACGGCGTCTGGCGCGATATGTTCTGTAAATTTCGAAGAGGTAGGCAGCAACAATCAACGCAAACAGCAAAGCGGCCGACAGGAAAACGGCGCGCGCCAAACTGGGTGCGACGGCAGCACCGATCGCTGCGGTCGACAGAAGCAGAACCGCCAGCGTGCTTGATCGGCGAATGAGCTGAGCCCTGCGCATATCGTCGGACAGCAGAAACATCGGAAGCAGCTTGTAGCTGACGCCGATCGCCGCGAATGTCATCCATCCGCCAAGGCCGAAGCTCGCATGGAAGGCCACGGTTTCCATGCCATAGGCGACGACTGCGGGTGCTCCCACCAGGCCGGAGATCGTCAGCGCGAACAGGGCGCCGAAGGCGGTCGTGACGAGAAGGCAGCCAATACCGAGGAGAACGAGGAGAGAGGCGGTATGCACCCGTCTTCCCCGCCATAGCAGCACGCAGAGCGGCAGCGAGACAACGGCGATGGAAAGTGAAAGTGTGACGCAAGCCGCGATCATGACCGGGCCGGCAGCTGCGGACCCGACAACGATCAGGTGAAAGCCCAGCATGAGAAGCGCCGGGCCGGCGAGCAGACCGGCAAATGCGATCAGGTCGAAGTGGCCGGCAGGTCTGTCATTGCCTGTCAGGACCGGCGCGAACTGAAGCAGTGAGCCGATCATGAGAAGCAGAAGCCATCCGAGCGTCACAGCATGGACGATGGCAAGCGCTCCAGGTTCGGCAACATCGAGAGAAGGCATCCAGACGCCGGCTGCCAGCAGGCACTCTGCCAGCAGCAGGTAAGACAGCGCCGCGCCGAAATACGACATCGTCCACCGCGACAGGGTCGTGCCCACGGGCATCATGGCGCGTCTCCGGCGCTAGTGGCTGCCGCAGCAGCAGTCGCAACCCGCATCAAGGCGAGTGATTTTCACGCGCCAGACATGCGGTCCCTGTTCCAGATATTCCCAGGAGAATTTTCCGGGCAGGGCGGTGTCGAGCTGGTACTGAAGGGGACGGGGTTCGTGGTCGCTGGTGATGTGGAGGCTCTGGCCCGGCGTCAGCGAATTCAACGTGCCGAAGATCCGGGGATGGCGTTCGACGGGCGGCAGGATCCGCACGTCGATGTGCGCAATAGCGGTCTGGGTGGCTGGCGCGTCTGTCATTATGGCTGTTTCCTTTTGCCGCGAGATGACGAATGACCGGACCGCGGCGTGCCCTGTATCGGAGCGGAAGATAGCCGGGTGCAGAATAGGCGACTTTGACAGTGAGCAAACAACCGGGCGATTTTGTCTTGTTACTCTCGGCGCTCGCCGGTGCCTGGCTCATTGTTGTCAGCGTCATGCGGGTCGTTGTTGATCCAGGACAAGGAAGGCTGCCCCTTCGTCGGCATATGCACATCATGACATTCTCATGAAGGAAGCCGAAATGTCCGATGCCCTGATCGCCAAATATGGCGAGGCCCGCCTGCCACGCTATACCAGCTATCCGACTGCGCCTGCGTTTTCGCCGGCTGTCGGGCCGGAGCAATATGCACACGGTCTTTCAGAGGTCGCAGCCTCGGGACCCGTCTCCGTCTACCTGCATGTTCCCTTCTGTCGCTCCATGTGCTGGTATTGCGGCTGTCACACGACGATTACGCGCCAGGATGCACCCGTGCTCGAATATCTCGACGTCTTGAACCAGGAGATCGAACTGGTATCGCAGGCGGCCCGAAACGAGGTTCCAGTCAAGAATGTTCATTTCGGCGGTGGCACGCCGACGATCATGAAGCCGGACGAATTTGCGAGCCTGATGAACAAGCTCAAGAGCGCGTTTCAGTTTACGAGCGACTGCAGCGTTGCGGTGGAGATTGATCCGCGGACCCTGTCGGGCGCAATGATTGCCGCTCTTGGTGAGAACGGCGTCGACCGCGCAAGCCTTGGCGTCCAGAGCTTCGACCCGGTGGTCCAAAAAGCGATCAACCGGATCCAGAGCTTCGAGCAGACCCAGGCCGCCGTGACGGGGCTTCGAGGCTATGGTGTGACGAGTATCAATTTCGATCTTATCTACGGACTTCCGTATCAGACCGTCCAATCCTGTATTGAGACGGTGAGAACGGCGGTCGAGCTGCGGCCGGAGCGTTTCGCCGTTTTCGGATATGCCCACGTGCCGGCGTTCAAGAAGCACCAGCGGCTGATCGACGAAGCTGCACTGCCCGATGCCACGCAACGCAACGAGCAGGCCGAGGCGATTGCCGGGGAGCTGGAGGGCGCCGGATATGTTCGTGTCGGCCTCGACCACTTCGCATTGCCCGACGATCAGCTCGCCATTGCCTCGCTCTCGGGTACGCTGCGGCGGAACTTCCAGGGCTACACGACGGACGAATGCGAAACCCTGATCGGCCTCGGGGCCTCAGCAATCGGACGGTTGCCTGGTGGCTACGTGCAGAATCATGTCGCCCTTGGACGCTATGCCGAGCAGATCGCTTCCGGCATTCTCGCAACGGCCAAAGGCTATGGGCTGACCGGTGAGGACAAATTTCGCGCCAAAGTGATCGAACGGCTGATGTGCGACTTCAAGGTCGATCTCGCAAAACTCGGCGCGGAAGACGGCTATGATGCCGGCTTCCTCCTCGAGCGGAACGACCGGCTGGACAGCCTCGTGTTGGATGGCGTGGTGACGATCGAGAATGGTCGCATCGCCGTCTCGAAGGAGCATCGCTTCCTGGTTCGTGCCGTTGCAGCAGCCTTCGACGCCTATCTCGGCTCCTTCGGCCGGACGCACAGCAAGGCGGCATGATTCCTGCTGACCGCCACGTTTTGACAAGCAGCAGGCGATCGGCGGCAAGCGCCTGCCGGTCATTCCTCGCCCCCTGATGAATGCAGAGAAAACCAGGCTGGAGCGATTCCGCCTGGTTTTCGCTTAGAGGCGGCTCGGTCTTTCGCGCCGCTAAGCCGTCAAACTCCGGTAGATCGCAGGCAGCGCGCTCGGTAATTTCGAAATGTTCGAGACGAGTGCGAACCCGGATCTACCGAAGATTGCCGGCAGGTAGTCGCCGGCGCTGCGATCGACCGTCACGGCGAAGACCGCCTGTCCTTTCGTGCGCGCTTCCATAACGGCCTTGCGGCTGTCTTCGAGGGCGAAGCGACCCTCGTAGTGATCGACGTCGTTGGGTTTGCCATCCGTCAGGATAAGCAGCAGCTTCTTTCTTGCGCCGTCGCTTTCCAGCTGCCTGGACATGTGCCGGATGGCCGCTCCCATGCGTGTATAGTAACCGGGTCTGAGGCTGGCGATACGGCCGGCGGTTTTGGCTGAGAAAGTCTCTTCGAAATCCTTGATGGTGTCGATGCGAACCCAGTCGCGACGCCTGGACGTGAAGGTCTGGATGGCAAAACGGTCGCCGCAGGATTGCAGACCGCGGGCAAGGACGTCGAGCGCCTGCATTTCCACGTCGAGAACCCGGCGATTGTCGACCCAGGAGTCCGTCGACAAGGAGACATCGACGAGGATCGAGGTTGCAAGTTCGTGGCTGGCGGGGCGGGCGCATCCGTAGATGCGGTCGTCCGGCTGACCGGTGGCGATAAAGTCGATGCGGGAGCGGATGGCCGCTTCGAGATCGATCTGATCTCCGTCCAGTTGAGCCCTTCGCAGTTCCCGCTTGGGGCGGAGCGTCTCGAACTGGCGCCTGACCTTGCGCACGAGAGCGGCGTCGCTGATGATTGCCTGGTCCACCTTGTCCGACGGCGAGCCGACCACCACGCGGCAATGGTCGGCAAGATATTGGCTCTTCCGGAAATCCCATTCCGGATAGGTGAACTCCCCGTCTATCATCGTCGGGTCGGCGGCTTCCGGCGAGAGATCCAGGTCGAAATGGAATTTGGATTTCGGCCGTTCGCGCGTTTCGCTGAGCGTGATCTCCTCGAGCTCATTGGCCGCCGCCGGATCGTCCTCTTCGCTGTCATCGCTCGGGCGGTCGACATTGACCATCTCCGCCATGGCGAGGATCTTCTCGAAGCGGTTCAGTATGAAGGGGTCGCGCTTGCGGTCGTCAGCGTCACGTTTGCGCGTCGCCTCATGCGACGGTCGCGCCTGTCGGTCGTCACCTGCCTGATCGGATGGAAGGTCATCGCGTTCGGATGGGCTTAACTCGCTGCGGCCCCTGAAATCCGGCCAGATCGGCAAAGGCAGCATCGGCAGGTAGCCGGCGGGGGCGGCCGCTATCTTCGGGCGAATGGTGTCGGGAAGGGGATGATGCAAGGGAACGGTGAGTGCCAGCTGGGCGAATTCCTCAATCCACCGTTCCGCTTGAGGAAGCCTCCCGCGCCTCCGGCAGCCGAGCAGCGCCTGGGTCAGCCGCCCATAGCGTGCCGCCATTCCGGGAAACTTCTGGATGACCAGGGCGGAGTTTTTCCGACCCGTTTCGATCCGCCACAGATCGGAAAGAGCCGGATCGGCAGGGGACGAAACGGACGGTGCGGTCGCTACATAGGCGGACAGCCAAAAATAGAGATCCCGGTTGAGCGAGCGCTCGTCGAAAAGATCGACAACATCAGGCAGATGGATTGCCGTGCCGTCCCAGCCCGGATGGTCGGACCTCTCCTCGCCGAGGCCGATGACTTGTCTCAGCCGCAGCCTGTGCATCGAGGTTTTCTGCCGTGCTCTCTGGATCTGCAGCGTAGCGTCTCCGCCGAATGCCCTGAAGCAGACGGCAAGCTGCGGTCTTAGCTCGGCAAGGTGAACGGCCGCAGCAGGATGATGTGGCCATGAACTGGTGTCGCCGACCAGCCGATGCCAGGCGCGCCCCACCGTCTCTTCGAGTTCCAGAAATTCCAGCATGCTTCACCTATCCGATCGCGGCCCTGGCCACCTCGACGAGGGCGGCCTTGACGTCCGGTTCGTCTGTCAACGGCTCGATAATGGCTGCCCGTACCGCGTCGATTGCTGGCAGGCCGGCGTCGATAAGCGAAGCGCAGTAGATCAACAGGCGGGTCGAAACGCCTTCTTCCAGGTCCTGGCCCTTGAGCGCGCGCAGGCGCCGGGCAAGTTCGACGAGTGGAGCGACCCTGGCCTCGGCAAGACCGCTTTCCAGGGACACCGTGGCGATCTCCCGTTCTGGCGGAAGAAAGTCGAATTCGATCGAGACGAACCGCTGTCGCGTGCTGGGCTTCAGCGCCTTCATCAGGTTCTGATACCCGGGATTATAGGAGACCACGACCATGAAAACGGGACCGGCTTGCAGCACTTCGCCGGTCCGCTCGAGCGGCAGGATACGCCGATCGTCCGTCAACGGGTGGAGAACCACCGTCACGTCCTTGCGCGCCTCTACGATTTCATCGAGGTAGCAGATGCCGCCATCCCGAACGGCCTTGGTGAGTGGCCCGTCCATCCAGACCGTTTCGCCGCCCTTGAGAAGGTATCGGCCGGTAAGATCGGCGGCCGTGAGGTCGTCGTGGCAGGAGACCGTCGACAAAGGCAGGCCGAGGCGGGCGGCCATGTGCTGCACGAAGCGGGTCTTCCCGCAGCCGGTCGGCCCTTTCAGGAGGATCGGGAGTTGTCGCGTCCAGGCGTGTTCGAAGAGTACGCATTCGTTACCCTGGGGCGCGTAGTGCGGTATTTCAACGTCGGGATTGAGCGGATGATTGAAGGCTATCGTCATCATTGTTCTCCAGAAAAATGGCCCGCCTCATTCGGCGGGCTGGACCACTGGGCTTGCGACGCGCGTCCGTCCGGGAACGAGCACCGACCAGATGAACATCAGGGCGCTGATGAACACGAAGATGCCGGAGCCGAGTCTCACCCAGTAGAAGAGGGCGAGCTGATCCTGGACTTCCATGTATGACTGGCCGAGGACCCGCTGCAGGTGCACCTGGATGATGCCGGCGAAGGTGAGCGCGAAGGTCATGACCGACATGGCAGTACACATGATCCAGAAACTGGCGATCGACAGCCATTGATTATAGGGGGCGCGGCCGCGGATCTGCGGGACAGCATAGGCCATTGCCGCAAGGTTGAGCATCACATAGGCGCCGAAGAAGGCCAGATGTCCGTGGGCCGCGGTGACCTGCGTGCCGTGCGTATAATAGTTGACCGACGAGAGCGTATGCAGGAAACCCCATACGCCTGCACCAAAAAATGCCATGACCGAGCAACCTATCGACCAAAGAAGGGCGGCCTTGTTTTCGTGCTTGCGGCCGGCGCGCCAGGTCATGACGAAGGTGAAGACGACCATGGTGAAGAAGGGTGCCACTTCGAGCGTCGAGAAGAGCGATCCGATCCACTGCCAGTAACCAGGGGCGCCGATCCAGTAATAGTGGTGGCCGGTGCCGAGGATCCCTGAAAAAAGCGCCAGTCCGATGATGACATAGAGCCATTTTTCAACCACTTCCCGGTCGATACCGTTCAGCTTGATCATCAGGAAGGCGAGCACCGAGGCCATGATCAGTTCCCAGACGCCCTCGACCCAGAGGTGGACGACATACCACCAGTACATCTTGTCGAGTGCGAGATTGACGGGATTGTAGAAGGCGAAGAGGAAGAAGATCGCGACACCCCATAGGCCGAAGAGCAGGATGTTGGTGATGGTCGTCTTTCGTCCCTTGAGCGCCGTCATGGTGACGTTAAAGAGGAACATCAGCGCCACGATCACGATCCCAACCTTGATCGCGAAGGGCTGCTCCAGAAACTCGCGGCCTTCATGAATATGGAAGAGATAGCCGACGACGGCGACTGCCGCCGCGATCAGAAAGATCCAGAACTGCGCGATTGCGATCCTGGTGCTGAAGAGCTCGGTTTCGCATTCCTCCGGCAGCAGGAAATAGGTCGTTCCCATGAAGCCCATGAGCAACCAGACGATCAGTGCATTGGTGTGGATCATGCGTACGATGTTGAAGGGCAGTTCGACGGATAGCGTGTTGGGCAGCACGTAAATGGTGCCGGCGAGCACACCGAACAGGAGCTGCGCCATGAACAGGCCGAGAGCTCCGTAAAAATAGAGCATTGCAATGCTCTGGGTCTTGTACTTCATTTCTATACCCTCTCGCTGTCAGCCGGCCTGGTTCGGGGGCCAGTTTTGAGTGTTGATCTTGCTGACCCATTCGAGGAAGTCGGCAAGGTCATCGACCTCCCGGTCTGTCAGATTGAATTGCGGCATCTGCCGTCGACCTTCGATGCCGGAGGGTTGTGCCGCCATCCATGCGTGGAGCGCTTCGCGGGCATTCGCCGGATCCTTGTCCCCACCCCAGCGGATCCAGACGTTCGACAGTTCCGGCGCGAAGTAGGCGCCCTCGCCATCGAGGGTGTGGCAGTTGATGCAGGCGTTCTTTTCCCAGACATGTTTCCCCCGGGCGACGCTTTCCGTCAGGGTCGCCTCATCCGTGGAGACCGTCCGGATGTAGTAGTGACTGTGGGCCGTCAGGCCCACGAATATGGCAAAGAAGAATGCCGACCCGCCGTAGAACACGTTTCGGGCCGCGGTTTTTGTCAGGCGTTCAGCCATCGATCATCCTTTCATGTCAGTGGCGGTGCCGCCGTGACGTCGGAAATCGAGCCAGCGGGCTCGCTGGAAGGGAATGGCGGAATTCGACCGTGAGCTCTTTGCTCATTCGCAAGCAATCGGATGATTGCACGATGGAGGCATGCGCAGTGAGGCGTGCAAGAGAAGCCTGCGGCCGGGGGCGACCGGCTGGCACACCGCAATTTTTGAAGAGTGAAGCGAAACGTCAAACAGACAATTGCAAGGTGGCGCCCACGACCGCGATCAGCAGCACGAATGCCGCCCAGGACGACAAGGCCGCGATCAACGGCGTCCGCGCCCCACGAAGCCTGAGAAAATCCAGCACGACCAGGCGGATCTTGATGATGGCGATGGCAGCGATCACCAAGGCGATCAAAGCCGGAGGCACCCCGTCCGGCAGGGCACGCGTCAAGATGAACATGCAGCCCGTCAGAACAAGGAGCAGCAGCAAGGCGCGCGAGCAGTTCGGACGATCGGAATGTTTCATAGCAGGTAGATCACCGGAAACATGACGAGCCAGACGATGTCGATCACATGCCAGAGTGTCGTGATCAGATGGACGTTTTCCCGCGTCGGAAAGACCGCGACGAGGACGAGGATCATCGATCCGAACGCCACATGTGTCAGATGAAACCCGGTGATCAGAAGATAGAGTTGCGAGAAGGGATCGCCGGAGAGAAGGGATGCGCCTTCGAACGCATATTCCATACATTTGAGCCCGCCGAAGACGACCCCGCCCAGCGCCGCCGCTAGAAGCATCATGCGCCGGCGAGGAATTGCGCTCTGTTCGACCGCCTTGGCAGCAAACCAACCGCTTGCCAGAAGAACGATCGTGTTGACGATCGGCAGGGTGTGATGAAGCTTCGCTTTGCCGGCTGCGAATGTTTCCGGATGCAGCACGGAGGCGACGACGAACGCCGTCAGCAAAGCCCCGAAGGCGACCAGCTCGCTCCAGGCGAGGATCCATACCAAAAGATCGCCGTTGTCGGTATCGCGCACGTCTTGGCCTGAGATTGTCGAGGTCATGGCCGGTGTTTATGACGAGGCAGAGCCCGCGTCTTTGTAAAACCGCAAACAAGCGTGCGTCCCTCCGGATGAGCCGCTCGTCGAGCCGGAGTCTCTTTGATCGATCTCAAAGAAGCGCCCGCCGTGACTGGCTATCCTGCGCCCGCAAAGGAGAGCTCATGAGCGACGCACAAATCGGACTTTCGATAGCAACACCCGTCATCGTGATCTTCGCGATCATGCTCTACAGGATGGGCGTGCTGCAACGGACAGGCGTCGTGACTGCGGTCATCGCCGCGATCGCCATTGCCGCGAGCCTGTTCCTCCAGAGGTGAGCGATGAGCAGCACGAAATGCGCTTTTCACGAGCTCGAAGCGCGCTATGGCGAGCTCTTGTCCTGGTGCGATCTTCTTGAGGCGATCGCCGATTTTCTGCCATGCCACATTAATGAGCGGCTCTGCGGCGCGGTCGCCGACGGGCTCCTTCCTCTGCTTCTGACCAGTCACCGACTGGAGGAACAGATTGGTTCGGGCTGGTTGGGAGCGATCATGAGCGGCAGCGAGCGATCCGAGACGGAGGACCACCTCGAGGCTGGTCGACTTTTCAATCTTGAGTCGGCGCAGGATGTAGTCGAGGTGCTACAGGCGCTGCAAGATGGCCGCTGCTTGCTGTCCTTCGACGCGGTCAACTACCTGCTCAGATCGTTCTTTTGTGCCTTGCGTCGGCATATCGCTGCCCAGCGTCGGATCATTAGGCGGATAGACGAGCCATCCAGGGCGAGCTCGGCATGGCGTGATCCAGGCAGGCCTATCGTCTAGTCGGTTCCTGCCGGAAGGTCGCCTTCGAGATGGACGAGGTTGAAGTCGTCGATCAGCACCTGAACGTCCACTCTCCAGCCTGCGATATCTGAAAGCGGCAGGTTACTTGCGGTCCATGTGCCATCGGCAGCATTTGCGAGGCCGTACTTGAGAGGCTCGATCCCCCGCAAGGCATTACGCAGGCCCAGAGACACGCTTCGTGGCTGCATCGGATCGAATTGCGGCGTCAGGATCGAAACGCGGATATCGGTCGTGCCTTCAGGTTGCGGCGTCAGTTCGAGTTCCGCCATTGCCTTCTGCCCATGGAGGTGGAGCGACACCGGCGGTTGGGCATGCGCATATTGATATTGCCCAGGGCCCGCAAAACGCCACAGCGAGGCGGCAGCGACGATCAAAAGCGCCAGCCCGATCTCTCCGCTAATGCTCAGCCCAGCCTGCGCCGGGCAGCTGGGTCTCCCGCCAGTGCCGGAGCGGTGAGCCAAAAGCGGTTGTAGAGCGCCAGCATGCACAAGACTGCGATAAGGCCGATCTTGATGACCAGCACACGCGCAAACAGCGACGACCATGCCAGGTCGATGCGGGGTACTTCCATTATCGCAAGCAGCAGTCCTGCCAGCAGCATCAGGACGAAGGGGATGGGGATCAGGTGCGAGAAAAACCGCAGCGACCGCTGATCGTCCACAGTGCGGCTGAGACCCAGGAGCGGCAGAAGACTGCCAATCCAGAAAAGCATGACGGCAGCGTGCAGGAAGATCGATGTCTGCGCGATGAAGCGAGGCTGCGCCATGGAACTGTGGCCAGTCAGCGTGAAGGAGAGTGAGGCAAGGACCAGCGCAGTGGCCGATGCTATGCGCGCCGATCGCGAAGGGAGGGCTGAGGTCATGACCGCAAGCACAATCGCCACAAGCCTGAGACATTGGGCGATCCCCGTTTGGTCAGAGAATGACTGGGCGATCGGCTCCAGCCCGGCCCAGACGAGACCCACGCCAATGTCGTCCAGCCCCTGAAGTTAAAGCCCCGTCAAGACGAGCAAGATCGCAAGGGTTGCCAGGGCAGGGGACCCGGCGTGCGTCCTTGCCTGATCGAGCCAGCGATTGAAAAATGCGCCGCCGACAATGATGGCGAGAACGACCGTCGAACCGATATCGACAAACCAGATGGCGGCATGCAGTGCCTTTGACGACACCTCGGAAATATTGCTGGAGTGTGCCGACGGTTTGCCGACATGATAGACGATGGATCCGCCGATCGGATGTCCATCCTCCGATACCACCCTGTAGCTGACGATCATTGTGCCGTTTGCGCGGGAAGCGGGAAGGGACGCTTCGATTTCGGTACCCCCCAGAACTCGCTGAAATCTCTCTGGCTGCTCCGTCGGCGGTGATCATGCTAAAGCGAATGACCCTGACGGTTTCGTTGAAGCGCAGCAGGACTTTCTCCTGCGCGACGGGGAGAATATCGTTATTTGCGGGCGAAGATGCGATCAGGACGGCGTGGGCGTCGGCTCCCGCCGCCATGATCAAAATCAGCCCCGCGACACGCGCGAGAAGGCAAAAGGCCGCCCAGAGGGAAAAATTCCGCGCCATGGGCGACCATCTCCCAATCCGTCTCAGGAATGAGGCGGCGCCACGACGTCGAAAAACGGCGCCGGGGTCTCATAGTCATCAGAGGTCTTGCCGGCAGCAGGAATGTCGATCCAGCGCTCGACGGCGCCTTCGGCGCATTCCTGGACGACGGGAACGTATATGCGTGTGGCCGCAGTCAGTTCCTTCGCGACGGTGGCGCGAAACACGAATTCATCATATTCGTCGTCGACAAGCGAGCCGCCTTGCCACACGATCTCGGTGAGGCCTTCCTTGACCTGTTTGCCATAGAGATCGTAGCTCTTTTCGTAGGTTCCGCGGATTTTTTGCAGCGTCCAGCCCGCCTTCGGCATCGGCTTGGCAGACAGCAATCCTTCAGGGATTTTCACCCGGATCCTGATGGTTGCCTTGCCTTCGCAGCCATGCCCCACGCGCAGCACCGCTTTGTAGGCCTTCCCGGATACCGCCTCGGTCTGCTCAAGGGTGATGTGGGCTTGCGCCGATCCGGCAATGCAAAAAATGCCTGCCACGGCGAGCGCAAAGTGTTTGATCATGAGATGTCTCCTGGTCCACAGGTGGGGCGCATGGCGCCGCCACCTGTGAGGGCCTGCTTTATTGCGTGACCTGCGCGACCTGCGCGAGATCGGCATCAAGGCGCTTGCGCACCATGTTCGGAAGCTTGGCGGTCTTGATGACTTCGAGGTTGGCAGGGTTGTCGCCGACCTGGATCAGCGCCACCATGCCCATGCCTGCGTGCGGCGTGCACTTGATGACATAGGCGCCGGGAACGTCGAATTTGGCCTGGTATTGCTCGCTCGGCTTGGATTTGAACTCCGCAGCCCCATCCGGAATAAGGCCCTTGTAGGTCTCGGCATTGTGGCTCTTGTCGGTGGGCACGAAGGTAACGGTGTCGCCCGGCGCGATCTTGGCGAACCCCGGCTCGAAGACCATCACGCCGTCAGCGCCCTTGTTGAGCATCTGGATCTGATGGTCGGCGGCCATGAGCGGCGCTGCCGATGCCATTAGAGCTGCCGCGGCAGCGATCAGTCCAAATTTCAGACGCATTGCATTTCTCCTATCGTTCGCGGCCGATCCTGGCCTCGGCTGCGGTTCTAGGACATGCACGCGTATCACTCTTTGATGCCCGTCAAATTGGCGGCGCCAATTCGGATGAGCGGGTGTTCGCCCGGTCTGGTTTTGAAGACACGCAGCCAAACCGGCGGGCAGCCGGCAATCACGTTGATGACGGCATTGACCCGTGGGACGATCATGACGTCTTACAAACTGTTGGAGGCTAGCTGGTCGAGGCCGAAGCATGGCGCTCGCAATAGGTGGCCAGCAATGCAACCAGCTGGTTGACGAGGCCGTTAGTCCGATTCCAGGGCGCGCAGTCGCGCCTCTAATAGATATCTATCCGCCCGGCGAGCTGTCGGGTCCATCGGTGCCCCCGACCCCGTCATCGGCAGAATTCATCGCGGCTTCTTCTGTGGCCGGCGGCCTCAGGAGAAGCCGTGGATGCACGTTCGCGTGCGCGGAACCTTCAAGAAAGATTCCGGCGGACAATCGGATTGCTGGATTTTTGAGAAGGTCCACGCCCGCCCGCCTTACCGGGCGTCGATCAGCTCTCGCACTTTCAGGGCAAGTTCGCGTGCCGTGTAGGGCTTTCGAAGCCATTGCGCGCCGGCGATGACCTCGTTTGCCGCCAGAGCCGGCTCCGAATAGCCTGATGTGAACAGCACGGCGAGGTCGGGCCGTTCGGCGCGCGCCGCCCTTGCCAGCTCGTCGCCGGTCATGCCTCCGGGCATGACGATGTCGGTGAACAAAAGCGCGACGTCGGGCTGGTTCTTGAGCAGGTCAAGTGCGCGTCGGCCATTGTCGGCCTCAATCACCGCATATCCCATACCGGCGAGCCTGGCGACCGCAACCCTGCGGACGCGCGCGTCGTCCTCGACGACAAGAACGCGTTCATCGCCACCTGGTAATGCGGCCTCGACCTTGTCACCGACAGTCGCTTCGTCCCGTGCGCTGGCACTTGAAAGAGCGGGCAGGTAGACGCGGATCGTCGAGCCGCGACCGACCTCGCTGTAAATCTGCAGGTGGCCGCCCGATTGCTTGACGAAGCCGTAGACCATGCTCAGACCCAATCCGGTTCCAGACCCGACTTCCTTGGTGGTGAAGAAGGGCTCGATCGCGCGCTTCTTGACCTCCTCGGTCATGCCGTCGCCGGTATCGCTCATCGAAACGAGGACAAAGTTTCCGCTGCGGACTTCCGGATACATTTTCGCGTAGTCGGCATCGAGCTGCACACGGGAGACCTCTGTGGTCAAAGTGCCGCCCCTGGGCATGGCGTCGCGCGCGTTCAGAGCGATGTTGAGGATTGCGTTCTGCAGTTGCGAGCTGTCGACCAGCACGTTGAAATCGGACCCAGAAAGGACGGTCGACAATCGAATGTTTTCCCCGAGCGTCCTTCGTAGCAAGTCCGAAAAGCCGGTGACGAGCTGGCCGAGATCGGCCTGCTTCGGGTTCAACGGCTGGCGTCTTCCGAAGGCCAGCAGCTGCCCGGTAAGCTTTGCGCCGTCGGCTGCTGCATCTTGGGCCTCCTGCAGCATGTCGCGCAGCGGGCCTGCCGGGAGCTTGTCCTCGATCATCTCCAGATTGCCGCTGATCACGGTAAGCAGGTTGTTGAAGTCGTGCGCCAGCCCGCCGGTCAATTGACCCACGGCTTCCATCTTCTGGGCCTGGCGAAGATCCTCCTCGATCTTGAACCTGCTTGTCAGATCGCGAACGAAGCCGGTGAAGATGCGTTCGCCGTCTGCCGTCGCCTCGCCGACATGAAGCTCGATCGGAAACTGGGTGCCATCGGCGCGCTGGCCCGTCACGACGCGACCATAACCGATGATCCGCTTCTCGCCCGTCTGCATGTAGTGGTCGAGATATCCGTCATGGGCAGCGCGATAGGGTTCAGGCATGAGCTTCCTGACGTTCTGGCCGCAGATTTCTTCGGAGGTGAAGCCGAAAAGCGTCTCGGCCGCCTTGCTGAATGACATGACATTGCCGCCCTGGTCGATGACGATCATGGCGTCAGGCACAGTGTCGAGGATCGAGGACAGATGGGCCTCGCGCGCCCGCACGGCCTCTTCTGCCTTGCGCAGGGCGCTGACGTCGCTGTTTGCCTCGATGACGACGGGATCGCCATCGGGAAGGTTGACGAGCACGCAGCGGGTTGCCACGTGCATGTCGTGACCGTTCTTGTGACGATGAACGACCTCGCCCTGCCAGAAGCCCCGTGTCGTCAAATGCGCACGTATGGCGTCCATCGGTTCAGGGAAGCGGGTATCGAGCAAACCGTAGACGGTCTCGCCGACGGCCTCTTCGCGGGTCCAGCCGTACATATTCTCGCTGCCGATCGACCAATGAGTGATCGTGCCCTCGAGCCGGTGGACGATGATATCAGCCCCGTCGAGAACATGCACGAGCGCGTCCAGTTCCTGGGGCGATGCGGTGCGCGGCGAGATCAGACGATGGGGCATAAACGTTCGTTCCGCAATCAGTGGACGCTACCCCTATGGCAGGTTCTATCCGAAAAATCATCCACATTGCCCGATAACTGCGCGAGGCGGGCAAGATTGACGATACGCAGATTATGCCGACCGTCCGGAGTGACGATTTTCCTCTGGGCGAGCTTGCTGATCGAGCGGGAAACGGTCTCGATGGTCAGGCCGAGATAATCGGCGATGTCCTGTCGGCTCATCGGCACCTCGAGCAGCCCCTGGTGGAGTGATTCGCCGTGACGGGTCGCAAGCTTCATGAGAAAGGTACAGAGGCGCTCCTCGGCATTTTTCCTGGATAGCAGCACAAGTTGATCGTGGGCCGACGCGGTCTCCCTGCAGAGCAGATTGATATAGGCCGGCCGCAGAATCTCCGAGCGCTCAACTTCCTCGTGGAACTGCTTGCGCGAGAGACGGCGGATCTTGCAATCCGTCACTGCTTCGGCGGTAAATAAGAAGTCGCCTTGCAGGAAGGAGCCGACAACGTCACCGGCGAAGTGGAAGGCGGTGATGACCCGGCGTCCATCGCCGATGATGCGGTGGAGACGCACGACGCCCTCGGTGATCTGGAACAGATGCCGTGCGGCATCCCCCTCCCAGCAGATCGCCTTTCCTGCCTCGACCGTTTCGGTCGCCGACATCTGGAAAAGCGCCGACAGGCAGTTGCCCTGAACTGCCTTTGCGCCAAGATCGACGTTCTCGAATGCCTGGTGGCCTTGCATCAACATCCCGATAATCCCCGTGCCCTGATTGACTATGAGGCCAATAGAAAGGTGTTCAGTCACAGCGGAATGAGCGGACGGTGCCAAAGGGTAAGACTCTGTAACAGTCTGTAACAACGGACAAAGCCACGCCTTCGTTGACCTGGATCAAGGAGCGGTTGTGGGGGTCGTGACAGTCGTTCCTCAACGTACGAGAAAGGCGACCGCCCTGTGGTCGTCTGCGCACTGGGGACGTCATCATGAACTATACTGCGGAAACCATGGTGGTCGCCGTGGGAGCATTCCTGGCACTGCTTGGCGCTGCTTTCGCCCACGACCATCTATTTTCAATCCACATGGGGATATTGAGCTTCTGCCTTTTCGCGGGAACGTTGCTTCTCGTGAGAAAGGTGGATTTCTCCCCGGCGGGCCGGTTGCCGAAAGCCGATCTGACCGGCTATTTCGACGAGGTGATCCGCTACGGCCTGATCGCCACCGTGTTCTGGGGCGTCGTCGGCTTCCTCGTGGGCGTTGTGATTGCGGCCCAATTGGCATTCCCGGATCTCAACCTCGCCCCCTATCTGAATTTCGGCAGGCTTCGGCCCGTCCATACCTCGGCGGTGATCTTCGCCTTTGGCGGTAATGCGCTGATCATGACGTCGTTCTACGTCGTCCAGCGCACCTGTCATGCGCGCCTGTTCGGCGGCAGCCTCGCCTGGTTCGTCTTCTGGGGCTACCAGCTCTTCATCGTCATGGCCGCGACCGGCTATGTCCTCGGCATCAACCAGGCGCGCGAATATGCCGAGCCTGAATGGTATGTCGACCTCTGGCTGACGATCGTCTGGGTTGCCTACTTGCTCGTCTTTCTCGGCACCATCCTGAAGCGCAAGGAGCCACATATCTATGTGGCGAACTGGTTCTATCTCGGCTTCATCGTGACGATCGCGATGCTGCACGTCGTCAACAATCTCGCAGTGCCGGTCTCTTTCCTCGGCTCGAAGAGCTACTCGCTGTTTTCGGGCGTTCAGGACGCCCTGACGCAGTGGTGGTACGGCCATAACGCCGTGGGCTTCTTCCTGACCGCCGGCTTCCTCGGGATGATGTATTATTTCGTGCCCAAGCAGGCCAACCGCCCGGTCTATTCCTACCGGCTGTCGATCATCCACTTCTGGGCACTGATCTTCATGTATATCTGGGCCGGACCCCATCACCTGCACTATACCGCGCTCCCCGACTGGGCGCAGACCCTCGGCATGGTCTTTTCTATCATGCTCTGGATGCCCTCCTGGGGCGGTATGATCAACGGCCTGATGACGCTGTCTGGCGCGTGGGACAAGATCCGCACGGATCCCATCATTCGCATGATGATCGTTGCGATTGCCTTTTACGGGATGTCGACCTTCGAAGGGCCGATGATGTCGGTCAAGACCGTGAACTCGCTCAGCCACTACACCGAATGGACCATTGGTCACGTGCATTCGGGTGCGCTCGGCTGGGTCGGCATGATCACCTTCGGTGCGATCTACTATATGACGCCGAAGCTTTGGGGTCGCGAACGCCTCTACAGCCTGCGCATGGTCAACTGGCACTTCTGGCTCGCAACGCTCGGCATCGTCGTCTATGCGGCGGTCCTGTGGGTCGCCGGTATCCAGCAAGGCCTGATGTGGCGCGAATATAATTCCCAGGGCTTCCTCGTTTACTCCTTCGCCGAAACCGTGGCTGCGATGTTCCCCTATTACGTGCTGCGCACGCTGGGCGGTGGTCTCTACCTGGCCGGCGGCCTGGTGATGGCCTGGAACGTTTTCATGACCATCCGCGGCCATCTGCGCGACGAAGCCGAAATTCCTTCTGCCTATGTGCCGCAGGCACAGGCTGCCGAGTGAGGTGACACATGGCATCAATCCTGGACAAACATCAGATCCTCGAGAAAAACGCGACCCTTCTTCTGGTCGGCTCGCTGCTCGTGGTCAGCATCGGCGGTATCGTCGAAATCGCTCCGCTCTTCTACCTGCAGAACACGATCGAGAAGGTGGAGGGAATGCGTCCCTATACGCCGCTGGAGCTGGCAGGTCGCAACATCTACATCCGCGAGGGTTGCTATCTCTGCCATAGCCAGATGATCAGGCCGTTCCGAGACGAGGTGGAGCGCTACGGCCATTATTCGCTGGCCGCTGAATCCATGTACGACCATCCCTTTCAATGGGGCTCGAAACGCACTGGTCCGGACCTGGCGCGCGTGGGCGCGCGCTACTCCAACGAGTGGCATGTCCAGCACCTGTCGAACCCGCGAGCCGTGGTGCCGGAATCGATCATGCCGAGCTACGCCTTCCTCGGGGAGCAGGAGGTCACCGTCAAGGACGTCGGCATGGACCTCAAGGCGAATGTGGATGTCGGCGTGCCCTATAGCGACGACATGATCGCCAATGCGGAGGTGGACATGAAGGCGCAGGCCGACCCGAATGCCGATACGACAGCACTGCTCGAGCGGTACCCCAAGGCCAAGGTCGGCGATTTCGACGGCGATCCTTCCAAGCTCACCGAGATGGACGCCCTGGTGGCCTATCTGCAGATGCTTGGCACGCTTGTCGACTTCTCGACCTATGACGACGCCACCGGCTACCGATGAGGTGAAACATGGAAACCTACACCGCAATGCGGCACTTCGCCGACAGCTGGGGCCTCCTGGCAATGACGGCCTTCTTCATCGGAGCAGTGATTTTTACGCTCCGTCCCGGCGGCAAGCAGGCCGCCAAGGATGCCGCCAACATTCCTCTGAAGGACGATTGAGATGTCGGACAAACATATCGATGAAATCAGCGGCGTGGAGACGACCGGCCATGAATGGGACGGCATCCGTGAACTGAACAATCCGATGCCCCGGTGGTGGGTATGGACTTTCTACGCGACGATCCTGTGGGCCATCGGCTATGCCATCGCCTATCCGGCCATACCGATGATCACATCGGCCACGAAAGGCTATTTCGGTTTTTCCAGCCGCGCCGAACTGCAGCAGGACCTCGATCTGGCCAAGGTGTCGCAGACGAGGTTCCACGACATGATCGCCGCCAAGACCGTGCAGGAAATCGACGCCGATCCGGCCCTTCGCGAATTTGCGATCGCCGGCGGCGCGTCTGCCTTCAAGGTCAACTGCGCCCCGTGCCACGGTTCGGGGGCAAGTGGCGGGCCGGGTTTTCCCAATCTCAACGACGACGACTGGCTCTGGGGCGGCGACCTTGATTCCATCCAGACGACAATCGCCCACGGCATCCGTTTCGACGGCGACCCAGAGGCACATGCTTCCGAAATGCCGGCCTTCGCCGACATGCTCGACAAGGATCAGATCCGGCAGGTCGCCGCCTATGTCTGGAGCCTGACGAACAAGCCATCGGACGAAGCCCTCGTGGAACCCGGCAAGCAGCTGTTCATCGATAATTGCGCGGCTTGTCACGGCGAGGATGCCAAGGGCAAGCCGGATATGGGCGCGCCTGATCTTGCCGATGCCATCTGGCTGAAGGGCAGGGGCGAGGACGCCATCGCTCGCCAGGTCGCGGCTCCGAAGCATGGTGTCATGCCGGCCTGGTCCGCGCGCCTCGGGGACACGACCGTCAAGGAACTCACCGTGTTCGTCCACTCGCTCGGCGGCGGCCTATGAGGGGCCGGCATGATGACGAACCATGACCATAACGCACTCCTTGCACTTTATGGCACCCCGCGCGCGGTGATCCGTTCGCGTGTGTCGATGCGTGCAAAGTCCGCCCCGCCGGCCTGTGAGCAGGAGGATCCCGCAAGGATCGGCAGTTCGATCGTAAGCTTGATCTGCCTCAAAGATCACAACCCGACGAGCCGCTAGATCTGCAAACGAGGACGTCCCAGCGGCTTCTCCCCGTTGTCCTCCAGGGCCGCGTCCATCTCTCCGGATGCGGCCCTTTCTCCTTGATCGAGCGCAAAGAACGATCGGACGCAACCGGCTATGTCTGGCGGTCGCCCGGCTCTCTCAGGGCTGCATCTCCTGCCCGCCTGCCTTCTCCGTGCAAACCACGTTCTTGATATGAATCAAGGATCGTCAGCTGGAAACGGAGGAGAAGGGCAGTCGCAAATCGGAACAGGCCCATGAACCTCCACACAGCACCCGATCCAAAGTCAGTGGAACGTGTCAACGCGGAGCCGGTCAACGCCCGCCGCAACCGCCAGCCACTTTACGCAGCGCGCAAGAAGGTCTTCCCCAAGCGGGTCGAAGGACGCTTTCGCCGATTCAAATGGATCGTGATGCTGATCACGCTTGCGATCTATTATCTTGCCCCTTGGATCCGCTGGGACCGCGGACCCTACGCGCCCGACCAGGCGATCCTGATCGACCTTTCGTCGCGCCGTTTCTTTTTCTTCTTCATCGAGATCTGGCCGCAGGAATTCTATTATGTCGCCGGCTTGCTGGTCATGGCCGGCTTCGGGCTGTTTCTGGTTACCTCGGCTGTCGGCCGCGCATGGTGCGGTTATGCCTGTCCGCAGACGGTCTGGGTCGACCTCTTTCTCGTCGTCGAGCGCGCCATCGAAGGTGACCGCAATGCCAGAATGAAGCTCGACGCCGGGCCGTGGACGCTCGGCAAGCTCCGCAAGCGCCTGTTCAAGCACGCGATCTGGCTTGTTATCGGCGTCCTCACCGGCGGTGCCTGGATCTTCTACTTCGCTGACACGCCGACGCTCGTCAAAGAGCTCTTCACCGGTCAGGCTCCTGCCATCGCCTACGCCACGGTGGCCGTTCTGACGTCGACCACCTACGTCTTCGGCGGGCTGCTGCGCGAACAGGTCTGTACCTATATGTGCCCCTGGCCGCGTATACAGGGCGCCATGCTCGACGAGAATTCGCTGGTCGTGACTTATAACGACTGGCGTGGCGAACAGCGCTCGCGCCATGCCAAGAAGACGCAAGCGGGGGGGCAGGCCGTCGGCGACTGCGTCGACTGCAATGCCTGCGTTGCGGTCTGTCCGATGGGCATCGATATCCGCGATGGACAGCAGATGGAGTGCATCACCTGCGCGCTCTGCATCGACGCCTGCGACAATGTCATGGACAAGCTCGGCAAACCGCGCGGCCTGATCGCCTATGCGACGCTCAGCGAATATGCGAGCAATATGAATATCGCCACCGATGCCGGCCGGACACCGGTCCAGCCGGCGCGCGTCAGAAATCCGGACGGTTCGTTTATCGACGGCATTCGCCATTTCAACTGGCGCATCATCTTCCGGCCACGCGTCGTCTTTTACGCGAGCGTCTGGACCTGCATCGGCATTGCCATGCTCGTGCACCTGTCGATGCGCGAACGGCTGGAGCTCAATGTCGTCCATGACCGCAATCCTCAATATGTACTGGAAAGCGATGGATCGATCCGCAACGGGTACACGCTGCGTGTCCTCAACATGGTTCCCAAGCCGCGCACGATCGAACTGACCCTGTCGGGCATCGATGATGCGGCGATGCGGATTCCCGAGCTCGGCAAGGAGGAGGGACGTCGGTTCACCATCGACGCCGCGCCCGACGCCGTCACGACGGTCAAGGTCTTCGTCACCCGCAAGCCGACGAGCAGCGCCGTCAGCGAATTCCTCTTTTCGATCGAAGACGCCGACCATGCCGACCGAGCGACCTATCGGGCCGCGTTCAACGCCCCAGGAGATGTCAGATGAGCACCCGCACCCCAGGATTTACCGGCACGCACATGCTGCTGACGACGTGTGCCTTCTTCGCCGTTATCATCGCCGTCAACTTTACGATGGCCTGGTACGCCTCGTCGAGCTGGAGCGGCCTCGTGGTCGAAAACACCTATGTCGCCAGCCAGGAGTTCAACCAGAAGGCAGCAGCCATGAAGGCGATGGCTGCCTCGGGGATTACCGGCAGGCTTTCGCTGAAGGGCGGTGAAATCCACTACGACATCGGCAACAGGGACGGCTCGCCAGCTGATATCGATGAGGTCGTGGCCAACTTCAAACGGCCGGTCGGCGACCACGAAGATTTTCGCGTTGCCATGACCAAACTCTCTGACGGTCGGTTCGAGGCGGATCACGCGATCGCCGCCGGGGACTGGATCGTCGAAGTGACCTCGCGCCGCAGCGGCGAAATCGTCATGCACGAAGCCGTTCGCATCGACACCGCGGAGTTCGGCCAATGACCTGCTGTACCATGAATGCGGATGGTGTCCTGGCGATGAGCACGACCTCCCTCAGCGCTGAGGAGATCGGCCTTGCCAGTCACGCGCTCGGCGGCGGGCTCCGTCAGCTCGATCTCAGCGTCCCCGACGTCCATTGCGGCGCCTGCATATCGACCATCGAACGGGCTTTGAAGGCCCTGCCTTATGTGCGACGGGCCAGGGTGAACCTGACGTCCAGGCGCCTGAGCTGCGTCTATGTCGAGGACATGGACGACCGGCCAGTCGATCCCACCGGCATCATTGCCGCGATCAGTGCGACCGGATACAGGGTTCATCTCTTCGAGCGGATGGCACTAGAAAGCGACAAGACACGCAATCAGCTTCTCCTTGCGGTGGGTGTTGCGGGCTTTGCCGCGGCAAATATCATGCTGCTCTCGGTCTCCGTCTGGTCCGGCGCGGATGCCGCAACACGCGACATGTTCCATTGGATCTCGGCGATGATCGCGGCCCCTGCGCTCATCTATTCAGGCCGGTTTTTCTTTCGGTCGGCCTGGAATGCGTTGAAGCGCGGCCGCACGAACATGGACGTGCCGATTTCACTTGCCGTCACGCTCTCCTATGCCGTTTCGCTCTGGGAGACGATGCATCACGGCGAGCATGCCTGGTTCGACGCCACCGTATCGCTGCTGTTCTTCCTGCTGATCGGCCGGACCCTCGACCATGTGATGCGCGAGAAGGCACGCGCGGCAATCAACGGGCTGGCGCGGCTTGCTCCGCGCGGGGCGCTGGTGGTGGCTGCCGACGGGTCGAGACGTTACGCGGCGGTCGAAGAGATTATCGTCGGCGACGAGATTGCCGTGGCGGCCGGCGACCGCATTCCGGTCGACGGTATCGTCGCCAGCGGCGAGAGTGATCTCGACCTGTCGATCGTGACGGGTGAGAGCAGCCCGGTGGCCGTGAAACCGGGAACGGACGTCCATTCCGGGGCGATGAACCTGACAGGGTCGCTCATCGTGCGTACGACGAAGCTGGCACGCAACTCACTGCTTGCCGAGATCATCGGCCTGATGGAGGCCGCGGAAGGGGGGCGGGCGCGCTACCGGCGGATCGCCGACAGGGCCGCGGCGCTCTATTCGCCAGTCGTGCATCTGCTCGCGCTGGTGTCGTTTCTGAGTTGGGGGATCATAGGCGGAGACTGGAAGCAGGCGATGCTCGTCGGCGTTGCCGTGCTCATCATCACCTGCCCATGCGCTCTTGGGCTGGCCGTCCCGGTCGTGCAGGTCGTTGCAGCCGGCGAACTCTTTCGCAGGGGCGTCATGGTCAAGGACGGTTCGGCGCTCGAGCGGCTCGCGGAGGTCGATGCCGTCGCATTCGACAAGACCGGTACGCTGACGCTGGGGCGTCCAAGGCTCGTGCGGACGGAGGCCGATAATATCAGGAGCATCGCGATCGCAGCCGGGCTTGCTCACCATTCCAGGCATCCTCTCTCGCAGTCGCTCGCCCGTCAGGCGGGCGCAGCCGAACAATTCGGGCGTGTGGTGGAGGTTGCAGGCGGCGGCCTCGAAACCTCTCGTGGGGATGTCGTCTATAGGCTCGGAAACGCGTCTTTCGCTTGCGGACAGGCCGATATCGCGACATCAGACAGTCCGCTTTCCGAAGTCGTGCTTTCGGCAAACGGGGTAGCGCTGGCCCGCTTCTTCTTCGATGACACGCTTCGCCCCGGAGCAGTCGAGGCGGTCGCCGATCTGGAATCGGCCGGGTTTCAGACGTTGATTTTTTCGGGGGACCGCCAGTCCGTGGTGGAAAGCACGGCACGCAGCCTCGGCGTCGATCACGCCCGTGGCGCATTGACGCCGAAGCAGAAGGTGGAAGCCTGCGAGGCCTTGCGAGAGAAAGGACGCCGGGTTCTGATGGTCGGTGATGGCATCAACGATGCGCCCGCCCTGGCTGCAGCCCATGTCTCCATGGCGCCATCCAGCGCGTCCGACATCGGACGCCAGGCGGCCGACCTCGTGTTCTTCAACGAACGGCTCGATGCGGTGCCCGAAGCGATACGGATCGCCAGGCGTTCGGCCGCGCTCATCCGGCAGAATTTCGCCCTTGCGATCGGCTACAACATCCTTGCCGTGCCGATTGCGATCGCCGGCTTTGCGACGCCGCTGATCGCGGCCGTGGCGATGTCCACCTCCTCCATCATCGTCGTTACCAACGCCCTGCGTCTGAACGCCTTTACAATGCGAAGCGCCCCTCTGCCGGCGATGCCTGAGTTCGCCCGCGACCAGGAGGTCAAGGTCATATGAACATGCTCCTCTATCTGATCCCGATCGCCCTGTTCATGGGCGGCCTCGGACTTGCCGCGTTCCTTTGGTCCTTAAAAAGCGGTCAGTATGATGATCTGGAGGGCGCTTCCTGGCGGGTGCTTGCCGACGATGATTCCGATTCAACCGTCACGTGAGCGCATCAGCCAGGAAAAGATAGATGCTCTTCAACAACGAACGGCTTTTGCAGTCGGACCTATTCGGTGAGCTCAGCGAGGATACTGTAATGCGCCTTGCCGTCCTCGCCAGGCGGCGCACATATGTAGCCGGCGAAGAGATTTTTGCTGAAGGGGATCCTGGTATCCATGCGCTCTATGTCGCAAGTGGCGTGGTCAGGTTGACCCGAAGGGAATCGAGCGGGGAAGAGGCGGACGTCTGCGTCTGCGAACCGGGCGATTTCATCGGCGAATATGTCATAGCGCTCGGCGGCAATTATGCGCACGGCGCCTGCGCCGGCGCCTTGAGCGACCTCATGCTCTTCGAGGCTGCGGCGCTGCGGGCACTCGCCGAGAAGTGCCCCCAGTTCCAGCGCAACCTGCTGAAAATATCGGCTCGCCATCTCCTCGAGGCCTTCGATGGCATGGCCGGCGATCGTTTGCACACGGCGGCTCAGCGTGTGGCCAATTTCCTGTTGCGCCAGTGCCCGGAAGCGGCGCTTCAGGCGACGTTCCATCTTCCGTACAAGAAGCAGATTCTCGCTGGAAAACTAGGGCTTGGACCGGAGGCCCTGTCACGGGCGTTTGCCGCCCTGACACGATGCGGGGTCGACGTAAAGGGTCGAACGGTGCTTATCGAAAACGTGGCGCTGCTGCGCCAGGCCTGTTAGCGACAATCACGCCGGATACCAACGGGCAATGTTGTCGGGCTACCGCGATGGGCCCACCAGTCCGGAACGTTCATCACCAGCTTTTTCTTGAAACCACTGCATGCGGCGCCGGGAACGGTGGCGCTGCCCGAGTTCCTGCGGTATCTGATTGGCAAGACGAAACAAGATTAACGAGGACAATGGAACCGGACCGTATTCTGGTGGTCGATGACGACGCACGGATCAGGCAGATGCTGGTGCGTTACTTCGAAGACAATGGATTTAAGGTGAACGCCGTCGCAAACGGTGCGGCGATGCGTTCCGAACTGGCCAGGGGCTCTTACGCGGCAATTTTTCTCGATCTGGTGCTTCCGAACGGCGAAAATGGTCTCGAATTGTTGCGGGAGCTTCGAAGCACATCCGACGTGCCGGTTCTCATGCTGACCGGTCAGGACGATGTCACGGACAAGGTTGTCGGCCTCGAGGTCGGTGCCGATGATTACATTGCCAAGCCATTTCATCTGAGGGAACTCCTGGCTCGTCTGAGGACAATCCTGCGGCGGCGCACATCCTCGGACGGTGCCCGCGCCGCCAATGGAGAAGAAGAAACGATCGCCTTCGAAGGCTGGTCTCTCGCTGTGTCGCGCAGGCGGCTGACCTCGCCCCACGGCGAGGACATTGCCTTGACGACGGGCGAGTTCGACATGCTTCTGGTCTTCGTGCGCAATCCCGGCCGGGTGCTTTCGCGCGAGACGCTGATGGATATGACGAGGAACCGCAATCTCGAAGCCTTCGATCGCGCAATCGACGCCCAGATCGTCCGCTTGCGCAAGAAGATCGAGGATGATCCGAAGAGCCCGGACCTCATCCAGTCGGTGCGTGGCGTCGGTTATGTCTTCACCGGCCGACCGGGACGAACATCGAGATAATTGATTCTCGTCAATGTCCGGTCCGCTGCTGGGGTTATGTGTCGAGCCACTATGGCTATACCAATGACGATCTGGATTCTTCTCGCGGTGATGACGACCGCAGCAACTGCCATCCTGCTTCATCCGCTTTCAACGGGGGGGCGGAAGGCAGCGAGCGTCAAAGCGGATGCCGGCAAGGTCTATCGCGACCAGCTTTTCGAACTTGACGAGGATATCGCCTCCGGACGTATCTCGCCGGGCGAATACGAACTGGCCAAAGCAGAAACGGCGCGCCGGCTCTTCAAGGCCGCGGATGACAACCGGCCGGCGCAGACCGCGCAACGCTCCGACAGATGGCTGAAACACGCCATCGCCGTGTTCTTGCCATTGCTCAGCATCGCTCTTTACGTCTCGCTCGGCTCTCCCGATCTTCCCTCCCGTCCGCTGGCCATAAGGCTCGCCGAGCCCGGCGAGGATCTCGCAATCCTCGTGAAGAAGATGGAAGATCACCTGGCCGGTCAGCCTGAGGACGGGCGCGGATGGGACGTCATCGCTCCGGTTTATCTCAAGATGGGCAGGGTCGAAGACGCGGCAAAAGCCTATCGTGCGGCGCTTCGCCTCGGCGGAGCCAATGTCTCCCGCCTGGAGGGACTGTCGGAAACGCTAATGGCCACGTCAAACGGCCTGGTGACCACAGACGTGCTTGATGAACTCAAGCAAATACTGTCTCTTGAGCCGAACAACCCGCGTGCGCGTTTCTACATCGCACTGAGCCTGGAGCAGGCTGGCCGACTCGGCGAGGCGCGGGGTGCCTTCGAGGATCTCGCCAGGCAGTCGCCGGCCGATGCGCCGTGGCTGCCGCTGGTCAAGGAGCACATCGCCAAAAACGGCGGCCCGGCGGTCGCCTCTGCAGGTGAGCCTGCCGCACAGCCTGCGGCTCCCGGCGGCCCGACGGCCGAAGATGTCGCAGCGGCCAAGACGATGAACAGCGGCGACCGGCAGCAGATGATCCGCGGCATGGTGGAAAGCCTGGATGCCAAACTGTCTGCCGATCCTGATAATTTCGAGGGCTGGATGCGCCTTGTCCGGTCTTACGCCGTATTGAACGACAAGGATCGCGCCGCGACTGCCCTGAAGCGCGGGCTTGCGGCCTTCCCGGCATCGGGCGATCAGGGCAGGCAGCTCCTGGTGCTCGGCAAGGAACTCGGCATCGCGACGGAAGGATCGGTGGAATGACGCGCAAGCAGAAACGCCTGGCGGTGATTGCCGGCGGCATGAGCTTCATCCTTGTCGCCGTGCTGCTCGTSATGTTCGCCTTCAGCCAGTCGGTCGCCTATTTCTACATGCCGGGCGATCTCGCCAAGACGCCGGTGGCACCGGGCACCCGCATCCGCCTCGGCGGGCTTGTGGGGAGCGGCAGCGTCATGCGCGGCGAGGGCTCGGTGGTGCGCTTTGCGGTGACCGATCCGAGCGGCGAGATCGTCAATGTCCGCTACCAGGGCATCCTGCCGGACCTGTTTCGCGAAGGACAGGGCGTCGTCACCGAAGGCACGTTCGAGACCGGCAGCCCTGTCTTCACCGCCGATACCGTGCTGGCCAAGCATGACGAGACCTATATGCCCAAGGAAGTGGCCGACAGGCTGAAGGCCCAGGGCCTCTGGGAAGAGGGCAAGGGAGCCGTAGCACAGGGGCAGGAAGCCAAGGGTGAGGCCGCAAAGAGCCCGGAAGCCCAGGGGCAAGAGACAAAGGCGACGCCATGATCATCGAGATCGGCCATTACGCGCTGGTTCTGGCGCTCGCAACCGCAATCGTCCTGTCGGTGGTGCCCGTCATCGGTGCAAGGCGTAGCGATCAGGCGATGATGGATGTGGCGCCCTTGGGCTCTCTCCTGCTCTTTGCCCTCGTGACCTTCTCCTTCGGCGTCTTGACCTATGCCCATGTCGTCTCCGACTTCTCGGTTCAGAACGTCTGGGAGAACTCGCATTCGCTGGTGCCGCTGATCTACAAATACTCCGGCGTCTGGGGCAATCACGAGGGATCGATGATGCTCTGGCTGTTGATCCTGGCGCTGTTCAGCGCGCTGGTCGCAATCTTCGGCCGCAATCTGCCGGATACGCTGAAGGCCAATGTTCTCGCCGTTCAGGCGTGGATCTCGGTCGCCTTCATCCTCTTCATCCTGCTGACCTCCAATCCCTTCACCCGCCTCGATCCGGCCCCTGCCGAAGGCAAGGACCTGAACCCGGTGCTGCAGGATATCGGCCTCGCCATCCATCCGCCGCTGCTCTACCTCGGTTATGTCGGCTTCTCGGTCTGTTTCTCCTTTGCGGTTGCCGCCCTCCTCGATGGCCGCATCGATGCCGCCTGGGCGCGCTGGGTGCGGCCCTGGACGCTGGCCGCCTGGACCTTCCTGACGCTTGGCATCGCCATGGGCTCCTACTGGGCCTATTACGAGCTCGGCTGGGGCGGCTGGTGGTTCTGGGATCCGGTGGAGAATGCCTCCTTCATGCCCTGGCTTGCCGGCACCGCGCTCCTGCACTCCGCCCTCGTCATGGAAAAGCGCGAGGCCTTGAAGATCTGGACGGTGCT
>NZ_JBFTSM010000038.1:0-26458 GCF_056400025.1 Rhizobium sp. 01L419
CGTGACCTTGGCGGGATCGGGATTGGAGCGTTCGCAGCCCGAAAAGAAGCCTCGTTTGCAGAAGAAGCATTCGCCGCAGGAAATGGTGAAGGGAACGACGACGCGGTCGCCGATCTTGAGATTGCTATTGTCCTTGCCGAGTGCGACGACCTCACCCATCGTCTCATGGCCCATGATATCGCCGCTGTGCATCTCGGGCATGACGCCGTTGAAGAGGTGAAGATCGGAGCCGCAGATCGCACAGGCCGTGACCTTGATAATCGCGTCGCGGCCATCCTCGATCTCGGGATCGGGAACGCTTTCGCAGCGTATGTCATGCTTGCCGTGCCAAGTGAGCGCCTTCATGTTTCGTCCTCCTCTTGTCGGTTCTGCTCCCGAACCTCGCCGCGGCGACCTTGTTCCCCACGAATTGTTCGCGATGGTCCGACGAGAGCGAATGTTCTAGACGAACGGTGGACGCGACTGGCGGTAAAAACGGAGCGTGGCGAACGGCCGCTATGCATCGCGCCCGAAAGTTGAGTGAACGCGATCGGGTCTGGAAGAATTCGAAATCTTCTTCTAATGATCGGAACGGTCGGTGTGTTTTGCGACGTCCGCCAGGCTCGACACGAGGTCCTCGGCCATATGACCGAAGAGGCGGTCGGTAGGATCTTCTCGGTTTCCGATGTCTGGTTGCCGGGCTTCAACGGTCGATGGTTAGCAGAGATAGCCGTTGCGGAAAGGCCGTTGTTGAAGGTCTCTTCGTAAAGGGCTTTGCCCGACGGCAGCGCACGTTCGACTTTTGGCGCCCCGCATGGAAATGATCACGAAACCTTTTGCCATCCGACAGCTGGCGAGAAAGGCGGGAGCGACCCTCACCACCGATAGGCCCTCCACATTCCATCGCAAACGAACCGCGTCGCCGGTGGCCTGATACCGCGCACTTCACGGCGATAGCCAAGATAGCTTTCGACAAGCAAGGGCTTGAACGTCCGAGCGAGATTGACGGGCGGCCCCATCACGGCCGAGCGGTCACGGCTGGTTCAATCCACCTGGCGTCCGAGCGTATCGGCGACATAGGCGCCGCGTGCGCCCATCGGGCGTGGCGGTCCGGACGTCGTATCTCTTGCCGTCTGATGCTCAAGCTCTGCATTGAGTTCGGCGCCGACTATCAGAATGGTGATCGAGAGCCAGATCCAGACAAGCAGGCCGATCAATGCGCCAAGTGTTCCATACGTCGCGTTATAGTTGGCGAAGTGGTCCAGATAGAAGGCAAATCCAAGCGACATTGCCGACCAGGCGAACGTCGTCAGCACCGCTCCCCAGGTCAGCCAACGCAATCTTGGCGGTTCGCGGCTCGGTGCGAACCGATAGATCGCCGAGACCGCGCCGGCGACGATGAGGAGGAGCAGCGGCCAGCGGCCCACAAGGGCGAGCTTCTCCTTGAAACCATCAAGCCAGACAAAGGACAGGATGAAAGGCATGACCGCGATCAGTGACACGACGGCGATCGCGCCAATGATGGCGCAGAGCGTGAAGGCAAGGCCTATGAGGTTGAGGTGGATGATGCCGCGTTTCTCCTTTTCCTCATAAGCGACATTCATCGCATCAAAAAGGGAGAGTGTGCCGCTATGGGTGCTCCAGAGCGCGAAGGCAAGGCCGACGAAGAACGTTACTCCGAGGCTTTCCTCCCGTCGACCGGCGAGCGTCCGGATCTGGTCGGCAACGATGTCGAAGGCGCCGGGCGGCAGCAGGATCGCCAGCTTGCGCAGATGATCTGCGATCGTCATTGGATCGGCGACGAGGCCGTAGAGGGACACGAGAGCCGCAAGAGCCGGAAACATCGCCAGCAGCAAGTAAAAGGTCACGCCCGCCGCAATCAGCATCACCCTGTCTTCGCTGATCTCCCCGATGACACGCCAGAAGACGTCCCGCAGGCCACGAACGGGGATTTCTTCAGGGACGTCGGCCTCTCGGCCACGATCATCATCGCGCATCGGTGCTGCAACCGACTGTGATCGAGGCCTCTCCCCTCCAAGCGACAAGGCAAGGCCGGCGACAGCCATCAGGCCGAACATAATCCTGGGGATAGAATGGTGTTGCGTGCCCATGACTATCTGCTCCGCTGCTTGCCATCGGGATTGATGCATCGAGAACAGCATGATGCCAAAGCGGTTAGTGAGGGCTCGGCACGCTACTGCTGGTGGCGCAATCGTGCAGACCGTCGATTTGTTCCAATCCACTCGAGAATGTCGAGTTCGATCATCACAATGATCCATTGTGAGTGGCGGCGTGGCGATAGTACAGGCGGCTGCGGCCACATCAGGCGGCGACCGGCGAACTTCGCCGCAAAGCCACATATTCCCAGAGGGCTGCAAGCATAAGGCTTGCCGTTGCACCGATCGCAATAAGTGTATTGGTGGCAAAGGGAACGGCTGCCGCCGTCGCGGCAAGCAGGACGAGCCCGGCAAGATGCGAAATCGGCAAGCGGCTGGCGGCTGCGAGCTTTACCCATACGTTGCCGGCAAGAAAGAGTGCAGGACCGCCGAGAATGGCCGATGCATGTTCAAAGCTTGCATCTTCGGAGGCATGAGAGAGCGCGAATTCCTCTCCAACAGCAGTTAGGATGATGCCGGCGACGATCGGCAAATGGCCGTAGGTGAAGAGGTTATGGGCAACCGCCTCCGGTTTGGACGTGGCCTGGGCCTTCTCTGCTGCCTCCCCTTGCCCATAGTGGAAATAGATCCACCACATGCAACCGGTCCCGAGAAACGCGCTGCAAAAGACAGCGAACGTCATGTCGGCACTCATGTGTTCGACCGCATTGCGACCGCTGCTGAGGATCGCCTCACCGAGGCAGATGATCACGAACAGGGCGCAGCGTTCCGCCATGTGTTCGCCAGAGATTGCCAGCGTTGCGCTGGGAGCGCGGCCAAAACCCGGAACGGGATAGCGTAGCAGCGGCACGCCATATTCCACGGCGATCGCGGCAGCCCAAAGGCTTACGCGCCACTCGACCTCGACGAGCGCGCCCGCGATCCAGAGAGCTCCGGCCGCCATCGACCAAACACTGATTCGAACAAATGTCATGGCCGACTGGCGATCTTGCGAGAAAAAGGCGTAGGCCGTAAAAGCAGAGCGGCAGATCTGCATCGCCGCATAGATCGCGGCAAAGGCCAGCGCGTGGTCGCCGTAAGCCTCGGGCAGAGCGATCGCCATCAAGATGCCAGCCAGCATCAAGGCAAAGAGGCCGAACCGGACAGGCTCACGATCGGTGTCAAGAAGATTTGTCACCCAGGCCGTGTTGATCCAGATCCACCAGATAGCCAGAACCAGCAGCGCGGCTTCTGCGACTGTTGCTGAGCTGAAGTCCGTTGCCAGCGTGTGGGAAAGCTGGATAAGCCCAAAAACGAAGACGAGGTCAAAGAAAAGCTCCGGGAAGCTTGCCTTGGACTTCTTTGCAGCGGGATCGCGGATCCACCCTCGTCGTTGCGCAGCCCTGTCCATGCCACCTCTCCCGACTCAGGGGTCCATATATCCGGATGCGCGGATCGTCAGATTAGCCTCGGTGACGGGTATCGAAAAAATTAGGGCGCCCGTTGCCCGCGACTGCGCCGGTACATAATCGAATGTCGTTTCCGCGACCTCTGACCTGCCATCCTGTCGTGTGGCCTCGCCATGAACGAGCACCGCAGCAGCGGTCCTGTTGGCATCATTGTGAATCGCGAAACGGACGTGCCGGTCTGAATCCCCCGCCACCGTTGGAAGTCTTTCAATCGAAAGACGGGGCGGCAAAGGCGATTGCGTGACCGCCTGATAGAAAATGAATCCGATCATGGCTGCCACAAGCAGCGTACTCGCCAGCCCCACTGCCCATTCGACGACGTGAGGCTTGTTTTGGGCGGCGTTCGGTTTGTCGTCCACGCGGCTCCTCACAGTATCAGTCGCGCGGCGGCCGCGCCGATGGAACATGGCAGGCCAAGAACGACGACGGTGGCAAGCATCGGCCAGATCGATGCATCTCCGAAACGCTCGAAAGTCCACAACGTGTAAGCACTGACAAGAAGGGACATGACATATCCCGGCAATGTGAAGCGGATGACGACGTGCCAGGCTGGCACCTCGTCGCCGATCTCATGTCCGCCCTTGAACGACACCGCATAGACGAATCCATGCATGACAAGGAGGGAAAGGACGACGACAGCCAGGACGTGCCATGGTGTCATTTTGTAAGACAGCAGGATCATCTCCTCGGTCGGCGCGACGTTGAGGCCGAGAAAGAGCGCGCCGATCGCCATCAGGAAGAGTTCGCTGGCATAGTCTGCCGGGCCCGCCTCGACCGGATCGTCCTCGTCTTCGGTGCCATCTCCCGGATCGCCGTTCAGCTGGCTACGGGCAAGAAGCGCGCCGATGCTTGCCGGAACCGCTTGCACGGCGACCTTTCCAACGACCTCTTGAAAGGGTTGACCAAACTGCAGGACGCCGACCGCCAACAGGACTGCGGCGGAGGAGACGATGCCGATTGCATAGGCGATGGCCGCGTCCCGGATCGCATCGCGCCAGGTATGGGTTGCCTCAAACCCGACATTGTTGGACAAAACAATGAGCAGCGGAATGTTGAGCAGAAGCAGCAGCAGCAATCGGCCGCGATCCATATAGAAGCCAAGCTCCCACATTTCCATCGTCATGAACATCGGCAGCGCAAAGATCAGCGCGCCGGCACACCCGCGGCTGAGCCCCGTGGCAAATCGCGATCCGTCCCATTCCCTGGATTGTGTCAGCTGTGCTTTCGAAACCATGATCGCCATGAAACTAGGAAAGCGATTGCACTTGGCCAGTACCCAGCCGCCGCGCAGGTAAAATTGGCACGAGATCAAAGCGTTGATCGAGTGGCAGCGTCCTAACCCGCCATCTAGGCTCGCGCTTCGCCGGGACCAGAGCGCAGAACGCTTGCATGATGCTCCCCCGATAGCCGAGGCGGCTAGGATGGCAACACATCCTTGAACCGAACCGTCGCGGCAAGCAAACCCGTTTCGTCAACGATTTCGAAACTCTGCCCGTCCACCTCCCTGCCGGACTTCAGCCGTTCGGCCATGAGTTCGCGCGCATGGGCCTTCGCTTCCAGTATCGCCTCAGCGACTGTTGCGCACTGGCTTCCTTCTGGGTCGCAGATCAGTTCTTCTCCATTCCTGATGTGAAAATAGTATCGCATGTGTCACCGTTTGGAATTGCCACGTCCGCTCGTCCCGATCAGCCGCTCGTACTCGCGCTCCGGAATGCCATAAGAGCCAGCCGCGAATTCTTCCAGTCCGGGCCGGTCGAGGATTATGATCGAACCCCTTAGCGAGCGGATCAGGTGATGGCCTTCGAGGACATGCAGCGAGGTCGTCACACCAGGGCGGCGCGCGCCCAGCATGAGGGCGATATAGTCGTGCGTTATCGCCATTTCGTCCGTGCGAAGTCGGTCGTGACACATCAGGATCCAGCGTGCCAGACGTTGCTCAAGCAGGTAACGGATATTGGCAAGCGCAGTGTAAGCTACCTGGGTGGCAAAGACGTGCATGTATTTAATGAGTGGAACCTGAAAGCTCGAACTCCTCATTGTCGCCTCGCGCATCGCCGCGATAGGCACGCGGTAGCCTGCGCCCCCGAGGTTCATTTCGACCAGGTACGGAACGGTGTCGTCGCCGATGATGGCGGCGGTGGGGACAAACCCTTCCCAGCCGAACATGCCCGCTTCCGCCATCTGGCCCGTCGAGGAAACGGTCATGACCGCGCCGACACCGCTTTCGAGAAAATACACATGGTCCAGCTTTTCCCGGGGCTTTGCAATCTTGAATTGCGGCGGCAGGTCGATCATCTCAAGATGCGGCGCAAGAAGTCCAAAGTCCTCGTTATCGAGCGCCGTCAGCATACGATTGGTTATTTTGTCCTGGCTTGGAGCCATCTTTTCCTCCGCGCTCACCAGTTGCCGGGAGGACGCGGCAGCGGCCTCGCCCGCGGGCGCATTTCTCCCGTTGAACTTCGATCACGGCTCCTGGTTCCGTCCATCCTCGGAGATAAACATCGTTGTTGCCAGGGGCGGAAGATCGACGACAAGCGATTGACCGCGACCATGCGCCTCAACGGGCTGCGTGTCGCGATCGCCCGTTTCCGCCTCTCCTCCGTCATAGACGGTCGCATCGGTGTTGAGTATCTGGCGCCAGCGGCCGTGAAATGGAACGCCGATCCGGTAACCGGGCCGCGCCACGGGGGTGAAATTTGAAACGACCAAAACCGCAGAGCGGCGGTCGCGGTCATAGCGCAGCATTGCAAGCACGGAGTTTTCCGCATCGTCGGCAACGGCCCATTCGAAGCCGTCAGGTTCGGTGTCGCCGTAGTGCAGGCCTGGAAAATGCCGGTAAACCCGATTGAGATCCCGCACCAGGCGTTGCAGTCCGGCGTGAGCCGGATCATCCAGAAGATCCCATTCGACGGAACCGTCATGGCTCCATTCCGACCTCTGCCCGATCTCGCACCCCATGAAGATGAGCTTCTTGCCGGGGTGTCCCCACATGAAGCCAAAAAGGGCGCGCAGGTTGGCCATTTTCTGCCGATCGTCCCCTGGCATCTTGGCAAATATCGAACCTTTTCCGTGGACAACCTCATCATGGGAAAACGGCAGGATGAAACGTTCGCTATAGGCATAGATCATGCCGAATGTCATCGAGCCGTGGTTGTATTTTCGGTAGACTGCATCGTCGGACATGTAGCGAAGCGTGTCGTGCATCCATCCCATGTTCCATTTCATGTCAAACCCGAGTCCGCCTTCTGCCGGTGGCCTGGTGATGTTTGGAAAGGCGGTCGACTCCTCCGCGATCATCAGCGCGTGCGGATAGCGTTCGTGGACGATGCTGTTGAGATGCTTGAAGAATTCGATGGCTTCGAGGTTTTCGCGCCCACCATAGCGGTTTGGGATCCATTCGCCGTCGGCACGGCTGTAGTCGCGGTAGAGCATCGACGCGACAGCGTCTACACGCAATCCGTCGATATGATAGTGTTCCAGCCATTCGAGCGCACTGGCGATCAGGAAGCCTTTGACCTCGTTGCGGCCAAGGTTGTAGATCAGGGTATTCCAGTCCTGGTGAAACCCTTCCCGCGGGTCCTCGTGCTCGTAAAGCGCGGTCCCGTCGAAACGGGCCAGACCCCAGACGTCCGTCGGAAAATGTGCCGGGACCCAATCGAGGATGACGCCAATCCCGGCGCCGTGGCAGCGATCGACGAAATAGGCAAAATCCTCAGGCGTGCCATAGCGACCAGTCGGTGCGAAGAGACCGAGTGGCTGGTAGCCCCAGGATCCACCGAAAGGGTGCTCCATGATCGGTAGCAGTTCGATATGGGTGAAGCCCATGTCGCGAACGTAGGGAATGAGCCGCTGCGACAGCTCCACCCAGTCAAGCGCGCGTGCGCCATCCTGCATGTCGCGCACCCAGGAGCCGGCATGAATCTCATAGATCGAGACTGCCTCGCCCAGCCGGTCCGCCGCCCGGCGCGCGTCCATCCATGCTCCGTCACTCCAGGGGAACGGGTCCGTGGAGGCGACCACCGAAGCCGTTGACGGTGCCGGCTCCGCAGCCCGGGCCACCGGATCGGCCTTCTGGGCAAGCAATTTGCCATCCTGATCGAGGATCTCGAACTTATAGCGCTCGCCGACGGTGACATGCGGGACGAATATTTCCCAGACGCCGGCTTGTGGTCGGAGCCGCATCGGATGACGGCGGCCGTCCCAAGCATTGAAGTCGCCGACGACAGAGACGCGCCGGGCATTGGGCGCCCAGACGGCAAACCGCACGCCGGCGATGTCGTCAACGGTCATCGGGTTGGCACCAAGCGCACGGGTCAGGTTATAGTGCGTTCCTTCGGAGATGAGGTGAAGGTCAAGCTCACCGAGCAGCGGTCCGAAACTGTAGGGATCATCCGTGAGCTGGACCGCATCCGGCCAGTGGATCTTCAAACTATAGGGGCGATGTTCGGCAAGGATCGCTCCAAAAAAGCCGGCGGGATGAACGAGGTCGGCCAAGGCGAGACACCCACCGCTCTCCCGATCGATGACCTCAAGTCCCAATGCCCCAGGCAGAAAAGCTCTGACGCTGAAGCGGCCGTCGCCGGCCGGATGCATGCCGAGGATCGAGAAAGCATCGTCGTGCCTGCCCTCGAGGAGGGCTTGCATCGCGTCCGCCTCCACACCGAAGAAGATGTCGGCGATGTCGGTCATGAAAGGCTCTCCGAAAGTCGGGTCAGGATATTGGCAAAGCCATTGAGCGGGATCGGAAGCCATTTCGGGCGATTGCGCGCTTCATACGCAATTTCATAGGCGGCCTTTTCCAGGAGAAAGATGTCGATGATGCGCCCCACCTCTGCCGAGGTCTTCGGAAGATCGGGGGAGGCCGACAGTGCCTCGACATAGGCTTGCAGGAACACCCGTTCCGCGCTTTGGCCAAAACGGGTAATGACCTGCCGGCGCCGTGCATCGTGATGATCGGATATAGCGTCATTTTCGAGCATTGCGGTCGCGGCCAGGTAGTCGAGCGAACGCAACAGGCCGGCAGCGTCGCGCAGCGGGCTTGTCTTGGCCCTTCGTTCAGCGAGGTTACGGGCCGGTTCTCCCTCGAAATCGATGATGACGGCATCTCCCTCGGTCACCAGGATCTGACCGAGGTGAAAATCGCCATGTGCCCGGGTCAGCAGCGTGCCCGTTGCCTCTCCGGCGAGAGCCTCGGCGAGAGCGATGATCCGGTCCCGTTTGCCAAGAAGGAGCCCGACCCGCTCGCGCACCTCGCCGTCGACGTCCTCGCCGATGTCGACCAGTTTGGAAAAGGCATAGTCGATTTCACCGGTGACGGATTTCTTAATGGCATCCACGTCGGCACCATTTGCCGGCCGCGGCGAAAACGCCTCGTCTTCCGTCGGGCGCGACAGGAGCACATGCAGTTCGCCCAGTCGTTCTCCGACCATGCCAACGAAGTTCAGGAGCGGTTGCAGCTGGTCGTCGGCCGTCTCGAGGGCGGCCTCGGTCATGACAATCTCGTCGGCAACGCGTCTGAGATTGGTAAGCATCCAGTTCCATGCGTCGCCCTGGTTGCGGATGGCGCCCTGGACGATGATCAAGGTCGAGCGCCTGCCCTCGCCATCGGTGCGTACAACTTCGCCAAGGAGTGGTGCGGTGTGTTCATAGCCGTGCTCGGTCAGATAGCGCGTCATCTCGACTTCGGGATGCACGCCGATGAAGACATGGCGGATCAGCTTGATCATCGCCAGATCGCCGACAATGAGCGAGCTGTTCGACTGTTCTGCCGACAGCCAGTGGATCGCCATGTCGTCGCTCAACGCCAGGCAATCGAGCTGGTCGGTCCCAATAAATTCGATCTGGCCTGTGCGCCCACTCACGATCGAGCGGTCGCAAAGTCCTCTCAGGATACCGCGGGCCATCGTCTCCACAGCAAAACCGTCGGTCAGGAAGCCGACACGCCTGCCCTGTCTGATGCGCGCGAGCGACAGCTGCTGGCCGAGCACGTTCGGCGCCGTGTCATCCCATTCGGCCGCGAGCGGCAGCTGGTAGGTCTCGACATGGTCGGGAAGCACGGCCTCCAGCTCGCCGAGCACGACGCCATCGGCGAACGGAATGGGTGTCGCGGAGACGAGCCGCGCCTCTTGAAGGGGTTGGTCCTTGGCGCCGAACCAGCGACGCTTGGAAAGATAGGCGGGCAGGATATCGCGGCTGAGCATGGCAGCATGCTGGGGCTGTTCGGCGAGCTCCGTCAGACTGCGCCGGACGACGACCGTGACAAAGTCGGCCAATTGCTCGGGCGGTGCCATGCGCCAGGCAGGGCCATCGGCTTCGGCATTGAGCTGGAACCAGAAAAATCCATAGGGCGGCAGGGTCAGCAGGTAGGTGAGCTGGCCGATCGGCGGAAAGGGCGACATGCCGGTCAGCTCGATAGGGATTCGGCCTTCGAAGGCCGACAGGTCGAGCTCGACAGCCTGGGGAAGCCGCGAAAGATTGGCGACGCACAGAAGGACTTCGTCGCCATGCTCACGAAGATAGGCAAGAATGCGCCGGTTGCTCGGCGTCAGAAAGCGCAACGTGCCGCGTCCGAAGGCGCTGTGGCGGCCGCGCAGCGCCAGCATGCGCCGGGTCCAGTTCAACAGGGAATGGGAATCGGAGACCTGCGCCTCGACATTGAGCGCCTCGAACCCATAAAGGGCATCGGCAACCGGCGGCAGGACGAGGCGAGCAGGATCTGCTCGCGAGAAACCGCCATTGCGGTCGGGCGACCATTGCATCGGCGTGCGCACGCCGTCCCGGTCGCCGAGATAGATATTATCGCCCATGCCGATCTCGTCTCCATAATAGACGACGGGCGTACCGGGCATCGACAGCAGGAGCGCGTTCATCAATTCGATACGCCGGCGATCGCGCTCCATCAGCGGCGCTAGGCGGCGACGGATTCCGAGATTGATGCGCGCCCGCTTGTCGGACGCATAGGTCTCCCAGAGATAATCGCGCTCGGCGTCAGTCACCATCTCGAGCGTCAGCTCATCATGGTTCCTGAGGAAGATTGCCCATTGGCAGGTCTCGGGAATGTCCGGCGTTTGCCGCATGATGTCGGTGATCGGAAAGCGGTCTTCCTTGGCAATCGCCATATACATGCGGGGCATCAGCGGGAAATGGAAGGCCATATGACACTCGTCGCCATTCCCAAAATATTCACGCGTATCCTCGGGCCACTGGTTTGCCTCGGCAAGCAGCATTACGCCTGGATGGGTGGCATCGAGTGCTGCACGGATCTGCTTCAGGATAAGGTGGGTTTCCGGCAGGTTCTCGTTGTTGGTACCCTCGCGTTCCACGAGGTAGGGGATCGCGTCGAGGCGGAACCCGTCGATGCCCGTTTCGAGCCAGAACCGCATGATATCGATTAGCTCTTCCATCACCCTGGGATTGTCGAAATTCAGGTCCGGCTGGTGTGAATAAAAGCGGTGCCAGTAATAGGCTTGAGCGACAGGGTCGTAGGTCCAGTTCGATTTTTCCGTGTCGAGGAAGATGATCCGCGTTTCCGGAAACTTCTGGTCGGTATCCGACCAGACATAAAAATCACGCTCGGGGCTTCCGGCAGGAGCCTGCCGGGCGCGCTGGAACCATGGATGCTGATCGGACGTGTGATTGATGACGAGCTCGATGATGACGCGGATACTACGTTCGTGGGCCGCGGCGACAAATTTTCGAAAGTCGTCGAGCGTGCCGTAGTCCGGGCTGACGTTGCGATAGTCGGCAATGTCGTAACCGTCGTCGCGTCCGGGTGAAGGAAAGAAGGGCAGGAGCCAGATGGCGTTGACACCAAGCGCTGCAATATGGTCGAGCTTCTGATACAGGCCCTCGAAATCGCCGATACCGTCGCCATTGGCATCGTAGAAGGATTTGATGTGCAACTGATAGATGATCGCGTCCTTGTACCAGAGCATGTCATCGGCGGGTTTGTTATTGCCTTCCATGAAAGCGGTGTCCATTTCAGACCTCTCCTGCCCTGACGCGCCAAATGGCAAACGGCAAATGGGCCGGGTCCAGCCTGATCGTTTGCCACTTTCCGGTTCGACTGAACCTTTCTCCGCTGACCAGATCCTCGAATGCGAGCGTGCCTGAATCGTTCAGGCCGAACCGCCAGAGCGGAAATTCGACATTGCTTTCCTCCGCAGCGTGCGGATTGACGGTCACGGCGATCAGGAGGACATTGTGGCGCCCGGCGCTCGCCTTTTCGAAGAACATGACGTTGGCGTTGGAAGACGGCAAAAGCGTCAGTCCGAGATGGGAATGCAGCGCCGGATTATTCTTGCGGATCCGGTTGAGCATGGCGATTTCGGCCTTGATATTGCCTGGGCGGTCATAATCCCAGGCGCGTATCTCGTATTTTTCGCTGTCGGCATATTCCTTGCGTTTGGCGTCGGGTCGGCCTTCGCAAAGCTCGAATCCGTTATAGACGCCCCACAGTCCAGATAGCGTTGCGGCCAGTGCTGCCCGGATAAGGTAGGCAGGGCGTGGCGCATTCTGCAGGAAGTCCGGGTTGATATCATGGGTGTTGACGAAGAAATGCGGCCGGAAGAATTCGCGTGCTTCGCTTTGGGTGATCTCGATCATATATTGCTCGAGCTCCCATCTGGCGTTGCGCCAGGTGAAATAGGTATAGGATTGCGAAAAGCCGATTTTTGCCAGGCGGTACATCACCTTTGGTCGCGTGAAGGCTTCCGACAGAAAGACGACCTCGGGATGACGGGCGCGGATGTCACCGATCATCCATTCCCAGAATGGAAAGGGCTTGGTGTGGGGATTGTCGACGCGAAACAGCTTGACGCCTTCTTGAACCCACATTTCCACAATGTCGCGCAGTTCGACCCATAGCGCCGGCACCGCGTCCCTAGTGTAGAAATCGACATTGACGATGTCTTCGTACTTCTTCGGCGGATTCTCCGCGTAGCGGATCGTCCCGTCGGGCCGCCAGTCGAACCAGCCCGGATGCTCCTTGAGCCAGGGATGGTCCGGAGAGGCCTGGATCGCAAGGTCGAGCGCAATCTCCAATCCGGCCTTGCCTGCCTCCTCGACCAGGCGCTCGAAGTCGTCGAATTCGCCGAGCTCAGGATGAATGGCCTCGTGGCCGCCCGATTCCGAGCCGATTGCGTAGGGACTACCCGGATCGGCGGTGGCGGCCACCAGCGAATTGTTGCGGCCTTTTCTGTTGGTGCGGCCGATCGGGTGGATCGGCGGAAAATACAAAACGTCAAAGCCCATGTCGCGGATCGCCGGCAGGCGTGCAATGACATCCTCGAAGGTGCCGTGCCGATCGGGGTCACCGCTCTGGGAACGCGGGAAGATCTGGTACCAGCTGGCAAAAGCGGCCTCGCGACGTTCGGATTCGACACCGAAGACGCCTGATCGGCACGCAAAAGGACGGCGATCGGCCATCGCCATGAGCTCTGCCGTGCGTGCGGCAAGGAGAGTGTCGAGCTTGTCGGCGCCTTCGCGTGCTTCGAGCCCGGACAGCAGGGCTGCCAGCTCCCTCCTTTCTTCGGACGCCATGGTCCTGGCTGGGTCGGCGGAGGCTTTCCTGATTAGGTCTTCGCCTTCGATCAGTTCCAGCCGCAGATCGAGCCGCGCCTCATGCTTCTTGAGAAGTTCGTAACGGAAGATCACGAACGGATTTTTCCAGGCTTCGATGCAAAATTCGAAGCGGCCGACACGGTCGAGAAAAAAACTTGCCCGCCAGCGATCATTCTCGACGAGCGCCATCCTCGTCTCGCGCCAGTCGGATTGCCCGCGTGCGCGGTAAAGGAGTGCTGCCGACAGGAGATCGTGACCGTCCGCGAAAATATCGGCCTCGACGGTGAGGGTTTCTCCAATGACGCGCTTGACGGGAAAACGGCCGTCATCGACCTGCGGCCTAATCTTTTCTATGGCGATGCGCGGGGATGATGTCGCTTCCGCGAGGGGCAGATCCGCTTGCTCGGCTATGATGACGGGACGGGCCGCGGTCGGCACAACGGCTATTTCGCCCGGGGCCAATCGCCGGCCGTCCAGCGCGGTGTCAGGAATGAAAGGCAGGGCCGCGCGATTGACGACGTCGTCGGGGATGGCGGCGGACCGGCGCAGGTCCCTGTTGACCAGGATCAACCGCGCCTCATGCGCAGTCCTTAGATCAGGACGATCGGCCTGGGAGATGACCGTGACCTGACCCGACGTCTCGTAGTTGAGAAGCAGGCTAGCTTGCGGTTCACTCCGTTGAGCCGCCAGCAACTCGCTCAGCTCACCCGAAATATCGAACGCCCCCTCCGCCTTCAGGACGCGCAGGCCTTCTCCATGGCCATGCGTCGGGTCGAGCGGCATCATCGCGCCAAATTCATATCCCATCGGGACAAGGAGCCCCTCGCCAAATGCGGCTGCTAGGTGGAGAGCGCGGCGCGATCGGCGCTCGCGGATTTCCCTGCTTTCGGTGCCATGGGCCAGCCGTCTTGCGAAAGGCGCTTCTGGAAATGCAATTTGTGGCCCCATCTCGCGCTGCAGACGGTATTCATCCAACAGCCAGCTTTCACGCAGGTCCCACCAGGCGAGCGAGGAAAACGTGGCGTCGAAACCGCTGTTGCGCAGGGTCGAACGAAAGGAAAAGTCGGTTCCAGGCGTGTAGGCGAAACAGCGTGTCGCGGGGTGTGCGGTCTTGGCGATGCCGATCAGCCGCTGCCAGTGGCTGGCCGGCAGCGCCTCGAGCCCGACGATGCGATAGCCTGAAATTCCGCAGGCGGCGAAAGCCGTCAGCCGTGCTCCCCATTCCTCGGCAATGGGCTGAGAAAGCGAGCCATGTTGCTCGAACGGCATGAGCGGTGACCGTCTCGGGTCGAGCGATGGTGTGGGCACACGGCCGTTTGGCGCGCGCTGGCCGACCGCAAGATCGAGCAGCAATTCAATCTCGCGTTCCTGCGCATGCCTTGCGAGGTTTGCCAATGCGGCCTCGGCGTCTCCGTCCAGTCCGAGGGCTCGGTCGAGCATCGTGTAGTCGGCGGTCGAAAATAGGCTGCCTCCTTCGGTCCTTTGAAACGGCGGGGCGGACAACACACTGTCAAAGCCCAGGGAGCGGGCATGGTCGAAGATTTCACGCCATCGATCCATTCCGGACAACAGAAGCGGATTGACATAATAGATCCGCGGGCGGGTGATGGAAGCGGTCGAAATTGATGCAGACGTCATCACTCGGAGGTCTCCACGCGCCAGTCGAGGCGTCCGTCTCTAGGTTGCGGAGGCTAACCTTCAAAAGCTCGACTTGTTCCGACGGATATCGCCAAAGACCGGGTTAAATCACAGCCCTTGAAGTTTCGGGGTGGCGCTCTGTGGCACGCGACGGTCGGAACGATCGGAAGGGCAGCCAGGATCCTGTCGAGATGCCTTGCTGCCATCAACGGGTGATTTAACGCGAAGGGCGCGACACACCCGATCGGTACATTTGGCGGCTGCGGCGCTGCTCTGCGATGACGACATGGCAGGTGATGACTTGTGCAAGCCCGGCGAAATCATAGGGCTTCGGAAAGAATGCAGCGCCTTTGAGGTGCGCGATATCGACCTTCCGCCCGGACGTCACCCAAACCGGCACCGACGATCTTGTCGCCTTCATGAGGCCAACGAGTTCCAGGCCGGAAAGGCCGCCGGGCATGTCGATATCAGTAACCACCGCCTCGATGTCATCGTGTCTGGCAAGAGCGGCCACGGCCTCGAGCACGTTGCCGCATTCTATGACCACATGCCCGGCGTCGATCAATGCGTCGGCAAGCGCAAACCGGATCAGCGTCTCGTCTTCCACAATCATCACTTTTGCCATGGCCGCACATCCAGTTGTCGAGATGGGAATGAAACGTTGCAATGACCCAAATCGATACAGTTCGTTCGCCGGCATTTGATTTCATGGTTAATAAAACGCGAACGCGACAGGTTGGTGGCGGTCGGGTCAGCGGCGGGCACCGCAATGGCGATCGGCGTTGCGTTCCTGCGACCGCTTTTCTTATCGCGTCGCTCCGAGCACCCACGCCACGGCTGCTGCCATCGCGACCGCAGCGATCGGATTAGCCTTGATCCAGGTGCGAGCGTGGTGGACGAAACCAGGCCGGGCGGGCGGCTCGATCGGCGGAGGCGCCCCGGCCACGGACGTGACCGAATACGACACCGGGTCGGAGGCAGGAAAGGTGTCCTCAAGGGCTTGGTCCAGGTCACCCTTGCTCTCGTGCTCGCTCTGCCGGGCTTTTTCACGTTCATAAGCCTGCACCGCAGGGGAGGTTTTAGGGTCAGTCATTTGAATGCTCCATCGGTTCGCCGTGTCAACGTCGTGAGGGGTTTGAAGTTCCCGAGGCAGCAGCGGAAAGCCGGTGGGACGCGTGCCGGGAGCCGGGCGCATGGTTGAAACGCCCCGACATGCCCTGGCCGCTGCGCCGCCCGTTCCGGGCCGCGCAGAGGAGAGGACCGTATCGGCGAGGTCACGCCTTGGAAGAGGCGCCGCCGTGAAAGTCGCAGCCATGCGGTGGAACGTGTCATGCCGCGCGACGTTTCCTCCCGACATCAATAGGAGCACGCCCATGACCTACGTCGCATCCCCCACATTTTCCCCCGACGCTTCCGGACGCAAGGCCAATCTCCAGCAGTGCCTGGATGTTGCCCGCCGCCATCTCGACGAAACCTCTGCGGCAAGCGAGGCCGAGAAGGAAGCGATGCTGGTCGAGGCCGCCATCGCGGCGGGATGGCCCGAGGAGGAAGTCGTTGGCGTTTTAGCTGGCGGTGCGCACGGGCCTGACGGCACGCAGATGTCTGACCGCCAGCCCCGACCGATCGGGCTGGTGCCGTCTTCTTCCGTGTAGTGGCGATAACCGGCTGCGGCGTCGTCGACGCCCACGCCCTTAGACGACATAGCCGAAGACCATCGATTTGATGGTGGCGACGAGTTGGCGGATTTCGTAAGGCTTGGCGATATAACGGTCACCCGGGGGAACGTCCTCCTGCTTCGTGTCACCGGCGCCCGAGGTCAGAATGACCTTCGTGCCCGGCCATCGCGCGGCAAGCGTCCGGGAAAGGGCGAGGCCGTCGATGGGCCCCGGCATCCTGATGTCCGAGACGACAACTTCAATGCGGTGATCCCGTTCCAGGACAGCAATGGCCTGCGTTCCACCCATCGCGCCCACCACATCGAAGCCGGCGTCCTCAAGTTCTTCCGCCATGGTCAGGCGCACGAGAATTTCGTCGTCGACGACCAGGACGACAATGCGATCTGCAGGCATGTCGATCTCGTTAAGGAGGAGAAAATGGCGCGCCACCCGTGTCTTTCAGCACGGGCTGCTGCATGGCTGCCTTGACGCGGGCGCGGGACAGCATGGCTCGCTGCCGGAAGCCGTTCTGGTATCGCGGTGCGGACTGGAATCATTCGGTGGTTGCGGCGGTGTTGCCGGCAGTTCGGGCTCGCATCGAATGGCGTCCGTCGCAAGGGGGCCGCGCTTTGGCGTCATGCGCCCAGGCCCTAACCTTCGCTTCCTTCGAGGAGTGGCGGGCGGTCGTCGGTGCCGCCGAATATTACGTCAGCTTGCCGACGAGGGCCGCATAGTCGGAGAAAGTGAACTGTTTTCCACGTTCATGAGCCTGGTTTGCCAGACTTAGAAGATGGATCGGAAACGAGACGGCGGCCAGATTGGCTTCGGACAGCTGGTGGGCGTCATCCCGTTCGACGGCGCGGTTTGCACGTTCGAGTGCATCGCCGACTTCCTTGTGGTTCAGCAAGCCCTTGTCGACAAGCGCTTCGCAGAGCGAGGCGATGACCATGACCATGCCTTCGAGTTGAAGATTTGCGGTATTCACAACGTCCTCCAATGGGTAGCAAGCCGGCATGCGCGAGCGTGAGAGAGCCCATCGGATTGCAGGGCCGCCACGCTCCGGATCCGGCCGCAGGAGCGATACGGTCGCGTCAGCCGGCCACATCCGGGCGTAATTTCGGTACCTCCTCAAGCAGCAGCCTGAGTTCGGTGATCGGAACCTTGTTTTCGTCGAAAAGTTCGACTGCGAGCATATTCAGCGGCTCTGCCGGCAAGCCCTCGGACGCCATCTCGGCAAGCGCACGCCGCGCCTCCTGCTTAGCATCGTCAAGGCTTGGAAATTCGAGTGCGAACTCCGTCGGCTCCGCGCCCGTCCGGTCAATGACCTGAAAGAAGAACTTGGGCATGTGCGCCTCCTTCATCGACAAACATCATCCGGGCCTGATTGTTCCCCTTCTGCCGCTGTCCAGTCGATGTCGTGACGCAACTGCCCGGTTGGGAAAGGCAGTGATGACATCAAAATGCTTGTCCGGACGGCCGCCGTAGGCGACCTCTGCAGTCAAGCTGCCGCTAGTGGAAATTCCGGCTTTTGACCTTCAAGGTGTCGATGTGGAGGTCCGGAATAAAAATGTCTCGCGACTTCATTCTGACCCCCGGCTGTTCGCGGGAATCTGCCCGCCCCGGCGTGCCATGGGTGAATTCGTCGCCTCTGCCAGTCGGCAGCCGGAATTCGAGGTTGCGATCGGCAAGGTCGTTCAGCTGTCCGGAATAGTCAAACAATTGCTGGGCGACGAGATGGACAACCTCGCCCTCTCGCTGGATGCGCCCGTTGATCCCCATCATCGAGGCGCCGAGCGCAATCCGCCTCGAGCGCTCGAACAGCTTCGGCCAGATGACGACATTGGCGACGCCCGTCTCATCTTCGAGCGTCAGGAAGATGACGCCTTTTGCGGATCCCGGCCTCTGACGCACCAGCACAAGCCCGGCAGCCATCAGCCAGCGGCCGTCGCCGGCGGACATCGCCTCCCTACAGGTGACGATGCGTCGCTCCGCCAGATCGCGCCGAAGGAAGCTGACGGGATGCTCGCGAAGGGTCAGCCCCGTGTGTCCGTAGTCCAAAACCACATTGTGGCCCTCCGTCATCTGCCGAAGTTCGACCAGGGGTTCGTGTTGCTCGGTTATGGATCTTGCCTCGCGTTCGGCGGCAGCTGCAAACAGCGGCAGTGGCTCATCTCTCAGCGCCTTGATGGCCCAGAGGGCATCACGGCGCTCCAGCCGCAGCGATGGCAAAAACGCATCCGCGTCAGCCAACTGCTCCAGCGATGCCGAAGGGACACCGGAACGCCGCCACATGTCGTCGATACTTTCGAAGGGATAATCCGCACGCGCGGCGACGATGCGGGCAGCATGCGCCATGGCAAGGCCGCGAACCATCCGCATGCCAATCCGGATCGCATATTCGTCCTCGACGCCGTCGACCGGTTCGAGCGTGCAATCCCACCTGGACCGGTTGACGCAGACGGGCCTTACCTTCACGCCATGCTGGCGCGCGTCGCGGACGATCTGGGCGGGTGCATAAAAGCCCATCGGCTGGCTATTGAGGAGTGCTGCGCAGAAGACGTCCGGATGGTGGCATTTCATCCAGTTGGACGCATAGGCGATCAGTGCAAAACTCGCCGCGTGGCTTTCGGGAAAGCCGTAGGAGCCGAAGCCTTCGAGCTGGCCGAAGGTCTTCTCCGCGAACTGTGGCGTGTAGCCGTTGCGGATCATGCCGGAGATGAGTTTGTCCTTGAAGCGGCTGACGCCACCGGTGAACTTGAAGGTCGCCATGCTTTTGCGCAGTTGATCGGCCTCCCCGCCCGTAAATCCGGCGCAGACCATCGCGACCTTCATCGCCGACTCCTGAAAAAGCGGCACCCCGAGCGTTTTGCTGAGCACTGCCTCCAGTTCTGGCGTCGGGTATTCGACCTTTTCCTTGCCCTCGCGCCGGCGCAGATAGGGATGCACCATATCGCCCTGGATCGGACCGGGCCTGACGATCGCCACCTGGATCACGAGATCATAGAAGGTTTGCGGCTTGAGGCGCGGCAGCATCGACATTTGCGCCCGGCTCTCGATCTGGAAGGTTCCAAGCGTGTCGGCCTTGCGGATCATTGCATAGGTTCGAGGGTCTTCCTGCGGGATCGTCGCGAGATCGAGATCTATGGTTTTCTCCTCTCGCAGGAAGGCAAAACTCTTCGCCATGCATGTCAGCATGCCGAGCGCCAGCACGTCGACTTTCATGAATTTAAGTGCCTCGACGTCGTCCTTGTCCCACTCGATCACCTGGCGGTCGACCATGGAAGCCGGCTCGATCGGCACCAGATTGTCGAGGCGGTCATGGGTAAGCACGAAACCGCCGGGATGCTGACCGAGATGGCGCGGCGCGCCCATCAACTGCTGGGCAAGCCGGAGGGTCAGCGCCAAACGCCTGTCATCGGGGTTGAGGTTGAGTTCCCTGACCTGTTTTTCACCGACCGCCTCGCTCCAGGCCCAAACGCCCGACGACAGGGCCTTGATCAGGTCTTCGGGCAGGCCGAGCGCCTTGCCGACGTCACGGATCGCACCCTTCGCCCTGTAGCGTGTGACAGTCGCGCAGAGCGCCGCCTTGTCATGCCCGTAGGTCCGATAGATCCACTGGATGACCTCCTCGCGCCGCTCGTGTTCGAAGTCGACGTCGATATCGGGCGGCTCGTCGCGTTCCTTGCTGACGAAGCGTTCGAACAGCAGATCGTTGGTTTCCGGGTCGATACTGGTGATGCCGAGGATATAGCAGATAGCGCTATTGGCGGCGGAGCCACGCCCCTGGCAGAGGATGCCCTGGCTGCGGGCGTAACGAACGATGGAAAAGACGGTCAGGAAATAAGGCGCATAGCGCATCTCCTTGATCAGATCGAGTTCGTGGCGGACTGATCTGAGCACCTTCTGAGGAAGGCCTTCGGGATATCTGCCGGGAATGTTTTCCCGGACATAATGTTCAAGCGATTGCTGGGCGTCCATGCCGGCGACGATTGCTTCCAGCGGATATTGATAGGTCAGTTCCTCCATCGAGAATTTGCAGCGTTCGGCGATTTCCATCGTGCGCGCGAGTGCTTCCGGATAGCGAGAGAACAGCCGCTGCATTTCCTCCGGTGCTTTGAGATGACGGTCGGCATGGCGTTCGCGCTCGAAGCCAACGTCGTCGATCGTCGTCCGGTTTTTGATGCAGGTAACGACGTCCTGGAGCTGGCGGCGTGAGGGTTCGTGGAAGAGCACGTCGTTGGTGACGACCGTCTTGACACGGTGGCGAACCGCCATGTTGGAGATCTCGTGCAGGCGAAGCTGGTCATTTGGTCGGCGTCGGAGGCAAAGCGACACATAGGCGCGGTTTTGAAAGACTTCTGCCATTTTTCTGAGCTGGAGTGCGCAGATCTCATCCGGCAGGTCGGGCACCAGAATTCCAATAAGTCCTTCCGCGTGGAGCGCAACGTCATCAAGTGTCAGAATGCAGTTCGCCTTTCCGCCCCTGCTTTTTCCGAGTGTCAGCAGTCGCGTCAGCCGCGAATAGGCGGCCCGATCGGTTGGATAGACAAGGATCGACATGCCGTCCTGCAGGTCAAGGCGACAGCCGACGAGCAACCGCAAACCGGTTGTCCGCGACGCCTCCAATGCCCGCACGATGCCGGCGAGCGAATTGCGGTCGACGATCCCGACAGCGTCGATGCCCAGTAATTTTGCCGTCGCAAACAGCTCCTCGGCCGAGGAGGCGCCCCGCAGGAACGAAAAATGGGTCGTGACCTGCAGCTCGGCGTAGGTCATGCGAAGGTTCCGTGCAGGAACCAGCGGTGCGAGCCCGTGTCCGGATCGACGCCGTCACCGGCGCGATAGATCCAGTAGCGTTCGCCCGCCTCATCCTCGACCGTGAAATAGTCGCGCACGGCGACCCATTCGCATGATCGCTGCCACCATTCGCCAAAGATGCGCTCAGGCCCATCTGCTTGTTTGACCCGCCGGCGCTTGCCGCGCCAGGTAAACCAGGCAGGCGGATGGTCAGGTAGCAGCGCCATGACCTCGATCATTTCCGGGCGATCCATCAATCTCACCGGGCGCGGCCAGATCAAAGGCCAGGTCTGTCCCAGCGCGGTGGCGACAGGGGAAACGCGTTGGACCGATCGTTCGGGAACGTCGCTTGCGACCGGCGCGAGGCGGTAGATCCGGAATGCGCCGCGATTGCCGATAATATCGACGAAAGCGCCAATATCGGCCGCGGGATCTTCGACCAGGGTGTCGGCGATCTGCTTGTCGGCGAGTGGCTCGACCATTGTGGCGGCGAGGCTGAGTTTTTCGATGCCGAACCCTGGGTCTATGCGCTCGATGCGATCATGCAGCAGCTTGGTAAGCCATGCGATGTCGCGGACTGGTTTGGCGGTCCCCGCTCGCAGCGCCTGGATCGTATTGTCGACCCGATGGATGATCAGATCGGTGCGGCGCACGCCGAGACCGCGCGCCTGAAGGCCATGACAGAGGCTGCAGACAAGCTGCGAGACATATTTCGCGATCGTCTCGGGCGTGCCGATCGGTTCTGCGAAGGATCGATCGACCTCCACGAATGCCGGCGAGCGGATGGGGTCGATCGGCTCGGCTGTGCGCCCGAACATCTGGTCGAGCCGGCGGGTGATCTGCGGGCCAAAACGCAGGTTCAGGGGCGCCCGCGGCGCCGCCGAAAGCTCGCCGACGGTTCGAAACCCGAGGGTGCGCAGTCCTGTCAGCACTTCCGCGTCAAGACGAAGCGAGGAGATCGGCAGTCCGACAACGGCCTCGCGTGTCTGACCCGGCGCAACTACGCGCGTCTCTTCTCCGAGAGAGCGTGCCAATGCATGGGCAGCGCCCCAGCTGTCTGCAACGACGGCACGCGCCGGCAGACCCTTGGCGCGGAATCTGTTGATCAGGCCCGACAGCATCGGCCCCTCGCCCCCCTGCAGGTGATCGGCCCCTTCGGTATCCAGGACGATGCCATCAGGTGGGTCGATGGCGACGACCGGCGAATACTGGGTGAGTGCCCAGAGGGTGATCCGCTCCAGCGCGGCGAGATCGGCTGATGGGTCGGCATCGACCATGGTGAGACCCTGTACGAGCGCTTGCGCCTTGGCAGCAGGCATGCCGGGGCTGAGGCCGAGTTTGGCGGCGTTGGTGTCGACGGCCGATAGCCATCGTTTCGATCCGCTTCTGGAAATGACGACGAGCGGTGCCTCAGCCGGAATGGACGGATCGGCGCGTCTGATACGATCCGTCGGCAGCGTCGGAAGAAATACGGAGACGACCCTGACCATCACATGCCTCTACGATGAAATCTGCACTGTCTCCCGCCTTGATCCGGATCAGTTCGGCGAGCCACCGGGCGCGACCGACACCGGGAACGGGGAGCGGCTGCGAGGGCAGAACCGATATGCGCCAGCGCGAGGCGGACGCCGTCGGATGCCCGAAATCGGCCGCTTCCGTCTGGCGCCGCCATCGTCGAATGATCAGGCCGAGCGTGCCTGATCCCTCGGCCGCCAATTGCAGGCGGCGGGAAACGACCATCGGCAACCGCACGGCCTCCGCAACGACCGCACCAAGCCCTCCGAACCGCAACGCCTCCTCGCAGGCCTCAAGCACGTGCTCCTCACGAACAGCTTCGACATAGATGACCCGATCGGGATGAAGACCGGCCCCTGCCAGCGCCGGCGCGAAGAGATCTGGACGCGCCAGGCACCAGACGACCACGCCCTTCGTGCGGGCAGCCACGCCCGCCGCAAACAAGGCGGCGGCGGCTCCATCGATGGCCGCTGCCCCGCCGCCGGCAAACTCGTGGATCGCCCCATAGGCAAGCCCTCCACCCGGCAGCCGCTCGTCGATCCCAGGAATGCCGAATGGCAGGACCGCTGTCGCGCGGGCTGCCGCTCCTTCGAGATGCTGGATACGCTCTCGAAGCTCCGAGATAATTGGATTTGCGCTTGGCCGAGCCATATTTGCTCTTCACAGAATTCAGGTTTCCACACCGCAGGAAAGCGGATATGTTCTTTATTTGTTCCTAATTTGAATGTGAGTCAATGTGCATGTTACGGGTGGATATTCCTATAGAGCCAATCATCCACATGAAAGCCGGAATGAAAAACAGAATGAATACAGGTAAATACCAAAATTTGGTCCACAGCTGAAAAAATGTCATCGATAAGAAAAAATGCCTATGATGGGGTGACGCTGCGCGAATTTCGGGAGGCGACAATCGCGGTCGCATGCCTCGTCTGCGACCGTCATGGCGAGCTCGACCGTCGGACGCTGGTCAAGCAGTATGGAGCAAGCCTCACCTTCGTTACGCTTCGCCGCCGGGTGGCGATGGGATGTGCGAAGATGCATGGTCAGGACGGTATCGACCGCTGCGACACCCATTTCCCTGGCCTGAACGGTGCCGGACTGTCTCTCAAGAAGGAAGGCTAGGGTCGCTGGCGTGCAGCTTGCGCAGTTTGCGCACCGGCCGTTGGCCTAGGATGGTTCAGAGGGGGCGATCCCTAACCGGACGTCAAGCTTTGGCGGTTAAAAACCGAGAAACCTTCCGGTGGTCCGGTCTCTCCGGCTGCCTCAGATCGGCTGGAAGAACGATGCGCTTTCAAAAACGCCTCTTTACCGCCTCCGCATTCGCGATCCTGGTCGCGCTCATCGCCATCAATCCATTCGGACGCCATCTGGTCGACCCCCGGCCGACATCGTCCATTCCCGGCGACGATCACTGACAGCGGCTGTCTGCCGTCGACAGATGGGCTCGCGACCGGGGAAACAAGGTATGAGGGATTGCGGTCACATCGGTGAAGTCTTCCTCACGATGTATTCGGGCCTCGGTCTTCATCCCCCGGCCAGCGCTCGCTGAAGGCGGGGCCGGCAATTGCCAATCTGTTCTTGCCCTGCCAGGCACCGACGACATAACCGTCGGGCCTGACCTGAACACTCTTACGATTGGCAAGTTTGATCTCCATGGCGATCGCTGCAGGCGGCGACGCAATCCTCAAACTTTCCGGGATGACCGGCCGTGTCTGTCCAAAATCGACCGGCTGGCGTTGCGCTGCGGGGTCGACCCAGTAATTGGCCTGCCTGACAATATCGGGGAAATGCGAGCGATCAATCACATCGCCGTTGACGGTAATTTGTCGCCATGGCCAGTTGCGCGTAAAAATGCTGTCGGGCGAATGGACCTGTGCCGTCGGGAAGTCGTCGATGTTCCAGCCATTGCCGAAGGGTGACGCCCCCTCCGGCTTGTATCTGGCACTGTCCGCTGCAGAGCCAAATCAGATTGTTGCTGTGGACGAGGCGCGAAACAGTTTCTTCTTCACGATTGGCCAGCGCAGCAGCCAGGTGTTATTGAAGATTTAGTGCGGACCGTCGGCGCTATGGGTTTCGGGAAACTTGAAGAGCTGTCCCTTGGCGTGGGTATCGCCGTCCGGTCCTGGAATATCGATATTCCAACTGACATTGCTATAGAGGTAGAAATAGCCGGATCGCTCCATTTCGAAGGAGAACGGCATGTAGCAATCAACGAAGGTATTGCCCCTTATCGTCCAGTTCCAGGCGAAGTTTTCGGGCTCGACGGCATTTGTCGTGGATGCGAACGAACCAGTTGTCCTCGATCAGGACATTGCGGGAAAAATTGTCTTTTATGGATTCGCCGGCCTGATTGAAGAGATGCACGCCGTTGAAGGCATCGACGATAATGTTGTGCGGACGATCACATCACCAGCAATCGTCCAGGCTCGAAAGAAATCGCCGTCGAAGGCGCGCGCGTCATCATCGATATTGACGAGCCCTTCGACACTGTCGGGTCCTTCTGCAGGTGCCCCGTGCACCGCCGACCACGGGTACTTCCGCCAGAGTTAGCCCGGCGTGAAACTGCCGTGGGGCCGCACGCCCTTTTCAGCCCGGATCGAGACGACATCTTCTTCCCCGCCCCGCCGACATCCTGGGACCCAGTCACATTCTTCGATGAGAATATGCGTGTATAGGCACCCGCCGCCCCGATTGCGATCGCGGCGCCGCGGATGCTTACGGCGAGTTTTCGCTGGGGCCGATGTTGATGGCGCTCTACCGGACAAACGTCAGTGCGAGCGGCCGCGTCGGCAAGGGTAGGCTGAACCGGTCGTGATCGATAGCCCTCTCATGTTGAACCCTGAATGGGCGGCCCGGCTGTTCGTCTGTCAGGATTTCGTTTGCCACCAGACAAGGGCAAAGGATGCGAAGGCGAAGGTGGTGGCGAGCAGCGTCTGGTGATCCATGGAGATAATCCCTGTTGAAGCGGCTCTATAATGCTCGCGAAGGTTTTAGGTTCCAGGGCGGCGGTTCACGATCCTTCGCGGGGGGCCATTGGGTCTGCTATCCGTCTCGGCCATTTCCCAAGCGTATGGTTAATGGCAGCTGTGGGATGGATGGGGTTCGCAAGGGCCAGCGGATTGTAGAGGGCAGGGGTCCGGTCGATCCGTAGCGTTTTCGTGATGGGATCCAGCCGATAAATACATGCACCATAGTTGCCGCCGTAACCGACCGCGCCATTTCTGATCCGGACAACAATCCGACTTGGAGAAAACCGATGGCATCGAGCGAAGACCGTATCAGACAGCGCGCTTACGAGATCTGGGAACAGGAAGGCCGGCCCCATGGGGAGGACATGAAGCACTGGTTGCAGGCGTTTCAGGAAATCGCCGCGAGCGCCGATGCGGGCGGTCAGCCTGCCAAGAAACCTCGGTCGAAGAAAGCTGTCGCAGCGGATTTGTCTCCAAAGACAAAAGGTGCCAGCAAATCCAAAAGCGGCGCCCAGAGCGTTCCGACGACAGCCCGGCCGCCGAAATCAACCAAGGTTGCGAGCGCTACAAAGCACTGAAGAGCGGGTCCTTGGCCTGAGTCGCGCCGGCGAATTCGGCCGGCTGGTGGTGTTGCTTGAGCGGGGCGCCATTCAATGGCGCCCCGCGATGCATTGGGCTTGTCGAGAAGGAGATCCCGCTCGGTTCAGAGCGATCTGACGTTCTCGGCCTTCGACTTGCCGGTCTTCCGATCCTGGCCAACGTCGAAGGACACGCTTTGC
>NZ_JBFTSM010000039.1:0-18992 GCF_056400025.1 Rhizobium sp. 01L419
CGGTGCAGCGTCGATCTGGTCATACGCCTTGAACTCACCGAAATACTTCGTGATCGCTGCCGTCAGAGACGTCTTGCCGTGGTCAACGTGGCCGATCGTGCCGATGTTGACGTGCGGCTTGTTGCGCTCAAACTTACTCTTTGCCATTTTCGGCTCTCCATTTTTTGGCCCCGAGGGGCGCTAATTCTTGTTATCGGTCAATTGGTATTCCGGTCACTTCTGACCGGAATACTTTGCCTGGATTTCGGTTGCGACGTTCGACGGGACCGGCGCGTAGTGATCGAAGGTCATCGTGTACTGAGCACGGCCCTGCGACATGGAGCGCAGGTTATCGACGTACTTGAACATGTTCGCCAGCGGAACGTTGGCGTTGATGACAACAGCAATACCACGGCTTTCCTGGCCCTGGATCTGACCACGACGGGAGTTCAGGTCGCCGATGACGTCGCCGACATAATCTTCCGGGGTGACGACTTCGACCTTCATCATCGGCTCGAGGAGCTGAGCGCCGGCCTTCTTCGCTGCTTCACGGAAGCAAGCGCGGGAAGCAATTTCGAACGCCAGGACCGACGAGTCGACGTCGTGGAAGGCGCCATCGATGAGGGTCGCCTTGACGCCGAGCATCGGGAAGCCAGCGAGCGGACCCGAAGACAGAACGCTTTCGATACCCTTCTGAACGCCGGGGATATATTCCTTCGGAACAGAGCCGCCAACGATCTTGGATTCGAACTTGAAGTCTTCGCCATCCGGGTTCGGTTCGAAGACGATCTTCACGCGAGCGAACTGGCCGGTACCACCGGACTGCTTCTTGTGCGTGTAGTCTTCTTCGTGTGCCTTTGTGATGGTTTCGCGGTAGGCAACCTGCGGCGCGCCGACGGTTGCTTCAACCTTGAACTCACGACGCATGCGGTCGACGATAATGTCGAGATGCAGTTCGCCCATGCCGGCGATGATGGTCTGGCCGGATTCTTGGTCGGTCTTGACGCGGAAGGACGGATCCTCAGCAGCAAGACGGTTGAGCGCGAGGCCCATCTTTTCCTGGTCGCCCTTGGTCTTCGGCTCGATAGCGATCTGGATGACCGGCTCGGGGAATTCCATGCGCTCGAGGATAACCGGCTTCAGCGGGTCGCAGAGCGTATCGCCAGTGGTGGTTTCCTTGAGACCGGCAAGAGCGACGATGTCGCCAGCGAAGGCTTCTTCGATGTCTTCACGCGAGTTGGAATGCATCTGCAGCATGCGGCCGACGCGCTCGCGCTTGTCCTTGACCGTATTCATGACCGACGCGCCCTTTTCGAGCTTGCCGGAGTAGATGCGTGCAAAGGTGAGCGAACCGACGAACGGGTCGTTCATGATCTTGAAGGCGAGCATGGACAGCGGCTCGCTGTCATCGGCGTGACGCTCAATCTCAGCGTCCGTCTTGAAATCGACGCCCTTGATCGCAGGAATGTCCATCGGCGACGGCAGGTAGTCCACAACAGCGTCGAGCAAAGGCTGAACGCCCTTGTTCTTGAACGCTGTGCCACAGAACATCGGATGGAACTTGACGTCGATCGTGCCGCGGCGAACGAGTTCGCGGATCTTGTCATTGTCGGGCAGGATGCCTTCGAGATAGGCTTCCGTCGCGGCTTCGTCGATGTCGACGACCGTTTCGATCAGCTTTTCGCGATATTCTTCAGCCTTGGCCTTCATGTCCTCAGGGATCTCGACGACATCCCACTGAGCACCCAGCGACTCGTCGCGCCAGATGAGAGCGTTCATCTCGATGAGGTCGATGACGCCCTTGAATTCGGTTTCTGCACCGATCGGCAACTGCATGACGACAGCCGTTGCGCCGAGACGGGTCTTGATCATCTCGACGGAGCGGTAGAAGTCCGCACCGGTCTTGTCCATCTTGTTGCAGAAGATCATGCGCGGAACATTGTACTTCTCAGCCTGGCGCCAGACGGTTTCCGTCTGGGGCTCAACGCCGGCGTTGGCATCGAGCAGCGCAATGGCGCCGTCGAGAACGCGCAGCGAACGCTCGACTTCGATGGTGAAGTCGACGTGGCCGGGAGTGTCGATGATATTGAAGCGGCGGGTCTTGCCGTCACGGCCCTTCCAGTAGGTCGTGGTAGCAGCGGACGTGATCGTGATACCGCGTTCCTGCTCCTGCTCCATCCAGTCCATCGTCGCGGCGCCGTCGTGGACTTCGCCGATCTTGTGCGACTTGCCGGTGTAATAAAGAATACGCTCGGTGGTCGTGGTCTTGCCGGCGTCGATGTGCGCCATGATACCGAAATTGCGGTAGTCTTCGATCTTATATTCGCGAGCCATAATGGACTGCCTTTCGATATCGTTCGGGATTACCAGCGATAATGCGAGAACGCGCGGTTGGCGTCAGCCATCTTGTGCGTGTCTTCGCGCTTCTTGACCGCAGAACCGCGGTTGTTCGAGGCATCGAGAAGTTCGCCCGAGAGACGATCGATCATGGTGGTTTCGTTGCGCTTGCGAGCAGCAGCGATCAGCCAGCGGATGGCAAGAGCCTGACGACGCTCCGGACGGACATCGACCGGAACCTGGTAGGTCGCACCACCGACGCGGCGCGAACGGACTTCAACGTGCGGAGCGATGTTGTCGAGCGCGGAATGGAAAACCGTCAGCGGCTCCTGCTTCGACTTGCCCTGCACGGAGTCAAACGCGCCGTATACGATGCTTTCAGCGACGGACTTCTTGCCGTCGAGCATGATGGCGTTCATGAACTTCGTGACAACGAGGTCACCGAACTTCGGGTCCGGATTGATCTCGCGCTTTTCTGCTTTATGGCGTCTGGACATACTTCTCGTCTCTTTAACTGTTAAGGCGCTCTACCACGCGGAGGACTTCGCGCAGCGCCGGGGATTTCACTTTCAAGCCTTTCCGGGCGGTATCGCCCGGGGCGAAATTACTTCGGACGCTTCGCACCGTACTTGGAACGGCGCTGCTTGCGGTTCTTGACACCCTGGGTATCGAGAACGCCGCGGATGATGTGGTAACGGACACCCGGAAGGTCCTTGACGCGGCCGCCACGGATCATGACGACAGAGTGTTCCTGAAGGTTGTGACCTTCGCCGGGAATATAACCAATGACTTCGAAGCCGTTGGTGAGGCGGATCTTTGCGACCTTACGCAGAGCCGAGTTCGGCTTCTTCGGCGTCGTCGTGTAAACGCGGGTGCAAACACCACGCTTCTGCGGGTTCTCCTGAAGAGCGGGAACCTTGTTACGCTTTACGTTCGCCTGGCGAGGCTTGCGGATCAGCTGGTTTACGGTAGGCATTCAACCATCCCTTACGTTTGTCTCAACAGCCCTTGCGGGCTCGAACTTCGCCGTCTCCGGCACTGCCACACATATTTTCCCTCAATGCGCAAAATATGGCCCGATCCGCTTCCGCAGATGGACCACATAGAGCAGAGGACGCAAAAAAGATGCGTCATGCGTGCAGCATCATGACTTCAACGTGCGTTTAGAACCTTGTTTGAGGCGATCTTCAGGGCGCGTCGCCCCGAACAGCCAAACCTCACATGGGATCCGATGGCCGGCGTACTACTGGTTTCCGCCCTCTTCGTCAAGGCCGGTTAAGAAATAATCTCCACCCCGACGGCATGAAAAGCCCTGTGAACACGCTGTTTACAGGCTCTTTAGGGCGGTTAAAGATACCCGGCAAGATAAACTTGGGCATTGCAGCAAAAACGGATAGGAATCAGTATTTGCAGACATCAAGCCCTTATATGGGATCTGCATATTGCGATTCTCAGACAGCCGAAGGACAAAAAGATGATCGGGACACCGGACAATGACAACAATTTCGACGGACCGATGATCTTCATCATCATCGGCAAGGGCTATGAATCCGATACGAGCGAGGGCGTGGACCTGCACGTCATGCTGAAAGCCGCCGATGACGACAGCGCCGTGCGCGAAGCCTTGAACGCGCTCGCCGAGGAAGGCTTCATCGAAGCCGATCTCGACCAGATCGGCATGCTAACCGAAGTGCCCTCCGAAGAGCCGCATGCCTCCGCCTACCAGGGTGCGCTGGACGGCGAAGTCTCGATCATCCGCTTCAGCTAGACCTATATATAAAGAACAAAGCCTGCGCGCCGGCGCGGGCCCAATCCTCCCACCTCACCTTTCCATTTTGGCCGATACCAATTGAGGCGGCGAGCGTGCGGCAGGTTCTCGCAATACCGTCGCCAGCGGTCTCTGTAAGCTCAGCATTCCTCTTTTGCGCATCTCGAACTGCAGGCCGCAGTCCGTCCGCGTTCAGGCATCTTCCGCCGGCCCTTCGATTTGGCCTGCCCTCGCGGTGACCGCTGACAACCCACCTTTCGGTCTGCCAAGACCGAGCTGCGCAGCGCGCTCGGTCTTTTAAACCTGAGCAGCGATTTCAGCGAAGCCGCCCGGCCGTTACCGGCGGCTTTGTCTTTTGCTGCCATGAAGCGCCACCGGCCTGCGATACCAGAATTCCGAACGTCCGACATCTGTCCGCATTGCTGCCGTCAGCAGCCCGCTCCAGCCGCGTAACAGGCATCCTGATCTGCTCCGGGTCTGTCTATCTTGCCGCCATCGTGGCAAGGCTGTTTACCGGCGCGGCACCCCATCTCCCACGATCTTTCGGACAAAGAAAAACCGCCCGGATTTCTCCGGGCGGTTTTGAATTTGAGAGATACCGAGCTGCCGATTATTCGGCAGCCGGGGCGCTTTCGTTCGCCAGGTCCTGCAGCATCGGCGTTGCGACCCCTGCCCCGGAGCCCTTGCGGCGCTCTTCCAGGATCAGGTCGTCGCGAGCCGTCGCGATGCGGCGGATCTGGGTCATGGTGCCACCGGTACCAGCCGGGATCAGACGGCCGACGATGACGTTTTCCTTCAGACCCTGCAGACCGTCGGTCTTGCCGGCGATCGCGGCTTCCGTCAGCACCTTGGTCGTTTCCTGGAAGGAAGCGGCCGAGATGAAGGACGGGGTCTGCAGCGATGCCTTGGTGATGCCGAGCAGAACCGGGTCACCGCTGGCAGGCTTCTTGCCTTCCTCGATGAGGTGGTCGTTGACGTCTTCCAGTTCGATACGGTCGACATTGTCGCCGACGATGTACGTGGAGTCGCCTGCATCGGTGATTTCCACCTTCTGCAGCATCTGACGGACAATCACTTCGATGTGCTTGTCGTTGATGACAACGCCCTGCAGACGATAGACTTCCTGGATTTCGTTCACGAGGTAGGAAGCCAAGGCTTCCACGCCCTTGATCGCCAGGATGTCGTGAGGAGCCGGGTTACCGTCGAGGATGTAGTCACCCTTTTCGATATAGTCGCCTTCCTGAAGGTGGAAGGGCTTGCCCTTCGGGATCAGGTATTCGACAGGCTCGACACCGTCTTCTGCCGGCTCGATGATGACACGACGCTTGTTCTTGTAGTCGCGGCCGAGGCGGATCGTACCATCGATCTCTGCGATGATGGCGTGGTCCTTCGGACGGCGGGCTTCGAACAGTTCTGCAACACGCGGCAGACCACCGGTGATGTCCTTGGTCTTGGCGCTTTCCAGCGGCGAACGCGCGAGAACGTCACCCTGGGAGACCTTCGTGCCCGGCTCGACCGACAGGATTGCATCGACCGAGAGCAGGAAGCGGGCTTCGCCACCGCGGGAGAGCTTCGCGACATTGCCGCTTGCATCCTTGATGACGATGGCAGGCTTCAGGTCCGAACCGCGCGGGGTCGAACGCCAGTCGATAACCTGACGCTTGGTGATGCCCGTGGCTTCGTCGGTCGCTTCGAGAACGGAGAGGCCATCGACGACATCTTCGAACTGAACCGTACCAGCTACTTCCGTCATCATCGGACGGGTGTAGGGATCCCACTCCGCCAGACGCTGACCGCGCTTGACCTTGTCGCCTTCGTCGACATGCAGCTTCGAACCGTAGGCAACACGCTGCGAGGAACGCTCCACACCACGCTCGTCCAGGATCTGGACGGTTATGTTGCGGCCCATGGCAATGAGGTTGCCATCGGAGTTGCGCAGGATGTTGCGGTTCTTGATCTGCACCGTACCTTCGTACGAGGCTTCCAGGAACGACTGGTCGACCACGGTTGCCGTACCACCAAGGTGGAACGTACGCATGGTGAGCTGCGTGCCCGGTTCGCCGATCGACTGAGCCGCGATAACGCCGACAGCTTCACCCATGTTAACAGGCGTACCGCGCGCGAGGTCGCGGCCGTAGCAGACCGCGCAGACGCCCGTCTGGATTTCGCAAGTCAGTGCCGAACGAATACGGATCGACTGGATACCAGACTTTTCGATCTCGACGACATCAGGCTCGAGGATCATCCTGCCGGCATCGACGATACGCTCGCCGGTGATCGGATGGTCGATATTGTCAAGAGCCGTACGGCCGAGGATACGAACACCGATCGAGGCAACGACCTGGCCGGCATCGACGATGGCAGTCATGGTGAGGCCGGTTTCGGTGCCGCAATCGACGTGCGTGACGATGCAGTCCTGCGCGACGTCAACGAGACGACGGGTCAGGTAACCGGAGTTCGCAGTCTTGAGCGCGGTGTCTGCCAGACCCTTACGGGCGCCGTGCGTCGAGTTGAAGTACTCGTTGACGGTCAGGCCTTCCTTGAAGTTCGAGATGATCGGCGTCTCGATGATTTCACCCGACGGCTTGGCCATGAGGCCGCGCATGCCGCCCAGCTGACGCATCTGGTTCGGAGAACCGCGGGCGCCCGAATGGGACATCATGTAGATCGAGTTCATCGGCTTCTGGCGACCGGTCGCCGGATCGAACTCAACAGCCTTAATGCGGGCCATCATCTCTTCGGCGACCTTTTCCGTCGCCTTGCCCCAGGCGTCGACAACCTTGTTGTACTTTTCGCCCTGAGTGATCAGACCGTCATTGTACTGCTGCTCGTATTCCTTGACCAGGCTTTCGGTGTCGTCGACGATCTTCGCCTTGGTGTCCGGAATGACCATATCGTCCTTGCCGAACGAAATGCCGGCGCGGCAGGCATGGCTGAAGCCGAGCTGCATGATGCGGTCGCAGAAAATGACCGTGTCCTTCTGGCCGCAATGACGGTAGACCGCGTCGATCATCCTGGAGATGTTCTTCTTGGTCATTTCCTGGTTGCAGATATCGAAGGTCACCTTGCCGTTCTTCGGCAGGAGTTCGCCGATGAGCAGGCGGCCCGGCGTTGTCTCATAGATCTTCGAGTACGGCTTGCCGTCCTCGCCGATCGACTTGAAGCGACCGCGAATCTTGGTGTGCAGCGTCACGACCTTGTTTTCCAGGGCGTGGTGCAGCTCACCGAGGTCGGAGAAGGCCATGCCTTCGCCCGGCTCGTTCTGGTTCATGATCGACAGGTAGTAGAGGCCGAGAACCATGTCCTGCGACGGAACGATGATCGGTGCGCCGTTTGCCGGATGCAGGATGTTGTTCGTCGACATCATCAGAACGCGGGCTTCGAGCTGGGCTTCGAGCGACAGCGGCACGTGAACGGCCATCTGGTCACCGTCGAAGTCGGCGTTGAAGGCCGTGCAGACGAGCGGATGCAGCTGGATAGCCTTGCCTTCGACCAGCATGGGTTCGAAGGCCTGGATGCCCAGGCGGTGCAGCGTCGGTGCGCGGTTCAGGAGAACCGGATGCTCACGGATGACCTCGTCGAGGATATCCCAGACCTCAGGCTTTTCCTTCTCAACCAGCTTCTTGGCCTGCTTGACGGTCGAGGAATAACCCTTGGCGTCGAGGCGGGCATAGATGAACGGCTTGAAGAGCTCGAGCGCCATCTTCTTCGGAAGACCGCACTGATGCAGCTTCAGTTCCGGACCGGTCACGATGACCGAACGGCCGGAATAGTCGACGCGCTTGCCGAGCAGGTTCTGACGGAAGCGGCCCTGCTTGCCCTTGAGCATATCCGACAGCGACTTCAACGGACGCTTGTTAGCGCCGGTGATGACGCGGCCACGGCGGCCGTTATCGAAGAGCGCGTCAACAGATTCCTGCAGCATGCGCTTTTCGTTGCGGATGATGATACCCGGTGCGCGCAGTTCGATCAGGCGCTTCAGACGGTTGTTACGGTTGATGACGCGGCGATAGAGATCGTTCAGGTCCGATGTCGCGAAACGACCACCGTCCAGAGGAACCAGCGGGCGCAGGTCCGGCGGGATGACCGGAACGACCTTCATGATCATCCATTCCGGACGGTTGCCGGATTCCATGAAGTTCTCGACGATCTTCAAACGCTTCATCAGCTTCTTTTGCTTGAGGTCCGACGTAGTGTCGGCAAGCTCGGAGCGAAGGTCGCCAGCGATCTTTTCGAGGTTCATCGATGCGAGCATCTCGTAGATGGCTTCGGCACCGATCATGGCCGTGAACTGATCTTCGCCGTATTCGTCGACGGCGAGCATGTACTCTTCTTCGGACAGGAGCTGGTGCTCCTTGAGCGCGGTGAGACCCGGCTCAGTGACGATGTAGTTTTCGAAGTAGAGGACGCGCTCAACATCCTTCAGCGTCATGTCGAGCAGCGTGGAGATGCGGCTCGGCAGTGACTTCAGGAACCAGATATGGGCAACGGGAGCGGCGAGCTCGATATGGCCCATGCGCTCGCGGCGAACGCGCGACAGCGTGACTTCGACGCCGCACTTTTCGCAGATGATGCCCTTGTACTTCATGCGCTTGTACTTGCCGCACAGGCACTCGTAGTCCTTGATCGGTCCGAAGATGCGCGCGCAGAAGAGACCGTCGCGTTCAGGCTTGAACGTACGGTAGTTGATGGTTTCCGGCTTCTTGATCTCGCCGTAGGACCAGGAAAGAATCTTCTCCGGAGAGGCGATCGAAATCCGGATGGAATCGAAGTTCTGTGCAGGCACCTGCGGATTGAAAAGATTCATGACCTCTTGGTTCATGCCTGTCTCCTTCATGGGCGAAAGCGCCCTTAGCTTGCGAGGTTGGCGGCAAATTCCCGGGAGCCGCGCCAGCGCTTAAACGACAATAACCGCAGAATGCGGCGAAAGCGTCCCTGCCCGGCCGACACATTACGGGGCCATGGCGGGAACGGTGTGCGCCCTAAGGCGCACACCTTATCATGTGGTTACTCGGCAGCATCCGGCAGCTGGCCTGCAGCCTGTAGCTCCTCGATCTTGGAATTTTCGAGCTCGACGGAGAGACCCAGCGAGCGCATTTCCTTGACGAGAACGTTGAAGCTTTCCGGAATACCGGCCTCGAAGGTGTCGTCGCCACGGACGATCGCTTCGTAGACCTTGGTGCGGCCGGCCACGTCGTCCGACTTCACCGTCAGCATTTCCTGCAGCGTATAGGCTGCACCGTAGGCTTCGAGTGCCCAGACTTCCATTTCGCCGAAGCGCTGGCCGCCGAACTGCGCCTTGCCGCCCAGCGGCTGCTGGGTAACGAGCGAGTACGGGCCGATCGAACGAGCGTGGATCTTGTCGTCGACCAGGTGGTTGAGCTTCAGCATGTAGATGTAGCCAACCGTGACCTGGCGGTCGAACTGCTCGCCGGTACGACCATCGTACAGTGTAGACTGGCCGCTTTCCTTAAGACCCGCCAGCGCCAGCATGTCGTTGACGTCACCTTCGTGAGCGCCATCGAAGACCGGCGTCGCAATCGAAACGCCGCGCTTCCACTGGTCAGCGAGACGCAGCACCGATTCATCGTCGAAATCCTTGACCTGTTCGGCCTTCGGACCGTCGCCGACAACGTCGCCAATCGTCTTGCGGAGCGGTTCGATATTGCCGTTGGCCCTGTAGGCTTCCAGCATGTCGCCGATCTGACGACCCATGCCGGCGCAAGCCCAGCCAAGGTGCGTCTCAAGGATCTGGCCAACGTTCATGCGCGAGGGAACGCCGAGCGGGTTCAGAACGACGTCGACATGCGTGCCGTCTTCCAGGAACGGCATGTCTTCGACAGGCACGATGCGCGAAACGACACCCTTGTTGCCGTGACGGCCGGCCATCTTGTCGCCCGGCTGGATCTTGCGCTTAACAGCGACGAAGACCTTGACCATCTTCATGACGCCCGGAGGCATTTCGTCGCCGCGCTGGACCTTCTCGACCTTGTCCATGAAGCGCTGTTCAAGGCGCGACTTGGATTCGTCGTACTGGCCACGAAGCGCTTCGAGCTCGCTCTGGACCTTTTCGTCCTCGACGGCGAACATCCACCACTGCGAGCGGGGATATTCGGAGACGACGGCGTTCGACAGCTCGGTGCCCTTCTTGAAGCCCTTAGGGCCTGCAATGGAGGACTGGCCGCGCAGCATGTCGATCAGACGGCCGTAGACGTTACGGTCGAGGATCGCCTGCTCGTCGTCACGGTCCTTTGCCAGACGCTCGATCTCTTCGCGCTCGATTGCCATCGCGCGCTCGTCTTTTTCAACGCCGTGGCGGTTGAAGACGCGCACTTCGACGATCGTGCCGTAGGTGCCGGGCGGCATGCGCATGGACGTATCGCGAACGTCGGATGCCTTTTCACCGAAGATGGCGCGCAGGAGCTTTTCTTCCGGCGTCATCGGGCTTTCGCCCTTCGGGGTGATCTTGCCGACCAGGATATCGCCCGGCTGAACTTCGGCGCCGATGTAGACGATACCGGCTTCGTCGAGATTCTTCAGCGCTTCTTCCGAAACGTTCGGAATATCGCGCGTGATTTCTTCCGGACCAAGCTTGGTGTCACGCGCCATCACTTCGAATTCTTCGATGTGGATGGAGGTGAACACGTCGTCGGCAACGATACGCTCGGAGAGCAGGATCGAGTCTTCGTAGTTGTAGCCGTTCCAGGGCATGAACGCGACGAGCGCGTTGCGGCCGAGCGCCAGATCACCGAGATCGGTCGACGGACCGTCGGCGAGAATGTCGCCGCGGTTGACCTCGTCACCGACGGTTACCAGCGGACGCTGGTTGACGCAGGTGTTCTGGTTCGAACGCTGGAACTTCTGCAGGCGGTAGATATCGACGCCGGATTTGCCGGCTTCGAGGTCTTCCGTGGCGCGGATAACGATACGCGTCGCGTCGACCTGGTCGACCACACCGCCGCGGCGTGCGCCGATAGCAGCACCGGAGTCGCGGGCGACGACCGGTTCCATCCCGGTGCCGACGAACGGTGCTTCAGCCCGCAGAAGCGGAACGGCCTGACGCTGCATGTTCGAGCCCATGAGAGCGCGGTTGGCGTCGTCGTTTTCGAGGAACGGGATGAGAGCAGCCGCAACCGAAACGACCTGCTTCGGCGAGACGTCCATCAAGTTCATGCTGTCGCGCGGAGCGAGCATAACTTCGCCGGCGTGACGGCAAACGACGAATTCGTCGACGAAGGAACCATCCGACGTCAGTTCGGCGTTGGCCTGGGCAACATAGTACTTCGCCTCTTCCATAGCGGAGAGATAGAGCACATCACTGGTCACCTTGCCGTCGACGATGCGACGATACGGGCTTTCGATAAAGCCGTACTTGTTGACGCGTGCGAAGGTTGCCAGCGAGTTGATCAGACCGATGTTCGGGCCTTCCGGCGTTTCGATCGGGCAAATACGACCGTAGTGCGTCGGATGAACGTCGCGGACTTCGAAGCCGGCACGCTCGCGGGTCAGACCGCCCGGGCCAAGAGCCGAGAGACGGCGCTTGTGGGTGATTTCCGAGAGCGGGTTGACCTGGTCCATGAACTGCGAGAGCTGCGAGGAACCGAAGAATTCGCGGACGGCTGCAGCAGCCGGCTTGGCGTTGATCAGGTCCTGCGGCATAACCGTGTCGATTTCGATCGAGGACATGCGTTCCTTGATCGCGCGCTCCATGCGCAGCAAGCCGAGACGGTACTGGTTCTCCATCAGCTCACCGACCGAGCGGACGCGGCGATTGCCGAGGTTGTCGATGTCGTCGATCTCGCCCCTGCCGTCGCGCAGTTCGACGAGCATCTTGACCACGGCCAGGATGTCGTCCTTGCGTAGAATGCGGACGGTGTCTTCGACGGTCAAGTCGAGGCGCATGTTCATCTTGACGCGGCCGACGGCGGAGAGATCGTAACGCTCCGCATCGAAGAACAGCGAGTTGAACATGGCTTCGGCCGATTCCATCGTCGGCGGCTCACCCGGACGCATGACGCGGTAGATGTCGAACAGAGCGTCCTGGCGGTTCTCGTTCTTGTCTGCCGTCAGCGTGTTGCGGATGTAGGCGCCGACATTGATGTGGTCGATGCCGAGAACCGGGATCTCGTCGAAGTGATTGGCGAGGATGATACCCAGCGTCTTCTCGTCGATTTCATCGCCGGCTTCGAGATAGATCTCGCCCGTCGAGTAGTTGACGATGTCTCCGGCAAGATAGTTGCCGTACAGATCGTCGTCAGTCGCCTTGAGAGCCTTCAGGCCCTTGTCGGAAAGCGCGCGAAGCAGACGCGGGGTCAACTTCTTGCCGGCTTCGACAACGACTTCGCCGGTATCGGCGTCAACCATCTCGGTGATCGCCTTTGCACCCTTCAGCGTTTCCGGCTTGAAGGGAATGCGCCAGCCTTCGCCGTCACGCTTGTAGAGCGACTTCGTATAGAAGGTGTCGAGAATTTCCTCGCCGTCCATGCCGAGGGCCATCAGCAGCGACGTCACCGGAATCTTGCGGCGGCGGTCGATACGGGCATAGACGATGTCCTTGGCGTCGAATTCGATATCGAGCCAGGAACCACGATACGGGATTACGCGGGCAGCAAAGAGCAGCTTGCCGGAAGAATGGCTCTTGCCCTTGTCGTGATCGAAGAAGACGCCCGGCGAACGGTGCATCTGGGATACGATCACGCGCTCGGTGCCGTTGACGATGAACGTGCCGTTGTTCGTCATGAGCGGCATGTCGCCCATGTAGACGGACTGTTCCTTGATGTCCTTGATCGACTTGGCGCCGGTATCCTCGTCGATATCGAACACGATAAGACGGAGAGTAACCTTCAGCGGCGCGGCATAGGTCAGGTCGCGCTGGCGGCATTCGTCGACGTCGAACTTCGGCGGTTCGAATTCATAGGATACGAACTCCAGCATCGAAGCGCCGGAGAAATCGGTGATCGGGAAAACGGACTTGAAGACTGCCTGAAGGCCTTCGTCGGGACGACCGCCCTTGGGCTCTTCAACCATCAGAAACTGGTCGTAGGATGCCTTCTGAACCTCGATGAGGTTCGGCATTTCTGCGACTTCGGGGATTTTACCAAAAAACTTGCGTACGCGCCTACGACCATTGAACGAAAGGGTCTGAGCCATCGTCGCTCCTTCAAAAATTGCATCCGGGCCTGCAACGGACGGGAACCGATGGCCAGTCGATCCCGTCAACCAATGAGTAGTTCAACCTCGTCCCACCTCCCGAAACAACCAGGCCGGATTGCCTTGGTGCCTCGGTTCGAGACCATGCTCTTGAAGAACCCATTACCCAAAAGCCGTTTTCACGCGGCTTTTGGGTAATTCGTTCAGAAAAACGGCAAATGGGAGGCAGTAAATACCCCGCCTCCCAGATGCGGTTCAAGATTACTTGACGTCGGCCTTTGCGCCAGCGTCTTCAAGCTTCTTCTTGATGTCAGCGGCTTCAGCCTTGGAAACAGCTTCCTTGACAGCCTTCGGAGCAGCTTCGACCAGGTCCTTGGCTTCCTTGAGGCCGAGGCCGGTGATAGCGCGGACTTCCTTGATGACGTTGATCTTGTTGGCGCCGGCATCCGTGAGGATGACGTCGAACTCGGTCTTTTCTTCTTCAACGACAGCAGCAGCGGCAGCACCACCAGCGGCAGCAACAGCTACCGGAGCAGCAGCGGAAACGCCCCACTTTTCTTCGAGAAGCTTCGACAGTTCTGCAGCTTCCAGAACGGTCAGCGAGGACAGGTCGTCAACGATCTTTGCGAGATCAGCCATTTTACTAGTTCCTTTTGTTCGGTTCGAACCGGTTGATTATAAACAGCGAAAAACCGCCTTAAGCGGCTTCGTCCTTCTTGGCGTAGGCCGCAAACACACGGGCAAGCTGGCTTGCCGGTGCTGCAACAACCCCAGCGATGCGGGTAGCCGGTGTCTGGATCATGCCCAGCAGCTTCGCACGCAGCTCATCGAGCGAAGGCAGGGTCGCAAGCGACTTGACTGCTTCAGCGTTGAGCGTGGTTGTTCCCATGGCGCCGCCGAGAACAACGATCTTGTCGTTGGTCTTGGCAAAATCCATGACGACCTTCGGAGCGGTGATCGGATCATCGCTATAAGCAATGAGGGTCTGACCCTTGAAGAGATCAGAAATCCCTTCCGCTTCCGTACCCTGAAGGGCAATTTTGGCCAGGCGGTTTTTCGCGACCTTGACGGTGCCGCCAGCAGCGCGCATCTTCGAACGAAAATCGTTCATCTGCGCGACTGTAGCACCAGCATAGTGGGCCACGACAACCGAGCCCGATGCCTTGAAGACATCGTTCAGTTCCGTGACGAATTCGCGCTTTTCCGCTCTTTCCACTGCCTATCTCCAGTTGGCGGGACCGTTGAACGGACCCACCGGGTTGCCTTTGCCTCCTGGGATCAGAAGAGATCCCAAGCGACGCTTGAGGATCCTGTCCCCTCGCGCTCCGCGCCACTTAAGGCAAAGGAGGCACAAGGCATCCAAGGCTCGAACCGACTTCCTAGAAGTATAACTTCATGCAATTCGGGTCTTACCCGTCTCATGCAGGCAACAGTGATTAAGGGAAAACCACCTGCAATCTCGGACAGGATTCCGGATTTCTCCGGAATATTCCGGCCCCTTGCGAGGCCGGAATTCTTGTTATCAGGCCGAAGCCCGATGAAACTTAAGCAGCCGGAGCCGCTGCGGTGACCGTGCCAACTTCGATCTTGACGCCCGGACCCATGGTCGAGGAGAGCGCTACGCGCTTGACGTAGTTGCCCTTGGCGCCAGCCGGCTTTGCCTTGATGACAGCGTCAGCGAAAGCACGGATGTTTTCTTCCAGAGCCTTGGCTTCGAAGGACGCCTTGCCGATGCCGGCATGAACGATACCGGCCTTCTCGACGCGGAACTCGACAGCGCCGCCCTTGGAAGCCTTGACGGCTCCAGCGACATCCATCGTAACCGTGCCAACCTTCGGGTTCGGCATCATGCCACGCGGGCCAAGTACCTTACCAAGGCGGCCGACGAGCGGCATCATGTCCGGGGTCGCGATGCAACGATCGAAGTCGATCTTGCCGCCCTGAACGATTTCTACGAGCTCTTCAGCGCCGACGATGTCAGCACCGGCAGCCTTGGCTTCATCAGCCTTGAGGCCACGGGCGAAAACGGCGACGCGAACCGTACGGCCGGTGCCGTTCGGCAGGTTGACAACGCCGCGAACCATCTGGTCAGCGTGGCGCGGGTCAACACCGAGGTTCATCGAAACTTCGATGGTTTCGTCGAACTTTGCTACGGCACGTTCCTTGACCATGCCGATGGCGGTCGTCAGAGCGTAGAGCTTGGTCGGATCAACACCTTCGTTGATCTTCTGAGTGCGCTTGCCTGCCATGGTCTTAACCCACCACTTCCAGGCCCATGGCGCGGGCAGAGCCCTCGATCATCGCCATTGCACCTTCAATATCTGCTGCGTTCAGGTCCTTCATCTTAGCTTCTGCGATCGTCTTGATCTGAGCCTTGGTGAGGGTACCAGCCTTTGCGCCCTTGCCCGGGGTCTTGGAACCGGACTGGATCTTTGCTTCCTTCTTCAGCCAGTAGCTGACCGGAGGCTGCTTCATCGCGAAGGTGAACGACTTGTCCTGGTAATAGGTGATGACGACCGGGATCGGCATACCCTTTTCCATTTCCTGCGTAGCCGCATTGAACGACTTGCAGAATTCCATGATGTTAATGCCACGCTGACCAAGCGCCGGACCAATCGGCGGGGACGGGTTTGCCGATCCTGCCTTGACCTGAAGCTTGAGCTGGCCTGCAACTTTCTTAGCCATATCTCTCTGCCTTTCACTGACGGCCGGTCGCCCGGCCCTTGATGCCGGATCACTCCGGCGGCTGCGGTTGCGTGGTGCGGGTCTTTGAGGTCCGGCTTGACCCCCTCACCTTCCACGCGATGCGGCGTTTGCCGCACGAGGATCAGTCAATGACGACCGAACCCCGATCTCGAAATCAGACCTTCTCGACCTGAGCGTATTCCAGCTCAACCGGCGTGGCGCGGCCGAAGATCGATACTTCCACCTTCAGGCGCGAACGCTCTTCGTCGACATCCTGAACCGTGCCGTTGAACGATGCGAACGGGCCGTCGGAAACGCGAACCTGCTCGCCGATTTCGAAGGTAATGGAGGCCTTCGGGCGCTCAACACCTTCCTGGACCTGGCCGAGGATGCGATCAGCCTCGGAATCCGGAATCGGAACGGGCTTGTTGTCGGAGCCCAGGAAGCCTGTAACCTTCGGCGTATTCTTGATCAGGTGATAGGCTTCGTCCGTCAAGTTGGCACGAACCATGACATAACCCGGGAAGAACTTGCGCTCGGAATCGACCTTGCGGCCACGACGCACTTCCACCACCTTCTCGGTTGGCACGAGAATCTTCTCGAACAGGTGCTCGAGCCCCTTCTGGCGAGCCTTGTTCTCGATGTCCTCAGCCACCTTCTTTTCGAAATTGGAATATGCGTGGACGATGTACCAACGTGCCGCCATTTTCATCTCCACCCGTATCAGTTGCCGGTATTGAGCACGAAGCTCAGCGCCCAGCCAATCAGCTGGTCAGCGGCAAAGAAAAACAGCGCAGCAAAAACAACCATAAACAGCACCATGACCGTCGAGATCATCGTCTCGCGGCGCGACGGCCAGGTAACTTTGGACGTTTCCGCGCGAACTTGCTGCAGAAACGCGAATGGATTGGATTTGGATGCCATCGACTGCCCACGCAATTACGGCGCGTAAAGCTGAAAGTATCAGCCCCACGCACCGCGTGTCTGTTGAACCCTAAATAAACACCGATCCCCGAATACACAAGAGGGAAACCGATGCTTAACGAAATTTGTTGCCATATGCGCAATCCTCGCCGGAACGCTGCGTTCACGTCCGCGCTCTCCGTTCAAGGAAAATGGCAGGGGCAGTAAGGCTCGAACTTACGACCTGCGGTTTTGGAGACCGCCGCTCTACCAACTGAGCTATACCCCTTTACGCTTTGCATTCAGCCTGTTGACCTTACGATCATGAGCCGGTGAAAAGCATGGCGCTCCCTTTAAGACGGCGGCTCGGGATATGCAAGAGCGATTTTCGATTTTCAGAACCATTCTCCGAAAGCAACCGGAAAAAGCGATCAGCACTGGCGGCATTACGCTGCCGGACGCAGTATGCGACACGCCCGGCACCGATGTCCATTAACCGGAATCTCACACACCCACGTATTTGCGCCAGTCGTGCTCTTCCTTGAAACCGAGCACTTCGCGAATCTTGCGGTTGGAAAGCAGGCTTTCATATTCGCCGATATCGCGGGCGAAGGGCACATTCGGGAAGAAGCGTTTGGCGAGCTCTTTCGACGGCGTGTTGGCCGAAACGGTATCGTTGGCGGCATTGAAGACCTGGAAACCCAATCCATCCTTCTCGATGCAGAGATGGACGATCTGGCCGAGATCGCGCGCGTCGATATAGCTCCAGGCGATGCGCTTGCGCATCTCCGGATTGGCGAAGTAGGTCGGGAATTTCTCGTATTCGTGCGGCTCGATGACGTTACCGATACGCAACGCATAGATGTCGAAGCCGGAGCGCTCGGCGAAAGCGCGTGCCGTCTTCTCGTTCACGACCTTGGAGAGGCCGTAGGAATCCATCGGATTGACATCATAGTCTTCCTCCAGCGGGAACTGATGGAAATCGCGATGGCCTTCCGCGAAGCAGACGCCATAAGTGGTCTCGCTCGAGGCGACAATGATCTTCCTGATACCAAGCTTCACCGCCGCCTCGATGACATTGTAGGTGCCCATCGTATTGATTCGGAAGGTTTCGTTGTCGGGTTTGATCAGGATGCGCGGCACCGCAGCGAAATGGACGACGGCGTCGAAGGACTGCACGCCCTTGCCTGCGTCCAGATCAGGAAAATCGCGATGCATGGAAAGCACATTGAACATCTGGCCGCTATCGGTGATGTCGGCAATGAGATTGGTGACGCCGGGGCTCTCCAGCGGCACGAGATCGACATTGTGGACTTCGTAGCCTGCATTGACGAGCCACGGCACGGCATGGCGACCCGCCTTGCCCGAACCGCCGGTGAAAAGAATGCGCTTTTTCATGAAATATCCTCCGCGTCGTGAAATCGGAGGCATAGATAAACTCTTCCGCGCGAAGAGCAAGCGAGCGTCACGCAAGCAGGTTCAAACCCGCTTCGGCCAGGAGCTTCCAACCGGAAGCACCTGCGCTGTCATTTCCAATCACCGCCGAATTTTCCGGCGATCCTGCAAGGTCATCACTTGACGACGCTTACCTCATCCACCTGCACGCCGGCCGCCTGAACGACCTCTTGCGGAATTGCAGCGATGAAAAACATTGTGAAAACGTACATTGCGAATATCGTCGCAACGAAGGTTGCCTTTTGAATCATGCTGGCTCTCCTTTCTACAAGAAGGAGTCTGGACCATAAAAGCCGGATCGCAAAACGCTTTCTGAACGCGAGATGAATAAAGTGCTGCGTCTGGAAATTTTAACGATATTTTTACAACATCTCATGGACGGCCAGACGCCCATCAGAAACGAAAAAACCCTGCTGTTTCCAGCAGGGTTCTTCCTTAATCTGAGATATCGCGATTACTCGACGATCGAAGCGACGATGCCTGCACCGACGGTACGGCCGCCTTCGCGGATAGCGAAGCGAAGCTTTTCTTCCATCGCGATCGGAACGATCAGCTCGACGTCAACGGTGACGTTGTCGCCAGGCATGACCATTTCCGTGCCTTCCGGAAGCGTCACGATGCCCGTAACGTCCGTCGTGCGGAAGTAGAACTGCGGACGGTAGTTCGTGAAGAACGGCGTATGACGACCGCCTTCTTCCTTCGTCAGGATGTAGGC
>NZ_JBFTSM010000040.1:0-12151 GCF_056400025.1 Rhizobium sp. 01L419
CGATGCCGATGCCATCTTCCAAAGCCCGGAAGCCGGCAAACTCCGTTCCGCGATCGAAGGTGAAGCTCTGGCGTGCCGAGGATGGCAAGGGCGAGAAGGTTTTGATGATCTTGTCCATGATTGGGCGCGAGTGCCGGCTTGGGTTCTTGATCATCCCGGTGTAGCGGCTTTTGCCCTCGACCAGGTTGCCCTTGGCGCTCGATGCGAGCGTACGCGGATCGATAGGGACTGCCAGGCGACGCCTGTCGCAGAGCCGGGCAGAAATAAGAAGCATGTCGCCACCCTCGGCTTAACCGAAGCAGAGCGGTCCATCAGGCCACTTGAAAGTAAGTGAAATTTACATTACTTTGTAGCGAGTGTAATACGGAGACCCTCTCATGCCTTCAGTTGCTCTATCAATGAAAGGCCAGGTTACTCTTAAACGCGACCTGCTTGCCCATCTTGGTGTGAAACCCGGAGAGCGGATCGAATTCGAAAAGCTGCCTGGCGGCGAGTTACGAATACGGGCTGTCCGGGCGACCGGTACAATCGGCAATTTTATCGGACGGCACGCCGGAAAGTCGAGGAAGGCCCTGACCATCGAGGAAATGAACCAAATTGCCGCTGAGGGCTGGAGCGACGACGCGTGAAAATCGCCGTTGATACGAATGTTCTGGCGCGAGCGGTTTTGCAGGACGATCCGAAGCAAGGCAAGGCAGCGGCAAAACTTCTTGAGGAAGCCACACTGATCGCCGTTTCATTGCCAAGTCTCTGCGAGTTGGTCTGGATCCTACGGCGCGGCGCAAAGCTGTCCAAAGACGATATCGCGCAGACAATCCGTGATCTTCTAGGGACAGCAAATATCTCGATGGACAGGCCGGCCGTGGAGGCGGGCCTGGCCGTGCTTGAGGCCGGAGGCGATTTCGCAGACGGCGTCATCGCGCATGAAGGAGCGTGGCTTGGCGGCGAGACCTTCGTGTCTTTCGACCGGAACGCGGTTGATCTGCTAACCCTACAGGGTCGGCAAACGCTTCTTCTGACCTAGATGTGGATCTCAGACAGTCGGAAAATCGCTGTTGCCGGGCAACAGTACAACAATCTCAACACGCAAAAGACCCAGCACGTTGCGCCTGGATAAGGTTGTAGAGGCCGTCGCTCGCTTCTGTACCGAGCACGCCAAGGTCCCGCACAGCATCCATGTGGTTGCGATTGCGGATCACCTGGATCGAAACGGGCACATCCTGTTCCCGCAGAACGCTTGCGAAAGCTTGCAGTTGTGCATGAAACGGCCGGGTCTCATGCTCGCCTAAAGCCAAGATCGTGCGACAATAGGGATCGTAGGAATGGCACAGGGGCGTGAACGCGGCGACCTCCTCGTCCGACAAATCAATTTCAGCTTTCAGGAAAGACTGTTGCAATGGGAGAAGATCGTACAGGCCGCCCAGCAGGAAAGCGCCCCTAACGGCCGACCGTTCTTCGCTCTTGTGGAACAAGAAGGTTGAGAGATGAGCTCCTGCAGAGTGACCACTCACGGTGAACGAGGCGGGGTCGCCGCCATGCTCAGCTATGTGATCCACCACCCATCGCGCGGCACGAACGACCTGATCCACGACTACCTTCATCCGAACACCCGGCATCAAGGCGTAGTCGACGATCACGGCAATTGCTCCGGCGCGTGTGATGGTATTTGCAACGGAGGAATACTCACGCTTTGACCACATCCGCCAATAGCCACCATGAATGAACATATGAACGGGAAGGTTTTGACGCGGCCCATCTGGAAAGAAGATGTCAACCGTTTCACTTGTCCCCTCGCCATATTCGACGTCTGCGATCATTGGCAACGTTTCTCGCGCCCTCGCACTTGCCGAGACGATCTCTTCGACGATTGCATCGAAATCCGCGACATGCCCGCGGATCCGGAATGGATCGGTTTCCAATGAGGCTCCTCCGGGATCAGAAACTCGTAGCGATATATTTGGCTTCCATGAATTCAGCAATGCCGTGGTGCTGGCCCCCTTCGCGACCAAGACCGCTCTGCTTCACGCCGCCGAATGGCGCCGCCGGGTCGGAGACGAGCCCTCGGTTGAGCGCAATCATACCCGCTTCGATACCGGAGGATACCCGGAGCCCGCGCGCAAGATCTCGGGTGTACACGTAGGCGGCAAGTCCGTATTCCGTATCGTTGGCGCGTTCTATTGCTTCTTCTTCAGTGTTAAAGCGGTACAGCGGTGCCACAGGACCAAAGATCTCCTCCGTCTTCATTTCAGAGTCATTTGACACGTCAGCAAGCACTGTCGGCGGGTAAAAAAAGCCGTTCCGCGACAGTTCGCCGCCGCCGCAGAGGACCCGTGCGCCTCTCGCTTTGGAGTCCTCGACCAAGCGACTGATCTTTTCGACGGCTTTGCGGGTAATCATTGGCCCACACTCAGTCTCGTCGTCGACGCCCGCTCCGACCTTCAAAGCAGCCATACGCTTCGTTAGTCCGTCAGCAAAGGCATCAAAAATGTCCGATTGCACGTAAAAGCGGTTCGCCGCCGTACAGGCTTCTCCTGCATTGCGCATCTTTGCGATCATTGCCCCGTCGAGCGCGGCATTGAGATCCGCGTCGTCGAAAACCACGAACGGTGCGTTGCCGCCGAGCTCCATCGAGCAGGAAATGACATGCTTCGCCGCTTCGGCGAGAAGTTGCCGCCCGACGCCCGTGGACCCCGTGAACGAGAGTTTCCGTACACGCGGGTCCGCCAGAATGCCTGCGGTCATCGGACCGGGACTTGTGGTCGTCAGCACGTTGACGACGCCCTTGGGTACGCCAGCCTCCTCGTAGATGGCCGCTAACGCATAGGCGGTTAGCGGCGTCTCGCTTGCCGGCTTCAGGATCACGGTGCAGCCAGCCGCGAGCGCCGGCGCGATCTTGCGCGTTGCCATCGCGGCTGGAAAATTCCAGGGCGTGATCAGCAGGCAGATGCCGATCGGTTGGTAGTCGACGATGATGCGGTTGGTGCCGGATGGCGCAATGCCGAACTCTCCTGTGATGCGAACGGCTTCTTCGGCATTCCAGCGGAAGAACTCGGCGGCGTAGGCGACTTCGCCGCGGGCGTCACGCAACGCCTTGCCGTTCTCCATCGAGATCAACCTCGCCAGCATTTCCGAGCGCTCAACCATCAATTCAAAACAGCGGCGCAAAATTTCGGAGCGCTTGCGGGGAGGGGTGGCGCGCCATGCAGCTGCTGCTGCGGCGGCGGCATCGATGCCCGCGCGTGCATCCTCGATCGTCGCATCTGGCACGGCTGCGAGAACCGCACCTGTCGATGGATCGACGACGTCGATCTGTCGACCTGACTGAGAGGGCCGCCATGTCCCGTCGATGTAGAGCCCGCGCGCGGCCGCTCCGATGTCCGGCACTTCACGATTGGATTGGGGGATCTGTTGGGCAATGGTCATGGTGTTCCCTCGATGATTAGATAGCGGAGGCGGCAAGATCGCCGTCATAGGCCGCTTTGACGAGACGCTTCATTGCGTCGAGGTCGAAGGGCCTTGGATTGTTCTTGATGAGCCTGTCGATGCCGAAGGCTTGCTCGGCCGTCCAGTCGAGCTTGTCCTTGGCAAGTCCCAGATCAGCGAGCGTGCGAGTGATGCCGATCGCTGCAAACAGCCGGCGGATTTCCTCGATCGCAGCAACGGCCACCTGCTTTTCGTCAAGATCGGACGTCGCCAGACCGAGCGCGGCTCCGATCTCGGACATCTCGGTGACGGACGCGGGCAGATTGTAGTTCATGACGTAGGGCATCATGGTTGCGACGCCCAGGCCGTGGGCTGTATGCGTCAGGGCTCCGGCCGGGTACTGAACCGCGTGGGCAGCGGCGGTGCCCGCCGTCCCAAACGCGCAGCCTGCTGCCAGCGCTCCCATCATCACGTCGGCGCGCGCATCTTCGTCCGAACCGTCCTTGCATGCGTTCTCGAGGCTACGGCCGAGAAGTTTGATGGCCAGCAGGGCAAAGTGGTCGGTCAGCGCACTCTTGCCGATGAAGACGTGCTTTTGCGCCAGGGAGTGATCCGTGCCGCGGCGAGCGGCCGTGAAGGCCTCGATTGCGTGAGTGAGGGCGTCGGCGCCGGCGACAGCCGTCAATCCCGGAGGGCAGGTCATCGTCAGCTCCGGGTCGCAGATCGCGGCTGTCGCGATCAAGTAAGGGCTGGATATCCCGACCTTCAACGTGCGTTCGGCGTCTGAAACCACCGCGACGGGCGTTACTTCCGAACCGGTGCCTGCCGTCGTCGGGACGGCGATGACAGGGATTGTCGGGCCTGGAATCTTGTACTCGCCGTAGTAGTCCTTGAGCTCGCCGCCGTGGGTCAGCAACAGAGCAGCGCACTTCGCCATATCCAGACAACTTCCTCCGCCGAGCCCGATCACCATCTCGGGATCGAAGCTGCGGGCGTCTTTGACGCAGACCGACACTGTGTCGGCCGGGACGTCCGGTTGGACGCCGTCGTGGATCAGCACGTTGATAGAGGCTGCCTCTAGTGCGCTCACGATCTCGGCGAACACGAAGGTCGCCGCAAATCGTTCGTCTGTGCAGATAAGCGCACGCTTTCCAAGCCTCGCCGCAACAGCCGGCAGGGCATGGCGCTGCCCCTTGCCGAACAGGATTTCCTGGGGAAGCCGTAAAGCGGCGAAAAGGGTCATTGTCCGTGTCCTTTGACAAGCGTGCTGGAAAGAGAGAGGGCGCTTAGTTCGTCCCTAAGCCTGGGTGGAATCTCTATGCCGTTGGAAAGCGCGCGTTCGCGCCGAGCCGATGCGCCATCGCCGGGGACGGTCACGGGGAGGGCCGGGTCCGCCGGGCTAGAACTGCGAACGCCATCGAGATAGGCGCTGAAACAGCCGAGCAACTCAGGTTGTTCGCCGACATCGATGGCAATCAGTACATCGCCTTTGTTGCATACGGCGTCGGCGTCAAGCGTTCCTCGGATGCTTGACGCAAGCGAAGAGAGCGCAATCGAGGCCACCATCAGCTCAAGCGCCATGCCGAGAGCATAGCCTTTGGCGTCACCGAATGGTGCGATCGATCCCTTTGTGGCAGCCGCGGCGTCAGTCGTCGGCTTCCCATCCGCTTCCTGCGCCCAGCCTTGCGGTAATGCAGAGCCGTTGGCAGCGTAGTGGTGGATCTTACCCATCGAGACGATGCCGGTTGCAAGATCGACCATCAACGGGCAGTCAGCCGTCGGTATGGCAATGGCGAGCGGGTTCGTGCCCATGAGCGCCCGCGTCCCGCCGTACGGGTGCACCATTGCCTCGCTCGATGACATGGCAAGCCCGATCAGCGCTTTTCCCGCCAGACGCTTAACGTAGTGCGCAAGCATCCCGAGATGGTTCGAGTTTCGGATCCCAGCAACCGCAATGCCAGTCTCACGAGCTCGTTGGCTGATGAGATCAAGCGCTGCTACGGCGACAACCGGGCCGAGACCTTTTAGACCGTCCACTTCGAGAAACGGTAGGGAGCGCCACTCCCACTTTCCTTCCGTTGTGGGGTCGATGAGGTCGCGCTCGATCCGTTTCAGGATGCGGGGAAGGCGTTGCAGGCCGTGCGGAGGGTGTCCGTTTATCTCTGCCTCGACGAGTACGCACGCTTGCCGGCGAGCGTGCGCCGCAGGTGCGCCACGATCCTCAAGCAGACGCGCAGCCAAGTCCGTAGCACTGTCTCGATCGAAGATCACGTCTGCACCAATTTAAAATCGTATAGGATATGGGATTGCATATCGCTGAGCATCATGTTAGCGATTGTTCATGTCAAGAGGCAAAAACATGCAACACAGAAATCAAACGGCCGGACCTGAAGTGTTCGATACAAGCGGATTTATCCCGAGAGCGAACAGCCTTGCTGGTAGCGTCTACGAGGCGATCTTCGCGCAGTTGATGTCGTTGAAAATTGCTCCTGGAGCGCGGATAACGGTCGACAACCTGGTGCGCGAGTTGAATGTGTCACAGACGCCGATCCGCGAGGCGCTGGGACGCCTGGAGGGCGAAGGGCTCGTTATCAAGACCCACCTCATCGGCTTTAGCGCGGCGCCGCAGATCACCCGCCGTCGCTTCGACGAGCTTTATCAGCTTCGCCTGCTTCTTGAACCGGACAGTGCGGCTCGAGCGGCAATCGCGATGGACGACGACAAGCTTTCCGCGTTGCGTGAAGCCGCAGGCGTGATGGGTCGCCGCGAGGGCGGCGACGAGCGTCTGCGCTATTCGACCTTTGCCCGGCAAGATGCCATGTTCCACGACAAGATCCTCGAGATCGCTGGCAACGAACTCATTCGCGAGACCCTCAATCACCAGCACACCCACTTTCACATTTTCCGTCTCATGTTTCATTCTCGCGTGACCGAAGAAGCGCTCGACGAACACGAGGCACTTCTCGCTGCGCTGGAAGGAGGCGACTCGTCGGCAGCCGAACGAGCGATGCGCATACACCTGGAGCATTCACGCGACCGGCTTCTGCCGGCCTTCGACTGAGGGAAGCCGGATGTCCCATGCCGCAAGCGTCGAAAGAGCGGGGAGAGAGGCCATGATGGGAGCCGTGGAGCCTGCCCGGAACCCGGTTCTTCGCGCCTCCGGCCTCTCGAAGCAGTACGGTCCTGTGACGGTTTTGTCAGACATTACGCTCGACATCCTTCCTGGCGAAATCCATGCCATCATCGGAGAGAATGGGGCTGGCAAGTCCACGTTCATGCGGTTGTTGTCAGGATACGCCGAGCCGACCGGTGGATCGCTGTCGATGGGCGGTGGTGACGTCGGGTTCGCCAAGCCCGAACAGGCCCAGAATGCAGGTATCGTGCTCGTCCATCAGGAAATCCTGCTCGCGGACGCTCTCACGGTCGCGGAGAACGTATTTCTAGGCCGCGAGCTCATGCGAAATGGTGTCGTTGACGATAAGACCATGCGGCGCCTGACGACAAATAAGCTTTCGGAACTCGGCTCCGTCGTGTCGCCGAATGCACTGGTTCGTGACATCTCGCTCGCGGACCGGCAGCTCGTCCAGATCGCCCGCGCCCTTCTGGACGACTACAAGCTGGTCATTTTCGACGAACCGACTGCAGTTCTCACCGGAGACGAAGTCGAGCGTCTGCTTGCCATCATCCTGCGTCTCAAGGCGCAGGGCGCTGCCATCCTCTACATCAGCCACAGGCTCGATGAAGTGCAGCGTCTTGCCGACAAGGTCACGGTGTTGCGCGACGGCAGCATGGTCGGCACCTATCCCGGCCACACCCTCAGCCAAATGGACATGGCTCGCCACATGGTGGGCCGCGAACTCGCTGCGCTCTATCCGCCAAAGCGGACAAACGTTGCAACTGAAACCGTGCTGGCTGTTCGTAATCTCACCGTACCGGGGTTTGCCAAAGACGTTTCCTTCGACGTCCGCAAATCCGAGATTCTTGGATTCGCCGGAATGATCGGGGCGGGTCGAACGGAACTCTTCGAGGGGGTCATGGGGCTGCGCCCGGCGTCCGGATCAGTCGAACTCTTAGGCAAGCCAATCGATATTCATTCTTCACGCGCCGCGCTCGACGCTGGTATCGGCTACCTGACCGAGGACCGTAAGGGCAAAGGGCTTCTTTTACAGGAGCGCCTGGCCCCGAACCTGACGTTGTCGGCACTCCGGCGATTTCATCCTGGCCTGCTTATGCGACGTCGCCGCGAACAGGCCGCGCTTTACGAGGCAGTCGACCAATATGACATTCGCCTGAAGAATATCGGTGTCAATGCGGGCCAACTTTCTGGCGGAAATCAGCAAAAGCTTCTTCTTGCCAAAGTGCTGCTGACCACGCCGTCGGTCGTCGTCATAGATGAACCGACGCGCGGCATCGACATCGCCAACAAGGCGCAGATCTACGCTTTCATCCAGCAGCTCGTGTCTGAAGGCAAGACCTGCATCGTCATCTCATCTGAGATGCAGGAACTCGTCGGCATTTGCGATCGGATCATCGTAATGCGCGAGGGGCGTATCGCAGGCGACGTCTCGGGGGAGGCTATGACAGAACACAACGTTGCGCTTCTGGCGACGAGCGACGCCGCCGTTGTCGGCAGCGAGGGAGGGAAAGCATGACAGTCATCACTGACACCTCGGCAATCAAGCCGGAACGCGATTGGAATATTGGCTGGGGGGACGTCGGTCCGTTCGTGGCGCTGGTTGCCCTGATGGCGATCGGCTTTGCCATCAACCAGGATTTCCTGTCAGCGACCAACCTTGCCAACGTCATCACGCGTAGCGCTTTCATCGCCATCATTGCAGTTGGCGCAACATTCGTGATTTCCTCGGGCGGTCTTGATCTTTCCGTCGGGTCGATGGCCGCTTTCATCACCGGGATCACGATCATGTTCATGAATCGCATGGCGCCGGAGTGGGGTGTCTCTGCTATTCCGGCAGGTATGGTCGTCGCTGTGGCCGTTGGGCTCTTCTGCGGCTTGATGAACGGTCTGATCGTCACCGTCGGCAAGATCGAGCCTTTCATTGCGACGCTTGGCTCGATGGGCATCTTCCGAGCGCTGATTACCTACATGTCGGATGGTGGCACCATTCCGATCGACCGGACTCTTCGCGACGCCTATCGCCCCGTGTATTTTGGAACGTTCGGGGGTATCCCATACCCCATCCTGATTTCGATCGCCGTGGCAGCGATAGCGTCCTTCATCCTCTATAAAATGAAGTATGGCCGCAAATGCGCGGCCGTCGGAGCCAACGAGGACGTCGCGCGCTATTCCGGAATATCCATTATCAAGACCCGCACGATCGCCTACGCGATCCAGGGCGCATGCGTTGCGATCGCTGCCATCTGCTACGTGCCGCGGTTGGGGGCGGCCACTCCGACGACAGGCGTGCTCTGGGAGCTTCAGGTCATCACTGCGGTCGTCATCGGCGGCACGGCCTTGCGCGGTGGCAAGGGTCACGTCTGGGGATCGGTTGCGGGCGCGGTCATTCTCGAACTGATCGCCAATCTGATGGTGCTGTCCGACTTCGTTTCGGAATACCTCGTGGCAGGCGTGCAGGGGGTCATCATCATCATCGCCATGCTCATTCAAAGGTTCTCGAAATAGCCCGTGTCAGGACCACACGGGTTCACGATGTTAGGTCCAAATTCTGGGAGGAATGGAATGTCTACAAAAAAATGGGTTGCTGCTGCAGCCGTCACGAGCATGCTTATTGCAGGGCAGGGCTTCGCAGCCGACAAGAAGGTCGTCGCCGTCTCGATCCCCGCCGCTGACCATGGGTGGACAGCAGGTATCGTCTACCATGCGCAGGCGGCAGCGAAGGAAATCAACGCTGCCTTTCCGAATGTCGAAGTGGTCGTTAAAACCTCTCCGTCTGCGACCGCCCAGGTGAGCGCTCTTGAGGACCTCTCGGCGGGCCGCAAACTCGACGCACTGGTCATCCTGCCCTACACGTCCGAGGAACTGACGACCCCGGTTAAAGCCGTCAAGGATGCGGGCACGTTCATCACCGTCGTCGACCGTGGTCTGAACGACCCGACGATCCAGGACCTGTACTTGGCGGGCGACAATATTGCTGTCGGCCGTAACACAGCGAAGTTCATGATCGACAAGCTGGGCGGCAAGGGCAACTTGGTCGTTTTGCGCGGCATTCCGACCGTCATCGACGACGAACGCATTCAGGGCTTCCAAGATGCGATCAAGGGTACTGATTTGAAGGTCCTCGACATCCAGTATGCCAACTGGAACAGCGACGAAGCCTTCAAGCTGATGCAGGACTACCTTGCCAAGTACCCGCAGATCGATGCTGTATGGGCAAACGACGATGACATGCTGCTTGGYGTTTTGGAGGCGGTCAAGGAGTCCGGCCGCAAGGACATCAAGCTGGCGCTCGGCGGCAACGGCATGAAGGACATCGTCAAAAAGGTTATCGACGGCGACGCTATGACGCCAGTGGAAACGCCTTATCCGCCCGCGATGATCAAGACTGCGATATACATGACGGTTGCCAACCTAATTGGCCAGGCGCCCGTCCGCGGCACCGTCAAGCTCGACGCGCCGCTGATCACCCAGGAGAACGCCAAGGAGTATTACTTCCCGGATTCTCCATTCTGATCTCACCATCAACAGGGGCGGCCGGCGCCGCCCCATCGCATGAGCAAAGAGGAGTAAAATCATGCCAGGCAAAAAGATACTGATGCTGACCGGCGAGTTCACCGAGGAATACGAGATCTTCGTCTATCAGCAGGCGATGGAAGCAGTTGGTCACACGGTCCATGTGATCTGCCCCGATAAGAAGGCGGGTGATCTCATCAAGACGTCGTTGCATGACTTCGAAGGCGACCAGACCTATACTGAAAAGCTTGGTCACTTTTTCACGATCAACAAGACCTTCTCGGAAGCCGAGGCGCAGCTAGATCAATATCACGCCGTTTACGCTGCTGGCGGCCGTGGTCCCGAGTATATCCGCACCGACAAGCGAGTGCAGGCGATCGTCCGTCATTTCCATGAGAAGCAGAAGCCTATCTTCACGATCTGCCACGGCGTCCAGATCCTGATCGCCGTCGATGGCGTTGTACGGGGCAAGAAGGTGGGCGCGCTCGGCGCTTGCGAGCCAGAAGTCACCTTGGCGGGCGGCACCTATGTCGATCTTTCGCCGACTGAGGCTTACGTTGATGGGACAATGGTTTCTGCCAAAGGGTGGACTGCCCTCGCAGCCTTCATCAGGGAGTGCCTGAAGGTTCTGGGAACCGAAATCCACCACCGGGATGAGGTGGCCCAAGCGGCCTGATTTTCTTGTAAGCCGCGAATGGACTTCAAGTCCTCAGAGAGTTGGCCGTCCAGATCCGGCGGCCAACTGTTGTAGTTGTTTATAGAAACCGTGTGAAACATACCCGACGTGTTGACGGACGCGGACGATCGGCGACCCGCTTGGCGCTTGGCGCTTGGCGCTTGGGGCCGGTGCGAGGTCGTCAGCGCCTGCACTCAGGTCAGAACAGCTTCGTCACGGCGAGGGTGACGATGATCGCCAGACCGATGACCATGCCAGTCAAGGCCGCCCGGCTGATGCCGGGGTCGTGCGAAGACGCGGACTGAAAGCGCCTCAGGCGCCCGGAGATCATCCCATAAACCCTAATAGCACCACGACGAAGATCAGTTTCGTCACCAGCCAGCCGCTGTTGAACCATCCGTACCAGACTGCCATCGTCATCCCCGCAACCCACACGACGACCAAAGCAGGTGTCGTGAGCAGGCGATCGAAACGAGCGAACCTGGCGATGATCTCCGGTGTTGTGTAGGCCAGCGCAAGAACCGCCCCCATGGTGCCGCCAAACCAGATCACGACCGCAGTAATATGGGCGGATTTCACCAGATCATAAAGCATCGGCTTTTGCCTCTGTCGGTCGACGTTTCAGCCAGCGCTCATTGACGACGCCGCCGAGAGGAATAAAGGCGCCGGCCAGCAGACGCGCGACGTCGCTTCTTGAAAGCCAGCCTTCCGACGAAGCGTTTATCACCGCCCAGCAGAACGCCAGAAAAGCCAAACCATGGAGGGGTCCCAGGATACGCACAGCGCCGGGCATGCCGGCCCAATGTTTGAGAGGCACGGCCACCAGCACGAGGATGAGGAATGTCATGGCCTCACCGACGGCGAGCCATCGCAACATGGTTCCGCGCCTCATTCGACATCCTTTAGAAGCTTTTCCATCGCAGTGACGCGTTTCGTCAGAAGGGCAAGCTCCTGGCGGACGGTGTGTATCGCAGCGTTCGTGATGTCATGATAGTTCTCGTCGCGTTTGGAGCGGTTGGCGGCGGTCAGATATTTCAGTGCGAAGATGGCGACGATAGCCACCAGGCACAGGATCGAGAAGGTGAAAAATATGGTGGCGTTAGTCATCAGCGTCTCCTGCGGCATGATAGGCGCCTGGCTGAGGGGCATCGTAACGTTAACCGAGCAGCGATCAAAATGTGGGATMTGGCGTCATGACCAGATTAGCTCGTGATCCTCTTTATCGTCGTCACCGATTTCCAGCTGGCGTGATTGCCCATRCGGTTTGGCTCTATTTCCGGTTTCCGTTGAGCCTGCGTATGGTCGAAGATCTGTTGGCCGAACGCGGCATCATGGTGTCTCACCAGACTGTGAGACTTTGGGCGGAGAAATTCGGTCGGCATTTCGCCAATGAAATACGGAGG
>NZ_JBFTSM010000041.1:0-9896 GCF_056400025.1 Rhizobium sp. 01L419
GAACAAGATTTGGACCGGATCCGCAGATCACCATACCGGCCAGCGGCCTCTGATCACCATACCGGCCAGCGGCCTCTGAAAGTGCCGCAAAGAAAGGCCTGACAGAAGACCGCACTCGATCACACCTCAAGAAGGTCAGAAACTACTTGCGCAACGGACGGCAACCACAGAAGAGTAGTTCGAAAAACCACACGCTGTGCTGGTCGATCCATTGCAAGAGCAGATCCTTCTTTCGCCCGGAAAGTCCCATTGCGTCTCGAGCCGCCTGATCCTTGGAAAGCCAGTCCCGCCAACACCCAAGGACGACCCTTTCGAAGGGACCGGAAAACTCTTGCACAGGTCTTCGGACAGTTCCGGTGGAATAACGCCATCCTCCGACGCCCCGAAAGTAGAGCGTAGGAAGAGAAAGGGATGGCGTCTCCCCGATACGGTCTTCGAGCCAGACGCTTTGCGGATCGGCTCGGCTTCGTCTCGGCGGTGACGTCGGCGCAGGTAAGGCGAAGTCTGTCGTCATCCAGCGCCGCGGCGCGGTCATAGCGCCCCCATTGAGCTGCGTGATCCCGGATACCACTGATACAGCCTACCAACGGCGTTCGGTATCTAATCCCACCGCATCATCATCATCATCTGAACGGTTCGCCAATTCGGGGTTCAAAAAAAGACCCCTGCCGGGCACAGTAACCTCTTTGAGCGTGACGCGGGGGCTAAATGAACTCGCGAGCAAAGGTGACCGGCGCCACTAGTATGGGCAAAAAGAAGCCTGCCGAAGCGGGCTAAGTGGGAAGTTGGGTCGAGCCATCCGACGTTGACTGGAGGTTCAAAAGGACGCCTCGAAGCAATATACTTCCCGGCGATCAAAAGGTTCCCGGGTTCCATTAGATCGTCCGCATCCATTTCGAAAACGGTCAACCAAAGGCGATCGAGCCATTTCTAACGGGTTTTCTGACCGACGGCGGCAAGACGCATTTTTGCTCGGCCGGTCGGCCTTGCGGTAGCCAAGGACGGCTCCCTTCTAATGGCGGACGATGCAAACGGCGTGATCTACCGGATCGCCTATGAGGGCAACGCCCCAAAGTCGACTGCGGCTAGAGCCGCTCCGGCCGCCGTCATGGACGAACAGGCAGCTAAGGCGCAGGGTGTTTCACTCGCCAAGGATGGGCCCGAGACCAAGTCGAATGCAACGCTCGTTGTAACTTCGGCATCTTTCAAACCTGAAGGGACCATCCCGCAAAAACACAGCGAGTATGCTGACGGCGTGTCTCCGGCCCGGAAGTAGAAGGCAGTAAAGGATGCCGCTTCCTACGCCATTGTCATGGAAGATCCCGACTCTGACCCGATCAAGCCATTCGTCCATTGGATCGCCTGGAATATCCCTGCAACCGTGACGGAATTGCCCGAGGGACTTCAGGAGCAACTTCGCCTACTTGAGCCGGAAGGCGTGCTTCAGGGGAGAAATAGTTCCGGCTCTCATGGCTACTTTGGCCCTACGCCCCCGGTCGGTGATCCGGCTCACCATTACCATTTCCAAATGATGGCGCTGGACTCGGTACTCGATATTCCTCTGACATCCGACCGCGATGCCTTCCTTGCCGCAGCGTCGGGGCATGTGATCGGCAAAGGGGAGGTGGTGGGACTTTACGACCAAAAGATCCAACCTCCGAAGCAGTAGAAGTCTTCCGGCCTGCAACATAAACAACGGTCATTGGCTTCGTTGGAATAAAATTGTTCCGACGAGGCGTAGGAAAACCAGTCCCGCTGCCGATAGCCAGCACGATCGGGCAGCCTTCTCCAATCCGGTAGTCGTGCCGTCACTTTGAGGTCAAGCCCTGCACGCGGGTCAGGTGCATGCGCAGATCCGGCAGGATCTTTGCTGCTGTATTCTTTAGCTGTCCGTCCGGCCCCTCTTTGGAATAATTGGTGAACAAATCCACGGCTTGCTGATGGGCTGTCACTTGCGTCGACAGGTAAGCCTGATCCAGATTTGCCTCGTCGCTCCGTTGCAGGGCTATGAGCTTCTGGCTGTACTCGGCGTCGAGTGTCACAGGCGCCTCGATGCCGTCCTGCTTCGCAGCGTCGGCCAGTAGTGGTCCGGCCTTCTCGTGATCCTTTAGCATATCCTCAGCGAACTGCTTTGCATCGCTCGCTTTTCCTTTCGCCACTTCGATTTTAGCGGCTTCGATCTCAAAAAGGTTCGACATCGCGGCCTTCTTTGCGAAATCGATTGCATGCAGTTTTGTGGGGTCGTCGGCGCCCAAAACAGAAAAAGCGCTCAGTAGAAGTAAGGCGACGGTGAACGGGGTTCTCATGGGTCTCTCTCACTCGCTGTGATTTCACCCTCGAACCTGCAGAGAGATCGGATGTTCCGGCATTCGAAACGTAAATTGAGGAGAGAAGGATGTTTGAGCAATCACGGGAACATGTGGCGGATCCGAAGGTTTGAAAGGCACCCAAGAATAGGAGATGACATGGTGACGAAATATAATGGCAGACCCGGGCCGGAGCAGGTAACGGAGACCGCAGCCGAAGCGAGGCAGGGCGGTCGCGGCCGCCCCGTTCTGATCGTGCTGGTAAGTGCGCTAGTCCTCACGATGGTCGCCTGGAGCGTATCGGAATTCTGGGGCGAAAGCATCGACAAGGATCGTCAGTCGACCGCTTCGACCAAGCCAGATCCGATCAACGCGCAGCCGAAGGGCGAGGGCACCTTTGACGACAATCCCGCCGACGGAACCAGTCGGCCTCCGGAAGCGACTGATCGCAGTCCTTCGCCCAGCGGAAATGGTGGCGGCCCGACCCAGGTGACAACGCCAAGCGGTACCGAAAAGGTTCAGTGATGACATACAGCGACGGCCCTTCTCGGTGGCCCGTTTCTCTCATGTCGGGAGTTTGATTTGAGCAATCCTAGAGATCCGACGGGGGCACAAGTCCGCGGCCAAGCACAATCGGGTAAAACAGGAGATGTCAGGCCCGGTTTTGATCCTGCTGCCGCGCCGATGGAAACGGATGCAGAAGCGGGAGGCGAACCCATTACCAACGAACAGCCTCGCATCGCCCTGGACGACCACAAGCATTTGAAGCCTGACAGGCAAAAAAACTTCGACGTTGCGATGCGCGAGCCCGTTTCAGCCAAGACGACATCTCAAACAGGACGTCACCCTTGGGCAAAAATTATAATTCCCGTGCTCGTTGCTGCCGCTGTAGGCATGGCAGTTTTGAGCTGGTGGCACGGTTAAACGATAAGTTCGGCAGCTTATCGCCTTCGCTCTGCAAGGCGATAGCGTCAATGCAGCGTCTTACCGCCCATATATAAATAGGCGAAGCTTTCTCCGGCCAACGGTCGCTCAAAAGCATACCCATCAGGTCTTCGACGGTTGCAGCAAAGTGCTGGGGACCAAGGTCGGTCACCTGAACACTCACGGGCGTAATCCCCGTGCAAAACGCTCAGGGGATTAAAGTTATCGCCTATGAAGGACTTCTAGCTTGTCATGATCTTCTTCAGCCCTGCGCGATGCCTCGTGCGGGGTTTCTTCCCATCCTCTCTGCGGCATGAGTCGATCGCGCACCCACCTCTTGAAGCCGCCACCCCACTTCCATACCCCCAATCTGTTGTGCGTTGTGGTGTCTAAGCGGATGCGGCCTACGACGGTGCGGCTGCTGCCATCCGGCATTGGCTGAAGATTAATTGAGCAGCCACCCGGGACGTGGCGATGAAAGCCGCGGGGATTTCTAGAAGCCGAGGCTGAGGCCCGTCTTGATTGAATGGCTGTCCGGGCCAGAGGAAAAGCTGCCGTCATAGGACAGATCGGCCGATAAGGAGGAGGTGAGCTGAACGCGTGCGCCGAGCTTGACGAAGGCGGAATCGCGGGCGGAACTGACGCCCATGACACTGAAATCCTGGCTGCCGTCAAAGGCGAGAACAGCACTGGAAGAGCGCTCGCCGAACAGATGGCGCCAGCCGACCTCCCCGAACAATCTCGTTTTCTCGTCGGGAAGCCCCTGATCGAAGCGCGTACCCACAGTCAGGAATGTATTGAGAATGCTATCAGCCTGGCCATGCAATGCGGCCACGCCGCCATCTTCCTCGAATGATGGCGTATTCTGGTAGACGAGGGTGCCGTTGACGTAGGGTTCGACGTCGAGGCCGCCGAAAGTGAGGCGCCGGGCAGCCTCGACGAAAGCCTGTGACGTCGTCGTATCGTAGTCGACTGTAAGCGTTTCCGAAAGCGATGTGAATTCGACCTTTCGCCTGGTTGCGATATCGTGTCCGCTCCAGAGGCCACCGAAGCGGAAGGAGGTGTCCTCCAGTCGCAAAGCACCATAGGCGCCGAAATGCACGCTGTTGATCGTGGCGCTGGAAGGGGTCTGGTCGAGATTGGCGGAGGCGTTGCTGTAACCCGCCATGAGGCCGGCCGTCCCCTCGTCGGTACGGATGAGGTCTGCGCCCATGATCAGTCCGCCGCCGGACCCGTTAAAACCGCTTGCATCGTCGTTTGTGGCGTAATGGGAGCGGCCACCATAGGCAACCGACCAGAACGGGCCGCTTCTCTCGTCGAAGAGGTGGGACAGTGCGGCACCGCTGTAGCGGCTGCTCTCATCGACGAGGCTGCGCTGGAGCGAGGCATGGATTTCTCCCGAGAGCGACCGCAACGCTACCTCGCGCTCATCGTCGATGACGTAGAGTAACGCATCGGACAGGGCGCCGGGACCGATCGTGTCGATCGCGCCGCCAACCCCGGTCTCATTCGTCGTGCCGTCGGGTAAGGAGAAGGGTATCTTAGTAAGGGTAAGATAGACGTTGCTGGGATCGTAGCTCAGCGACGATGTAAGGAAGGCGAAGTTGTCGGTGACTGAGCCGAAAGCGCCCGAGACACCGCCGGCGGCGGTTGCGATCGTATAGGTCAGCGGAGAACTATACGTGTCGCCGGTATCGATGCCATTTTCCGGCCTCACGGCCACGCCTGCAGTCGGAGCGATGGTGAGGATGCCGCCGACATTGATCAGGTCGGAGCGTCCGGCGCCGTCGACTTCGACGGCGTAGGTCGAGCCAGAGTGAAAATCGGCGTTGCCCCCCACCGTCAATGTGCCAATGGAATTCCCAGGTGCGACCGTGCCGCCGCTTGAGGTGCTGAACGAGGCAACCGTGCCGTTGCCGCCGAGAAAGGCTCCGTCATGGATCGTTACCTGAGAGAGGAGGCTACCGTTAACCGACAACGTGCCCTCCACGACGTCGGTCGCTCCAGTGTAGGTGCCGTCTCCCGTCCAGGTGAGCTTGCCGCTGCCCCGCTTTTCAAAACTCCCTGTGCCGGAGATGTCGCCGGAGAAAGCGCCATTGAAATCCTGGTCGAAGATCAGCGTGGCGTTGTCGACGATGTCGCCAGTGATGCTGCTGCTGGAGACGGAAAGCGTGCCAGACGAAACGGTGGTGGTACCGAGATAGCTGTTTGTTCCAGTCAATTTTAGTGCGCCGCTTCCCGACTTCACCAACCTGCCCATGCCGATGATGTCGCCCGAGAACTCGCCGTCGAAAGCCTGGTCGAAATGAAGCACGCCGGAATAATTCGCGATTTCGCCCTGTATGCTGTTGGTATCCCCTAGGAGCGTTCCTGCCAGGATCGTCGTGCCGCCGAAATAGGTATTGGCGCCGCTCAAGGTGAGCGTGCCGGTACCGTCCTTGACGAGCGATCCGCCGCCGCCAATACGCCCCGAGAAGCTGGATGCGGCGTTGCCGACGACCGATAGGGCTTCGCCGAAGCGCAGGTTGATGGAACCACTACCGGCCAGTTTTCCGATGCTCGTGCCTTCCTGCATCCCGTAGGAGCCGTCGATAGCAAGGGTCGTAGCGCTGTTGAAGGCCGAAGCGTTGCTGGTGAAAAGCGAGGCTCCGGCTGCGATGGCAACGTCGCCGCTCAGAATGCCCGACATGTTGTTGCTGCCGACGAAGGTGATTCCGTGGCCGGCCTGAATCTGACCTCCATAATTCGAATTGGCGACCGTCACGTTGCCTGCCGTACCGATCAGACCAGCTCCCGATAGGTTGTGAAGTGTCGCGTCGTTTAAGCCAAGATCCATCGTGCCGTCGACGCCGATCGAGCCGATGAGCGAGAGATCGGCGGCAATGTCACTATCAGTCGCATCAAGGGCGATCGGGCCTCCGACATAAAGGGAATTGACGTCGATCAAACGGCCGCGCAGGGCAGCCGTGCCGCTGGTCGGGACGCCCATCAAAGATATTTGCCTGAAACTGAGAGCCCCCACATTCTGAAAGGTACCGTCAAAGACGCCGCCAAAGACATTGACGTCGGCGCCGTTGGCCACAAACGTCCCGTCGCCGTGGAGATTGACGAGGCTCGCGGCGCGGGACGTGCCTCCCATTTCCAGAGTCGCCCCATTGAAAATGCCGACTTCATGGTAATCGAGGAACAGGCTTGCATTGGCGACGACAGTACCGCCGTTGATATTATACTTTGTGGGGTCAGAGGAGCCGTATATCAGGACGTGGTCGATGATGATCTTCCCCGTATCTGTCGCTGTTCCCAGATTGAGTGTGGAGCCGTTGAGCAACTGCCTGAAATTCACATGAATGGTCGATGTCGGCGTGACTGAGAGGGTGCCGGTATCACCGGCCCCGACGATGAGCTCGCCCTGCAAGGTATCTTCGACGTCCACGGTGCCGTATCTGAGGTGACCGCCGTCGAGCCAAGTGTAGCCGCTCAGCTCATTGCCGTTGTAGATTGTCTTGTTGTCGGCGACGACCTCGTCGGCGTTTGCGCTCGACGTGGCAAGCGCAGAGACGCCCGCGACGAGCAGGCAAACATAGGTGCGGCGCGTGATGAGCTTCATTGGTTTCCGGGATAAGGGCTGGAGCGACTTGTCCGGTGGACCGTAGCGTCGGAAACCGCCGTGCACATTCGCAAAAGTTGCATGTTTCGCCAGTTCTTGACCGGACACCACAGGCGCCATCGCACTGAAGTAAGGTATCTTCCGATGCAAAACCGGTTCCGGTTCGCGATGCTATACGCTAGATGATACTCCGCTAACATCGTGGGTCGACGGAGCGGGATGGGATACGAATTGAATAACGAGATTGCGGTTTCGCGCGAAGTTGCGAAGCTGATTGCGTCCGGGGCGAAGCACAGAAGCCATCCGCGGTTTCGCCAAGCCGTTGCGCATTACTGCGATTCGATGAGCCAGCCAGCGCCCGACGGTTGGCCTATCTGGAAGCTCCTCAACCGTTTCAGCCGCTACTTCGCCACCTATATTCTGATCCACAATTTCTTCGCCTGGGAGCAATATGGGGAAACCCATCCAACGGCGGCGGTGCTGCAGAAGCAATCCGGCCTAAGCCCCCGTCAGACCGTCAACCTTGTGAACGCGCTCAAAGCGGGTCGCCTTGTAACGGTCGAGAGCCTTCCCAGTGACAGGCGAGTCAAGCTTCTGCGGCCTTCGTGCGAAATCATCAGGGAGATCGGGCGCTCCATGCTTGCCTACATCCAAGCCGAGGGCATGTTGGCCGGGGACCCCTCGCGAGCAGGGCAGGTCGCCCGCGACCCCGAACTGCTCGGAGACGTCATCTGTCATTGCGCTCGCTTCGTCAGGCTACATGGCACGGTCATCCACCCTTTTCCGAGAATTCTCAGCCTTGCCTCGAGGGATTGCGGTTATCTGCTCCTTGTGACGCTGATGGCTGCGCATTACAGGCGGCTCGATGGGCGCAGCCCCATCACTCTGTCGACCAACGCCCTGGCCAAACGTTACGATACCTCCTCTTCCCATGTCGCAAACGTCCTTCGCGACCTTAAGGACTTTGGTGATTTCTCTTCTAACCGCGACGGTACTCTCGAGCATCTGAGCGCCGACCTTGTCGACGAGTTCGAGACCTGGAGTGCTTGCGAGATGTTGCATTACACTGCACTCGCCGATGCGGCGCTTGCACGAGGTGCCGGTCGCCAGTATCGGGATCTTTCCGGCGAGGAGGACGCGATGGCTGGATGAGGCAAAGCGGACGTGCTCGTTGAGATTGCGATAACCTACTTTACGGAAACGTTTTCTATGCGTGGATCTGACGCTGTGTGCATAAGCTTGTCTTTCCCCTCAGATGACCGCGACCAATTCCCGCAGGGCTTTCACCCACTCAACCAGCTTTATGCCGCGCGACCTGACCCGTTTGCTGGTCGACAAATAACTTTTACGAGGCCGACAGAGCTTATGAGCGAATGTTATCAGAATCGGAGGATGGCCCAATTCAGGCAGCCACAAGCCGAACGGCGGTCTGTTGGGGGGCGGGCTGCCAGATACGCCGACGGAGCTAATAACCAATTGGCCAAAAACCGATTCAGCTCAATGGCCATCGCCTACGTCCGTCTTAGGAGAAAGATGTCAATCTGCCAAATTTTGCCATTTGAGCTCAAGGTATTCGTATGAGCACAATCAACATTTCCCTGCCCGACCACCTTAAGAGCTTCGTTGATGAGCAGGTCGCGGGACGTGGTTATGGGACGAGCGGCGAATATATCCGCGAACTGATTCGACGAGATCAGGACCGTCTTATATTGCGCGGACTGTTGATTGACGGAGCATCGTCCGTGCAATCCGATCCGGTCGATGGGCGCTATTTTGCCGAATTGCGTAGTCGTGTGCGTGGTCGGCACGGCAAGTGACAAATAGGCCCATCGTCCCGAGGGAGTTGGCTCGCCGTGACGTCGAGTTTTGATGAAAGTGGCGGGAAAGTTGGGTCAGGTGACGATCCCACAGGCAACTTTCGAGGACGGCATCCTCGGCAAGCGGACGCACCGCGCGTGGCATTGGCACGGCAGCTTCCTCGTCTGATCCCGACGTAAGTTTGACCTTCGTTCCAACGCGAGGGGATTGCGGCAGGAATTCAAATCAGTCTTCAGGGGTGCCAAGCACACCCCCCGGCTTTCAAGGCGTAGCATTTGGCCGCGGGGCACCAATTGAGGGGGAGAAGGATAGGTCTGCTATGCGACCCTTCCCTACGCTATTCTCGGCAGATGAAATTCAGCCAGACCATCCGGTTTTGTACCTCCGCAGACGGCACCCGTATCGCCGTCGCGTCTTGTGGTGAGCTTTCGGTCGGGCTCGCATCTGGCTCCCAGGCTCGACCTGGGAGCCAGCGCGCGCGGCGACAGCGTTCGAAAGTTCCATAAAATGCATTACGCCTCAGGCGTGTGTTTTCAATGATTTAGTGAATAGTTCGAGGCGGGTGGGTTCGATTCTCATCAAGGCGAGCAGATCAAGCTTTCAGTAGGAATATCTACGGCAGACGTTCTCGACAGATGACTGAGACCACTTCCTGCAGAACTTTGACCCGTTCGACCAGCCATGCCAGATCCTCTGCGCTAATCTCGTAGTTCGGCGAGTACCGGGCCTCGACATAAGCGCGCGACAGGAGCTCGAAGCGCCGGCGAGCGATCCGGTTGTCTCGCGGCCATGCCTCGACAAGCCTTTTATCCAAGTCCTCTGCCTTGGAACGCAAAACCTTAATACGGTGCGATTTCGGGCTGTAGAGTGTGAATGTCAGCAGGATACAGTGGTAGTAGCTCTCGCAAGATTGATGCAAGTTGAATGCGGCCATCGTCAGCCAACCGCGGCTCATTTGATCTTCAGCCGTTTCCAGAAATTGAGAGGCTTGGCTGTACCATCTTTCGAAATTCTTTTGCGCTTCTGCTTTGGCTTCCTCTTTTGTCAGCGGCTTCGGCTGAACGAGGGGATGGCCCTTTACCTCATAGAGGACCTTACCGTCCCTGGCTATATCGACGAAGAAGGGCCGGCCGCGTGAGAGCTGGTCGTTGATATCATGCAAACTGTGGACGATCGGAATGACTGGGGTTTCGATCCGGTGGGCGATCTGTTCCTGCAGGAACCGTTCTTCGAGGGAAAGC
>NZ_JBFTSM010000042.1:0-8141 GCF_056400025.1 Rhizobium sp. 01L419
ACCTCATGTCCGAATGAGGTGAGCAGCCGTGCCCAATGATGCGAACCACCACAGGCCTCGATCGCGACCAAAGTTGGCGGGCAGGTCGTGAAGAAGTCGATCATCTCCTTGCGCCGCATTTTCTTGCGCAAGACTGGTTTCTCTCCAGCGTTCACGCCATGCAACTGAAAAACATGCTTTGACGTATCCATGCCAATACGAATAATCTTGTCCATGGGCGGCCCCTTCGATTGAGATCTTAACAGCTCATTCTGGCACATTTCGATGCCGTTCAGGGGCCGTCCACTCCAACATCAAGGCGTTCAGAAGCTCGTCTGGCAGCCCGATGCCAAATTGCGGTTAATGCGGAACGGCGGCTTCGCGCCGTCTTAGCGGTCGTTCAGCAACGGGGTTCTCGCGCTAATAGCGGACGTTGTCCAGCGGTCTGCAGCTCTTGGCTGGCAATTGATCCTTTTGACCACGGGCCGGGCAGAAGGATTGCAGTTAGTGGTCGAAGCGGGCTCCCACCGCGCGACCTACGCGGATCACACTAGTCAAACCACCAAGCGGTACCTCGGAGCCCCCCCGAGGGGAAGGCCAGTGTGATTCAGGGGTTCCCGCTGTGTCATATTTTCTTGAAAAGCGTTAACAAGGTTCCGCTGAATTTGCACGGTGTGACGGCGATACGCGCAACCCGAATAGCCGTGTTACGATCAATTCTTGATCGAGAGAGGGTGGCAAGCCATGGAAACCGCAGAACTGCGATATAATTGGGCTGATCCCGACGTCTACGAGACATTCATAGGGCGCTGGAGCGAACATCTGGCAAGCCCATTTCTCGCACGTGCCAATATTGCTCCGGGCAGTCGCGTACTCGATGTAGCATGTGGGACAGGTGTGTTGACGAAAGCGCTAGCCGAGGCGGGGATGCATGTGATCGGTGTTGACGCATCGGAGGGTTACCTTGAAGGAGCCCGCCGTCGTCGATCCCACCCCAACATCGCGTATGAACACGGCGATGTCCGGCACATGCGGTTCGACACTAACTTTTTCGATGCGGCCGTTTCCACGCTGGCCCTGGACGTTATCCCGGAAATTGAACAGGTAGTTGCCGAGATGAAGCGCGTGACCCGTCCAGGCGGCGTGGTCGCGTCCGCCGTTACTCAGTTCTTGGGCGGCATGCCCGCCTTCGATCTCGTCATTAACACCGGCGCCGTGCTTGAGACCGACTTCGCTAGGCTGAGATCCATGCGGGCGGGGCGCCAGCTCTTCTGGCCTAATGGTCAGGCGACGTTGTGGCGGAAGATCGGCCTCGTCGACGTGACGGAGATTCCCGTTGTCGTGGATTGCGAGTATGCGTCCTTCCCGGATTATTGGGCTACGTTCACCGACGGACCAGGCAGCACTACAAGCATATTGATGGCACTTTCGGACGATGCCCGCGGTTCGATCGAACAGCATGTTCGTGCCGGGTATCTGGTTGGCTTACCCGATGGACCCCGGTCATTTCCTATGATGTTCCGTGTGGTGCGTGGCTTGGTGCCAGCCTGATTCTGGAGAGCATCCAATGGGCCTGCGAGGGCCCGGTGTGGGCCGTTCTCAGACCTTAACCCCCTGGGTTAATCATCAGCTGTCGTTCCTCGGCAGCCAAAAAGCTGCCAGGCCGCTAGCGGCCCCACATCGGTTACCACTCTGCGCGCGGCGGACGTCTCCTATTGGCGCATTTTTGCCGTCTCTGTCACAGCGGTATTATTCGAAACGGCAATACGCGCGTGGTCAAGGTGCGAGGCAAACAGCGCTAACCATGAGGCGACCGCGCTAACCAATGCATTCCAGCCCGGCCGTCGAGCCGCCGGGCCACTCCCAAATTGGCAGCTTAGGCGGCCACGAATGCGAGTAGATCCGTATTCAGAACGTCGGCATTGACGGTCAGCATGCCGTGTGAGTATCCGGGATATGTTTTCAGAGCCCCGTTCTTCAGAAGCTTGATAGACTTCAGCGCGGCATCCGCAATCGGCACGATCTGATCGTCCTCGCCATGCAGGACGAGCGTCGAAACGGGGATTGCCCTCAGGTCTTCGGTCTGGTCCGTTTCGGAGAAGGCTTTGATGCCGTCGTAATGCGCCTTGGCGCCGCCCGTCATGCCCTGCCGCCACCAGTTCTGGATCACGCCTTCCTGCACTGTCGCTCCTTCGCGATTGAAGCCGTAGAAGGGACCTGCGGCCACGTCGCGGAAAAACTGGGCGCGGTTGGCGGCAAGAGCCGATCGGAACCCATCGAACACCTCGATCGGCAAGCCTTCCGGATTGCCCTCAGTCCTCACCATCAGCGGTGGCACGGCCGATACCAGCACCGCCTTGGCCACGCGGCCGGCCGGCTGACCGTGCTTGGCGACGTAACGGGCAACTTCGCCGCCGCCGGTCGAGTGGCCGATATGCACGACGTTCTTGAGGTCGAGAGCCTCGACGACTGCAAAGGCGTCCACTGCGTAGTGATCCATGTCGTGACCGTCGGCGACCTGTGCGGAGCGACCATGACCGCGACGATCGTGAGCGACGACGCGGTAGCCCTTGGAGAGGAAGAACAGCATCTGCGCGTCCCAGTCGTCAGAAGAGAGCGGCCAGCCGTGATGGAACATGATCGGCTGGGCGTCTTTTGAGCCCCAGTCCTTGAAGAAGATTTCGGTCCCGTCGTTCGTCGTTACATAAGCCATTACGGTCTCTTTCAGTTGTTTTGACGTTGAAGGTGGTATTGGGTGCGAGTGCGAAAAAACGTACGAGCTCGCCTCATTCAAACCGAAAATCGGAGAGGTCGACAGAGACGATCAACGGCTCCGAAAGCGCGTTATTGTCGGCGCCGCGAGGATAGACGCGCATCTTGCCAGGCATGACGATCCCGTTCACCGTCACGTAGTCGGTAAGGTAGCGCGCTGCTGCGTTTCTGCCCTGTATGTCGACTTCGTAGTCATGGCGGATGAGAAGCCCGGTATTATCGAAGTAGAACGTCTGCTCTCTGCTGTGGGTCGCGATCTCGTCAGGGAAGCGGACAAGAAGCCGACGCCATGTCTGCCCATTCTCCCGCCATGCTCCAATTTCTTCCGAGCTCACCCCGGGCTTCGTCAGGATGAAGGGCGAAGTCAGATAGGTCCACATGGTGTAGCCAGCGAAATAGGCGACCTGAGGATCGCTCCAGGGCGTCTCCATGTCATATCCGTCGAAGGATTTCCTCGGCTCAAGCAATTCCTCGACGACCTGATCCGCTGGATCTTCGATCGTGACGCGTTTCCGCCGAGGGTATGGTGACGGATTCTTCGAGCAGGCGTTGGTGTTCGCGGCCGATCTTCATGTCGTAGGCGGATTGCACGAAGGAGAAGTAGGGATAATAGGGAACGATGGTTTCCGGAAAGGTCGCGAACTGCACACCCAGTTCGCCGAGCCCATGGACCTTCGCGACGATCTTCTCGACGGTGCCGCGTCGGCTGTAGAGCACCGGGCTTATCTGCACGGCAGCGGCTTTGACGACTATGCTCACTTCAAACTCCTCTTTCTTTTGGGGTCGTGCGATGGCGCGGGATGAGACCCGGCCTCTAGATCCATTTGGGAACGCCCACCGCTTCGAAATTGCGCAATTGCGCGATCAGGGTGCCGGCATCGGCATCGACGGGGATCGAGTGACGGTGCGCGGCCGGCAGAAATTTGGTTTCCACCATGTGATCGATGAACTGCATGAAGACGTCGAAGAAGCCCGACGTGTTGAGAAGGCCGACGGGTTTGTCGATTTCCGAGAGCTGGTTCATGGTCCAGACCTCCATCAGTTCCTCGATCGTGCCGATGCCGCCGGGCAGTGCGATGAAGGCATCGGCCAGTTCGGCCATACGCTGTTTTCGGATGCGCAATGTTGGGGCGATTTCGTGTGAGGTGAGGTGAGGGTGCGAATGGCCGCGCTGATGGAGGCTCTCGGTGATGACGCCGTGGGCCGTGCCGCCGGCCTCGAGCACTGCATCGGCCACGACGCCCATCAGGCCCCTGGTCGTGCCGCCATAGACGAGGCCGATGCCTTCGCGGCCAAGCGCCTTGCCGAGCGCCCTTGCGCCATTGGCAAAATCGTCCGTCGCGCCGAAATTCGATCCGCAGAACACGGCGATGGTCTTGATGGAGCGGTTACTCATTGGGCGGCCACACTTCCGGCTTCGGTAAAATGCGCCGCAAGCTCGCGCGCCGTCGCCTGCCGCGTTCGCTCCAGCGCCTCGCCGCCGGCGACCGTTCCCTGAACGGTGAAGAAGGTTACGTCCTTAAGGCCGATCATGGCGAGGATGGTCTTCAGGTAAGGCGTGAGGAAATCCGGCTGGCGGGCCTGCTCGCCGGAAAAGCGGCCGCCGGAGGCGATGGCGATGAAGACTGGGCGGTCTTCCAGCTGGGCGACCTTGCCTCCGGGGCCGATCGAAAATGTCCGCCGCGCCCGCACGACATGATCGATCCATGCCTTCAGTGCCGAGGGCAGCGAGAGATTGTGCATCGGCGTGCTGATGACGAGGCAATCGGCGCTTTCAAGCTCGCGGACCAGTTCTTCCGAGACGGCCATCGAGCCGGCGTCGGAGACATCTTTCACCGAGGCCTGCGAGATCGCGTAGTCTTCATCGATATGCGGCAGGCTGCCATTGCCGATGGGCCTGTGGAGCACCTCGATGGCGGGGTTTTGCTGCCGAAGCGCGGCGATGATTTCGAGCGAGAGCCGATAGCTCTCGGCCGCCTTGCCGCGAGGGCTGGCGCTGACATGCAGGATTTTCATCTGTCCACTCCCGATCTGTAATCGCAATGGTTCTAGCGCCGCAATGGCCCAGGCCACAGATCCATGATTGGAGTTTGCAGATGGACCATGATTGACGCGGGCGGACTTGCGCAGATCCGCGTCGGGCCCCATCATGCACCAGACATTTTCAGCCGATGTCCAATATCGGGGAAGGCCATGACAGCGAAGAAGACCAGCCATATTCCCCGCCCGGACCCGACAGCGGAGACCGCCTATTACCGACAGATCTATGACCGGTTTAGAAGCGCCATAGCGGAGGGGGTGCTGAAGCCCGGCGAGCGCATACAATCGGCAAGAGCGCTGGCGAAGGAACTCGGCCTTGCCAGAGGCACGATCGAGACGGCCTATTCGCTGCTATCGGCTGAAGGTTATATCCAGGCGCGCGGGCAGGCGGGCAGCATCATCTCCCCCGATCTCAAGCCGCAGGCCGCCGAGCCGATACCCGTCCGCCCCGTCGACAACGATCCTCTCGTCACCAGCTATCGGCCGGATACCATCCTGCCGTTCCAGATGGGCCTGCCGGCACTTGATGCCTTCCCCCGCAAGATCTGGGCGCGGCTCGGCGCGCGCCGCGTGCGTGCCATGCAGCCTTCGGACATGATGCATCCCGATATCGAGGGCCTGCCGGAACTCAGGGCGCAGGTCGCCGGCTATGTCAGGGTATCGCGCGGCATCGATTGTTCGCCTGCGCAGGTCTTCGTCACCTCGGGCTATCGCCAGACGATCGGCATGATTTCCCATGCGCTGCTCGTGGCCGGCGACAGGGTCTGGCTGGAAGATCCCGGCTATCCGCCGACGCGGACGCTGTTTGCCCATATGGGCATTGCGCCGGTTGCCATATCCGTAGATCGCGACGGCATGGTCGTTTCGGAGGGGCTTCGCAAGGCGGCGAATGCGCGGGCGGCGGTGGTGACGCCGGCGCACCAGAGCCCGCTTGGCGTCTCGCTGTCGCTGCCGCGGCGTCAGGCCCTGCTGGATTGGGCAGGGCGGAACGATGCCTGGATCATCGAGGATGATTATGATGGCGAGTATCGCTATGTCAGCCGTCCGCTGCCGGCGCTGAAGAGCCTGGATCGCGACGGGCGCGTGCTCTATGCCGGCACGTTCAGCAAGATGCTGTTTCCGAGCCTCCGGCTTGCCTATCTCGTGGTGCCGGATAGCCAGGTGGAGCGATTTGCCGCGATTGCCGGCGCCTTTGCCGGCGCGAGCCCGGCATTGACGCAAGGCATCGTCAGCGATTTCATCACCGAGGGCCATTTTGCCCGCCACATCCAGCGCATGCGAAAACTGTATGCCGAGCGCCGCGAGGCGACGGCGTCAGGCCTGAAAGCTGCGCTTGGCGAGCAGGTGCATATCGATGCGCAGCCGGGCGGAATGCATCTGATCCTGCGGCTCGGGGGCCGTCGGGATCGGGAGATCGTTACCCGCATGAGACGCGCCGGGCTCTATGCCGAGGCCCTGTCGGACTGGATGTTTCCAGAGGAAGGCAAGGGCGATGACGTTTCCGCCCTGCTTGTCAATTTCACCAATATAGGCTCGCGGGCCATTGCCGAATGTTACGGGCGCCGCATTGCCGAACTCCTGGAGGCCATCAATCATGGCCTATAAGAGAAACCTGTCTATGGACCTTCTACACTAGACCAAGATGCGAGACGATCAGGCCCTTCCAACCAGAAAGGGTTCTGTCATGAGCAATCGCATCGACTACGCAAAAATCTCGCCCGACGGCTACAAGGCCTTCGGTGGCGTCTATGTCACCCTCCAGAAAAGCGGTCTGCCGAAAGTGCTGGTCGATCTCGTCTATCTGCGCATCTCGCAGATCAACGGCTGCGCCTTCTGCATCGACATGCATACTCGCGACCTGCTGAAGTCCGGTGTGACGGTGGAGAAGCTGACGCTGGTCGCCGTCTGGCACGATGCCGGCGGCCTTTTCTCCGCCGAAGAGCGGGCAGCGCTCGCTTGGGCGGAAAGCGTCACGCGTGTTTCCGAAACAGGTGTTCCCGATGCCGATTATGCGGCAGCGGCTGCTGCCTTCGGCGACAAGGCGCTTGCCGATCTCACGTATGCGATCGGCCTGATGAACGCATTCAACCGCTTCGGCATCGCCTTCCGCTCGACACCGGCAGCGGCCGCCAATCTCTGAGACCCGGCATCAGGCGTTCGCGGCAAGGTAGCTTGCGCGAGCGCTCCTCTGTCGACATCCGAATTTTTTGAGGGAAACATCATGGCCTGGTTACTGCTCGTCGTCGCCGGCATTCTCGAAATCGGCTTCGCCCTCGGCATGAAATCGTCACAGGGTTTCACGCGCCTCGTACCGTCGCTGTTAACGGTCGTCTCCGGCCTGTCGAGCGTCGCGCTTCTGTCGTTCTCGTTGCGCTCGCTGCCTGTCGGCACCGGCTATGCGGTCTGGACCGGCATCGGGGCGGCGGGCACGGCGATCTTCGGCATGGTCATGCTTGGCGACCCCGCATCCGCGCCGCGGCTTGTATGCATTGTCCTGATCCTTGGTGGCGTTGTAGGGCTCAAATTCGTCGCTTGAATGATGACGTGGTCTTGGTTGCTAAGAACTGGAGAATGGGCTGCCTGATTGAGGCTGACGCGACGCCTGAAGATTCGATTTATCAGTCGCATAGCCGTTTGAAAGCGCGTTGTGGGTTCGCATCCCTTCAAGAGCATGGGATCGTTCGCGGTGTCGACCGGTTATAGCGTTTTTACTGATTTCGCGGAGTTCCAATTACCCAAAGATCTGTAGGTAGCGGGCCACGGATCTCCTGTGACTTTCAATGACCAGCGAAGAAGGTCCCCCTGGTGTATGTGACGTGCGTTCGGAAATGGTGTATCCGACTGTGTTCGGCGTTAGGGACGCATTTTCGCCCCGCCGGCGAGATCCAGGAGTTCGTGCCGACACGTATTGTCGGCAGCTGGATGGGATGTTCATGCGATGCCGCCTGCACCGCATGAACGAGGTGTACGATCAGCGCATAAATCTGAACGCGGCGCGCAGCTCCTCGGCGAAAATCTGGGGCTGCTCCCATGCCGCCGTCTCTTGGAGAACCTTACCCAAGTGCATCCCCGTTTTGCAGGGTAGGGGATCACCTTGCTTCTTGCAAATGTGCGATAAAAACCTCGGCAGACGTCTTGTAGCCGAGGCACCTTCGCGGCTGGTCATTCAGGTAGCGGGCAAGTTGGGTATGCCTGCTAGGCCAGTATCGCCTGGCATGAAGCGACGAATACGCTTGTTGGCATTTTCCACAGCGCCTTTCTGCCACGGTGCGCTGGGATCGCAGAACCAGCTGCGCGCGCCGATGCCATCTTCCAAAGCCCGGAAGCCGGCAAACTCCGTTCCGCGATCG
>NZ_JBFTSM010000043.1:0-8136 GCF_056400025.1 Rhizobium sp. 01L419
TTCCCGCATCTGACGATCCTGGAAAACTGCACGCTGGCGCCGATCTGGGTGCGCAAGATGCCGAAGAAGCAGGCCGAAGATATCGCCATGCACTTCTTGAAGCGCGTCAAGATTCCCGAGCAGGCCAACAAATATCCGGGCCAGCTTTCGGGTGGCCAGCAGCAGCGCGTGGCGATTGCCCGCTCGCTCTGCATGAACCCGAAGATCATGCTGTTCGACGAGCCGACCTCGGCGCTCGATCCGGAGATGATCAAGGAAGTGCTGGACACGATGGTGGGCCTTGCCGAAGAAGGCATGACGATGCTCTGCGTCACCCACGAAATGGGGTTTGCCCGCCAGGTTGCGAACCGTGTGATCTTCATGGACCAGGGCCAGATCGTCGAGCAGAATTCGCCGGCTGAATTCTTCGACAATCCTCAGCACGAGCGCACCAAGCTGTTCCTCAGCCAGATCCTGCACTGATCGGACGCGCATGGAGATTCAAAACCCGCCGACTGATTGCCGGCGGGTTTTTCGTGCAGTTTACTAAAGCTTGTCAGTATCCATGAGATCGGCTTGCCACGCTCTTTAGGTCTTTGTTTTACGCATGTCTTTAGCGGGAGGCGGCGGAGCGCAGCAGCCCGCAAAGTCCTGCAAGCTCCGGGTCGTAGCCTCCGGAAACAGATATGTCCCGGCAGCGGATCAGCATCTTGCGCCGGTCATTGACAGGCATTGTCTTGAAACGCTCGACAACCGCCGAGGACGTACTGTTGGCCCCGGCCACTGAGCCGGCTCCGTCACCGACTTCATCAGCGGCGCCGCCAGGGCCGAGATTCAAGCCATTCGGCCCGAAAAGCGCAGAGCTTGTTCCATCTTCGCCGCCGAGGCGAACATCGACATTTGCGCCTGTACCAGAGCCGCCGAGAGCAAGTGCGTTGACTTTTGCGTCGAGACTGCGGCTGCCACCCGCACCAAGATCAACGTTGGCATTGACGCCATCTCGCCCGCCGACGTCAGCATCCACATCAGCGTTCACGCCGTTGACGCCGCCGACGGAGGCGTTCGCTTTCGTGTTTAAACCGCCTGAGTTGGCCGATGCGCCCACATCCGCACTTATGCCTCCAACATTGGCAGAAACACCAAGATCGAGCGCTCGTGCAGTGGCGGCAGGTAATGACAAAACGATGCAGGCCGAAGCAAAAAACGCAAGCGACCGCATGTGAGAAATGCACTTCATGACTTCCTCCGTTTTTCGACAAACCGAGGAACGCGCGTACCTTCGATCGAGCGGGCCGTCCTCCATCGGAATAACCCGTGCGGATTAAACGCGGTCAAGTTGCGAATGTTTTCGGCGGAGCTCTCAAAAATATAGAATAGTTAATATATTCTAAAATAACTATCTGACCCCGCTTCAAAATGGGTCAAATATAGCCCCTTTGGATGAGCGCGGCCGGCCTGCTCGCCGGCCGCAATGGTCGTATAACCCTCAATCAGATCAGTTGCTTGCGTCGTTCGGACGGGATTTCCGCGCCTCGGCGCTACTGGAGGAGGCTGTTTTGCCATCCGGTTGCTGGCCGAAGTAAGTGCCGCCAAGATGTCCTCCGGCACTGGTGTTCTCTACCTGCCGCTCTGTTTTCTTGCGGATTTCGTCCGCATCGGTTTTGCTCATTCTCATCTCCGTTGTTCGAAAAATGGACATCTGGACAACCGATGCGGCCCGATAGGGCTCCATAAAAGATTGCCGCGGCGGCCTGGCACAGGCGAGTCTCGGAACCAAAATGACTGCGAAGACTTTCCTGCCTTGGTTATGACAAAGCCGACGGTATATCCTTCCTGCGATATCAAAGGAGACGAAAATGAAAAAGATACTCGCGACCACAATCGCCGCAGCCTCTTTGCTCCAGGCTTTTGCCATGAGCGCCAGCGCAGCGGACTTGGTGCGGCGGGAGCCGCCGGTAGCTCCCGATGTAAGCGGGGGCGTAAAGATCGGCTACCTCGCTTGCGATATCGGCGGCGGCATAGGCTATGTGCTCGGGTCTTCCAAGCAGATCGATTGCGTCTTCCAGCCGACCAGCAGCAACGAATCGCCTGAGCACTACAGTGGTGCGTTGCGCAAGTTCGGCGTGGATCTCGGCTTTACCACACGTGGCCGCTTGCTTTGGGCAGTGTTTGCGCCGACGGCCGGCTATCACCGCGGCTCGTTGGCTGGCCTCTACCAGGGCGCGACCGCTGAAGCCACACTCGTCGGCGGCATCGGCACCAACGTGCTCTTCGGCGGCACTTCCGGCTCGGTCCACCTGCAGACGATCAGCGTCACCGGCCAGCTCGGCATCAATGTTGCCGCGACAGGCACATCCATGACGCTATCGCCTGAGAGCTAAGCGGCTACGAGCGAAGAAAACAAAAGCCGGCGGTGCATCGGATATGACGATGCACCGCCGGCTTAATTCTTGCTGCCGATTGCAATGTAGCGCTTGGCCACAGTCGCGATATCTAGCAAATTCTCTGGAAAACTGGCGACCCCTGCAGGACTCGAACCTGCGACCTGCTGCTTAGAAGGCAGCTGCTCTATCCAGTTGAGCTAAGGGGCCATCTGTATGCCGCGATCCGCGGCATCAGGCATATTCTGTATCAAACCGAAGACGGATCAGTGCGTCCAGGGCTGTGTGCGCGTATAGCGGAAGTTATCCGGATAAGCGACGACCTGGCGTGCAGGCTCCTTTGGAGCGATAACGCGGTATTCGATCCCGCTGCGCTTGGCATAGGCTTCAGCAAGCTCCTGCGTTTCGAAGGTCAGCTTCAGCTGCTGGCGCATATCGCCTGAAGACGTGTAGCCCATGATCGGGTCGATCTTGCGCGGCTGCTCCTGATCGAACTCCAGCACCCAGAGGTGGGTTTTTGCCTTGCCGGACTGCATTGCGGTCTTGGCCGGACGATAGATCTTAGCAGACATGACTGCAGCGCCTCCGATATGCGGGCAACGCCCGCCTTTCATAACTCAACCTGGAACCAGGCTTTCTTCCACACCGAACATGGCAGGAAGAAGTGAATTTTGCTTATCCGCAAATCCCCGTTTTTTCAAGGGAAAAGCGCCGCTGCTGCCGCATTGGCAGGTGGGCGAAACCGAACGCCGCGTGGCGCGTTTCTTATACAGAGCGCTTGATGCGCAGCCCTTATTCGCCGCCGGGTGTGGATAAGCGGGCAATTCTGTTACACAATCCGAAATGTTTCGGATTGTTGCATGTTTTGATCGCTTTCTAATTGTTATAAGCGGCATAGGCGACTAGGGTACCTACCAACCGTTGTGACACGGGTGAGAGCGATGAGAACCTCGGCAGAATTCCATGCCATCATGATTGGAGCAAGTATCACTGCGTTTTTCTACGCGGCGATCAGCTATGCTCAATATGTCGGCCTGCTTGCTCAGGGCTGAATCACGGCACACGTGAGCAGGCGTGCTTGCGAAGCGATGGCATCGCCACCATTTTCCTGACCAGGAAACTTCCTGAGCAAAAATCGGCACGGTAGCCAAAGGGCCTCCACAAACCGCGAAGCCGATCTCAAATTACAGAAATATTGCGAGAAAAATGGTCGGAGTGGAGAGATTCGAACTCCCGACCCTCTGGTCCCAAACCAGATGCGCTACCAGACTGCGCTACACTCCGAGCCTTTGATTGCAGCGGGAATACACGCTTCCCCCTGCCCTAGCAACCCCATAAATCCACCTCAGCCGGCAGATTTCACAGGCTTACTTCGCCTTTTTTGTTGTCGTGGCGCTGACGAGACGGTCGCCAGGGCGGATATTGAGCTTGTGGGCCGTGCCGGCGTTCACCTCGACCACATAGCGGACCTCACCCATCGAATCGATGAGGTCGCGGGAATAGGGCTTTGCGTCTTCCTTGATATGGGTGATGACGCCCCTGCCATCGGCGAAAAGCATGTCGAGCGGCAGGACGGTATTTTCCATCCACATGGTGACGCGCCGCGACACGCCGAAATCAAAGATCATGCCAGCGTCTTCAGCCATCGCCTTGCGGAACATCAGGCCATAGGCGCGCTGGTCGCCGCTAGCAGCGATCTCCACGGTGAAGTGCAGCATTTTGCCGGCAGCCGTCTGGATGATCAGCGGCTCTTTATCGAAGTGCATGTCCTGCTGCGCAAATGCCGGCAGAGCGACCATGAAAAAAAGCGCCATCAAGGCGCTTCTCATCATCTCGACAGAGACCAGGCCACGCATCAATGAGACCGGCCGACCGGGCTCGGAACGTCAGGATGGATCTCCGCAGCCATCAGCCCCTTCTCGCCATCACCGAAGCGCACCAGTACCACCTGGCCGGGGCGCAGTTCGGTGAGGCCGAAGCGGCGGAGCGTTTCCATATGCACGAAGATGTCTTCCGTGCCCTCACCGCGTGTCAGGAAGCCGAAGCCCTTGGTGCGGTTGAACCACTTCACCAGGGCGCGCTCGAGGCCACTGGTTGCCGTGACCTGCACATGGGTGCGAACCGGCGGCATCTGCGAGGGATGGATCGCAGTCGACTGATCCATGGAGAGGATCTTGAAGGCCTGGAAGCCACGCTCGCGGCGCTGGATGAGAGCAACGATGCGGGTGCCCTCAAGAATGGTCTGGTAGCCGTCGCGCCTCAGGCAGGTTACGTGCAACAGCACATCCTGCATGCCGTTGTCGGGAACGATGAAGCCAAAACCCTTGGCCACGTCGAACCATTTCACCACGCCGGTGATTTCAACGAGGTCAACCGGTTCTCCCGACAACTCTTCAAGGTCGGTAAAGCCATTCGATGAAATCCTGTCAGCCATGTCGCCAGCCCCTCAATACGCGTCACACTGTTACGGTTAACTGATTCTTGAAATCAAGATTAACATCTTGGTAACGGATAAGCGCAAGTCCTAGTTTTCGGTTATTCCCAACTGTACATTTTATAGCGATGACTTGCCCGAAGCTGGTGTCCGTTACCCAGACGGGCTAGCCTGAAAAGAGAGAGGAAACAAAATGCGTTATCTCCACACCATGGTTCGCGTCAAAGATCTCGACGCCTCCCTCCATTTTTACTCCACCCTGTTCGGTCTCGAGGAAATCCGCCGCCATGAGAACGAGAAGGGCCGCTTCACGCTCGTTTTCCTGGCTGCCCGGGACGATATCGACCGTGCCCGTAGCGAAAAGACTCCCTGCCTCGAACTTACCTATAACTGGGACAAGGAGGATTATACCGGAGGACGCAATTTCGGTCACCTCGCCTATGAGGTGGATGACATCTACGCGATTTGCCAGAAATTGATGGATAGCGGTATTACGATTAACCGTCCCCCGCGCGACGGTAATATGGCCTTCGTGCGTTCGCCTGACGGCATCTCAATCGAGATTCTGCAAAAGGGCGAGAAACTGGCCCCGACCGAGCCCTGGCTTTCGATGGGCAATACCGGCGCCTGGTAAGCCAAGCTGCGGGCAAGCTTCACGCGGCATTCTCCGGCTCACTCGTAACGGAAGTGCGCTTTCGGGCGCCTTCCGCATTCACCGGAGATTTCGCGGTTGACCAAGAATAACAAGCGGATTGCCAATCCGCGCCGGCAGGCTGTCGGTGCTTTGCTGATCGCCAGCTCTGTCCTGGCGCTTTCCGGCTGCGTTTCCGACAAGAAGGCACCTGATTCGGCCGCCGTCGCCACACCGGCTGCAGCAGGACAGCCGGCGCCCCAGCTGGCAGCGGCAATGCCGGCCGCATCTCCCACAGCGTCTAAACAGCTCTATCGCGACCCGATGCTGACGAATGTCTCCGGTGCCGATCCGCAGGTCGCCGCGCAGGATCCGAATGCGGCGCCGGTCCCGCCCGTCGATCCTGCCATGCAGCAGCAGCAACCGTCCAATATCGGCGGTCTCGTCCTGCAATCGACGCGAATCAACGCGCAGGCGATGAGCATTTTCTCCGATCATCCAGCGCCGCCACAGAACAACTCGACCTCCACGGTCATCCAGCCGCAGGGCGCCAACGCTTACGCACCTCAGAACGCGGTTCCGAGATCGAGCGTGTTCAGCGCGCCCGAGCCACAGCAGGGCGAGATGCTGCCGCAGCGATCGTCGCAGAATACCAGCACGAAGTTTGCGCCTGATCAGACAGCCTCCCTTGCCAGCGGGGATATCCCGGGATCGACGATGAATGCGCTCTACAGCGCGCCGAAGCAGAATCTGCTCAGCAGCCTTTCCGGGCTCTTGCAGAAGGCATCGCTGCCGGGCATGACGCGTATCGCGCCAAACGGCCTGCATGTGCAGAACGACAACGTCCAGGTCGGCTGCTTCAAGCCCGATCTCATGCGGGTCATCAAGACGGTCGAGACTCATTTCGGCAAGCCAGTCGTCGTGACATCGGGCTACCGCGATCCGCAGCATAACCGGGAAGTCGGCGGCGCCGAGGAATCGATGCACAAGAGCTGTGAGGCGGCCGATATCCAGGTCGACGGCATCAGCAAATGGGATATTGCCCAATATATCCGCTCGCTGCCGAACCGCGGTGGCGTCGGCACCTATTGCCATACGGATTCGGTCCACCTGGACACCGGCAATGCCCGCGATTGGAACTGGGGCTGCGGCCGCAAGAGCGCGCCGATTGCCTCGGCACGGGCGATCTGACTTTCAACTCTTTGAAAGCATGACGTGGGGGAAGCGGCCGGCACCAAATTTCCGATGGCCGCCGCAGCCCGTTGATTTGGCTCGAATAATCTTCATTTGCTACCAGCGGAACAGCCTGTCATTTTTTTGCAAAATTTCGAATTTGCCGCTTGCGGGATCGGAAGTGCCTGACTATAAGGGCGCCACCACAGCACGCGCCCTTCGTCTATCGGTTAGGACGACAGATTTTCATTCTGTAAAGAGGGGTTCGACTCCCCTAGGGCGTGCCACTAATTTGTAAAATCAGATAGCTGCGGAACAAGTGGGACAAAAACTGCCCCACTGGGCTTTTTATATGTTTTTCCGATTTTCCTCACCGAATTGAGCGTTTACGCAACGCTGTTGAGCGTCTGACGCTTCTTCGTTAGATCCTCCGGGGTAATCTTCTCGAAGTATTCGCTATCGGTCATCAGCGGCTCGACAGCTTTGTTCTGTGGCGCCGTCAGAGACCCGCGCTCAGCGTTTGCCAACACCTCCAGGATCTCCACGGGCAGGCTTGGAACCACCTCTGTTGATCAGAGGCTCGACCTGCTTAATGGCGATTGTCTGTTGGATTCCGGTTCCGGGAGAGCGCGGCGATCGACGCCCGAGTTTCGTTCGCGAGCGCCGTGACGCGGCATCGATGCCTTTGGAGCCTGTACGCATCTCCGCTTCGAGGTCGGCCTGCCGGCGCCCGAGATTGGTCACTCGCTCACCGAGTTGGGCTGTGATGTCATCCGTATAGGTGCGGTAGGCATCATTGGTGTTCCTCATGTCGTCTGCCATCCTTTTTGTGCCCTGGCTTTTCAATGTGAATGCTATGCGAATGCGAAAAAAGCCGCCCGAACAGAGCGGCAAGTGATTAACGATGAATTATGATCAAGGTACGTGGCCCGCCGCCATGCTCAGCTCTGACGAGGTGGCAATGGGGAGCCCGGTCAGCATGAGGGATCGGGTCTCTGCCGATCTCAATATTTCGCGAAGAATTCTTGAAAATCAGGTCTGAAAAATTATCTCGAATCCCGATTTCCGATTATGGAGGGTTCGTATGATTGCACGTCACTTGAGAGGGCGCGATCAACCGATGACATCGGAAGACCTCGCCATTTGCCAGCGCGTTCTGGATACCGTGAAGGACGAATTTAAACTGGACGCCGATGACGAAGAGACGGTGCGCGCCGCCGCGATTATCATCGAGCCTTACCGTCAACGGGTTCACAACTTCGATCAGCTCAAAGTGTTGGTCTTTGCCGCAAGAGGCAAGATCTGATCGGAGCCTTTGAGCGTCGGCGAAGTTTCGCGGATGTGGCCACGCGCCTCATAGACCCTTTGACCCTTCGATCAACTCCGCTGCTGGAGTGCCCCCCATTTCGCCGGACAGATCAGCTATTGAGACAATGCTTTGATGAACTCCCTTGGGGAGGCCATTTTCAGCGCTGAGTGTGGGTGGATTTCATTATAGTCTTCGATCCATCCGTCGATCTTCCGGAGGGCTGTTGCGG
>NZ_JBFTSM010000044.1:0-7030 GCF_056400025.1 Rhizobium sp. 01L419
GAAGCCGGAGAGCGGGTGATGGATGCCGGAAGCCGGAGAGCGGGTGATGGATGCCGCCCGTCGCGAATTCGGCGAGGAAACCGGGCTGTTGGGCCGAACGGGGTTTCGGCTCCTGGGAGACAGGCACCGGCCCTTCGAGCGAGACGGGGTGCATCATGACCTCCACCGCACCTACTTCAATTTGTCGCTCGAAGAAACCCTTCCTGAGACCTGGTCCCATTTTGAGACCAGGCCGTCGGGCGGCGGGGCACCTATTTTGTTTCGGTTTTTCTGGATCGACATCGCGCTCGCACGCGCGCGCCTTGACCTTGGCTCGGGAGAGATGCTCGATCGACTGCCGGCGATAGGTCGCTACGATCTCTCTGTTGCCGAGAGCGCCGACGACCAATCGGCTTATCATCGGTTGCGGCGGACGGTGCTCTTTGAAGCCCGAGGGCGGTTCGATTATATCCAAGATGGGCCGGAGGAGATCAAAGAGCAGAACCTGTCTTTGCTTTTCAAACGTGACGGACAGGCAATCGGGACGGTTCGCCTCGATCAGGAGCCAGACGGAAGGGCGATCGTGCGTCTTGTGGCGATAGCGCCCGACTTCCAAAGGCGTGGCCACGGAACAGCCCTTTTGGAGCGGCTTGAGCGCCTGGCGCTTTCACGCGGCATCAATGAGCTTCTCGTACATTCCGCTCCGGACGCGGTAGGATTCTACCAGAAACTTGGCTTTTCACCTTTTGAATTCGAAGCCGGTACGTTCGAAAGCGTGCAACTACGGAAAATGATCCGATGATGCGCCCGGCGGCAAAACCCGGGAGCTTCGCAAAAGAGGAACAGACCTTTGAAAACTGCAATCATCTTTGACTGTGAATTTCTTTGCCTTGAAGGGTCGCAACGCAGATTTTGGTGTGCCGCCCACGATCCCGATCCAGTTATTGCCCAGATCGGCGCGGTAAAGCTTGGGCTGGAGAATGACTTTCCGATCCTTGGCACCTACAAGGCATATGTCCAGCCGATCGACCGATTTGGCAACCGCTACGCGCTCGACCCATTTTTCACGAAGCTAACTGGTATCACTGAACAGGCTATAGAAACGGACGGCGTGACGTTGCAGGATGCACTGTCCGGCATCGACAGTTTTTCCGGCGGGGCGCGCCTTTGGTCGTGGGGTAAGGACGAACTGAATATGGTGGCGATCAGCTGTTATGTCGCGGGCATAGATGCTCCCATCCTGGCCCGCCGTTTTGATAACGCCGTCAAGCTCCTGCTCGCGGCCGGGATGCCGGTCGAGGATTTGGCTAAGACCGCGAGCAACAAGCTTGTCGATTATTACCACGTCGAGCATCCACCTCTACAAGGCCATGATGCACTCGATGACGCGTTGTCGGTGTCGTATACCCTACAACACCTAATGAGGGTCGGAAAACTTCGATCGGTGGCGTTCGAGGCCGTTTAGACCTGAACCAAGGTTTTCGCGCTCATCCGATTGACATTACGGGGCTCGACTTCTGGGAATATCTCGGTGGGCCCCTGGTGGCACCCAAAACTCACTTCGTTCGCCGAGTAAACCTGAGGCGGCAGGATGCGCAGCTTGCATGCAGTGTGCACTCCTTGGAGGAAACCCTCCAATGAGTGCACGTGGCGGCCAATTCGTCAGGAAGATACGGCGGGGTTAAATGCCCCACGAATATCCTAATTCTCGCCGTGTCCTCACGGGACAACGCGAATGACCGTCTTTCCCGCGCGCCGCTCCGCCGAATTGAAGGTGGTGACCGCATCGTCCAGACTTGAAACCTTGCCGATGTTCGTCCGCAGTCTTCCGTCCCGGACCCGCTGAACGATCTCAGATAGCTGGGCACGATCGGCCTCGACGACGAAGTCAACCGTCACCCCATCCACAGGAGGAATATCCGTCGTCCCGACGGCTGTCACAAGCGTTCCCCCGGCCCGGATCAGCGCCGCGGACCGTCTCTGAACATCGCCGCCGATAACGTCAAATACCAGATCGACGCCGCCGACGTCTTCCAAGGTGTCGTTTCCGAGATCGACGAACTCATTTGCACCGAAGTCCAGAGCCCTCTGGCGGTCAGCGGCGCGTCCGGTGCCGATAACATAGGCGCCCGCTTCCCGCGCAAGCTGCGTCACAATCGAGCCGACGGCGCCAGCCGCTCCGTGTGCGAGCACACTCTGCCCTGCTTGAAGGCGTCCATGCTGAAACAGTCCCTGCCATGCGGTCAGGCCGGATATCGGCAGGCTTGCGCCAACTGTGAAATCGACCTCACCCGGCAGCGGCGCGAGGTTGCGGGCCTCGACGGCTACGTACTCAGCGAGCGTGCCGTCGCGATACCAGTCAGACAGGCCGAACACCCGCTGACCGACCGACAGTCCCGTGGTGCCGTAGCCCAGCGCGGTGATCACACCGGCCAGCTCATGGCCGAGGATCGATGGCGTCCGATCGCGAAAGGTTCGATCGGTCCAGGTCGAAGGCCAATCCAGTTCGGTGTTGACGAAGCCCGCTGCATGGACCTCAACGACGACGTCGTTGATCGCGGCCTGCGGCTCGGGCAGCTCCACCAGCTTCTTCGACCCGCAAAGTCCAAACCAACTTAAAATTAAAAGATCCTTTAAATAACAGAAGCTTAGTGGGCTGTGCACTCAAAGCGGCTGGCTATAACCTACGATCATGAACTGAGAAGCGCTGTCCATTCCCCGAGAATGCGAAACATTCAGCGATCGCGTTGATCGACCTCCTGTTCTAAGGCTTTCTGGCGAGGCAACCGAAGACCACCTCGCCAAGACCTTTTACTTGCCGTGCCCGATTGCCAGCGCAAACAGCCTGGCCTGTCGGTCGGCAAAAGCACGTGGATTGGCTGGTTTGTCCCCGTCAAGAATGCGTGCTTCGTCGAGCAACAGCCACGCCGCATCCTCGCGAAAGGCCAGATCGTCGAGCGATGCGATGGCTTTAACACGCTCGTTCTGCGCGTTGATCTCCAGGATTGGCTTCGATGCGGTCTGTAACCGCCCCGCCCCTCGGAGAAGCTTTTCGAGCTGGCGATCGGGGCCATGTTCCGACGCGACAAGGCAGACCGCGCTTTCGGTCAACCGATCGGAAATACGAACGTCAGCAACCTCCTCACCAAGGGCGCTTCGCGCGAAATCGATGAACGACCCGACTTCGGGAGAAGCTTGCCGGTCACCCTCATCGGTGCCGCCCTCGCCGGTCACAGCGTTCAGATCGGCAAGGCCCTGGGTAACCGATTTAAAAGGCTTGCCCTCGAAATCTGGGACATTAGTTGGCCAGAAACTGTCTACGCCGTCGGTAAGCAGAAGTACCTCTATCCCTTTGGCTCGAAAACCTTCGAGTTGCGGCGACGACCTCAGTTGGTCCAGACTAGAGCCGCTAATGTAATAGATCGCCGACTGCCCTTCCCCCATTCCGGCCAGATAGTCGGCCAGGCTCCTAGTTGCCCCGTCGGATACGGTACTACGGAAGCGCGCCAGCTTCAGCAACTGCGCGCGCCGCTCGAAGTCGTCGTAGATACCTTCCTTGAGAATGGCGCCGAACAGATCCCATACCTTGGAAAACGTCTCGGCTTCGCTTTCGGCCATCTTCTCCAGGGCGGAAAGGATCCGGCTCGTTACGCCCTTTTTGATAGCGGCAAGCACGGGACTTTCCTGGATCATCTCGCGGGAGATGTTGAGCGGGAGATCCGAGGTGTCGACGATGCCCCGGATGAACCGCAGGTAACGCGGCAGCAAGTCGGCTTCGTCGGTTATGAAGACGCGCTTGACGTAGAGCTTCATCCGACCCTCTCGGTCTGGATCGAACAGATCGAATGGTTGAGAGCCCGGGATGAAGGCAAGCGTCGTATATTCGTGGCGGCCCTCAGCGCGAAAATGCACGTTAGCCAGCGGCTCGTCGTACTGGCCCGAGACACTACGATAGAAATCATCGTAGTCCTGCTTGGATATCTCGCTCTTCTGCTTGAGCCAGAGCGCTGCACCATCGGAGACCTGTGACGGCTCCGCGCCCTCTTTTTCTACGAGACGTATAGGAACAGGCACGTGGCCGGATTGATCACGAATGATCTTCTCGACCGTCCATTTGCTGGCATATTTCTTCGCATCGTCCGTGAGATGTAGCACGACACGCGTACCGCGTGCTGGTGCTTGTCCGACATCGACCCCGACGATATCATAGCTTCCCTTACCGTCGGATGACCATTTCCAGGCCTCGCCCTCGCCGGCGCGGCGGGAGATGACATCGACCCGATCAGCAACCATGAAAGAGGAATAGAAGCCAACGCCGAACTGGCCGATCAGCTCCGCCTTCTCCCCAGCTTTGGCCGCCTCAAGCCGCTCCATGAACGCCTTTGTCCCAGAGCGCGCGATTGTGCCAAGCGCGTCGATCATCTCGTCGCGGTTCATGCCGATGCCGTTGTCCTCGATGACGAGTGTCGGCGCCTCCTCATTGAGCGTCACGAGAATCGCCGGCTGGGTTCCATCGGACGAGAGCTGTGGCTTGGAAATCGACTCAAACCGCAGCTTTTCGCAGGCATCCGCCGCGTTCGAGATCAATTCCCGGAGGAACACATCTTTATCTGAGTAAACCGAATGCACCATCATATGCAGGAGTCGGCTGACATCGGCTTCAAATACGTGTTGCTCGGGCTGCAGCTCATCTACTGTCGTCATTGATACCTCCATTCGTACAGAAATCGCCGGTCAAGTGGTTTTTCTGGGATAAGAATTCAAGCGCCGTCGCCGTCGCCCACTGGCACTTTTACAAGACATTTTTGCTATCGTGTCTCAAACCTGGGGACAGCGCTACTTGAGTGTCTTATTTCCGTGGTCCCGTCTCGACTTCCTCTCGTACGATCCTGTCCGGCAGGAGTAGCGACATGAATAATCTTGTTCCGAACGCATTTAAAGCACGACGATGGGCGGCTTACGGTTGTGGAGGTTTCTACGATATTTGGCACAAGTCGGGATTTCTGGACCTTGGCGGTGCCTGGATCGGATCAGCATTTCATGATTGATGACTTCGAAATCCTCAGCGGGATCGAGCAGCCAAAGACGTCATTCCGTCTTCAAGCAGCTGAATAAGACGACCCGCAAGCAAGTTTAGCCCTGCTCGACCGCCCTCATTCAAACCGTCTCTGTGTCACGTCGTGCCGTGACGAGGTTGCCATCGCGTCACTTTTTCAAAAGCCGTGACAACGCCGATTGGCTCCAACCAACCTTATCGGCCAATGCCGTCAATGACGAGCTGTGAAGACGGACAGCAGCCTTTTCTGACGGATGAGCAAAACACCGCCGAGCCATCGCGAAACCTGTCCGGCTCGACGGCAGAGAGTGCTGACCGCGAACGTTTTGGAGAGCCCGTCTTTTTTTGACTATGAGCGGAAATTCTTATCAAATCGTTGTGCAGATGCTCAGGCGTGTCGGACCCGGTAAGCCACTTACTGCAAGTGGGGATCGCTGTCGCTACGCAAGCGAAAAGCCCCGACCGAAGATGTCTCCGGAGCAAGGAGCTCATGTTTTTCGGCAAATGCTGTGAACAGACCGCGCGCCGTCTCAGCTTCGATCTCGCCACGAAGAGCCACCTGGCATGCTTTCAGAGCAATCGAATGGGCCGCGTCTCTAAACGACACCGGCCATTCAACAAGATGTCGGTAGGCATCCATCACGCTGCGGATTTCGGCAGGGAATCCCAAGCCGACGAGAATTGTGACAGGTTTTCTGAACATATCGGGTCTCATCGCTCTCTCCTTCCCAACCCGGAATGTTGACGGGCGCCATCGCGATGGCGCCCCTGACTCACTGCATGAACTTATGGATCAAGCCGCCTTCTGCGCTTCGATCTGCGCCGGAGCAACCGACGTCAATGTGGGCGTGCTCTGGATCGAAATCGTCCGCGGTTTGAGAGCCTCGGGGATTTCGCGAACAAGCTCGATCGTTAGCAGACCATTGTTCAGGTCGGCCCCGTTCACCCGGACGTGGTCAGCCAGTTCGAAGCGGTGCTCAAACGGACGACCTGCGATGCCGCGATGCAAGTAGCCCTCTGTCGGGGATTCCTGCTTCTTGCCCGTGATCGTCAGCAGATTGGACTGGAAGGTGATGTCGAGATCGTCCTGTGCAAATCCAGCCACCGCAATCGAGATCTTGTAGGTGTCGTCATCGCTCTTGACGATGTCATAAGGCGGCCAATCGTTGGACGAGCGGGCGCGCTGCGCGTTTTCGAGAAGATTGAAGATCCGGTCGAAACCAACGCTCGAGCGGTAGAGAGGTGCGTAGTCGTAAGATGTTGCCATAGCCATATCCTCCTTGAAGCAACATGGGTACGGGAGTGCCAAAAGCGGCGCTCCCGGCGAAGCCAGCCCTTGTCTCAGCGGCTGGCGGCAAACGATTTGGTTTTGCCGATTTTCTGATTCAAGATCTGCTGCAAAAAATTTTACCGACCTAAGTTGCCCTACCGTCAATGAACGGATCGGCTAACAACACGATGCGGGTACGCCGCCTTGAACTGCGAGATCATCGCGCAGGCTTGCTGCAATACCCGTTCAGTCGTCTCGGGATTGTCGCGTGCAAGTTCGTCGGCGTTTGTGCGGATTGTCTGTGCCATATTGGCCGACATTACAGCGAAACGCCCCTCACCGTAACAAGTGCATCTTGCGAGGCGGTGTCAAGCCAGCGAGCAAAGTCGGTGATGATTTCTTCCCTCTCCGGGATACTAGCATTCTTTATGATTTTGATGTTCTCTTCCATGCGGGCTCACTCCATACAGACGTGGAAAACGATCGGGCTCATCAAGCCCCGATCGCCGGGTGAGCTAGGAAATGAAAAAAGCGGTTTCAAGCTTTAGGGTTAAAACCCAATCAAACTATTGATTAAATTATCTCTGTATGATTCACTTCGGTCATAATGGGAGTTTGAATCATGGCAGGAGAATTCTGGCTTGATGACCGACAGTGGGCGGTGATCGCTCCTCTGCTTCCGACGAACCAACCCGGCGCTCATCGAACTGATGACCGCCGGGTGA
>NZ_JBFTSM010000045.1:0-2500 GCF_056400025.1 Rhizobium sp. 01L419
TTGGTTGCGGGGGCAGGATTTGAACCTGCGGCCTTCAGGTTATGAGCCTGACGAGCTACCGGGCTGCTCCACCCCGCGTTATCCAGGCGACGCTAGCGTCGTCCGTCCAGGTATTTTGCCTATTGGCAAAATGCCGATTTGCACAAATCCCTTTGGGATTTGTCGCGTCTACGCAAAGCGCAAGCGCTTTGCGGATCACTGCCGAGCAAATTGCAGAGCAATTTGTCTCGTGTCATATGGCACCGAGCCACCAAACACGAAAGGCCGCTTTGAGAGCGGCCCTTTGTGACGGCATGGGCCGTATAATAAATGCAAAGAGAAGATTTTAGTTGCGTTTTGCAGACCTSGCAGCGACCGACTCTCCCGCGTCTTAAGACGAAGTACCATAGGCGCTGGGGCGTTTCACGGCCGTGTTCGGAAAGGGAACGGGTGCAGCCACCCCGCCATGACCACCAGGTCAGCGAAGCGCAACTTTGAGAAGCTGGCGGATGTTTTCACATCCATTTTATTTGAACACGTCTTTAGCATCATCATCCGGACGAACGCTTTGGCGTTCGCCGGGGATGAGCATGGTCAATGAGAACGATCAAGCCAATCGAGCTATTAGTACCGGTAAGCTTCATGCGTTGCCGCACTTCCACACCCGGCCTATCAACGTGGTCGTCTTCCACGGCTCTGATAGGGAATACTCGTTTCCAGGTGGGTTTCCCGCTTAGATGCCTTCAGCGGTTATCCCGTCCATATGTAGCTACCCTGCTATGCCCTTGGCAGGACAACAGGTCCACCAGAGATATGTCCATCCCGGTCCTCTCGTACTAGGGACAGATCCTGTCAATATTCCTACACCCACGGCAGATAGGGACCGAACTGTCTCACGACGTTCTGAACCCAGCTCACGTACCGCTTTAATTGGCGAACAGCCAAACCCTTGGGACCTGCTCCAGCCCCAGGATGCGATGAGCCGACATCGAGGTGCCAAACAACCCCGTCGATATGGACTCTTGGGGGTCATCAGCCTGTTATCCCCGGCGTACCTTTTATCCGTTGAGCGATGGCCCTTCCACGCGGGACCACCGGATCACTATGACCGACTTTCGTCTCTGCTCGACTTGTCAGTCTCGCAGTCAGGCGGGCTTATGCCATTGCACTCGACGACCGATTTCCGACCGGTCTGAGCCCACCATCGCGCGCCTCCGTTACTCTTTCGGAGGCGACCGCCCCAGTCAAACTACCCACCATACACTGTCCCGGACCCGGATAACGGGCCGCGGTTAGACATCCATGACGATAAGGGTGGTATTTCAAGGATGGCTCCACGGAAACTGGCGTCCCCGCTTCAAAGCCTACCACCTATCCTACACATGCCGACACGAATGCCAGTGTAAAGCTATAGTAAAGGTGCACGGGGTCTTTCCGTCTGACCGCAGGAACCCCGCATCTTCACGGGGAATTCAATTTCACTGAGTCTATGTTGGAGACAGCGGGGAAGTCGTTACGCCATTCGTGCAGGTCGGAACTTACCCGACAAGGAATTTCGCTACCTTAGGACCGTTATAGTTACGGCCGCCGTTTACTGGGGCTTCGATTCAAAGCTTGCACCTCTCCTCTTAACCTTCCAGCACCGGGCAGGCGTCAGACCCTATACGTCGTCTTGCGACTTCGCAGAGCCCTGTGTTTTTGATAAACAGTCGCTACCCCCTGGTCTGTGCCACCCCACAATAGTTGCCTACTATGGGGTCACGCTTCTTCCGAAGTTACGCGTGCAATTTGCCGAGTTCCTTCAACATAGTTCTCTCAAGCGCCTTGGTATACTCTACCTGACCACCTGTGTCGGTTTCGGGTACGGTCTATACGGTGGAGCTATTTCCTGGAACCGCTCCGCTGCCCATCCAATCCAATAAGAATGAACAACTTGTGCGATCCGTCACTACCACCAGGCCCACGAATATTAACGTGGTTCCCATCGACTACGCGTGTCCGCCTCGTCTTAGGGGCCGGCTAACCCTGCTCAGATTAACTTTAAGCAGGAACCCTTGGTCTTTCGGCGAGAGGGTCTCTCACCCTCTTTATCGTTACTCATGTCAACATTCGCACTTCCGATACCTCCAGGACCCCTCACAGGTATCCCTTCACAGGCTTACGGAACGCTCCGCTACCACTTGCATTACTGCAAATCCTCAGCTTCGGTGCATGGCTTTAGCCCCGTTACATTTTCGGCGCAAAGACCCTTATTTAGACCAGTGAGCTGTTACGCTTTCTTTAAATGATGGCTGCTTCTAAGCCAACATCCTGGTTGTTTTGGGATCCTCACATCCTTTCCCACTTAGCCATGACTTGGGGACCTTAGCTGGAGGTTAGGGTTGTTGCCCTTTTCACGACGGACGTTAGCACCCGCCGTGTGTCTGCCTGGTAGTACTTCCCGGTATTCGGAGTTTGGTTAGGATCAGTAAGACGGTGAGTCCCCATAGCCCATCCAGTGCTCTACCCCCGGGAGTATTCG
>NZ_JBFTSM010000046.1:0-4737 GCF_056400025.1 Rhizobium sp. 01L419
CTCACCAGCTGGTCCTGCAGCTGGTCGATTTCTTCCTGGACCTTCTTCTTGTCGACGCCGTTTTCAGTTGCGGCAACGATCTTCGCCTTGATTTCGCCGACGACGTCGATGGCGCTGTCCATGGCGGTGTAGGCAGTGTCAACCTTTGCAGCACCGAGGCCGAGCGCGTCGGAAACGGCACCGAGAGCCTTGTTGTCCGAACGCATGGTCGTTGCGATCGACCAGTAGGCAGCGTTGTCGGAAGCCTTGCCGACGCGGTAACCCGAGGAAACGTGGTCCTGGGTCTTGTTGAGGCCCTGGTTGACGTTACGCAGCGTCTGGAGAGCTGCCATTGCAGAGTTATTGGTGTTGATGCTCGTCATTATTTGCCTGTCCCTTTTGGCAGGAGTTTGGAGGGGACATTCCGGATTTGAGCCGGCCCACGGCGTGCAGCGTCATGCCTGTTAATCAAATTACCCCCGATTAACTCGCCGTTTCGACCGCCCAAAGAACAAGATTTCAATTAAGGAAGGCTGAATATGAAGGTAAGTTCGCCAAAAAATGAGATTTATAAAAAGCTTCGGATATATATATACGTTAACTATTTATAAACACTGCGGGGTGATAGCGCTTTTTGGACCTTATGAATTTATAATACTTGGATAAGTTTGAAGTGTATTTCTTTGTATATTCAAGAGACCGGGTTATTTGGAGAAGAAATTCGTGAAGAAGACGCCGTCTTGCCTCTCTGAGAACATAGCCTATCGCTGCGATTTTTAGCTTGTCGCTTGCTCGTCTCGGCGGGCGTGGCATTGGCTTTGTGCCGGATTGGACGCAGGATCTGCCAAGCCGCGGCGTCGACTTCATGATCGGGCTCGGTATCCAATCGCGCGGCCGCGCAAGTGAACGGGGTCGGCCATGATCGGTCACGAGAGTGACGACCTGTCGCGGACACGGCCCGAAGACAGAACATGAGCATGGATGGTCGTCGCTCCTGCCGACCATGATGCTGAAGCTCCTGTGGCTGTCTCCCTCACGATTCTCGCGCAGCGCAAATGCGGCTTTCCCCAGGGCGCACAGCCGTCCGTTATGCGAAGCGGATCCTGCGATTGTGCCACTTGTCGCCATGCGAAACGCAAGTCGCACTTCCACGAAAAAATCCGTTTCCCAGAAAGGATGCCGCCTGTAGGTCGAAATGGGTAGGCCATACTCGCCTGTTTTTCGATTATAATTGGAGGTCCGCGTATCGAACGATCCTCATAGATTTGATCCTGGTAAATTTCGGGAGAGGGCACGCCATGTATCGCAACGCTCGCCGGTGGGCTTCGCGCTCGCTCCTGGTGGATTCGTGGGTTCCCCGTTGGCTGACCGTCGGTGGAAAGGCAAGGCCGCGCCAGACTGCCGATCGGCGCGAGGATGATGCTCAGCTTGCAACATCCGTGCAGACTTCGGATGGAAACAAGCATGGTGCCCTTGTCGACAGTCCCGACAACAACTCTGCGCTCAAAAGACGTGACGTTGAAGAGAGGGTGGGAGCGTTCGGCGCTGTGGACGGTCGGGTCAATATCAACCACGCACCGCCTTCCTTGCCCGACACTTTCGCAAGGCTTCATGGAGCGGGAGTGAGCGGGAATTCTGCCGCGTCTCCGCCGTCTGCCCGTAGGCCGGGTTTTGCACCTTTCGAGCGGAACGTAGTTGGAGCTACCTCGTCCCTTTATCGTACCTATGCTGGAACCAGCCTCATAGGCGACGATCCCTTGGCTCCCTATCTGCCGCAAAGCCCTGCACCGACCCCTTCGGGGCAAGGTTCTTCCATCGTGGCGGGTGAACGTGCCCAGACGGGCAAAGTCGTCATTCTCGAATCGAGCCCGTCAGCGCAGGCGGCTGCGCAGCATGCGGGATTGAATTCCGTGGCGTTTGGCATGCCCTTTGGTGTCTGCGGGTGCGGATATTTTACCTCCCCCACGCGGATTCTCGATTGGGCCCATGGCGGCGCCATGCTTCAGCAGGACGGTCAATTGCCGGGGACCAGATTGACCGAAGGGCCGGACTATGTGGCGACGATCAAGCGGGCCATCGGCGCCTCGGTCAGCGACCCGCTTCTCGATCGAAACCTGTCCCCGCTCTCGAGCTGGCGCGGACCCGCAAGGTGGGCAGATTCGACGGTCTTGAACGGATCATTGCCCGGCGGCGGAGAGATGGGAACGGGAAGCGCCAACTCCAAGGGTATCGGCGACCTTTCCGGCTCGGTCACCACGCCGCCGATCACGCAGCGGTCGTTAACGCCGCAAAATCTGGCGGTCACGGCGGCAGCGGCGCCTGTCAACATCATCGTGGGGGAAAACCTGCTGCAGGGCAATCCAGAGAGCGAGTGGGGCATCGATGGCGCCGGTAGCTCCAACATCGAGGGGTTTGCGACTGACATCAGCGTCGACAATGGCAAGACGATCAGCTTCAAGATCGATACGGATTCCACCAACTACCGGATCGATATCTATCGGCTCGGTTATTATGGCGGCATGGGGGCGCGAAAGGTCACGACCATTCAGCACACCGGATTGCAGGATCAACCCAATCCGTTGCGCAATGCCACGACCGGGACGGTGGATGCGGGCAACTGGGCAGTCTCGGCGTCATGGACCGTACCAGATGACGCCGTCTCAGGGGTCTATATCGCCAAGCTCGTGAGGCAGGATGGCACCTTCGGCGAGAATCATATTCCCTTCATCGTACGCGACGACGACAGTCACAGCGACATCGTTTTCCAGACGGCCGACGAGACCTGGCAAGCCTATAACGGCTGGGGTGGCGCAAACTTCTACGGCGGCAACGGTCCGGCGACGGGGCAGGGTGCCGGCCGCGCCTATGCGGTCAGCTACAACAGACCGATTGCGACCCGGGGCGGGGTCGGCACCTATGCCGGTCCCCAGGACTATCTGTTCGGCGCCGAGTATGCAGGCATCTACTGGCTGGAACAGAATGGCTATGATGTTTCCTACATGTCGGGTGTCGACGTCGACCGCTACGGCAGCCTGTTGCTCAATCACAAGACTTATGTTGACGCGGGGCATGACGAGTACTGGTCGGGGCAGCAGAGGACCAACGTCGAAGCCGCACGCGATGCGGGCGTCAACCTCATGTTCTGGAGCGGTAACGAGGTCTATTGGCGTACCCGTTGGGGCAATGCCTACAGCGCCGACGGCACGCCCTATCGCACCCTTATCTCCTACAAGGAGACCTGGGCGCCCGGCAGCAGCATTGACCCTTCCAATGAATGGACAGGCACCTTCCGCGATCCGCGCCTCAGTCCACCGGCTATCGGCGGCGGAAACCCGGAAAACTCGCTGACCGGGCAGTTGTTCAAGGTCGACGATGTCGGTGGCAATCTCAGTGCGATCAAGGTTGGGTATGACGACGCCAACCTGCGCTTCTGGCGCAATACCAGCGTTGCCAATCTTCAGCCCGGCCAGACGGCAACGCTCACCAAGAACTATCTTGGCTACGAGTGGGACGAAGCGGTTGACAATGGCTTCGATCCGGCGGGCCTCGTGAAGCTGTCGTCGACGACACTTCCGGTCAGCACCTACCTGCTCGACTACGGAAACACGACTGGCAACGCGACCGCCACCCACAATCTGACGCTTTATCGTGCGCCCAGCGGTGCGCTGGTGTTCGGCGCCGGTACGGTCTACTGGACATGGGGCCTGAGCGACAATCACGATAATGAGGCGACGCCGACCGATCCCCGCGTGCAGCAGGCGATGGTCAATTTGCTTGCCGACATGGGCATCCAGCCTGGGACGCTGCAATCCGGGCTCGTCGCCACAACTGGTTCCACTGACCATGTTGCGCCGACATCTATCATCACGGTTCCCGCCACGGTGGTCGCTGGATCCACGGTGACGATTACGGGCACCGCCGCCGATACGGGTGGCGGGGTGATCGCCAGCGTCGAGGTTTCGACCGACAATGGCGCGAGCTGGCATCCGGCCACAGGCGATGAGAACTGGACTTATACGTGGTCGCCGCAGACCGCGGGCACCTACACGATCGTGTCTCGCGCCGTAGACGACAGCATCAACCTCGAAACACCCTCGGCCGGACGTACGGTCACCGTCAGCGCGCCGAGCTATGTGTCTCTCTTTTCCGGCGCGGCGACGCCGGCGGTCGTTAACACCGACGATACGTCAGCCGTTGAGCTCGGCGTGCGCTTCCAGACCTCAGTGGCAGGCACCCTCGGCGGTATTCGTTTTTATAAAGGCAGCCAGGACACAGGGACGCATACCGGCTCGCTCTGGTCGAGCACGGGTACGCGGATCGCGACCCTCACTTTCACGAACGAGACCGCCAGCGGCTGGCAGACCGCCTATTTCTCCAGTCCGGTGACCTTGACGCCCGGGCAGACCTACACGGCGTCTTACCACACCAATACCGGTCATTATTCGACAACGGCCAACTACTTTACCTCCAATGTGACGAGTGGCCCGTTGACGGCGTCAGCGAGCGGCAACGGCGTATATCGATACGGCAGTAGCAGCCTATACCCCACCAGCACCGTGGACGAGACGAACTACTGGGTCGATGTGATGTTCAATCCCTCGACCTCGAGCAACGCGACGCCGACGGCGGTTGCCGATGCGGGGGATGCGACCGAGAAGGGCGGTGCGGCCAATGGTTCGGGTGGCGTGGTTGCCAGTGGCAATGTGCTGACCAACGATACCGATCCGGATGCCGGCGACACCAAGACGGTCACGGCGG
>NZ_JBFTSM010000047.1:0-4348 GCF_056400025.1 Rhizobium sp. 01L419
AGGCTCAACGGAAACCGGAAATAGAGCCAARCCGTATGGGCAATCACGCCAGCTGGAAATCGGTGACGACGATAAAGAGGATCACGAGCAATCTGGTCATGACGCCATATCCCACATTTTGATCGCTGCTCGGTTAACGTTACGATGCCCTCCTGGGTTTACGGCCAGGTCTTTCTACATCAGGATCAATGCTTAAGGCACTTCCGGCCCATTTCCATTGCCTTGTAAGTTCCCTTCAGGTCGACGACGAAGGTTCCCTTGGTTTCCGGAAACACGATCATTTCATATTTCTTCGCGACGGCGCGTTTGAATTCCGGGCTGTTCGTCAGGATGTAGCCACCCGAATATCCGCCCTTGAGTTCTCCATGGGTGCTGGTGGCGACACCGCTATAGAGATGGCCGGCGATGGAGACGAAGACTTCCGACTTGGTCCCGTTCTGAAGGCCGATATCAGCCTTCGAGAACACGCCGAGATATCCGACGTCCTGATTTGCGGTAACGCCCATCTGCACCGAACCTGAACCGAAGTCGCGCACGATCAGGCAATCTCCGCGGGTTTGATTGGTATAGACGGTCCAGTCCTCAACCTCCCCGTATTTGACGAGCACATCACTGGCGCTGGGAACGGGATTTTGTCCGGAGGCTGCCATCGCAAACGAAAGCGCCACTGACGTTGTCGCGATAAGTGTCACGAAGCTTCTCATTGATATCCCCTTTTGGTGTGCAGGCTGAATTGTTCTGTGGCCGCCGCAATGATCTGCGCGACGAACGGGATGACCCGAAATAATCGGCGTCAGTAAAATATCCAAATGCAAGGCGGTCGTGAAATCCTTCGGGCACTGCTCTGACCGATTGGCATAACGCCGATGGCGGATCTGAATGTTTGGAACCTCCATTCCAATCATCGCGGTCCGAACGCAATCGTATATGTAATCGACATATAAGAAAGATAAATATTAGATTATCCTAAAAAGAAAGTATTTCCAACTTTGGGAATTTGCCACCTAGCATAATCGTTCGGTCATGGTTGCGATTTCACCAGGACTTCTGGGTCCGAGTAAACTTGCGCTGCATCGAGGCATCTTTCGGCTTTGCACGGTCGCGAAGATGTCTATTGTTGCGCCGATGTTCTCGATCACGTGGGCCATCTTGGCGCCGAGGGTTTCAAGCCGATATCCGGCTACGGGGAGAAAGCATGAAACTTGCTCGAACAAGTCCGCACGCTGTACGCCTCCTTGAGGCGCATTCTCGCCACATCGCCGACGGAGAGGAGCGTGATGAGGCGCTTATAGCCCCGGAAAATCCCATCTCCTGCTAAGCCATAATCGGGGAGCACCTAAGGGAAGCGCATTCGCGGAGATCGGTGACCGCTCTTAGGGCGTGGCAGTTGAAAAATATACCGAGCTTGCTGTCAGGATTTATCGGAAATCGCGTGCTTTAGGAAACAGGCTCGGCATAGTCTCCCGCTCGGGATATGTGCGGGATCTTCACATTGATACGTTGAAGGTGAAGAGCCGAAATTTCCCCTAAGGCCGAGCCCTCCGAGAGCGTTTCTTGTTTGTTGCGACGATGCACTTCCGCTCGCACAAGTGGGTGGCCGGTCATGAAGCCCTTTTACTTCTTGAGGTCGGCCTCTACCGACTTGCGCAGCGCGTCCATGATGTTCACGACGTCGGAAGACGGGAATGGCATCTTCGGCCCTTCGCAGCTGTCTTCCCGCGCCGGTGCAGTTAATGCCGCAAACGAACCGGGGCGCCTTGCCTTAAGAATTGCAGCACCGGGCACTTCGAGCTTCTCCAACCCTCCGAGAGCGCGACCTCACCTTCTGGACGGGCCTCCAGCACGCCAGAGAACAAGAAACCTTTGAAAGGCCTCATCGATATTTTCTTGCGCATCGTGAACAAGATCTCGCCACCTCTGCTGACCGCGGCGGGTCGCCGTCACGGTAGTGCTTGCATCCGTTCGGTGGCGCGCCTGAGCAGGCCGTGTGGCTTACCGAGAAGGCGAGGCATCCTTCGCAAATTAAAAACTACGTGTATCCCTCAACGTATCGTGCTATTATTAGGTGTTTCTAAATTACGGCCTGCCGCGATCGGAGTTGACCGTGGCCCTTGTGGTTTCCAAACATATCACTGCACACACGAACCCTCGCTCTGGTAAGGGGCAAGGGTGTTTGGGAGGACGACTATGATGCGCCTTGTTTCAATCGCAATAGCATTTGCCGGTCTTGGCTTGGCAGGCCAGGCCTTGGCCGCGGAGGTGGACATGTCAAAGGTCACCTGTAAGGAAGTTGGCGACATGCCTGCCGCCAAAACCATCGGCGTGGCAATGTGGGTGAACGGGTACGTTCATGGAAAAGCTGGCAGTGCGATGATCGACGGCGAAAAGGCTCACGCCAACGCGGAGAAGGTCGCCGAATATTGCAAGAGCAACACCGGCTCTACGCTGGCAGACGCCATGGAAGCGGTCTCTAAAATGTAGCAGAACCTGTGACAGTGGCGGCATTCACGCCGCCACTGAGAGCATCAAGGCTATAGTTATGGCCTCTTAACGGGAGACGGACCATGTTCGGACTTAAGTCTTTCACTGCTGCCTCGATGGCTGCAATATTCCTCATGGGCATGCCAGTAATGTCCGTCGCAACAGAGCAGGGACAGCAGCGCAAATCTGCGCGTGATGTCCGCCAAGACACCCGCCAGGGCGCGCGGGATACAAAGCAGGACTGCCGCGCGGCCAATGACCAAAGCAATGCTGCATGCCGGCAGGATAAACGCGCCACCAAGCAAAAAGGACGTCAAACAGGACGAGACATCAAATACTAAGGATTGAAGTCACGCGTATCGACGACGCGGAACGCCGGGCTGCGGCTCTGCGCATAACCGTCCTTGTCGAAGTGATAGTAAACGCCGTTGATGCGCGGTCTGCATGTCGAGATAGCCTCAAAAGCTCAGCAATATCAAAGCGCCAAACTTAAAGTGGTTCGCAATCAGAGAGGCGGCGGTTCAGATCCCTTCGAGGCGAGCTGAGCGCAGGATATTTTCGTTGGCATTTATTCGGTGAGCATCATGGGGGGCGGATCTCGGTCGGCGAGGAAATTTCACCCGACCTTATCTGCCGGCCGGAGTCACCATCCTCCTTGACGACATAATCAAATCCTGCCTCCGGAGCGGGACGCCAGGGCTGCAGCGAAGACCTCGCCCTGCCTTTGTCGCGGGCGTCGTGCGAAATTGGACGAGGACTGTTGCGGGATCTGAGAGGAGTGCCTCTCGCCGCTCGACGGATCGTATTCGGCCGTTGGCCAGGCGCGTTGAGTGATCGACATATCCCTGCGCACCGCACTCGGGCGCGGTGCGACTTTATGGTGGGACTACTTCGATATAAGTACGACTCTTCTAATGCAAGCACTGATGTATATTGCAGTCGGGAGGCGGAATGCTCGAGAGTCATTTTGGCTGGGTGACATCACAACCAACAGGTAAACCGTCGACGCTGACGAAAGTCCGCCGATTCTCGCCCGCCATCGTTCGCTGCCATCATATCGGCTTTGGAGCCATCGCCGCTTTGCTGGCGATTTCACCGGGCCTCGCGTTCGGCCAGGCGTGCCCAACACCCGCGGTCGCGGACAACGCGAGTTGCACGGTCGCGCCCGGCACAGTTACGAACGTCACTCCGGCAGGCGCCGTAGGTTACCGTGCGATCAATGGTGGGCAGATCACGGCGGACGGGGTGACGGAAAAACCTCGGTGCGGCAAGTACCACAGGCGCATCGCCGAGTCGGGCGGTACGATCAGTTTCAACGGCAGTACGTTGGCGACGACCGCGACGACAACCGCAACCTCAGCCGGACAGATCGGGCTATGGGCGACCGGTCTCGGAAGCGCGGTCAACGGGACCGGCGCGACGATCACGATGGGGCCGCCGAATGGCACCACGATCACCAGCAACATGAGGGGTGCGATCTCGGACAACGGCGCCAGCATCGTGCTGTTCAACTCGACGATCCGTATGTTGGGAGGGGGCACCGGGCTCAATAATCACGCCTTGGTGGCGACGGGGACTGGAAGTGCTGTCAGCTTTCTCGGGGGCGTGATCGAGACACGATCAAGGACCTCCTACGGCGTGTTTGCAGAAGACGGGGGCATAGCCACGCTCCGCAATGGCGCCCAAGTCTCGACAACCGGCGCCGGAACAGCCGCGATGGCATCGTAACGTTAACCGAGCAGCGATCAAAATGTGGGATATGGCGTCATGACCAGATTGCTCGTGATCCTCTTTATCGTCGTCACCGATTTCCAGCTGGCGTGATTGCCCATACGGTTTGGCTCTATTTCCGGTTTCCGTTGAGCCT
>NZ_JBFTSM010000048.1:0-1648 GCF_056400025.1 Rhizobium sp. 01L419
CATTCCCCGCCACGATATTCCATCCGCCCACCATCGAGAACTGCGAGCCACCGCCATACAATTATGGTCCGATATCGCTCGCCTTGACACCAACTGAACGAAAGCGACACGCCCGCTTTAATGCCTGAGCGCGTTAACTTTACGATGCCGGAGCTCGCCCAAGATTTTACCAGTCGGCTGCATGCCTTATCGAATGTGCATACAGTGGTTTTCGATGCAGGCGGAGAAGCGGCATCTCTCTCGTCGGTGATCGCTGTAACGGTTGCCCCTTACAATGGCGAGGGGCTCAGCCGTATCAAAGTGCATGGACCCGATGTTTTCGTCAGCCGGACCTCCGCCACGACGATCGCGCTTTGTCTTCACGAGTTGACGACGAATGCCATCAAGTACGGCGCGCTCTCGCAGAAAGACGGCAGCGTCGAAGTGTCGTGGTTGGTCTCGGATGACGATCCGCGGATATTATCGCTACATTGGGTCGAGGCCGGTGGCCCAGCGGTTTCAGAGCCGACACGGCAGGGCTATGGCACGAAATACGTCCGCTCCGCACTCGGAGCCCTGTTCGGATCCAAACCCGAAATCATTTTTGAGCGGCACGGTTTGCGATGCCACGTCATGGGCCCGCTGGAGCGGCTTCGATAGGGTATCGCCAGGAGGGTGACCGGAATGGCCCGGGCGCTGCGACCAGCCCAGAATACTCACTGAAAGCCTGCTGTTTACCGACGGATCATTTTTTCGAGCGGCGCGTTATCTGTCGTTGCAGATGTCTACGATCAAACGAAGGTTAGGACGGAGCGTCGGGGATGGGCTACAATGGTGTAACTGTTCTCGTCGTCGAGGACGAAATCCTTCTTCGGATGGATATCGTGCAGTCATTGGAAGATGAGGGTTTCAGGGTATTCGAGGCCGCCAATGCCGACGATGCTATCGCCATTCTCACAGCGCAATCCGAAATCAGCTTGATGTTCACCGATATCGACATGCCCGGCAGCATGGACGGCCTCAAGCTCGCAACCGCCGTTCGGGACAGATGGCCTCCCATCAAGATAATCGTCACATCGGGCCATCGCCATATGAGCGACAGCACCCTTCCCGTGGCGGGCAGGTTCTTCCATAAGCCGTATAACGCGTCGCAGATCATAAGGGTAATGCGGGAGATGGTCGCATCGAGCTAAAGACATCGCGCCTAGATATGGCGGGCGCCCTTCTTCTGTTGCCGACAGACGCGGCCTCGATGCTCGATCCTAGCCAACCCTCCGTCCCGCGGAACGGCCGTAGGTTGCCGTACTGGATTTTGATGCTCGTAAGGCGGCGCTTTAGACATCGGTCTTTGCCTGCGCGACATCAGTGCGCGCCTGGAGACTAGCCGGCAACTGGCTCATTTCGAGTCGCGCGATCCCTTGACGGGCCTCTTAAACCGGCGGTTTTTCGATATCCGGTCAACGCAGCCCGCGCCGGCATGACGAGCCGTCCGCTGCTCGCTCTTTGATCCAGACCGTTTCAAGTAGGTGCGGTGGAGGTCATGATGCACCCCGTCTCGCTCGAAGGGCCGGTGCCTGTCTCCCAGGAGCCGAAACCCCGTTCGGCCCAACAGCCCGGTTTCCTCGCCGAATTCGCGACGGGCGGCATCCATCACCCGCTCTCCGGCTTC
>NZ_JBFTSM010000049.1:0-1641 GCF_056400025.1 Rhizobium sp. 01L419
ATTCCCCGCCACGATATTCCATCCGCCCACCATCGAGAACTGCGAGCCACCGCCATACAATTATGGTCCGATATCGCTCGCCTTGACACCAACTGAACGAAAGCGACACGCCCGCTTTAATGCCTGAGCGCGTTAACTTTACGATGCCCGCCTGGCATTCGAATCGATCTGGTTGTCTGGCAATTAATCTCAGGCATCCGCCCGCTCGAGCATCGGTCTTCTGGACCAGAAGGCTTGGGGCGGCTACATCCTACCAGGGTGGGCAAGATACCATGTTCCGGTTGCATGGCACGAACGCGCCTTGGTCCATGGGCACGCGGTCTCGAACGGCTGCATCCGAATGACGAACGCCAATATCCTGGATCTTTTATAGCCGCGCGCCCGTGGGGACGCATGCCTTGGTCATCTGATGCACGCTTACCAAGGGGGACAACGATCCGTTTGGTCTGTGACCTTTCTGCACTAGCTACTTATATAAGTAATCACTACTATCTGATTCGTCGCCGACCACAACGTGTGCGAATCTAAGGATAGGGGACTTCTTGATGAGCAGAATTCTAGTCTTGATCATTGCAATGTTCGCAGTCGCCAACCTGAGCGCCTGCGGGACGATCGGCAAGGGCAAGGGGAAAGCTCCGCCGCCAGCCGAGGCGGTCTACAAGTAACCACCAGTGTTTAGAATGTGGAGAAGGGCGATGCTGCCCTTCTCCACACAGCGTCGCAATGCTTGGCTCGTTTTTCGACTTTCGACGCAAGACTGGCATATGAGCATTTTCAGGCCCGGCAACTGCTAGGGCTCGCTGTACGGAGCCTAGGAATGACGCTTGGAAGAGCCCGTCTGCCGCTCGTTATCCTGTCGGTATTTGCGATATCTTCGTGCCAGACGGAAGATAAAAGTCCCCAACCACATTTCACGACCAATAGCCGCGGCCAGAAAACCACCGGCACGGCTCAGGCCAATGCCGACACCCACTTCATCGAGTTTCGCTCGCGTTACGCACTGACCTATGGGCATACTTACGTCGTTTTCGGGCGTGTGGACGCGAACGGAAATATGATCGATCCCGAGGTTGCTGGCCTTGCCCCTGCCTCGCCGGATGCCGCGCCCTACGTCATGGGGCATTTCATACCGGTTCCGGCCACGACCGGGCAGACCGACGGCGATCTGGAAGAGCAGTACAGGTCGGCAAGCTGGCGGGTGATGCTCACGGACGACGAATACAGCGGCGTTGTCGCTTTTATCCGCGAGCAGCAAGCGAACTCCCATTTCTGGCAAGCGTCGGTCGACAATTGCAACAACTGGGTTGGCGAGATCGCGCGCCACATGGGCTACAAGACGCCCAGCATCTGGCTCAGGCCGCAGCAATTCATTACAGAACTTCGAGAAATGAACACAGTCTGAGTGCGTTTCGGCCTGCCTATTGGACGCCGTTTGGAGTGTGCCCTTGAGGGCGGACACTGATCAGGCCGCCGGGTTGCCAGTCTGCCGGATGGGCATCGTAAAGTTAACGCGCTCAGGCATTAAAGCGGGCGTGTCGCTTTCGTTCAGTTGGTGTCAAGGCGAGYGATATCGGACCATAATTGTATGGCGGTGGCTCGCAGTTCTCGATGGTGGGCGGATGGAATATCGTGGCGGGGAAT
>NZ_JBFTSM010000050.1:0-1396 GCF_056400025.1 Rhizobium sp. 01L419
GAGAACAAGATGGGGTGGTTGCCGTCCTCCCCTCACGGCATCGCAATATGCCAAGATGATGTGGTTGTAGCCCACAGGACGGAGAAGACGGCAAAATGAAAGACACGATGATCGGGGTGGATCTGGCAAAGAATGTTTTCGTGCTGCACGCAGCAACGATGGCGGGCGAAGTACGGTATCGAAAGAAACTGTCACGAGGACAGTTTCTCCGCTTCCTATCGGAACAGCCGCCAGCGATTGTGATTATGGAAGCCTGCGGTAGCGCCCATTACTGGACCCGTGAGTTGGTCAAAGTGGGGCACGAGGTCAGGCTGATCGCTCCGCAATATGTCCGCCCTTTCGTGAAGCGCCAGAAGAACGACGCCGCCGATGCTGAAGCAATCGTCATCGCGGCCCGTCAGCCCGAGATGCGTTTCGTTCCGCCCAAAACTGCGGATCAGCAAGCTCGGGCGGTTCTGTTCCGGGCGCGCGAGCGGATTGTCCGCCAGCGAACGGAATTGGTGAACGCTTTGCGTGCTGTTCTCTATGAATATGGCCAGGCCATTCCCCAGGGCATCGCTCATATCCAGCGCATTGAAGCGATCGTTGAGAGGACTGAGATCGGCCTGCCTGAACTCGTTCGGGAGGAGTGCCGTGATCTTTTGGCTCAGATAGACGAGAAGACAGCCCGGATTAAGGAGAAGGCCAAGAAGCTCGTGGACCTGTCTCGGCAGAGCGGAATCGCGCATCGACTTCAAACGATGCCTGGCGTGGGTCCGCTGGTCGCACTGGCGGTAGAAGCGTTCGCGCCAGCGATGGAGAATTTCCGGTGCGGCCGAGATTTCGCAGCCTGGCTTGGTCTCGTTCCCCGACAGTTTTCGTCGGGCGGAAAGGAACGACTCGGCCGGGTATCGAAGGCCGGACAGGCCGACATTCGCAGACTTCTGATCATCGGTGCGATGACCTGCGTAAGTTGGGCGGGTCGCAAACCGCCGGTGCACGGATCGTGGCTTTCACGGATGCTCGCAAAGAAGCCGAAGATGCTGGTGGCTATCGCACTGGCGAACAAAATGGCGCGGAATATATGGGCCATGCTGACGAAGCAGGAAGATTATAGAGACCCGGCTCTGGCAATTATGGCGTGACACGGAACCGCTACGGATAACCAGGACCGGCTAGGAGGTGTGAGAAGTCGATGACCCGAATGGGGGCATGATCGAAACGATCTGGATCGGGAAAACCAGTACTGCTCTTGGAGCCACGAGCTCGGGAACAAGATTTGGACCGGATCCGCAGATCACCATACCGGCCAGCGGCCTCTGAAAGTGCCGCAAAGAAAGGCCTGACAGAAGACCGCACTCGATCACACCTCAAGAAGGTCAGAAACTACTTGCGCAACGGACGGCAACCACAGAAG
>NZ_JBFTSM010000051.1:0-1374 GCF_056400025.1 Rhizobium sp. 01L419
GGTTGTCTAATCGCAACTGGGGCGTCAATAGCAATCTTTTGTAAGCAGCGCTGCCGGGTGCATGGTTGTCTTCGCGGTCGACATCGGTCGCCGCATGATGGAGCTTCGCAGCACGAGCCTTCAATGTGGTTGACGCATTCAGCTGAGACAGCGATGCAACCCCATCAACGGAATGGCTCGGCTCACGTCCCGGCAGGGACGCCTTCAAGCGCTCAGTTAATGAGCGCTATTCGATACTATGCTGTCACGCCCGCAGTCGGATTGAAGAACTCTCCGGTCTTCAGCATGGTGTGCATGATGACAGCYAGCTTTCGCGCGACAGCCACTGCAGCTCTTTTGAAGCCGATCCTCTCTCGCAGCTGAAGCCCCCATGTTCGCAAGGAACTCTGTACGGAGCTGCGCGTGAGAATGACCGAGGCCGCTTCGTATAGGAGCCCACGCAAATGTCGGTCTCCGCGTCGGGATATATGCCCGTCATAATCGACTTCGCCGGACTGATAGCGGCGCGTGGTGAGACCGATCCAGGCACCRACAGATCGAGACTTCCGGAAGTTTTCTGGCTGTTCAATGGCAGTTGCAAAAGATGTTGCAGTGATTGCTCCCACGCCGGGGATAGACATCAGGATGCGGCAGGCCTGGCTACTACGGGCATCGGCGACCAGTTGGCGCCCCAARTCCGCCGCGCGAGCGCGCAGACCTTTCCAAGCGTCGAGAAGCGGTAGCACGACATGCGCGAGATCATCATGGCTGCAAAGAAGATTTCGAACGTTCTTCTCGAATACGCTTCCTTTGCCTGGTGGAACGACCAAGCCGAACGTTTTCATGATCCCGCGGATCTGATTGGAAAGTTCGGTAGTCATATGGACCAACCGAGTGCGAGCAGCGACAAGAGTACGCGCTAACATGCTTTCGAACCCCTTCACGCGTACCTCTCGAAAGAATCCGACTTCTGCCAGGTGCGCCAACCCATCGGCATCATTTGCGTCCGTTTTGTTCGTCGCCATGTCGAGCGCCGCTTTAGCGTGTCGCGCATCGATGCAGATGACAGGCAGGCCCTCTGCTCGAAGCGCATGATAGAACCACACCGAGAGCGGTCCTGTTTCAAACACCACGCGTTTCACTGTGGGTGCTCGCTTGCGGATAAGTTCGGAAATGACGCGAGGATCTGATGTGCATTTCCCGCGCCAAACACGCACACCATCTCGGCGGATGGCAACCGCCGTCTCTTTCATTGACACGTCGAGGCCGATATACTCTTCCATGGCTGTTCTCCATTGATGCTGGGCCCGGCGTCCAGTCGAGAGCCCGTACCTCATCTTATCGGGGAACAGCCGCCTTCCAAGATAATGTTCGAATCCGAAGGGGCATGGCTCC
>NZ_JBFTSM010000052.1:0-1254 GCF_056400025.1 Rhizobium sp. 01L419
TATGTGGACGGCCCCCGACTCGCAAGATATTTTGAGATGATTTGATCTGATCGCTTGCGTCCATATGTCCGGCCTGTTGTGGCGTTCGCGCATGAACGCTGGCCAAGATGGTTTCCGCAACACAGGTCCCAGACATCAAGGCGGCCTTGAGGGGCCAAAGGGATCCCCGGGGTATCCTGTGTCCCGGATCGATCGATCACACCATCTGCTATTATCTTGCAAGTTGTCGTATTACCAACACGTGGCGAAGATCAGGATGTCCCGGGTTCTTGCTTCCCAATCTTCATGCGACGCATCCCGTCAAAGCTGGTCCTGATTGTGCGCTGTATGTCTCTCCAGAGACCATGAGCTTCCAGGCCACGCGCGCCATCTTGTTAGCGAGTGCGACAGCTGCAAGTTTAGGCGGCTTGCGCTTGAGCAGTTCCGCCAGCCATCGAGAAGCCTTGCCAGATCGCCGCGCGTGATGAATGACAGCGGTTGCTCCAGCCACCAGGACGGCCCGCAGAGCTTCATCGCCGGCTCGCGTGATACCACCGAGCCGCAGCTTGCCGCCGGTCGAGTGATCCTTTGGCGTCAACCCTATCCAGGCCGCGAACTGGCGACCAGATTTGAAGAGCTCCGGAGCGGGTGTCTTCATTATCAAAAGAGCCGAACCGATTGGGCYAATGCCGGGAATGGTGTTGAGACGTATGCTGCGTTCGTCGTTACGCTGCCATGCCTTTACCTTGGCCTCCACATCCGCAATCTTCTTCTCCAGTTGAGCGTATTCCTCGGCCTGGCTCATGAACAATTCCTGTGCGAGCTCTGGCACAGTCCCGTCGGCTTGTACCTTTTCAAGCAGCAGAGGGATATGCGCCAGCCCCTTGGCAGCGGAGATCCCAAACTCATTGGCATAGCCCCGGATTGCGTTGGCGAGTTGGTGCGGTTGGCTATGAGACGGGTACGGACGCTGATCAGCATGAGTGCCGCTTGTTCGTCAACTGTCTTAACCGGAACAAACCGCATCGTTGGGCGGCTCATTGCCTCGCAGAGCCCCTCCGCATCGGCCGCGTCGTTCTTGTTCCGCTTGACGTAGGGCTTGGCAAGTTGCGGCGCGATCATTTTTACCTCATGTCCGAATGAGGTGAGCAGCCGTGCCCAATGATGCGAACCACCACAGGCCTCGATCGCGACCAAAGTTGGCGGGCAGGTCGTGAAGAAGTCGATCATCTCCTTGCGCCGCATTTTCTTGCGCAAGACTGGTTTCTCTCCAGC
>NZ_JBFTSM010000053.1:0-1214 GCF_056400025.1 Rhizobium sp. 01L419
TGAACTGCCCCCATTTTCGACCGGACACTCAGCATAAGCAGGAAGGCTCAAGCACAGGCTTGAGGATAAGCTTATGTCTAACGAGTTTCGACAGGTTGACTTGATGATCGGTGACGTCCGGCGGCGACGCTGGACAACGGAACGCAAACTGCAGATCATCGAGGAAAGCTATGCCGCCGGGGAGACCGTCTCCTCTGCGGCTCGGCGGCATGGAGTTGCGCCAAATCTCCTGTATCGCTGGCGTAGGCTTCTGAGCGAGGGAGGTGCGGTGGCCGTGGAKTCTGACGAGCCAGTGATCGGCAATTCGGAGGTGAAGAAGCTGGAAGATCGAGTGCGCGAGCTTGAGCGCATCCTCGGGCGTAAGACGTTGGAGAACGAGATTCTCCGCGAAGCTCTTTCCAAAGCCCACTCAAAAAAACCGATATCGCGGCCGATCTTGTTGCCGAAGGACAGTTCCCGATGAAGACCGTGGCTGACGTCCTGGGCGTATCGCGGTCCAATCTCGCCGCGCGACGCAAAGGCAAGTCCAAGCCGCGTGGGCGGTATCTGAAGGCAGACGATGCCGAGCTGCTGCCTGCTATTCGCAAGCTCGTGGATGCTCGGCCGACCTACGGCTATCGGCGGATTGCTGCCCTTCTCAACAGGCAGCGGCGAGCTGCCGATCTGCCCGTCATCAATCGCAAACGGGTTCATCGCATTATGGCCAATCACGCTATGATCCTTGAGAAACACACGGCGGTGCGAGTAGGCCGTGTGCACGACGGCAAGGTCATGGTGATGCGGTCTAACCTCCGCTGGTGCTCGGASGGCCTTGAGTTCACCTGCTGGAATGGCGAGGTGGTCCGTCTCGCGTTCATCATCGATGCGTTTGACCGGGAAATTATCTCATGGGCAGCCGTCGCCAATGCCGGGATATCGGGCTCCGACATTCGAGACATGATGTTGGAGGCCGTCGAAAAGCGCTTCGGCGCAACCAGCGCCCCGCATGCGATAGAACATCTATCTGATAACGGCAGTGCATACACCGCGCGGGAGACTAGGCTGTTTGCCCAAGTCCTCAACCTGATCCCATGCTTCACACCCGTGGCCAGCCCTCAGTCCAACGGCATGTCGGAGGCTTTCGTCAAAACCCTGAAGCGGGACTACATACGCATCTCACCCATTCCGGACGCCGCAACAGCCCTCCGGAAGATCGACGGATGGATCGAAGACTA
>NZ_JBFTSM010000054.1:0-1066 GCF_056400025.1 Rhizobium sp. 01L419
GTGACGTTGTCGCCAGGCATGACCATTTCCGTGCCTTCCGGAAGCGTCACGATGCCCGTAACGTCCGTCGTGCGGAAGTAGAACTGCGGACGGTAGTTCGTGAAGAACGGCGTATGACGACCGCCTTCTTCCTTCGTCAGGATGTAGGCTTCKGCCTTGAACTTCTTGTGCGGCTTGACAGAGCCCGGCTTGCACAGGATCTGGCCACGCTCGACGCCGTCACGGTTCACACCGCGAACCAGAGCGCCGATGTTGTCGCCRGCCTGGCCCTGATCGAGCAGCTTGCGGAACATTTCAACGCCGGTAACMGTCGTCTTCGACGTCGCACGAATGCCGACGATCTCGACTTCTTCGCCAACCTTGACGATGCCACGCTCGACGCGGCCGGTCACAACCGTACCACGGCCCGAGATCGAGAACACGTCTTCGATCGGCATCAGGAACGGCTGGTCRATCGGACGCTCAGGCGTCGGGATGTAGGCGTCGACAGCAGCCATCAGCTCGCGGATCGCGTCTTCACCGATCTTCTTGTCRSWATCTTCAAGAGCAGCAAGCGCCGAACCCTTGACGACCGGRATRTCGTCGCCCGGGAAGTCGTAGGACGACAGAAGTTCGCGAACTTCGAGCTCGACGAGCTCRAGMAGYTCRGCGTCGTCAACCTGGTCGACCTTGTTGAGGAACACSACGATCGCCGGAACGCCAACCTGGCGGGCGAGCAGGATGTGCTCGCGCGTCTGCGGCATCGGGCCGTCAGCAGCAGAGCAGACCAGGATCGCGCCGTCCATCTGCGCAGCACCGGTGATCATGTTCTTGACATAGTCGGCGTGGCCGGGGCAGTCGACGTGCGCGTAGTGRCGGGCCGGCGTCTCATACTCGACGTGAGCCGTCGAAATGGTGATGCCGCGTGCCTTTTCTTCCGGTGCAGCGTCGATCTGGTCATACGCCTTGAACTCACCGAAATACTTCGTGATCGCTGCCGTCAGAGACGTCTTGCCGTGGTCAACGTGGCCGATCGTGCCGATGTTGACGTGCGGCTTGTTGCGCTCAAACTTACTCTTTGCCATTT
>NZ_JBFTSM010000055.1:0-991 GCF_056400025.1 Rhizobium sp. 01L419
GCGAAGGCCAGAACCCGGCTCGCCAAGCGGCGATGAAGGCCGGCGTTCCCAAGGAAGCGACAGCCTGGAGCGTCAACCAGCTCTGCGGTTCCGGCCTGCGCGCCGTTGCCCTCGGCATGCAGCAGATCGCGCTCGGCGATGCGAAGATCGTCGTCGCCGGCGGCCAGGAATCCATGTCGATGGCGCCGCATGCAGCGCATTTGCGCGGCGGCGTGAAGATGGGCGACATGAAGATGATCGAYACMATGATCAAGGACGGTCTGACCGACGCCTTCTACGGCTATCATATGGGTATCACCGCAGAAAATATCGCGCGCCAGTGGCAGCTTTCACGCGACGACCAGGACCAGTTCGCAGTGAGTTCGCAGAACAAGGCGGAGGCCGCGCAGAAGGCCGGCCGCTTCAAGGACGAAATCATTCCCTACGTCATTCAAGCTCGCAAGGGTGACCTGACCGTCGATGCAGACGAATATATCCGCCACGGTGCCACGATGGAGGCGATGGCCAAACTCCGGCCCGCCTTCGACAAGGACGGCACGGTGACGGCGGCTAATGCCTCCGGCCTCAACGATGGTGCTGCCGCGGCCGTGCTGATGAGCGAAGCGGAAGCGTCCCGGCGCGGTATCCAGCCGCTTGCCCGCATCGTTTCCTGGGCAACTGCCGGTGTCGATCCGCAGCTCATGGGAACCGGCCCGATCCCGGCCTCCCGCAAGGCGCTGGAAAAGGCCGGCTGGTCCGTCGGCGATCTCGACCTCGTCGAAGCCAATGAGGCCTTCGCGGCCCAGGCCTGTGCCGTCAACAAGGATCTCGGCTGGGATCCTGCCATCGTCAACGTCAACGGCGGCGCGATCGCCATCGGTCATCCGATCGGTGCGTCGGGCGCACGCGTCCTCAACACGCTGCTTTTCGAGATGAAGCGCCGCGGCGCCAGGAAAGGTCTTGCCACATTATGCATTGGCGGCGGCATGGGTGTCGCCATGTGCTTCGAGGC
>NZ_JBFTSM010000056.1:0-823 GCF_056400025.1 Rhizobium sp. 01L419
TCGTCGCACTCGGCAAGGACAATAGCAATCTCAAGATCGGCGACCGCGTCGTCGTTCCCTTCACCATTTCCTGCGGCGAATGCTTCTTCTGCAAACGAGGCTTCTTTTCGGGCTGCGAACGCTCCAATCCCGATCCCGCCAAGGTCACGAAGATGTGGGGGAATTCCCCGGCCGGCCTGTTCGGCTAYACGCATCTGCTTGGCGGCTATAGCGGAGGACAGGCGGAATATCTGCGCGTACCCTATGCCGATGTCGGCCCGATCAAGGTTCCGGACGGGCTGACGGACGAGCAGGTTCTCTTCCTGTCAGACATTTTCCCCACGGGCTATATGGCAGCGGATTTCTGCAACATCCAGCCGGGCGATACGATTGCCGTCTGGGGCTGCGGCCCGGTYGGTCAGATGGCGATCAAATCTGCTTTCATCCTCGGCGCCGAACGCGTCATCGCCGTCGATACCGTGCCGGAGCGGATGGCGCTTGCGCAGGCCTCCGGCGCCATCACCCTCGATTTCCACGATGAAGATATCTACGACAGGATCATGGAGCTGACGCAGGGACGCGGCGCCGACGCCTGCATCGATGCGGTCGGAACCGAGGCCGATGCCTCGGCAAGCTGGGATTCCCGCCTYGAYCGCATCAAGGTGGCCACCTTCATGGGCACGGATAGGCCCCATGTCCTCCGTCAGGCGATCTATTGCTGCCGCAACTTCGGCACGGTCTCCATCGTCGGCGTCTATGGCGGCTTGCTTGACAAGATCCCGATGGGCTCGGCGATCAACCGCGGCCTGACTTTCAAGATGGCCCAGACACCGGTGCAGCGCTA
>NZ_JBFTSM010000057.1:0-703 GCF_056400025.1 Rhizobium sp. 01L419
GGCATCGTAAAGTTAACGCGCTCAGGCATTAAAGCGGGCGTGTCGCTTTCGTTCAGTTGGTGTCAAGGCGAGCGATATCGGACCATAATTGTATGGCGGTGGCTCGCAGTTCTCGATGGTGGGCGGATGGAATATCGTGGCGGGGAATGTGCACGAGGTTGGCGATTGGGTCGTGGATGGAAACGAAGCGTTGAAGGTGCCCCGCTGACTTGAACCGCTTCATGATCCTCTCACGCCGTCGGATCGGCTGATGGGAATTCTCGGCTCGATTGTTCAAGCTCTTGTGCGAGCGATGCTCGACGCTGGGCATGATATCGCGTTTTGCGGCGCCATAGGATCGGAGCTTGTCGGTGATCATCACACGTGGCAAATGGCCTTGACCCTTAAGAAGCTTTCGCATCAAGGCGTTTTGCAGCCTTGGCATTGCGGCGACTTTGCACCAGGGCGTCGAGAACAAAACCATCCTGATCGACGGCACGCCAGAGCCAGTGTTTCTTTCCTTGGATGGTGATGACGACCTCGTCGAGATGCCATTTGTCGCCGAGCTTGCCGGCGCATCGCCTCCGTATTTCATTGGCGAAATGCCGACCGAATTTCTCCGCCCAAAGTCTCACAGTCTGGTGAGACACCATGATGCCGCGTTCGGCCAACAGATCTTCGACCATACGCAGGCTCAACGGAAACCGGAAATAGAGCCAAACCG
>NZ_JBFTSM010000058.1:0-680 GCF_056400025.1 Rhizobium sp. 01L419
ATAATGGGAGTTTGAATCATGGCAGGAGAATTCTGGCTTGATGACCGACAGTGGGCGGTGATCGCTCCTCTGCTTCCGACGAACCAACCCGGCGCTCATCGAACTGATGACCGCCGGGTGATCAGCGGGATTATCCACGTCCTGCGATCGGGTTGCCGGTGGCAGGATTGTCCAGCTTGCTACGGACCTTCGACAACCATCTACAATCGCTTCCATCGCTGGTCTGCCAAAGGAATATGGCGGCGGCTGTTTGAAGCCCTGGTGCAAACGACCGATCAGGACATTCACATGATCGACAGCACCACCGCAAAAGCGCACCGCTCCGCCGCTGGCGGAAAAGGGGGGCGGATGCCGAAGCAATCGGTCGCTCGCGAGGCGGCAGATCGACAAAAATCCATGCTGTTGTCGATGGTTGCGGCCGTCCAATCGCGCTGCGGATAACGCCTGGACAGCGCGGCGACGCCCCCGTTGCCATTCCACTGATCGACCCCTTGCCGCCGAGCCGCATCTGCGCTGCCGATACCGCTTACGACAGCAACGCGTTGCGCGACTTTCTCACTGCACGCGGCACCGAGCCTGTCATTCCCAACAATCCAACCCGAAAGCAGATCAAACCGTTCGACCCCGTCGCCTACCGCCGGAGAAATATCATCGAACGTGCTTTCTGTCGCCTCAAGGAC
>NZ_JBFTSM010000059.1:0-605 GCF_056400025.1 Rhizobium sp. 01L419
GGTGCGGCCAATGGTTCGGGTGGCGTGGTTGCCAGTGGCAATGTGCTGACCAACGATACCGATCCGGATGCCGGCGACACCAAGACGGTCACGGCGGTCGGCTTCGGCGCGACATCAGGCACGCTCGGCACGGCGCTGAACGGYACCTATGGCAGCCTGGTGCTSAGCGCATCGGGCGTCTATAGCTATGCGCTCAACGAGACCAGCGCCGCTGTCCAGGCGCTGCGCCAGTCCACCAACACGCTGAGCGATGTCTTCAGCTACACRATGCGTGACACTGCCGGTGCGACCGCCACGGCAAACCTGACCATCACCATCCACGGYGCCAATGATGCGCCGGTGCTGGCTGTCCAGACGGTCGCCCAGAATGCCACCGTCGGCTCCGCCTTCTCCTTCGTGCTGCCGACAACCACCTTCACCGATGTCGACGGCGGCGAGACGCTGACCTATTCGGCAACGGCTGCCGACGGCACGGCGCTGCCCGCCTGGCTGGCCTTCAACGCCACGACGCGGACCTTCTCCGGCACACCGACGGCAGGCGGCACCTACGGCGTCAGGGTGACGGCGACCGACCTCGGCGGCCTCTCAGCCAACGAGACCTTCAA
>NZ_JBFTSM010000060.1:0-491 GCF_056400025.1 Rhizobium sp. 01L419
ACGGCTGCCGACGGCACGGCGCTGCCCGCCTGGCTGGCCTTCAACGCCACGACGCGGACCTTCTCCGGCACACCGACGGCAGGCGGCACCTACGGCGTCAGGGTGACGGCGACCGACCTCGGCGGCCTCTCAGCCAACGAGACCTTCAATATTGCTGCCACAGTGGCGCCTGTGACCTACAGCCTGTTTAACGCCTCCAGCACACCGGCCCAGACGAACCTCAACGACGGTCAGCAGCTCGAAGTCGGCGTCAAGTTCCAGTCGAACGTTGCCGGTGACATTACCGCCATCAAGTTCTATCGCAGCGCCAACGACAACGGCCAGAATGTCGTCGACCTGTGGACCTCCACGGGCACCAAGCTTGCCACCGCCACCTTCACCACCACCACGGCAAGCGGCTGGCAGACGGTAAACTTCGCAACGCCCGTCACCATCACAGCCAACACTACCTATGTTGCCTCCTACCACACGACCGGCGCCTACGTGGCGAC
>NZ_JBFTSM010000061.1:0-466 GCF_056400025.1 Rhizobium sp. 01L419
CCGCCGTGACCGTCTTGGTGTCGCCGGCATCCGGATCGGTATCGTTGGTCAGCACATTGCCACTGGCAACCACGCCACCCGAACCATTGGCCGCACCGCCCTTCTCGGTCGCATCCCCCGCATCGGCAACCGCCGTCGGCGTCGCGTTGGAGACCGACGCCGGGCGGAAGACCACGTCGGCCCAATAGTTGGCGGCGCTGTAAGTGGCATTTGGGAAAATGCCGGCGGCGGCGGAGCCGCCATAGCGGTAGACCCCGTTGCCACTCGCTGACGCTGTCAGCGGGCCACTGGTGACGGCGGTCGTATAGAAATTGTTGGTCGCCACGTAGGCGCCGGTCGTGTGGTAGGAGGCAACATAGGTAGTGTTGGCTGTGATGGTGACGGGCGTTGCGAAGTTTACCGTCTGCCAGCCGCTTGCCGTGGTGGTGGTGAAGGTGGCGGTGGCAAGCTTGGTGCCCGTGGAGGT
>NZ_JBFTSM010000062.1:0-451 GCF_056400025.1 Rhizobium sp. 01L419
GCCTTCTCGATCGGCTTTGGGCGTGAGCTGGTCGGATGGACGGACAGGAAGGGCACCCGCTGGAAGATCTGCGCGATTCCCCTGGGCGGCTACGTCAAGTTCGTCGGCGACCTCAATGCGGCGAGCGTTCCGGATCAGGATGAGCTCGACCGGATGCCGCCCGCGGAGCGGTCGATCAGTTTTCCCCACCAGAATGTCGCCAAGCGCGCCGCCATCGTGGCTGCCGGCCCCATCGCCAATTTCATCCTGGCGATCGCCATCTTCGCAGGCTTCAACTACTTCAGCGGCCGGCAGGTTCTCGAACCGAGGATCGAGGCCGTCCAGCCCGGAAGCGCGGCCGAGAAGGCCGGCTTTCTGTCGAAGGACCTGATTCTGACCGTCGACGGCAGGCAGATCGAGACGTTCGCCGACATGCAGCTGATCGTGAGCTCCAGCGCCGGCGAGCCCCTCG
>NZ_JBFTSM010000063.1:0-447 GCF_056400025.1 Rhizobium sp. 01L419
AAGAAGGGCAAGAAGGGCCGGCCGCGTGAGAGCTGGTCGTTGATATCATGCAAACTGTGGACGATCGGAATGACTGGGGTTTCGATCCGGTGGGCGATCTGTTCCTGCAGGAACCGTTCTTCGAGGGAAAGCCAAAGTTCCTGCTCTTGGGCGAAGTTTTCGGAATTGACGACGATYAGGATATCGTAGTCGGAGCGATAGCCGCTCAGCCTGTCTTCCACCCAGTCGCCTCTGGAATAGGAGCCATAGAGGATGACCTTGAAGACTTGGCTGTTGGCGCGCTTTGCTGACTGTTTGGCGGCGCGGAACTGCTCGACCTCGGCAAAGATGATTTCCAGCACGAGGGCAAGTTCGCGCCGCTTGCTGGCCGGCAGATGATCAAGGGTGTCGGTCAGTGTCAAAGCCACATCAAAGCCTTCGGTGGGAATCGTATCCATCGTAACGGCT
>NZ_JBFTSM010000064.1:0-424 GCF_056400025.1 Rhizobium sp. 01L419
GAAAGCTGGCCCGGATATTTGTTGGCCTGCTCGGGAATCTTGACGCGCTTCAAGAAGTGCATGGCGATATCTTCGGCCTGCTTCTTCGGCATCTTGCGCACCCAGATCGGCGCCAGCGTGCAGTTTTCCAGGATCGTCAGATGCGGGAAGAGGTTGAAGTGCTGGAACACCATGCCGACTTCCCGGCGTACTTCGTCGATCTTCTTGAGGTCGTTGGTCAGTTCCGTGCCGTCAACGACGATCTGGCCCTTCTGGTGCTCTTCCAGACGGTTGATGCAGCGGATCATCGTCGATTTGCCGGAACCCGACGGGCCGGCGATGACGATGCGCTCGCCGCGCATGACCTTCAGGTTGATGTCGCGGAGCACGTGGAAATCACCATACCACTTGTTCATGTTGACGATATCGACGGCGACGTCGGTCG
>NZ_JBFTSM010000065.1:0-420 GCF_056400025.1 Rhizobium sp. 01L419
AAGTAGGTGCGGTGGAGGTCATGATGCACCCCGTCTCGCTCGAAGGGCCGGTGCCTGTCTCCCAGGAGCCGAAACCCCGTTCGGCCCAACAGCCCGGTTTCCTCGCCGAATTCGCGACGGGCGGCATCCATCACCCGCTCTCCGGCTTCGACTGTGCCTCCGGGCACTTGGATAGGAACTTCCGGAAAATCGGGTTCATCGAACACCAGAAGACCACGGGATGTGGTGGCGTAGATCAGGGCTTTCTCAATCAAAACGTTCCCTCCATGCCAGCACGGCGCGCGATCGCGGATCGCTTGACCTTGTCGCAGACGGCCGTTCCCTTAGTCCGTCGCTCCAGCCGAAACCAACACCTTTATAAATTCCTCGTCGCCGGTTTCGCGCGCGAAAGAAAGCGCGGTTTCACCATGGGGCCCCTTG
>NZ_JBFTSM010000066.1:0-405 GCF_056400025.1 Rhizobium sp. 01L419
TGAAAGGTCGAACGTCTCACCAGCAGGACACCTCCACAAACGCCGCCATAAGGGGGCGGCATCATCTTGGAACAAGGGGGCGGTTAATTCTCGGAATTGGGGGGCGGCATCATTTCGGAATCAGGGGGCGACATGCCTCGGAATTTGCATGCTGGCCGCCTTTCCAGTGGATGGTCAGCACCACGTCGCGCACTTCATCATCAACATCGACAACAATGTCGGCGATCAATGTACGCAGCAGTTGCTGGCGCACGCTTGAACTGCCCCCATTTTCGACCGGACACTCAGCATAAGCAGGAAGGCTCAAGCACAGGCTTGAGGATAAGCTTATGTCTAACGAGTTTCGACAGGTTGACTTGATGATCGGTGACGTCCGGCGGCGACGCTGGACAACGGAACGCAAAC
>NZ_JBFTSM010000067.1:0-391 GCF_056400025.1 Rhizobium sp. 01L419
CTTTCATTGACACGTCGAGGCCGATATACTCTTCCATGGCTGTTCTCCATTGATGCTGGGCCCGGCGTCCAGTCGAGAGCCCGTACCTCATCTTATCGGGGAACAGCCGCCTTCCAAGATAATGTTCGAATCCGAAGGGGCATGGCTCCCGCGATTACCCCATGTGGATGGCTCCCTCTTCCGGCGCCATAGTGAAAGAGCGGTCACGACGATCGCTCTAACGGGGAGATGTCATCCATGAACTGCCGATTCCGATGAAGCCGCCCCTTCATTCCGAGATGATTGCGCCCCCGGATTCCGGGATGATCTCGCCCCCTTGAGGCTGGGGTCCTGCTGGCTGTGATTGTTGTCAGTTCATTCGTGTAGCGAGTCAAGATTTCCGACGCTGATT
>NZ_JBFTSM010000068.1:0-387 GCF_056400025.1 Rhizobium sp. 01L419
GTTCGAAATTGAAAGGCGGCTTCGGCTGTCACTTATGGATGGACCCGCGTCGCATTAGCTAGTTGGTGAGGTAAYGGCTCACCAAGGCRACGATSCGTAGCCGACCTGAGAGGGTGATCGGCCACACTGGGACTGAGACACGGCCCAGACTCCTACGGGAGGCAGCAGTAGGGAATCTTCCGCAATGGRCGAAAGYCTGACGGAGCAACGCCGCGTGAGTGATGAAGGTYTTCGGATCGTAAAACTCTGTTRTTAGGGAAGAACAAGTACCGTTCGAATAGGGCGGCACCTTGACGGTACCTAACCAGAAAGCCACGGCTAACTACGTGCCAGCAGCCGCGGTAATACGTAGGGKGCRAGCGTTGTCCGGAATTATTGGGCGTAAAG
>NZ_JBFTSM010000069.1:0-385 GCF_056400025.1 Rhizobium sp. 01L419
CGATCGCGGAACGGAGTTTGCCGGCTTCCGGGCTTTGGAAGATGGCATCGGCGCGCGCAGCTGGTTCTGCGATCCCAGCGCACCGTGGCAGAAAGGCGCTGTGGAAAATGCCAACAAGCGTATTCGTCGCTTCATGCCAGGCGATACTGACCTAGCAGGCATAACACAACACGATCTTACCCAACTTGCCCGCCACCTGAATGACCAGCCGCGAAGGTGCCTCGGCTACAAGACGCCTGCCGAGGTTTTTATCGCACATTTGCAAGAAGCAAGGTGATCCCCTACCCTGCAAAACGGGCATGATGCACTTGGGTTAGGTTCTCCAGGGCTATTTAGTAATGCGACAGTTGGGCCAGTTAGAGATGCGACAGTCTCGCCTCTCGAC
>NZ_JBFTSM010000070.1:0-385 GCF_056400025.1 Rhizobium sp. 01L419
CCCTGACCCTGCCGCCCGGACAGGAATCGCCCGAGCACGCCTGCCGACGTCGCCGTCGCGGTGGTCACTCCCGCCGCTACGAGGAAACCGCGCCGGTCCCACACCCCGGTCTCGCGCTCGTCCTCGCTGCCGGCCGGAGTGGTCACCACGGCTGCTTTCGAGGCCAGTACGTAGAGGGCGAAGCAGCCGGTGAGGCCTCCGATCAGAGAGGGGAGTGCGTCGCCGACACCGGTGGAGTCGGGACGGCCCAGGGCCGCGACGGCTCCGACGACCCCGAACAGCAGGACGCCGGCGGCGCCGACGCGCCGATGACGCAGGCCGAGCACGCCCAGACCGATCGCGGCGAGGCCGAGGACGGAGAGGATGCCGACCCGCAGGACGGCCT
>NZ_JBFTSM010000071.1:0-382 GCF_056400025.1 Rhizobium sp. 01L419
GCCTCCGCCTTGTTCTGCGAACTCACTGCGAACTGGTCCTGGTCGTCGCGTGAAAGCTGCCACTGGCGCGCGATATTTTCTGCGGTGATACCCATATGATAGCCGTAGAAGGCGTCGGTCAGACCGTCCTTGATCATTGTGTCGATCATCTTCATGTCGCCCATCTTCACGCCGCCGCGCAAATGCGCTGCATGCGGCGCCATCGACATGGATTCCTGGCCGCCGGCGACGATGATCTTCGCATCGCCGAGCGCGATCTGCTGCATGCCGAGGGCAACGGCGCGCAGGCCGGAACCGCAGAGCTGGTTGACGCTCCAGGCTGTCGCTTCCTTGGGAACGCCGGCCTTCATCGCCGCTTGGCGAGCCGGGTTCTGGCCTTCGC
>NZ_JBFTSM010000072.1:0-371 GCF_056400025.1 Rhizobium sp. 01L419
ACGGCTGCCGACGGCACGGCGCTGCCCGCCTGGCTGGCCTTCAACGCCACGACGCGGACCTTCTCCGGCACACCGACGGCAGGCGGCACCTACGGCGTCAGGGTGACGGCGACCGACCTCGGCGGCCTCTCAGCCAACGAGACCTTCAACGTCGCCGTATCGACGCCCGGCAACGCGACGCCGACGGCGGTTGCCGATGCGGGTGATGCGACCGAGAAGGGYGGTGCGGCCAATGGTTCGGGTGGCGTGGTTGCCAGTGGCAATGTGCTGACCAACGATACCGATCCGGATGCCGGCGACACCAAGACGGTCACGGCGGTCGGCTTCGGCGCGACATCAGGCACGCTCGGCACGGCGCTGAACGGYACCTA
>NZ_JBFTSM010000073.1:0-363 GCF_056400025.1 Rhizobium sp. 01L419
GCAACGCGATGCGCCATACCTGAAGCGAACCATAATCTGGCAGCAGGGCGCTGGCCTGCTGGATGGAACTCTGTATCGTCCCCAGCGTATTGCTTTGCAACACGACGACCGCCACGCAGACGATAATTGCCAGTACGCTGACAGACGCGGCAAGAGTACCTTTGAATGTCACGTTTGCGACGCGTAGCAGCAGCGCGGCCAGCAGAGGACCAGCAAGGACCATCGTCAGGAAGAAGCTCAGCGTGGTGTAACCCGTATACCAGGTCGGGACAGTCTCTATCTGATAGACCCGGGTCATCGCCCAGACAAAAACGATACCCAGAAGCTGGCTGACAACCAGCCAGATTTTGCCCAAAGCTGGGG
>NZ_JBFTSM010000074.1:0-321 GCF_056400025.1 Rhizobium sp. 01L419
TCCGTCGTCATTCCGTCGTCATCGCCAGCGCAGCGCGCACCGCTGTCGGTTCCTTCAACGGTGCTTTCGRCACAGTTCCCGCTCACGAGCTCGGGGCGGCGGCCGTCAAGGGCGCGCTGGAGCGGGCAAATGTCTCCCCTGAAGAGGTGGACGAGGTCATCCTTGGCCAGGTCCTGCAGGCTGGCGAAGGCCAGAACCCGGCTCGCCAAGCGGCGATGAAGGCCGGCGTTCCCAAGGAAGCGACAGCCTGGAGCGTCAACCAGCTCTGCGGTTCCGGCCTGCGCGCCGTTGCCCTCGGCATGCAGCAGATCGCGCTCGGCG